>CALAOR010000054.1 GCA_937889595.1 uncultured bacterium
CGGCGACCACCGAGATCTACACACTTTCCCTACACGACGCTCTTCCGATCTGTCGGCGGCGGCTTTAGTTTTATCAGTAGGGTTCTTTAAGTATGCTTTTGCAGCTTCTATAGCTTTTCTTGGCCTGTCGTCTTTGGGGTATTTTTTTTCAAAAATTGATATTACCTGTTCGGCCGAATATATTGCGTATCTGACTTTGTCCTCTCTCGTTAACAGCCTTGATATCAACCAGTTTGCCCAGTCAAAGTTTACTTTAAGCAATTTTTCGACACATTTTTTAGGATTCTGTATTTTGTTGTTTTTAAACCATTTTTTTCCATCACTGCATGCGTTCTTACCTTCCAGCCATTCTTTGGTTATCTCCATTTTATTTACTCCTATTTATTTTTTTTGTCCGGCGACCTATCCCGGCGCCTTCTCGATGGTAGCTGCTGGCCGGGTCAGGCCGCACGGGGTCTATTCCAGTCCGAGCTGGGTCTTACAGTACTTCAAGTTCTTTTTAATCATTGCAGCTGGGTCTGGGCTGGTAACTTTTCCGGCTTCAAGTATCCTTATGGCTTCCTCAAGCAGGCTTTTATCCAATACGTCTTTTGTCAGGAGCGCGTTGTATTTCAAAATCAGGACTTCTCCGGCATTACTGCGCTGCCATCCTGCCCATTTGAGCCACTCTCCCACGTCGTCAGCTGTCTTTTCAGCGTCCTGTTTAAGCGCCGCTGTCTCGGCCGCCAGGTAGTTTGCGACTGCGCATGTGGTATCGCCGGACTTTTCGCATTCGTGGGCCGCGGTTCTGTTCGCGTAATAGGCTTTATACGCGGGGTCTGCCATTGCTGCTGATGCTAACGCAATGGTAAAAATCATCATAAAAAATAAGGCTTTTTTCATTTACCGTTTTCCTCCCTTCTTCGCTTTGTTTTTCCTTCCCGGTTTCACTTTCTTTTCATCCTTTCCGACGCAGGCAGTGCATAGCGTCTCTGTCTTATCCGTCCAGCTGCAGGTGGTTTCCCCTTCCGCGTCGATGCAGGGGGTATTTTCAGTGCATCCGCAAACCCGGCAGGTACCTTTGATTGGCGCTGGCTTTTTCTCGGCCTCCAAGGCCATTGCTGCATCTAAGGCCTCGTCATAGTGCTTTTTATAGAATTTTTCGAGTTTGTAAAAATTGAGCAGTGCTTTGAAACCATCGGTTGCGTCATTGCTGTAGTAAAATACCTGATCCATGATTGTCACGGCCATTATCTTGGTTGTTTCGGACTGGCTGGCCTTTTGAATGTTTTTCGCGGAAAAATCGGCGGGTTTCAATCCGAACAACTTTGCGGTCGGCGGATGTACGCTCATTGATTCGTTGGAGTCAACCATAACCAGCATTATTTTTGCCAGGCCGGTTAAGTCTCCGGCGCTGATGCCTTTGGCCATTTCGTTTAAAACCTTGCCTGCAGCTGTCCATCTGACCTTTTCCTTGATCTCCCTGATCCACAGGGCCTTATCCGCGGCTGCCTTGTCTGCAGGGGTAAGGTCCGAGCTGTTGGTTGAGTTCTGGTTCTTTTTCGCGGCCGGGATGAGCTTAAGCGCGGCGGTCGGGTTGATCAGTTTATGTGCTGTTCCTTTGGAATCCACGACCAGGGCCGGCTTGTATTCCGTGCCTTTGATCGCTTCTGCCCAGGTCATATTGTTTTTGAGCTTCCAGCTGGTGCCTGTGGGCTTGTCGTAACTGTTCCGGCTGAGGATCTTTTCAGCCGCGGATCCCACAATTACGGTCTCGCCGGCATCCATCTCTTTTTTAAACTCCAGCCTGATGCGGTCCTCGGATGTGGTCTTTTTCAGGCTCCAGCATTTAACGTCCCTGCAGGTGTCGACATCCTTGATCAGTTCCGGGAATAGTTGGGCCTGGGCGCCTGTTCTTTTAACGCAGGCGGTACACGCGCCTCCCGGCAGTGTCGCGTCCTTGACAACAAACGGCGCCGCTTTAAGCTGCAGCAGGTAATCGTTCAGAATCTTATCCTTGAGGCTTTCCAGATTAGTGTATTCATACGAGTTGGATTTCATGTTTTTTAAAAGCTTTTCCTGATCCTTCGGGTTTTCTATCCTGGTGATTGCCTCCGCGTGTCCGAGCAGGAGTTTTCCATTCCTGAGTTGGTCCTGAAATTCCGGGATAAGTTTAAGCAGCTGCAGGCGGGTATAGAGGTAATCCTGACTTTTCCCGAGTCTGGCCGCGATCTCCGGCCAGTCCTGTTTGTTGATCTCATGGAGTGTTTTGTATCCGTCCGCTTCCTCCAGTGGGGTCAGGTCCTTCCTCTGCATGTTCTCGATGATCTGGGTCTCGACGATTTCCTTGTTATCCAGGTTCTGAACGATGCATGGTACTGTTTTCAGACCGGCCATTTTGGCGGCCGTGTAGCGGCGCTCCCCGCATACAATCTCAAAATCCTCTTTGTTGTTTGAGTCCCTGGAAGTTCTGACGATCAGCGGTTGCAGGATTCCTTTATCCTTGATGCTGGCCGCCATTTCCTTTAAAGCGGGCTGGTCAGCGGCCGTGATCTTGCGCGGGTTTGTCGGGCTGGGTTCTAAATTGTCTAATTCAATTTCCTTGATCTCTGTTTTCATTTTCAAATCCTCCCTGGATTTTTCATGTTTTTATAGCCTTTTTTGTATTGCTGTAAAACTGTGGTCAGCTCCCGGCTTTGTATGCCTTCTTGAAGTTCTTTATTGCCGTTTCCTGGTCCTCGCCGCGGCCGGTGACGTCCTTATACTTGTAAATGATCGCATCGCCGCTTTTTGTCTCATAATACTCCACACCGACGATCCGCTTCTTGGTTGAAACCGTCACTGCAGTCTTGCCGAGCAGCTTACCTGACTCTATGTCTATCTCGTTTTGCGTTGAATTCTCGTTCTCACTCATGGCTCCCTCCCTTCTTTAGTTGAATGATTTCATGGTTGTACGTCCGGTATTGTAGTGTATAAAAAAACCTAAACGATTTACGCTTAAAGCCGTAATTATAAGAGGTATTAATCTAATCTGTGGAGGTGTCTGTATTACAATTGTTTTCCAGTCATCCCTGATTTTTTTAATGGCTTGTAGATAGGTTTTGTGCTCGGTGCTGATAAATTTGAAGATTTTGTCCTTCTCCACCTGGCTGAGTTTGCTTAAGTCAATCATGTCTACGCCTCCCATTTTATATTAATCCAAAATAAGCATTGTTAAGTTGCGCGTGGTTTGCTAATTCTGGATTACTTGCTATTGCGTTTTCAAGACATACCGTCATTAATATTTGCATCTGTGGATTATCATGGGCGGACCATACGCGGTAAGGTATATCTGTCATTTCATAATATGTATGTGCGGCAGTCTGTGATAAAAATGCTCTTCCATTTTCTGTTACCCAAACAGGAAAACTTGTTGCCTGATTATTGCTTTCTAACATTTCTTTTCCAATCTTTGCTAGTTCCTCTTCCATGTCTACGCCTCCCGCGTTTCAGGGCCGCCGCCCATGTTTTAAAAAATGGACAGAAAAATAGCCTTTGAAAAGAGGCTTTTGATTGATTGAAGTACTGGCTGGAAGATAATAGAGCTTAAAAATATGGGGTTGGTCAATCGCGTTCTGTATCTTATGTTAACTAAAGGAACAAGAAAGAAACCACTTGGCGGTTTGCCTTCCCGCCATTATATGTGTGCGGTTTATAAAACCCGGACTTAATGGTCGGTTTTTCACCTAAATCAATCACATTAACTCAAAGTTATTTTTAGCCTTTTTATGACATTTTTTAAGTTCCTTAATCCAGAACCCCAGCTGTTTTTACATGCTTTTTGAACGAATTGTTTTGAGCCTTAATTAATCATTAGTAATTTGTCATTAGTAATTATGATCCTCAAACCGTATTTGTGTTTTCCACTGGCTGTCAAGATGTGTGTATCCCCTGTTATCCACATGTGGATAATGCTCACAGTTGTATGACCTGAGGTAAAGTGGTTTAAAAGTATAAAGGTGCTGTTGTACACATGATTTGGCTTATCTGACAAAGCTCTTCCTTAATAATTATAAAAAATTTAAGGGACAAAAAAGGAAACAAATTGTGTCAAATAGTCGATTACGGACCCAAAAAACGTGTACAATGCTTTGGTTTCCGAGCTTAACGTACGATTTTGTCCGAATTCTCAGGGAACTCATACTTGTTTTCAAGGCCGTTTTCTCCTTTTCATCCGTTGGGTGTGTATGTGAAGTCTTCGCAAACATCATTATACAAGGATAAACGGCCTTTTTCAATTGTCCTATCGCGGTTCCAAGGGCCCCAACCATCATTTGACAAACCACCTCTGTTTATATATAATAATGTATTAGAGGACAGGTGTAAAGATGCAAAAGATACGCGATATGATGAACAGGAAAGTCATCACAGCCGGCCCTACTTACTCGCTATTTTACATAGTAGAACTGATGCGCACATACCGCATAGGTTCCATAATCATAACAGACTCCGAAAAAAAACCCATAGGCATAATCACCGAAAGCGACATCTTGAAAACACTCCACGCGAACGCCGGCAGCATAGCCGATAAAAGCGCGGCAGACTGCATGACATCCCCGGTTATATATTTAAACCCCGACGACACCGATGAAAACGCCTCTCTTGTCATGTCCAATAACAGGATTAGGCGCGCGCCCGTCATGGAAAAC
Source organism: uncultured bacterium (assembly GCA_937889595.1). Classification (GTDB taxonomy): domain Bacteria; phylum Oederibacteriota; class PGYV01; order PGYV01; family Palsa-1178; genus PALSA-1178. The sequence continues at coordinate 4,668 of CALAOR010000054.1, forward strand.
GGCAACCTTGCGGGAATACTCTCATACAGGGATTTAACCGTGGACCTGCGCAAAACCTATTATATACTCGACGAGATTATAGAGGAGAAGGCAAACAAGGACCCTTTGACCGGGCTTTACAACAAAGGTTACGGCAAGGAACAGCTGCTTTACCACATGAAGCTTGCCGAACGGATGAAAATACTCATGGCCGTCTGTATTTTCGACCTTGATCACTTTAAAAACATCAACGACACCTACGGCCATTTGTGCGGTGACAGGGTTTTAAAAACGGCCGGGCACGTCATACGCGACTGCGCCAGGACAGTGGATGTCGTTTCAAGGTACGGCGGCGAGGAATTCATGATAACAGGCTTCATCGCGGACCCCGATTCGGCGCTTATACTGCCTGAAAGAGTGCGCAAACTCATAGAAAAACTGGAGTTTTATTACGAAGGCAGGTCCATAGGCATAACTATAAGCTGCGGCGTGGCAATTTCCGGCGAAGGGATAAAGACAGGTGACGATTTCATAAAAAAAGCCGATGCCGCACTCTACGAAGCCAAGGACAAAGGCAGGAACAGGGTCGTCCTTTCGGCCAATTAAAAGCTATTTTTCCCTAATAATGAATGTATTTATGTTTTTTCCGTTTTTCCTTTCATACTTGACCTCATCGCACATGCTCATGATGGTGCGTATCCCCATTTTTCCGCCAATGCCTTTTTTTATCCTCTCGGCAAGCTGTGGCAGCTCGGCTTTAAGCATATTGAACTCCGCGGCGTTGTCCGTGATGTGTATCTCCGCCACCGGGAACTTAAAATGCGCCTTCACGTTTATGTAGCCTATTTTCCCGACGTACGCGTACTTGATCAGGTTCTCGCAGTGTTCCACTATTGACACTTCCAGCCCGGAAATCTTGCTCCTTGTAAAGCCGTAGTCTTTCATGATCCCTGAAATGGTTTTCCTTATTATTTCGAGGTTCTGCTTTTCCGCCGGCAGCCCCAGTTTTACAAACCCATTTTTTTCCTTATTGTTGATTATTTTATGCATTATTTACCGACCTGAAATTTGCCACACGCAGTCTGTATGTCGGGAAACTGTTTGAATGACTCTTCCAGACCCATAAGGTCAAAAACGCGCAGCTGCGTTTCCTGCATTCCCGAAAGGATTAACTCCCCCCCGGACTGCGTGAACCTGAACTGCGCCTCCACCAGGGAGCCCCATCCCGCCGAGGAAAAACTCTCGATTTTTGCCATGTCAACGACGACCTTTGACAATCCCCGCTTGTGCACGTCTTTTAGCCTGTTTGAGAGCTCATCGACATTGCCCATATCAACCGTCCCGTTGAATTCGAGCACACAAATGTTTCCAGCCCTTTGATTCTCAAGCACCAGTAATCCCATCTTTTCTCCTTAAGCCCTGAGCCGCTCGATAACGACAAGCGCAATGTCGTCGCTTTGGGCGAACCCGGCTGTGAATTTTTTTACGTCGTCCATTATGGACTGTATTACAACTTCTCCTTCGTTTTTGCCGTAAACTTTAAGGCATTTTATCAGTGTGTCTATGCCGTATTCCTTCCCTTCCTTGTTCATGGCCTCGGTGATCCCGTCCGTATAGACCGCTATCTTGTCCCCGGGCTCCATGGCTATTGTTTCTTTTGCCATCCTGCCTTCCATGAGTTCCGTCGGGCCCATGGCTATGGGGAACCCTTTGGGCGCGTAGCTTATGACATCCTGCCCGGCCGCGGAATACATCAATGTCTCATTGTGCCCGGCCGATACCATGACTATATTATTCCTGTCAATGTCAAGTATGCCGTAAAAAGCCGTTACAAACATGCCGCGCTTTATCCTGTCTCTTATCTTGGAATTAATGGAGAGCATCGCGAGGCGCGGGTCCTCTGTATCTTTTGCCTCGGCGTGCATCATGCTCGACATCATGGCCGTAATAAGTGCCGCGGGAACGCCCTTTCCCGACACGTCCGCGACCACTATGCCGGTCTTGTCGTCGCTTATGGGTATAATATCATAATAATCGCCGCCCACTTCCTCGGCGGCCTTGTAAAAGGCGTGAATCTTGTAACCTTTTATTACGGGTATTTCCTTCGGAATAATGGATAACTGTATTTCCCTGGCGATTTCCAGCTCTCGCTGGAGGGTCTTTTGCTGAAGCTCCTTTAAGTGGGAGGTCTTCAGGTCCTTGGTCATCTTATTGAAGGCGTCCGCCAGCCTTCCTATCTCGTTGGAACTGTCTATCATAATGATATGGTCCATATTGCCGCGCCCGATTATCTGCGTGCCTTTTTCAAGGGCTTCAACCGGCTTCGTTATGGCCACCCCGAGCATGAATGATCCGATAATCCCGAGCAAAAGAGCGGCCAGCGCTACGATGCCTATGTTTATATACGCCTTTTCCAGGGGTTCCTGAATTATGGAATAGGATATCCCCAAATGGGCGGTTCCCAGGTTTAATTTGCCTTTGGCAACGACGGAAGATGTAAAATCGATCACTTTATTGCCTTCGTCATCAAGGATAATTACGCTGCCTCCGGGGGTTACGCCAAAAGTACCGGGCCTGACATATCTTTTCTTAAGCATCTTTAAATCGTCGGACGCCGTAATGATCCCGGACGGGTCCGATACAAGCGCGTATTTTACGCCTTTGCCCGACAGGGCGTCCTTCATTATTTTCGCCGTATCAAGCACATAATTTACAAGTATGAAATCAGACGCGCTCCTTGCCATGGAAGCTGCCGCGCTTTTTCCGCGCGATTCAACCTCGGCCGTGAGGCTTTTTTTCATGGCGTCCAGGGAGAAGAAACTCAGGACCCCTATGACCACGACAGACAGCGCCGTGGTAAACAAAGCAATTTCCCACTTAATGCTCGCATTTTTCTTCGGCATTTTTACCCCCTCTTTTTCTTCAAAATGTATTTGTTCATGTTGCCTTCCCGCTTGTATGCGACGCTGTCGCACAGCACTTTTATCGTCTTGATGCCCATCTTTCCGGTGATGCCCGACTTTATCATTGCCGCCTGGTCCGGACCGTCATACCCAAGGATGTCAAATTCGCCGGACATATCCGTCACGGTAAGCATGGCGCCTTCGCCGTTTACGTTTATCCCGATCGTGGCGTACCCTGATTCCCCGCCGTAACCGTGGCGTATCAGATTCTCAAAAAGTTCCAGAAAAGATGTCGTAAGGGAAAAGGTGGCCTCGGGCCCGGCTTTCATTTCCGAAAGCGACAGCACCACAAAATCCCTTCCCTCGTCGAGTCCTTTTATGTCCGCGCTTACCTTCAGCTCTTTTGAGCCGCTCATTGGGCACGTGTTATTCGGCATAGCTCTTCACTGCGTCAATTTGCGTCCTGTATTCCTTCAGGCAAACCTCGAGGCCCATGAGCTTGAAAATACGCAGCGCTGTCTCGCGCATTTCAGAGAGCCTTAAATCCCCGTTCTTTTCCTTAAGCTCCTTGGAAGATTCCACGAGAAGGCTCCACCCCGCAGAACTTATGAACTCCAGCGAATCCATGGACAGCACTATCCTGGGCGTCCCTGTTTTCTGCGCCGCCTGTGATATAGCATTGCTTAAATATTCCGTGCTCGAAGCGTCCAGACTGCCCACCAGTTTTAAGACAGCAGCGCCGTTTTCCATTGCGACTTCCACCGTTAATGCCATGCGAGTACCTCCTTATTTCACCTGAAGATATGCAGCATCACGTCGTTTATTTCGCTGCAGTGTTCTATCCTCACCTTTATGCCCATAAGGTCATACAGGCGGCCTATCCTGTCGTTCATGCGGGCCAGTATCATGACCCCTTTTTTTTCCTTTGTCTTTATGGCGTAGTCAACCAGCACGCCCCAGCCGACCGAACTCATGTATTCAAGAACCTGCAGGTCCACTGCTATTTTCGGTTCATTTTCACCTTCTATTATTTTATCCAGTAGGGACCTTAACTGGTCCTTATTGCTGTAGTCCAGGGTTCCCTCCGGCCTTACAAAATGGATGCCTTCCTTTACAGTCTCGGTTATTTTCAGCATACCAAGGCACCTCTCTTTAGTTTACTCCTCTTTTATGGAGCTCCTCTATCTCTATTTTCGCCTTTTCCATGTCCCTCTGGGCGCCGATATTTTCAGGGTTGGCCTTGATGGCCTCTTCCCATAATTTTACGGCTTTTGCCGTATTGCCCGAAGTGTATTCGTCAACCGCTTTGTAGTAAAGGGCCTCGGAATTTTTCCTATCCGCAGCCGTTATCTCCTTTTTCACGGACTTAACAGTTGCTGACAAGGCTTCCCTTGCTTTCAATATATACCTGCCTATGGATTTGTTGTCCGGCAGCAGTTCGGTGACCTTGTTCCACTGCCTTATGGCATCATTATATTGCTTTTTCAGGTAATAATCAACTCCCGCAAGAAAATATCCCGAAGCTGTTCCTGAGAACCCCGATTTTTCAAGGATGTTTTGCATGTACTCATTTGAGTCCCTGAAGCTATCGTCATATTTTTGAAGCGTTTTAAAGCTCTCTATCGCCCCTATATACTCTTCATTGTTATAATAAGCGATTCCCGCGTCATAATAAAGTTCTTTGAGCCGTTCGTTTATCCACGACTTAAGTTGGTTGGAGCGGTAATGACCCGGCGACCACTCCAGGGCCTTTAAAAGTTCGGAGAGCGCCTCCTCGTATTTCCCGCCCTGGTACATGGAATAGGCATTTTCATACAGGATATCCGCCTTTGCGCTCATGTCCTGCGCGGTCTTTTCATCGACAAATTTCTTCACCTGTTCCCTTATGTCCTTTGCGCGCTCTTTTTTCTGGTCGTCCACGCTTAAGCCGAAACTGTATGCGATCCCGGCCACGGAGAGATTTCCCAGGTACTGGTTGAGTATATACGCGTAGTCAAGCGATACGCCGTAAAGTTTTATTCCCGCTCCGAACGAGATCTGCCCGTCGTCATAACCGGCCCTTAGGGCCGTTATGTCTTTCCACGAGGTTTCAATCCCGGCCCTGAACTTCACCTTTTCAGTTTCGCCCGCCACCACATCGGCGGATAATATTCCGGTGAATTCTCCCGCGGCAAGCGTGCCGGCCGCTCCCAGCGTATAACGCTGGGGCAGGCTCTCCGAGCCGCTTTTGAGCGAAATATACGGCTTCACAATATTTTCTATGGTGGCTCCCACCTTAAGGAAATCAAACGGCGCGTACATTATCCCAGCGTCGGCCCCGAAGCCCGTGCTGTTTATGTCGAGCACATTCACCCCGTAGACGTTCACGCGGACACCCGCCGAAATTGCGTCGTTTATGAGCTTCGCGTAGATCACGGAGACCTTGTACTCGCCGTAGCTAAAATCCGCCAGCGCCATGTCGGCGGAGTCATAACCCTTGATCTTATCCGTCGATACCCTGTAAAAAGTCGCTTCAATGGTTCCAAAATCAAGTATGGGTACCCCGTAAAAGACCGTATTCATGACCGTATTTCCATAAAGCGGGTAATAAAGCAAAAATGCCTGCTGCCTGGGAAGGAAAACAGCGCCGGCAGGGTTAAACGCGGCTCCGGAAGCGTCGTCGGAAATGGCGGTATACGCATTGCCCATTCCGGCAGACCTCGCGCCGGCCCCGATCGTGAACACGCTTTGGGTACCATAGTCGCCCTGGAATGCCGGGAGCGCCGCCGCCATAATAGCGAACGCGAATGCCAGAAATAATTTTTTTCTCATGGTTTTTCTCCGTGTTTTATTTTAATACAACCAGTTTCTTTACGGCGCGCGCTTTAGCGCCGCTTATTATGCCTGTGGTTTCTATGGTTACAAGATATACCCCGGATTTGACCGTCCTGCCTGAAGCGTTGTTGCCGTTCCATGTGTCTTCGCTGTGAAGCCCGGCCTGCTTGTCCGCGTTGCCGGCTATTTCCGCCACGGGTCTTCCTGATACGGAAAAGACCCTGATGGTCACCCTTGAAGCCGCGGCCAGATAATATTCTATGCGAGCGCTTCCGGATGCCGGGTTGAACGGGTTCGGAAAGCCGTGCGCTGAAGAGGCAAAATCAGGCTCCTGAATCGATATGACAGACGACTTTATATTTCCGAAAAATTCGCCAGCCACGGGGTTGATCACGGTAATTGGCAGCGTGCCTATGGATGCCGCTCCGGTTATCTCTGCGTAAAACGGCATACCTGCGCCGGCCGGGAGATCAAATACGATCGTCAGAAATGCCGAAGAATTAGAAGGCACTGAAAAACCCGCGGGTAATAGCAGAACGTTTGCCGAAGCTCCTGCCGCGGCCGAAGCGGTCGTATTCCCCGCGCCGTCTTGCAGGTAGAAATTTGACGCGGCGGAGGCGGCGCTTAAAAGCGCCCCCGAGGCGTCCTTTACGGCTATCGCCACTGATGTCACGGACACCGGTACGGAATTATTGTTCACAAAAATTACTTTCAGGGCCTTTATGCCGGCATCGCCCTTGGCCGCCGATATGGGCATCAGGTTTTCGTGGCTTATCCCAAGCGCAAGTACAAACGAGGAAATCGTCGTGATGTTTGAATCCACCGGGTATGTATTCCCAGGGATGACGCCCCTGGTTATCGCGCCCGACGGGTTGCTTGCCGCGGCAAAATCCTGTTCTGAGGCGACCCTGAGCCTGAAATTCGAGGCCGACGCGTTTACGGCTATGTCCCCCGTGATATAGGCGCTTTTGGTGTTTGACTCAGGGACAAGGAACGGCGCGCCGCTTAAGGCCAGGTAAAACGGCGCGGCAGACGTGTATGAAGCCAGGCTTATTGAGCCGCATGAAGCCAGGGTTTGCTTGTCGACAAAAGACACGGCCGAGAGCGCCGAAGATGGCGCAATTACGGTTCCTGCCGAGTCAAGCACGGTTATAGTGACGCCCTTAAGCGAAACGTCGGCGGTCCCCGCGGCACCCGGATTATAAAAATCAAAAAGCATGAACCTAACCGCAGGCTGGCCCTTTGTGGCAAGCACCGGCGCGATTGTCCCGTCGCCGCCCGCGAGCAGGTCCGTGGCCGGATTTGAAAATATTGACGCGGCAGCGGTGTCCCACGGCATTGCCGGCAATATGTTCTTAAGGCACAAAATACCCGAATTGTAATCCGAGGCGTTGAAATACTGCGCCGATATGACGGAAGCAGAAAAATCCGGCGCTGACGCGGTTATAGGTATGGATGTGTATACGGTGTAGGTCATTGAAACCCCCTGGAAAATAATCTGCGGGGGCGATATGTTCAGGTATATCCTGTCGTTTAACCCGGAGGCTGCCGACGCAACCGTGGCCCCGGTGGAGTCGACTAAGACAAAACCTGTCAGGGCGGTATTTGCGGCTATTGCTGCGCCAAAAGAATTCATGACCGTCAATGTAACGCCGGCAAACGAAACCGGCGCGCTCGAGAGCCCGTTTGAATTCCCCGCGGCAAAGGAAAATACCGGCACATCTGCCTGGCCTTTCAAAAGAGCGGCCGGCAGAAGCGGGCTGAAGGCTGAAAAATCCGCGTAGGAAGCAGGAGCCTGCATTACAGCCGCGGAAGAGCTTTTCGGGAACGCAGTCTGCGAGGTTATTGTCAGCTGCTGGTAAATATTCGCGTCCACTGCCGATACGTCATCGGCCGAATTTAGCAATATTTTAAATGGCGCCGCGCTGTACGCGGAGGCTATATCGGCCATGACCGATACTGTGACCGATGAGGTTGCCGCCACCACAAGGTTGGATGTAAAATTCACTGATATTTTTGAACCGCTTAGGGAGGCTGAGCTGCCGTATACGAGCCCTCCGGGTTTTTCACACACCTTAAGCGCCCTTAAGCACTGCAGCGCGCCGGTAAAAGCGCCCCCCGCGTCCGCGGCGTAAAAGTTGACCCTGGTGATCATTGCGGAGGCGTTCATGGTTGTCCCTTTGTTTGTAAATATTATCTTCATAACCTCGACGTCATTCTGCCCCGTGCTCACTGATGCCGGCATAAGGTCCGTATATTCCGTCCCAATTTCCTGGGCTTTCCACTGTATGAGGGCGGCCGAGGATGCCATGGGGAAAGTGTATCCCGCCTTGGCATTGCAGGCGACAGGGAGCCCGGTATGATATTCCTTCACAAGAAACATTGCCCCCGAATCCACGGAAATGCTGAAATTAGCCGCGGCTCCGGCGGTCAAGCTTTTTACATCCACGACAAGATATATGTCCTTGCCCGAAACCGCCTGTACGGTGACAGGCGACGCGAACGCGCAATACATGGAACTTGTGCCGGGTATGAGCTGGGATGAAAAATATGTGTATGTGCCGTCGCTTACCGATACTTTTTCCAGCGCCGTATCGGCTGCCTGGGCCGCGCCCGAGGCGTCTTTCACGGTTATTGTAAGTCCTGTAAGGAGCGCGTCAGAAAAACCGGTATTGCCCGGATTGGAAAGTGTCAGCATAAGCGCGTACAGGTTTTTCTGGCCGGTGGATACCGCCGGCGGCATAAGATCATAATAGGAAGCCTCCAGCAGGGTTGTCCTTCTCTGCAAATTCACCGGAACCGGGTATTCCGGGAACGTAAACGGGTTCAGCGCGGCCACGGGCACGGCACAGGTTATGTCAGCCGGGGATTCAAAACCGGCCGCAAAAGCCGCCGTGAAAGTTGTGTTTTTTACGTCGGCAAAAAGGTAATAATATGAAGTATTCTGCAAAGGCACGTTCTGCAGCGGCGTGAAAGAAAAATCCACAAAAGACGCGGCCGGCGCGGCCGACGAGGCTATGGTGTTTGAAGCCGCGTCAAGCAGGTACAGTGCCGAAAAAACATCGCTCATATTGAGCGCGGTTCCGTATGAATTCCTCAGGTAGAACCTGGCCGCAGTCACGGCCACGTCCGCACCGCCTATGTTTGTAAAGCCCGCCATGGTCAAAGGCGCCGACATTTCCCCTCCAGCGCACGTGGAGCCGGAATTGTCAAATACCGACGCGTCTATCCCCTTTATTGTTATTGTATTGGTTATGGTCGGGGTTGCCGTGAAAGTCGGCGTACATGTGATGGTTGCGGTGTCTGTCACGGTGTAAGTCGGCGTCGCGGTACTGCTCGGGGTCGCGGTGCCTGTCGCCGTGCGCGTGACGGTCGGGGTCGCGGTCGAAGTCGGAGGGGTTCCGGTATAAGACGGAGTGGCCGTCCAGTTCGGGGTCTGCGTCTTTGAGCTCGTCATGGTGATTGTCGGAGACGAAGTGAGGGTTTCCGTTATGGTCAGTGTCCCGGCCGGCGTATCTTTTACTGTCTGCGTCGCGGTGATCGTGGGCGAGAAAGTGAAAGTCGGGGTTATGGTGCTCACCGTTACAAACTGCGAATATCCGTTGGCCGTGACTCCGGCCGCGTCAATGTTGCCGTTAAAATAGGAGCCGAAATATTTATCCCCGGCGTCCGGGTCGGCGTTAAAATATATGACGTCAAAATTCGGGTCCGACAAAGTGTTCCACCCTGACGGGTAGCTTACCACTATTTCACTGCCCGTAAGCACGGCCGTGGCGCCCGCGATGCCGCTTGATATTCCCGTCACTGCGGAAACTCCCGGAGGCACTATGATGCGGGCCTCGTTTATAAGGGTGCTGTCAGAGGCGTATATCCTGTACGCATAGGCGGACGTATAATATGCCACGGCTTCTCCCGGCTCTATATATGTCAACGGCGATGGAAGTGCCGCGCTTAAGAGCGCGCACAACGCCATAAACAAGACTGTAAAAACTGTTGTGACCATTTTCTTTTTCAATTCAAACCTACCTCAATACGGCTATTTTATTTACAAGCTTCTTTTTTATCCCGGTAGACTGCTCTTTTGCCTCGATAACGCAGATAAAAACCCCTGAATTCACCGTGTAGTTTGCCGCGTTCCTGCCGTCCCACACGTCCTCCGTGTGAAGTCCCGCTGTTTTTGGCGCGTTGTCCAAAAGCTTTTTCACAAGCCTTCCATATATGGTGTAAAAGGTTATGGACACGCCGGAGGCGTTTTCCAGATAATATTCCGTAGTAAGTTTTTCCTTGTCCGGGTTAAAAGGGTTCGGAAAGCCGTGGAACGAAAGTTCCAGGGACTTCTTTATGATGGCGGGCGCGGAACTTTTGATATTGCCGAAGTAATCCCCGGGTGCGGGCGCCGTAATTGACGGCGGGTTTGTGAGCACATCCGACGGCGAGACGATTTCCATGTAAAAACTGCCGGAGGCTGATGGGGATATATCCACGGATATTACAAGACTTTGAACCCCAGAGGCGGCCACGGTGAACGAAGGCAGTGTAAAAGCCAGCCTGCCTGAAGAGGAGGACGCCTGGGAAGCAAGGGTAACGCCGTTTGCGTCTTTTATATACATGTTTGTAATTACGCTGTCCGAGGGGATAAGCGCGCCGCTTAAAGATTTAACGGAGACCGCTACCATGGTGACCGACAGAGCCGTTGAATTGGCGTTAGACAGGTTCAACCGCAGCGCGTCTATGCCTGATGTGCCTATGGGGACCGAAACCGGCATGAGGTTGTCGTGGCCCAGTTGCAGTGTGTATGCCATGGACGAGACAGCCGAGAGGTTTGAATCCATGGGAAAAGTGTCGCCCAAGCCGGATGATACTGTTATGACTCCGGAAGGCACACCGTGCGAAATTATGCGCGCCGGGGTTTCAACCCTGAGCCTGAAGGCCGTATATGAAGGCGCGGCCGAGATATCCGCCGGTATATAGACCGTGGAGGTATTTCCCGCCGGTATGACCAGCGGCGTTGTAAACGGAAGATATGCCGACGGGGAGGCCAGCGCAGAAACATCGACGGAGGAATAAGTGATTGTGCCGCCCGGATTTATCACCCTTAAGCCGGAAAAAATACTCGCCATATTCAAGCCCGTCCCAGCTCCGTCTATGGCGGTCATCGTAACTCCGTCAAGTTGTATGGAAGAGGCCCCGGTAAAACCGTCATTATAAAACGACACTGCCATGAAGATCACGTTAGGCTGGCCAGCCCCGACCTGCAGCGGGGCAAATGTGCCGTCATGCCACACGGATAGATTTGCAGCCGGAGCCGTGGAAACAGTGCATGGCCCGGCTTCCCACGGCATTACGGGCAGCGCGTTCTTTGCGGCTTCCACTTTTGAGTTTGCGTCCCTTACCCACAAATCGGCCTCGCCTGCGATTGACACGTTGAATATCGGCGCGGCCGCCATGGCCGATATGTCGGCATATAATGTTACACGCCTTGCACTGCCCTGCGGTATTATGTATGGCGCGGCGAAGACCATGTCGGATATACTCCCCACCCCGGAGACGGCGGAGGCGACAGTTAAGCCGGATGAATCAATCACCCTTAAATTGTCGAACACATTTGACATGGACATGTAAGCTAAAAGGGAATCCTGCGCGTACACAGTGAAGCCCGAGAATTCCGCGTCCGCCCCGGTTGCCCCGCCGGTGTTCACTATGTCAAACGCCAGGACCGGAGCGTTCTTTGCCCCTTTCGGCGCCGCGGCCGGCAGCAGTTGTGTGAAATTAACCGCATTCACGGCAGCCAGGGCCGTCTTCATGGACATAAGACCGCTTGAAGCAGGGAAACTCCCGGTAATGGCGATCGGCTGGAATATGTTGGAATCAACGGCGTATATGTCGCCGCCGGAGTCCAGTGTTATCTTGAACTGCGCGGGATTGTACGCAGCCGTAATATCGGCTTTCACTGCAAGCGTCACCGATGACGCGCCTGAAATGATGACCGGCGCCGTCAGGTTCACCGCAACTTTTGTCCCGGTAAATGATGACGCGCTGCCGTACACTACGTTTCCGTCAGGGCTGGTCACTTTTATGGAAGTTATGAATAAAGCCGGATTAAGCGTTGTACCCGAAGAATCCCTGACATAAAAATTCATCAGCGTTGCCATGGCTGAAGCGGTCATGGTGTTCCCTGTATTTGTAAGCACCAGTTTGAGCGCCCCGACCCCCTGCTGGTTCGTGCTGACAAAAACCGGGGCAGTGCCCGCGCCGGATATATTCAGGCCGCTTGAATGGTTCAGTATCAGAGCCGCAGATGAATCCAATGGGTAGGCAAAACCCGGCGCCAGGCTGAGCGTCACCGGCGCCGCGTAATCATAATCCCTCGCGGCAAAGGCCTGGGAATCCGTGAATTCAAGTTTTACGCCCGAGGCCCTGTTTGAGGTGTTGCCTGTTATGTCTATGACGGCGTATATGTTCCTCGACGACATGGCCGTGACTGTCACGGGTTGCTGCAGACTGCAGTAAATATAGGGCGAGGATGGTATGACGGAAGTCGCATAAAATACCCCGGCGGCGTCCCTTAAAGTAAGTGAAGCTATCGCCCTGTTCGCCTGTATAAGCGCCCCGGTTTCATCGCGGACCGTGACCGTGACTCCCGTGATAAGCGAAGCGGAATACTGGCTGCTGATTGGGCCGGTGATAATGGCCAGATAGCCGTAAACATTTTTTTGCCCGGTTGACACGGTTGCAGGCATGAGGTCATAACCCGAGACCGTGAGTATGGTGGTAAGCTTCATTATTTCCACGGCTTTTGTCATCATGGGAAAAACATATCCCGGAGCCGCGGATACAGGCACGTCAGCGTCAATGCCGGTCCCGTCTTGCATGCCTATTTTTATCTTTGCCGGGCCTGACGCCGGTTTTATGTCCGCGTATAAGGTAATGTTCCTTGACTGCTGGAGAGGCACGTTAAGCGGCGATACAAAAATCATGTTCATTACGGAACCGGACGGATATGGCGCAAAAGCAAGCGTATTGCCAAAGTCGTCAACAGCGTAAACATTGCCCAATATTGACGAACCGTCTATCATGGAGTCAAATTCATTTTTCGTAACAAGCGTAATGGCCCGCACAGGCTCGTCAGAGCCCCCTATGTTGTCGAACTTAAAGACAGCCAGCGGCGCCATGGGCCTTCCTTCGGTATAATCGGCTTCAGATATGTCCGCGTATGAAATATCCATGCCCTTTATGGAAATGGTATTTGTAATTGTAGGCGTGCAGGTCAGGGTAACAGTGGACGTGGCAGTAACCGTGGGTGTGACCGTGGATGTGTAAGTTACGCTGTTGCTTGGCGTCTGAGTCAGCGTCCATGATTGTGTTATTGTCGGAGTGTTGGTCAAAGTCGGAGGGGTTCCCGTTTCTGTCTGGGATATAGAAGGCGTCATTGTCGGCGAGAATATTGGCGTGTCTGTCCCGGTTAAGGTTATAGTGGGCGAAACAGTATGGGTAAGCGAAGCCGTAAAGGTCGGTGACTGGTACGGCGTATCAGTGGGAGTTGGCGAATTGGTCGGCGTAATTGTGGAAGTCATGGTGACGGTTGGATCAGTAAATATGATGGTCTGTGAGTACCCGGCCGGCACTTCGCTCAAAGCCGACGGTATTGCGTTTAAGTAACTGTCAAATAATTTCGGGCCGCTTGAGGCCGAATTCAAATAGAAAGTAATTATATCAAAATTCGGATTGGAATATACGTTCCACCCGGCCGCGTAATACACCCTGATTTCCCCCGCCACAACCGCGACAGTAGCGCCGGTCTGGGCGCTTGAAGGCGCCGATACGGCCACTCCGGCAGGTATCCTGATCCTTATCTGTGTAATAGGCCCTGTTCCAATAGCACTTACCCTGTATGAATACAGCGCTGTATCACCGCTCACACCGGTTGCCGGGTCTATATAAGCATAAGCGCCCGGGGTGGATGTCGGGGAAAATGAAGCCGTAGGCGAAACAGTGTGCGTCTGGGTTATTGTGTGCGTCTGCGTGATGGTCGGGGTTACTGTCGGGGTGAACTGGGTTGTCGGAGTTGCCGTGCGCGTCTTTGTGGCCGTGGGCGAAAAAGTAAAAGTGGAGGAAACGGTCCTTGTCGGGCTCGCGGTCCTTGTATTGGTAAAAGTGCCCGTGGCTGTCGGAGTTCCAGAGTCCGTAACAGTTAACGTGGCCGTAAATGTATTTGTATTAGACGGCGTAAACGTTGAGTTAAACGTCCACGTGAAGGTTGGCGTTGCCGTGTTTGTCGATGTCTTCGTCCAGCTGTTTGTCGGCGTAAGCGTCGAACTTAATGTCCACGTATAGGTCGGCGTTGCTGAATTTGTTGATGTCTGCGTCCAGCTGTTTGTAGGTGTAAGCGTGGAACTTAATGTCCACGTA
>CALAOR010000055.1 GCA_937889595.1 uncultured bacterium
CTTTTGCCACGCCCGAGAAATCCAAAACTCCGGCAGTTCCGGCCGTGTATACCCAAGTCAGAGTTCCTGTTCCGCCGAAAGGCTGCACCACTAACCCGGTTCCGGGCGTGGAAACCGGCACCACTGTCGCGCCAGTTGTCGTGGAAACGCTTACATAGGCCGTTGATATGGTAGCCGGGACAAGCCCGTTATTTGTTATTGTCATTATTACCGTGAAAAGCTGCGGCGTCGACACCGTGCTTCTTGAAAGTGAAAGCAAATTGACAAGCAGGGGCGACGGCGATTGTATTACAACGTTGCCTGAATTCCTCTGCGGGGATAAGACTGCGGCCAGGGTGTTATTATCATTGCCTCTTGCCGTGCCCGAGAAGTATAAAGTTCCTGTTCCCGTTGCCGAGTAGGTCCAGGTAAAGACCCTTGTCTGGCCGCCGGGTATATCATAGGAAGCAGGAACAACAGTTCCAACCAAAGTAGCGCCCGCGGAACCGACAAAACCCAGAGGAGGCGTTGGTTGGACGCCATTGGCAGTTGCCTGCCCGGAATTGGTCACCGACATGGTCACGGTTATGTTCTGCCCCGAAGCAAGAAGGGCCGGTAAGGCGGAAATTGCTATATCCAGATAGGCCGGTGACTGCACTGTGACAGGTGTTGATAAAAGTATGTTTGATGTTTTTGTGCTTAAGTCATTGAAATCCGTACCCTGCGCAAAAGCCGAGAACTGCGCCGTGCCCGGGGTTGAGGCATTGTAGACATAAGTAAAACTCGCGTTTCCACCGCCTGCGATTGACGCGGTTGCCGGGTTTATGGTTGGCAGGCCAATTGTTGCCGTGCCTGATTCTGTAATAATCGGCGTCACAGGATTGCTTGTTGCCTGCCCTGAATTATGCACATTAAGCACCACGGTCAGATCCTGGCCGACATTCACGGTGGGATTGATGGCGCTGAAAGAAGCGGTTAAAGACGAAGCTGTCTGCACTGTAACGGCGGTTGTCGTCCCTGAATTAGAGTCTACATTATATCCGGTGTTATGGTCCTTTCCCTGCGCTGATACGGTAAATACAACGCTGCCTGCTGTGTTGCCCAGGTAAATCCACGTAAACTCCACGCTGACTCCGGATGTTACAGACGCATAACTGGCCGGGGACGGCCCTGAGAAATATGTGGCTATGCCCGGAACCGATAACCCGGGTTTGAAAGGAACCACGTTGTCGGCAGTACCCAGACCCGTGTCTGTCAGCCTTAAACGAAGCGTTATTGCCTGGCCTATGTTAACTGTCGCGGGCGATATGAACGCATCGGCGATAAGGGACGGGCTGTTTTCTATGTCAAGAATACCGGATACGGTCCATGGCGACACGACTGTCTGCAGGGAATTTGCGTCAATGCCTTCAGCCCTCATTGAGAAACTTAAAGTGCCGGTCCCCACGCATGAAAAAGTCCAGGTAAATATTTCAGTTGCCTGGCCCGCAACCGTCCTCGAAGCCGGTGACGGTCCGCTTCTCATATCAACCCCTCCGCCATTGGTCCCGCCGGCAACTATGATCAGATCCGAATTCGGGCCATTCGGTTTAATATGCGTTAAATTTGCCGCCGCATAACCCGTATTTGTGACAACCATCATTACTGTGACTATGGAGTCCATGTTTGCGGAAGGAGGTGTTATATATATGGATGCTGAAAGTTGCGCTCCTATAACTATCAGGTGGTCCGCAGACTGGGTATCCGGCGACACAATCGGCACAACGTTAAGCGAATCCGTGCCGCCTGCGTTCCCTTTAAGTGAGAAAACCGTTGCGGCGGTCGCCTGGTATAACCATGTAAATACCGCTGAAGCGCCGCCCGGGATGTCCACTGCCGCGGGCGACGGGCCGCTTATGAGTGAAATGCCGCCCGACCCGAATTTAATAAGGGGTGACGGCGCCACTGATAATGCCGATGCCGTTGTCGCGCCTCCGTTTGTGACGCTCATGGTAACCGTGAATATCTGCCCCGTGGATATCGTGCCCGGCGATATATATAAAGAAGCCGTAAGTGAAGCCGGTGAGAGCACCTGTGTCACTGTATATGTAATGGCCGAAGCAGTCGGATTCAACCTGTTCCCGTCAAAACCCGCGGCATTGCCTGAAAAAACGGCCAGGCCGGTGTCTGACGCCGCATAAGTCCAGGTAAAGTCATGCGCTGTTCCGCCCGGCATATCAATCGTACCCGGGGACGGGCCTGACAACTGGCTTAATAAATTTCCCGTGGCTGTTAAATTCGGCCCGACAGTGTTGCATTGCGCCTCGCCCTGGTTTGTGACAGACATGACAACCGTGATCACCGCGCTTGTGGGCACGTTGGAGGGTGAAGAAGTTATGGAAGAAACCAATGCTGATGAATTCTGGGCCAAAACCGTGACCGGGTTTGGAAATGATGAGACAACAAAAAGGCCGTTGGCATCCTGGCCGTCAGCCCTGGCCTGGAAATTAATCGACCCGTGTCCGGTTGCCGAGTAGGTCCAGGTAAATGTATTGAAAGTATTTCCGGATAACGAGAACGAACCCGGAGAAGGAGATGCCAATAACGACAGAGTTGCAGAACCCGGCCCCGCCGTAAACAACTGCGGAACTATATTATTTGCCCCGGCCGCGCCTGTGTTTGAGACAGTCAGCGTTACAGTAAGCGTTTGCCCCGTCGATATCTTGCCCGGGAACGCAGCCAGATACGAATTCAGGTTGGCCGCGCCTTGTATATTGACTGTCACACTGCCCGTATTGGAATTCACAACATGTGTCTTTTCGTTGTCGTCCACTGCGGTCACAGAGCTTGTATAAATATCTGTTCCCGGCTGATTTGCCCTGTAAACCCAGGTGAACGCGGTGGTAGTGTGGCCCAAAAGGGATGTAATGGTCGGACTTGGCCCGCTTATATTTGTTGTAAATAAATTTGACTGCCCGGGAAGTGACGGGTTCGGCATTATGGAATCCGCCGTTGCATCCCCTGTATTTGTTATTGTCAATATGACCGTTATCATCTGGGTTGTGGACGCCTGCAACGGAGAAGCGGAAAAAGCCGCTGTAAGCACAGGCCTAGACTGCACGGTTACGGTTTGTGTGTTCCAGAATGAATTAGCCGCCAGGCCGGAATTATCGTCAACGCCCTCTGCCAAAGCGCTGAAAATGACGCTGGTACTGGACGCGCCGCCCAGATAAGTCCATTGGAAAACATGCACAGAGTTGCCCGGCATTGTAAAGGTGGAAGGAAATGTCTGATTGAATGCCGCTGAAGCCGAATTTGTGACAACAAGCGGGTAAACATTATCCGCAGCCGCCTGCCCTGAATTTGTCACGACAAGCTGTACGGTAAACACCTGTCCCGAACTGACCAATACAGGCGCGATGAGCTGTGAAGACAGGTTAGCGGGCGTTTGGACTATAACGCTATGAGAAGGCGCGGAAATTGACGTGACAGGGGCGCTTGAATACTGGTCAAGCCCTGAAGCAGTTGTGCTGAAGTAAACCGTACCCGGCCCGCCAGCTGAGTAGGTCCATATGAATTGATGGCTTCCTCCGCTTCCCGGCACGACAACCCCGGATGCCGGTGTAGCCACAGGAGTAAGGATAGAAGAGCCTATTATTGTAATCGAAGGCGCCGTACTGTTTGAGTCTGACTGTCCGCTGTTTGTAACCGACATCACGACGGTTATAAGCTGACCCACTGAAGCGGTAACCGGCTGTGCGGAAACCTGTGATGCCAGACTGGCAGCGGATTTGACCGTGATCTGAAATGAACTTTTTGGAACCCCCTGATAAAATGTGCCAGATGAATCAGTCGCGGTCACTGAGCCGGTAAGCGTTAAAACACCCGCCGCATTGGCCGAATATGTCCACGTGAAATTTTTGCGGTCAGGCGAGTCAATCGTCGGATAATTCACAGGCGATGGGCCGTCAAACAGAACCACAGAACCCGCGGTGCCATTTATAGTCAGAAGCGAGGGAGTGACATTCAGCATTTGGACCGCCGAATTATTATCCGCCTCCGCAACGACCTTAAACAGCTGGCCCGTGCTGACTGTTATCGTTGCGGTCGGAACAACCCGTAAAAAGTAAACCAGGTCGACCGTGTTTATGGTCTTCGTTGTGACTGATGTTGTATTTGACTGCGCGTCGGAAACTAAATACGGGGCCAAAGGATTGCCCGAATTATCCCATTCAAAGTTAACGGCAATTTTATAATAATAGGTTGTAGCGGCAGTAAGCCCCGTATCTGTAAATGATACCGTTCCGCCTTGAACCTGCGCCGCAGTATATGAAATCGCAGTATAAGTTCCGTTTGATGTTAAGCTGCGGAAAACAGTGTAGCTTGATATGAGATTGTATTGGTCCTGCGGTATGCCGGTCCAAGTAAGGGTCGCGTCGAAAAAATTAACCGTCGATGAAACCGGGTTTGGGACCTGTTGAAGGCGAAGGTCGGGAAAAGTTGCGCCTGTTCCCAGTATATCGGCCGAAGTAATTACTTTCTTTACGGCACCCACATATGATGCCCCGTTCCACACACATCCTGGAAATTGTCCATTATATGTCTGCGCCAATACAACGCCGGTTTGACCCTGTTGCGGCGCATCACTCCATTGATCAATTAACTGAATTTCGCTGGAATACAATGCAGGTAACCCGGCCCCATTAGCGGGTAAAATCTTTTCCGGACAAGCCCCATTTGGACCCCCAGTCTGGCGGCCTATCTCTCCTACAACTTCCAACCTATATGCCTTCATGCCTGCGAAACTATTTTCCGTGATCGCCGTTCCTGCCGCGCCTGAAGCTGCGAATACGCCTCCATTAATTGTAAATTCAGCGTGTATAACAGAGTTAAACACAGGCATACCCGCAGTTATAATCACTGCAAGAAAAAACGCCACCCTCTTTAACTTAAGCCCCGTGCCACTGCTTTGCATTAATCCTCCGCTAAAGCCATATTAAGTCATCTTCCTTATCATAAAGAAAAACCAAATATTAGTGTTGGGTATTAATTTTTTTTTGTATCCAGGTTCTTTCTTGATTCATCGGAAAGCCACTTATCTATGAGGTCTTTTTTAAATCTCCAGAAAGAAGCAACGCGGAAAGCGGGTATCCTGCCTTGTTTGGCAAGTTTATATATAGTGACAGGTTTCATCTTAAGGTAAACCGCCACATCTTTAACTGTCATGATCTCGAGCTGTTCTTCTCTCATCAAAAAGATTGCTCCTTATGAAGTATTTGTCAGTCCCTTACACTCTGTTATACTCTGTTAACATATAGTAATCAAGACTCCTCGACTCACTTATTGAGTATACACGATTGTAGGTTTTTTGTCAAACACTTTTTCATTATTTTCGTAAAAGTGGTCAATAAATAAACATAAAACGCTTGTTTTACGCATGCTTTCGCATTGTTTGAAAAATATCGATATTCAAGTTTTTCATGTTTTTTACTTGATTAAAAGACAATAAGCTGTTTATTACTGTTTTAAATTAACTAAACTCCTTTTATCCACATATCCACATGCTTTAATTTGCACAATGTGATATTTTAAGCAGAATAGGTTTTTTCCAGATTGCTTATTTGACAGGATTTATAAAAAACAGAATTTCAGCGGCCGGATACGGGATCCTGCCTGCCCTGAGCTTGTCGAAGGAAGTTTATCGAAGTATCATTAGGCCGGAACGTTCCTGTTCTATCTACTTTCTACTATCTCGAGCCTTTGACCTCATTGCCGTTTGAGGTATCGCGTCTTGTCTTTTACCTGTTTTCGAGGTCATAGTTGTACATTATAGACTTGTCCGCCCCGTTCAGGGTAACGCCGATTTTACAGGGTCAGGTGCCGGGGGAGCAGGTGCAGGCGCAATGTCCAAACCAAGGGAACCCATAACAAAAAACAGGACAAACAAAACAGACGCAATCATTGGCTCATAAGCGAAAATAATTGTTATCATTAAAGTCGGCGCCCCAAACAATAAATTAAAACCAATATTGATCAGGCCTGAAAACGTGTTATATTTCCCCATGGGATTTACGGTATTTGTCATTTCTAATCCACGTTTAAAAAAAATTACCTTATTATCGCAATCTTTTTCCGGACGCTTGCTTTTTCCGTTTTTATTTCCATTATATATACTCCATTAGACGCAGGAATCCCGGAATCATTCGCGCCATCCCAACTGATATTATTCGTACCATAACTAATATTACCGGCTGAAATATTCCTGTTCCAAACAAGGCTTCCGTTTGAGTCATATATCCTTACACTCACTTCCGATATTTCATCCATATTAAACCTTATAGTTGTTTTATCGCTGAAAGGATTTGGATAGTTATATGCCGTATCATAATTCAGCCCGTTTTCGGCGGCGGCCGAATACACTTGTGTCGGCGTCGGTGTCCCTTTGTAATTAAGTCCCGCCATCATCATACCGCTGGTTGTATTTGTCGGCGTAGGAGTAAATGACGTAGTTTGTGTCGGCGTCCGCGTTAAAGTCGGGGAAACTGTGAACGACTGTGTTCTTGTAAATGTCGGTGTTATAGTCGACGTCCTCGTCCGCGTGGGCGATATTGTAAATGTCCTCGTCCTTGTATAGGTAGGTGTTCTGGTAGGTGTGCGCGTTCGTGTCGGAGATGCTGTAAAGGTGGTTGTTCTCGAACCTGTGGGTGTTGCTGTAGCCGTACGCGTCGGTGATATGGTAGCAGTCATGGTTATGGTCCCTGATGCCGTATTTGTGGGAGTCATACTGGCCGTCGGCGACACGCTCCATGTGGGGCTGTTTGTAGGCGTGGCTGTAAATGTGCCGGTATTCACGGGCGTCCTCGTATATGTCTTTGTTACGGTAAATGTCTGTGTGCGGGTTCCTGTTCTTGTAAAGGTAGGCGTCCTTGTATATGTCGGAGTCCTCGTATATGTCCGTGTTATGGTAAATGTCGGCGTGCGGGTTCCTGTCCTTGTATAGGTCGGGGATACAGTATGAGTGCACGTTATGGTAAATGTCTGAGTACGGCTTCCCGTTTGCGTGAAAGTCGGTGTTCCTGTGTATGTGCCGGTAGGTGTCACCGAGGCAGTCATGCTTCCCGTATAAGTCGGCGTTATAGTCTGTGTTCCGGTTGTAGTTATTGTGAAAGTCGGAGAATATGTTTGTGTCGCTGTTTCCGTTACAGATGGCGTGGCCGACGGCGTTGCTGTCAATGTAACAGTACTTGTTAAAGTATGCGTCAGGGTCAGGGTCGGGGTTGCTGTCTGGGTAATAGTCAGGGTGACGGACGGCGTTATAGTATTGGTTCCAGTAGTCGTTGCGGTTTCCGTTAGCGTCGGTGTAATGGTTTCAGTTATTGTTTGAGTTATGGTGGTTGTAACAGTCATAGTGACAGAATAAGTCGGTGTATTAGTTTGCGTTATGGTGAATGTGGAAGTCAGAGTACTGGTAGGTGTGTATGTAGGTGTTACAGTCAATGTTATAGTCTGAGTTACCGTCGATGTTGACGTTGCTGTATCCGTAACCGTCTGCGTAACCGTCTGCGTAACCGTCTGCGTTGCCGTCTGCGTTGCCGTCTGCGTTGCCGTCTGCGTTGCCGTCTGCGTTGCCGTCTG
>CALAOR010000056.1 GCA_937889595.1 uncultured bacterium
TAGATATTCTTACACCGCGTTTTGTGCGGTGTTAGAATATCTTATGCCGGTTTTCTCGGCGTAGATTTTAAAATACGCGCCAGTGTATACGCAACCTTTATCCGTATCCGCTTTGCGTCCAAATCTTTTTCGCCATTTCCACATTATGTTTATGCCCTGTTTTTACCGCAATAATATGCATGTTCAGGTTGGCGCCGAGCATGCCGAAATCTCCGGCTATATCAAGAACTTTATGCCTGGCAAGCTCATCTAAATACCTCAGTGTTCCCTTAACCGGCCTGCCTTTATCCATCAATATTGCGTTATCAAGGCTGGCGCCCTTAATGAGCCCTGCCTTTATGAGCCAGCCAATCTCGGACTTAAACCCGAATGTTCTTGCTTTGGAAATCATTTTTTCATATGCCACAGGGGTGATTTCTTCCGTCACATCCGACGGAGGAATTCCGTGTGCGGAAAAATCCGAAAAATAACTTATTTTTAACCCCTTAAACGGCAATACCGCAAGGTACCTGCCTGAATCTTCAACGAGCACGGGTTCTCTAATGCTGATAAACTTCTTGTCTTTTAAGAGCTTTTTTAAACCCGCTTTTCTTAACGCAAGTACATACGGATAAGAACTGCCGTCTGCGGCCGGCGGTTCATCGCCTTCCACAGTTATGACAGCGTTGTCTATCCCAAGCCCGCGGATGGCTGAAACCATATGTTCCACCGTGTGCAGGACGCTTTTTTTATATTTTATGGTGGTGCCGCGTTTTGTATCCGCCACAAGCCCGGGATTTAGGACATATTCACAGCCGGCATTTCTAATTAAAAGGCCGGCATCAGCATCTGCCGGGGATATCATGACCCTGTTTATTTTTCCTTTGTGAAGGCCGGGCCCGGATATTTCCGCGGCCTTTTTCAATGTAATCTGTTTCATTTTTAGGATTTTTTATCCGCTTCCAGCACTTTTACCCTCTTAAACAGGTCTTCAAGTTTCATCATATATACCTCTGCTTTCCGCATCTTAATGACCGGCCTGGCCGGAGTGCCGGTTAACATGGCGCCCGGTTCGACATCAGAAGGTATCCCTGATTGCGAGCCTATTTTTGCGCCGTCACCGATGGTCACATGGTCGACTATCCCGACCTGTCCGCCTATTACGCAGTACTTGCCGAGTTTTGTCGAGCCCGATATGCCTGTCTGGGCTATTATTATGGTTCCTTCGCCTATTTCGACATTGTGCGCTATATGCACGAGATTGTCTATCTTTACGTTATTTCCTATAAGCGTGGCGCCAAAAGACGCCCTGTCAACGCAGCAGTTTGCCCCAATTTCCACATTGTTGCCTATGATAACCCTGCCTACCTGCGGCACTTTAAGCAGCCCGCCTTCATCTTCCACAAAACCAAAACCGTCCGCTCCTATTACCGTGCCTGAGTGTATTATGCAGTTTGAACCTATCCGGGTACCCAGGTAGATGGTTACATTCGGATTGATCTGCGTCAATGCGCCTATGGAACAATCCTCGCTTATGACAACCCCTGCTCCTATGTACGCGCCGTCGCTTATGACGCAGCCATTTTTTATGGCGGCAAAATCATCGATAAAAACATCCCTGCCGATTTTCGACCCGGGAGATATTGACGCATGAGGGGATATATAACTCTCGGCTTTTCTTGCGGGATAAAAAACAGATATTACTTTCGCGTACGCAGCTTTGGCATTTTTAACCTTTATGACCGTCTTTCCCTCTATGGAATCAAGCGTATCGGAAATAATGACTTTTGCCGGGCATTCCTGCGCGTTTTTCAAAAACTTCGTGGAAAGGATGAAACTCACGTCCGTTTCTTTCGCGCCCTTAAGGTCGGAAATGCCGGACACTGTAAGTCCGGCATTTCCTTTTATCTCTCCGCCTGTGAGTCCCGCTATCTCCTGCAGCGTTATGTTCATTAACTTATGGCCGCAATTTTTATTCTTGCATCTTTTTAATAACGAGATACGTTATGTCCTCGCCTCCGAATAAAACAGTATTTTTTTCAAAAACATAATCAAAATTCTTTTCCTTTGCTATCTTCTGCACTATGGCCCTGATCTCTTCGACAATGTTTGCGGTAAGATCCTTTTCCTGGGACATCAGTTTCTGCTGTATCTCGAGGGCTTTTGCCTGGAGTTTCTCGGCTTTATCCTGGAGAGCCTTTTCCTGTTCGTCAACTTTGGCCTTGTCAAGTATGGATTTCTTTTTGTCAAGGTCAGCTTTTGCTTTTAATATAGCATCCTTCTCTTTTTCCACATTTTTCTGCTCTTTTTCCACTTCTTTTTGCAGTTTATCTTTTGCTTCAGTTGTCCCCTTGTACTGTGAAAACACTTTTTCAATATCCACATACCCCACGCTTAAAGCAAAAGAACTTGCGGAAAAAACAAGCAACAACATACCAGCCAGTAAAAATACGAATTTTTTCATTTTGAATCCTCCTCTTTTTATTTTAAATTACTCCCGTGTTTTAAAATATATTGCCGATGTTAAAGTGTATTTTCCCGCCCGGCGTCCTTTTTTCAGCGTCAAGCCCGTAGCCGTAGTCAAGCCTGATAAGCATGACTGTTCCGGGTATGGTAAGACGCACCCCGGCGCCAACGCTCGAGTAGAGTTTCGGGTCGGACCAATTCACGTTTTTGAAGTTATCCCAGGCGTTTCCTGCGTCATAAAAAGCCGCCAGTGTCAGTACCCTCTCAACAACCCTTAATTTATACTCAATGTTTGTCACAAAAGTGGAATTACCGCCTGTAAGGCCGTTGTTCGGCCCTAAAGCCCTTTCCTCATATCCGCGCACAGTGTCTGTTCCTCCGCAGTAAAACTTTTCCGTCAGCGGCATATCCGAATTACCGTATGTGTAATGGTAACCCACGCCATTACCCGCCAGCATGCGCACAGCAAACACAAACCTCCAGATGCTTGGCACAAAATACCTGAAATCAACCGACTCTTTTATGTAGTTATAATCGCCGCCTAGCCAGCCGCCGCCAAACTGCAGCGCGGCGTTAACATACACACCCCTGCTCGGGTCAAATACATCGTCGCGGGTGTCAAATGTATAAGCCGGCGAAATTGAAGATACCTGCTGGTGCCTGCGGTCCAACGGAATAAGTGACGCCAGTTGGGCATCTACGTTTGAGTATTTGTCATCCTGGTACCTGTATGTTATAAACGCTCTCTGCGTACTGTCCAGCTTTCTGCCGGTCGTTATGTCAAAACCGTATGTATCCAGGTCATACCCCTGGTTGTTATAGGTGCTATTCTGATAGGTGTTCCATACATCAACGCCCATCGAAGTGGGTGTGTCAAGCAGCCACGGATCCTTATAGGATAACTGCCAGCTTTTTTTCTCGCTGCCGTACTGGACGTCAGCCGAGAAAAGCTTGCCTTCGCCAAAAAGGTTGGATTGTGAAAGCTGCACATATCCTACGAGGCCTTCCACGGTCGAATAACCCGCGCCCAGACCCACATTGCCCGTCTTTCTTTCTTCGACTTCAAATATTAAGTTGAGCTTGTCTATGTCAACCTGTTCCGTGTCGATTACCACGTTGTCAAAGAAGCCTAAATTGTATACAGCTTCCTGGGATTTTTTTATCTTGTTCGAGTCAAAAGGCTCGCCCTCGGCGAGGGTGAGTTCCCTGAGTATCACCTTGTCTTTTGTGACATAATTACCGCGCACCTTTATTTTATTGATATATGCCACCGGTCCATCAGTGACTGCAACGTTTATTTTAACCGCGCCGGTGTCATCGTCATAAACGTAAACATCTTTCAGCTGGGCGAATATATGCCCCTTTTCCGCGTACATTGAACGGACGACCGCGAGGTCCCTTTCAAACTGGACCTTGTCGTAAAACTTATCCGGTACCGTAACCATCTTTTCCATAAAATCAGCGTTTGTAAATATCGCACTTCCGGTGATCTCGAGGGCCTTGACCTTATACCTTATGCCTTCTTCGATCGGGATATTTATGGTGATCGTTTTCTTTTCCCTGTCGATTTTTACGTCTTTGGTTATTATTTCTTTCCTGTTAATGTCAAGCTCCCCGTCAGTAAAGCCGTTTATCTTCGCCTTTACATAACCTTCCTGATAATAGCTGTTTAAAACAGCTTTTAAATCCTCTATCAGCTGATCATCGTTGAAAGTTCCGGACTGAAACCAGCCTTCTTCCTTTGTTTTAATGGTGCCCTTTATTTTATCGGCGGAAAAAACATTATTGCCGGAAGCTGTGATGGCATTTACTTTCAGCTTGCCTCCTTCATCAACGTTAAGTTCAACATTCATGGTTTTTACTTTCTTGCCGTCCTTTTCATTTTCAACTACACTTATGGCGTATGAGACTGTTGCGTAATAAAAATTGCGTTCCTTGTACATGGCTTCAATATTACTTATCGCTTTCTTCAGTTTATATTCATCCAGGTATTCGCCGTCCTTGATCTTAATGCCCAGCTTTTCTTCGTCCTCAAGCTTGCCCTTTATGTCCCCGTCCCCGACTTCCTTGTTCCCCTTTATAATAACTTTCCCAATCTGGAGTTTTTCCCTGACTTCCACAACCAGTGTGTTTTTATCCCCGGTCTTTTCCATGTACATTTTGATATCGTCAAACTTACCGGTTTTGTAGAGGTTCCTGATATCTTCGCGGGTTTTATATCTCGAAAAGACCATGCCAACCCCGTACGTCAGCTGGTCGTTTATTTCCTTGGCCTGAACGCTTGAATTCCCAACGATCTTAATATTGTCTATAAGATCCTCCGGAGCCGTCACTTCAGCAGCAAAAAGCGCAAACACTGATAAGACTGTAAATATTAATGTAAAAAGCAGTATTTTCCTCATAAATATAAGCTAACCTCCTGAAATTTTGTAAAAAACAGATTTGATTATAGCATAAGGCTTAAAATATGCAAACTTTAAAAGCATTTATTTTCATTTATTTTTCACTTATTAGACGTTTGGTCAGGCCGGGAAGTTCATAGCGTGGAACGCGCGGGACAGGATATCAATATCTACTCAGCATTCGTCACACATCATTCTGCTTTATTGAAAAACTGTTTTTTTTCCTGTTTTTTTCCTTGATTTATCATTGATTATTATATAAAATGAATCAATTCCTGTATCTAAGGAGAAATACCATGGATTCAGACCAAAGCGTGCTGCTTTTAAACACCACATTTGAGCCTTTAACCGTAGTGCCCGCAAGACGGGCCTTAAAATTGCTGTTTTCTAAAAAGGCTCATTCAATAGAAGAAGGCAATTCTTACATGCGGACAGTCAGGGCCCAGGTTAAGCTTCCTTCTGTTATACAAATACTCTACTATATTAGAAAGCCCTACATAGCGCCTAAATTCTCAAAAAGAGCCGTATTTATGAGGGATAATTATACCTGTCAGTATTGCGGCAAGCATGTCCCCAAACCGACCATAGACCACATAATTCCCAGTTCGAAACTCGGCAAGACCAACTGGTACAATGTAGTCACAGCCTGCCATACCTGCAACAACAAGAAAGGCGACCGTGCTTTGAAGGAAGCGGGCATGAGGCTTATCAAGGACCCGCATGAACCGAAATTTCTGGTATATTCCGCGGTCATATCCCCTGCCAGGGTTAAACGTTGGGAGAAGTATTTTTACCCGGAACTCCGCGACAGCGAGCGGGAAATGGTGTCGGCGGCAATTAATTCGTCGATGGCATCGGCCTTTTAAACCAAAACAAAACACCAATTATCAATGACTAATTAAATCAGGACAAAAAGAGACCGCCGTAAATCCTTCTATTTTTGGTAATGTTCTAATGTTTAATTACTCAACTTTGGCAAATTTGCCTGAACAGATAAAATCCAGCAATCCTAATCCTTGTTATGTCATTTTGAATTAAAAAAAATGCCCTGCGGATTTTGCCTTTGGCAGCCACGCAGAGCAAAATAAACACACAAACGAACTCACAAAAAAAAATTCCAAAATGTAAAAAAGGTGGAGCACCACTCATATAATTATATACTATTCTCCCTCCAGCAAAACTGAATAAAAATCCAAAATGTTAATACGTCCTAGCAAGACGTAAACCATCGCCCCAGTAGCGATTATACGGGCTGTAACTGCTGCGGCTGCCCACCTGCAGGTAGCTATCGGAAGGGTAACAGCTGCCGCCCCGATCCACGCGGCCGACGCCGCTCCCAGATCCTCTATAGTCTGTAGATGTACCGGGATAATTTCCCCACCAATCCCAACACCATTCCTCTACATTGCCCGACATATCATAGATACCAAGCGCATTTGCTATTTTACCGCCTACTGCCTGCGTACCGGTACAATTTGAACTATAGACACCACTATACCACGCTACAAGCCCGGTTGCTGTTGCATTGGTATAGGCCGCTGTCGCGCCGCTGGCATAGTTATACGGTGTCCAGCTTGACCCGTCTATATAGCTTGCGGCATACTGCCATTCACCTTCTGTCGGTAGTCTGAAACCATTTGTATTCCAGTTCACATACGGATTATCAAAACCCCCTGTTGTTGTATTTATACTGCTTCCATACGACCCGTCTGCAGAACTTTTAATTGGCGTAGTAAAGGCTGCGTCCGAACAATATACAGGCGACAACCCTGTTTTCTGGCTGTATGCGTTACACCACACAATTGAATCCCGCCAGTTTATGTACGTTACAGGTTGATATTTTGCAGTAGTAGGCGCAGCACCCACTATTCCGTTAGTGCCTTCTGCGCCAGCATTAGCAAAACTATAGCCGTTGGCAATTGCCCACTGATATACCGTGTACCACAAGTCATACGTTACCTGATACTTTCCCATTTTAAAAGTTGAAATTGTGTGACTGAAACTGCTTGTTCCATCAGTCTGAGTATATGTTCCGCCAGGTACAGAAGCAAGGTTCGTATAAGGAATCGTTGCTACTGCGGTTTGCGTTGCAACTATTGCTACTGCGGTTTGCGTTGCAACTATTGCTGCTGCGGTTTGCGTTGCAACTATTGCTGCTGCGGTTGCCGTTGCCGTTGCCGCTGCTGTTTGTTGGTCTTGTGCTGTTGCTGTTTGTTGGGCTCCGATCCCTGCGGTCTGGAGCGCGGCGGCTGTCTGCGTTATCTGTGCGGCTGATAGTGGAGTAAGCGTGGGGGTATTAATTGATTCGTCAGGAGCTACTGGAATGTGCTTTTTAGAACATGCAACCATAAAAATAAGTAATATCATAAATATTATAACGATTTTTTTCATTTTCCCTCCTTTATGTCATTTCTATCCATAAGTATACCCCCCCCCATTATTTTGTCAAGTTTTTAGTACCACAGAGTGAATTTGCCAAAGTCGAGTAATCAGTAATTAAACCTGCATTATTCTTTATTTAAAACGCAGTCAGGAACTCCGCCGGGTTCACCGGTATTTTATACACGTTCATCTGCCAGTGCAGGTGCGGGCCCGTTGCGATGCCCGTGGCGCCTACTGTTCCTATTATATCCCCTTTTGAAACAAGCGTATCCTTTTTTACATAAACCTTCTGCATGTGATAATACATGGAATAAATACCCGCGCCGTGGTCTATTATCACTATATTACCGCAGCTTTGTGTCGAGGCTGCCGAGACCACGTTCCCGCTGCTTGCGGCGCGGATGGGCGTCCCTTTTTTCGCAGCAATATCCCAACCCTTGTGGCGCCAGGCGGCTTTTCCGTTATCATACACCCTTTGATCGCCGAAATTCCCGGTTGTAATCCCTTCGACAGGCTTCATAAATGGAAAATCATATTTGACCGGCGTTATCGGATCCTGAATGGATTTAATTATCGTGCTTTCCTTTGACATTTTAGCGTTAAATGTATCATTGATCATCCCCGTGTTAATTGTGGTTTCCCTGCCCTTGACCTGTTTTACCCTTATCTTCTCGTCTTTTACTCCTTCAGTATCGTCCTTAAGCAGGTATTTGATGGTTAATTTCTTTGTTCCTTTGGTCCCAAGCGGCACGGGTATCACCGCTGCGCATACATATTCAGTGTCGTGTATGTCAAATTTTTTATAAAAAGCCTGGTATGTGTTGCCCATGAATTCAATATTTGTCGCTTTCAAAGGTTCGTTGCTGCGCAGGCTTATTTTTATTATGCCGCCCTCTTTGACGGTATTTGTGTCAAGCATGACATATGTTTCGCACATAAGAATAAACGGGGTTAAAAACACGATGAACAGCGAAACAATGTATTTTTTCATGTCAGCAGTTTAAACTTCCTATTATTGTTTTTATGTCTTTTATATTGTTTTTTTTCATATAACCAACGATCCCTTTTGCTGTCTTTTCAGAAGCGTCCGGTTCGCGGAAATTTGCCGTGCCTATCTCAACAGCCGTTGCTCCCGCCATCATGAATTCCACGGCATCGCACCAGTTCATTATGCCGCCGATACCTATGAGAGGTATCTTCACGGCTTTGGAAACCTTATGCACAAAAGCCAGGGCCACAGGCTTGATAGCCGGGCCGGAAAGACCGCCGTAAATATTGGCGATACAAGGCTTTTTCTTTTCAATATCTATCTTCATTCCGACAAGCGTATTGATAAGCGACAAAGAGTCGGCCCCGCTGTCCTCGCAAAACCTGGCAAGCTCTTCCAGAGGCCCCACATTGGGAGAAAGCTTCATGATAACAGGTTTCTTATATACCCTCTTCACCCCGTCCAAAATCCCCTTGATAGCCACCCGGTCAGCGGCAAAAGCCAACCCTCCCTTTTTGACATTAGGGCAAGATATATTGACCTCAACAGCGGCCACATCAGTGCCCTCAAGCATATGGGCAACTTCGATGTATTCCTCAACAGAAGTCCCATAAATATTGGCAATTATTGGTGTTTTGTACTTTTTAAGTTTGGGGAGTTTATCCTTTAAAAAGGCGTCAACCCCGATGTTTTGCAGGCCGATGGCGTTTATTATACCCGCGGTCGTTTCGACCAGACGGGGGGTCTTGTTCCCTTTAACCGGCTTGATGGCAAGACCTTTAACTATGATGGCTCCTATGGAATTTAAGTCCATGTATTCTTCAAACTCAAGACCGTAACCGAAGGTTCCGGACGCTGTCATGACAGGGTTTTTAAGTTCCAGGCTGCCTATATTGACTTTGGTATTGATCTTGTTGTTTGTTTTCATTGGGGATATAATAACATAATTGAATCAAAAAGATAAGATAAAAACAATTTATATATACAAAGCATCAAATAATCCCACTATTTGGTATTTATTATCTCAATCTGACCAAATGCCTTATTTCTTTTCAAATTTCTGGCTTTCTTTAAATCTTCAGCAGCTCCATCTTTGTTCCCCAATTTAAGTTTGGCATTGCCACGCCCAAAATATGCATCCCCATAGGCCGGATCTATCTCTAATGCTTTACAAAAATCCGAAATAGCAGCGTAGTATTCTGTCAGATTGTTTTCCACCTCACCTCGCGTGCAAAACGCGCCTGCGCACCGTGGATCCAATAATAACGCTTTTTTACAATCTTCGATGGCTTTTATATAATTTCCAAGTTTATTATTCACGTCGGCACGATTACTGTATGAAAAAGCAATTTTAGGATCAATTTCAATCGCTTTATTATAATCGGAAATCGCCCCAGTCAAATCACCTGACGCCGTTCTGGCCCCCCCTCGTGTGTTATAGGCAGAGATTTTTTTGGGATCAATTTCAATCGCTTTTGTACAATCCTGTATGCCCCCATTATAATCAGCCAAAGCCACCTTGTCTATACCCCTGTTGCTATATGCTTCCGCATCTTTAGGGTTGAATTCGATGACTTTTGAATTATCCTGAATCGACCCCTCGTAATCACCAAGTAAAAATTTGGCCACACCACGGTTAATATAGGCGTTAGTATTCAAAGGGTTCAGTTCAATCGATTTATTAAAATCTATGACAGCTTCCCTGTAATCAGCGGATTGAATCCTGGATAATCCGTCATACAAATACTTATCTGACGGACTGATACATGATGAAATCAGTATGGCGAGACAAGAAAAAACAAAAGTAATTTTTAAAAATAGTTTCAAAGGCTCCCCCAACATGATCAAATTTAATTTAATTTTACAAAATCCACAAAGTAAATATCCCCGTTCTTCTCCACGGTAAACCAAATCCTGAAATACGGCCCTGTACGCCTCAATTTTTTCAGCCTTATATCCATGGAAGGCTCGTAAACGAAGCCCCTTGCGCCCTGGAGGTTTGCCGACGGGACCGGGATAAAACCTTCCCGCCTTTCAAACTCCCTTTTGCGGCCCATATCCGCGCGCATATGATTTATTATCAACTGTTCTTTTGGCGCAAGCAGCAGGAACTTCTTCAGGAACTCAACCAACATCATGACAAGCCTCATTACTTTTCCTTTAGCTTTAATTCTTTGATAACCTTGTCAAAATCAACGGCGCTTTTTTTCCTTTTGCCGTAGTTGGCAAAAACATCGCCGCTTTCCTTTAACAACTGCCTTTCGATCTCGTTCTCAACGGCTTTTTCGAAGAATTTATTGACCATAAGCCCCTGTTCGTGACAGAAATCGTAAAAGGCTTTTTTCTTGTGCCTGTCGATTTTAAGCGTAACCGTGATCGTGCCGGCCATGGTAAGACCTCCTTGGGTTTCTTCTTAAAACCAGTATATCGTAAAATATTACGAATATCAAGTAAAAGATTACCTTAGAATGCCGTGCGGGGTTGCCCTTCCGTATTTGGCGTGTTATCAATTCCTTATGTAGGCGCGGGCCGATGGGACGTAGGCCCGCGACTACACGGGCATAAAGACCGGTTTAAATGCGGACGTAGAGCCGCCGCTCTACTTCTTATATTTCTTCAAAAATTCCTTCATCTGGTTAAACGCCACGCCTTCGTATATATTCACATCCGCGTGGCTTGTGTCCCTTAAGCGGCAGAAAAATTTTGTGTGGGAGCCTGCGGCGTCGTACATGTGCTGGCCTTGGCTTATGGGAAAACAGTTGTCGTTCTCGCCGTGAATTATCATGAGAGGCGCCTTGAATTTCCTTATGTTGTTTATCGGCTGGTTCTTTTTAGCTATCATTTTATCGTCGGCTTTGAGCTTTATTATGTCCTTAAACGGCCATATCAGGCCGTCGGTCATGTGGGATACTGCTTCTTTGGCGTCGGTGAACGGGGCCTCCATCACTATGGCACTAAAATCCCTGTTCGCGCCCAGCCATGTGCC
The DNA here is from genome assembly GCA_937889595.1 of uncultured bacterium. Lineage (GTDB taxonomy): Bacteria > Oederibacteriota > PGYV01 > PGYV01 > Palsa-1178 > PALSA-1178. Next base: position 11,204 of record CALAOR010000056.1, read on the forward strand.
CGGAACCGTCCCGACAGACTGCGTATACATGTAAATATCGCACTTGTCTTTACAATAAGTCTGCTTTACAAAGTCATAAATTACCAGTCCGTCGGCTGCGAGGTTGTCAAAGTCTGCTTTGCCCGCGCTTTTGCCGTAACCGCGGTAGTCGAAACATACCACGTTGAATTTGTACTCAGCCGCGAGAAAATACAGCCTTTTCGCGGATTCTTTTATGCTCGACATATTCCCGTAAAAATACAGGAGATAGTCCTGCGCCCCCGGGTATGTCAGCAAAATACCCGAAAGTGTCGTCCCGTCTTTGGCCGTGCAGGTAACTTCTTCGCCCTTTATCACCCCGGTGTTCTGCACGGGCAGATCGGAATAACTCTCAGGGTATAAAAACCAGTTCTCGGAAAGGGTGACGCAGGAAACTGCGGCACCCGCAAGCAATACCAGCGAAAAAATCAAGGCAAACCTTTTTTTTGTCAATGCATGTCATCCTTTAGTTTGAAGTCTTTGTTATAAAACCCGTCCTAAAACTCCACATCATTCAGGTCAAATATTGTCCCGTCTTTGCATACCCTTTTATATTCCGTGGTATCTCCGGTTTTTATTTCCAGTACGCATGAAACGCATGCCCCTATGCCGCAGCCCATGTATTCTTCAAAAGAAGCAAACACTTTTACGAAGTTCTTTGTGTCAGCAACAGCCTTTATGGCCTTAAACATAGGCTTTGGACCGCAGGTAAATATAATTGAATCATCTTTTAAGACATCCTTTAAAACATCACTGGCAAAACCTTTATTACCCATAGAACCGTCATCAGTCGCGAACGCGCAGCCGAGTTTCTTAAATTCCGCGCGGGCAACCATCTGGTCCCTGCACTTTGCGCCCTGTATGAATGTGAATTTTATTTTCTTTGATTTAAGGTATTTGGCAAGGAAGAATACGGATGCCGCGCCTGTTCCCCCGCCGATTAGTACTATTGGGGATTTGGAACCGGTCATGTGGTCAAGGTATGAATTTCCCAATGGGCCCATGAAATCCAATACATCGCCCTTTTTCTTTTCAGACAGCAGGCGCGTCCCGCAGCCTATAACCTTATATACGATCTCAACATATTTGCCGTACGCGTCATAGATTGAAAACGGCCTGCGCAGCAGCGGCTGGTATGACTCTGATATGAGTAAGTTTATGAACTGGCCCGGCCTGGCTTTGATACTTTTACCGGCGTCCAGTTTTAGCCGCCATAGATCAGAACCTATCTTTGTGTTTGAGACAATCTTTGATTTAATACGCATTTTAACCTCATTATTTCGATTCAATCCAGGCAGAACCCATATATGCGTTCCCTGCGCAGCATCAAATCCCGCAGGTGGCGGCATAATATGCCGCCACTACACTGCTTTCATGTTTTCTCACTTCTACTATCTGGTTTCTACTCTCTCAAGCCCTTGACCTGTAGTGGCCGAATACAAAGTCCTGAGCATGTCGAAGGATCATTCGGCCACCCGCAGCGGTGGCCAATCAGCCTTTATAGTACTCCTGCAGCGACTTCACATCCAGCCCTTTTTTAATGACCGCTTCTATCGCGGCTACCACTGCCTGCGCGCCCGACATGGTTGTTGTGTATGGCACGCCGGCTGAAATTGCCAGTGTCCTTATTTTATAGTCATCGCTTTTCGGACCCTTTCCTACCGGCGTATTGATGATAAGGTCAACTTTTCCGCTTTTAATAAGGTCAAGTATGGTCGGCGCTTTTTCAAGGGCCTTTTTTACTTTCTCCACTTTAATTCCGAAACGCCTTAACGCGTTTGCTGTGCCTTCAGTGGCAACAATTGCAAAACCCAGGTCTTCAAGCTTTTTAACGACAAAAACTATATCACGTTTGTCCCTGTTTTTCACGCTTACAAAAACTTTTCCCGCAAGCGGCAGCTTCTGTCCGGCAGCTATTTGGGCCTTGTAATACGCCCTTCCAAAGTCCTCATCTATGCCCATCACTTCGCCGGTGGACTTCATCTCAGGCCCCAGCACCGTATCTGTTCCAAGAAATTTATTGAAAGGAAACACGGATTCCTTGACCGCTATATACGGCAGGTCGAGATTTTCCCTTACCTTAAGTTGTTTTATGGTATTGCCCGTCATTATTTTAGTGGCGATCTTTGCCCATGGTATGCCGGTTGCCTTGGATACGAAAGGTATGGTGCGCGACGCGCGCGGGTTTACTTCAAGCACGTAAACCTGGTCGTTACGCACCGCATACTGCACATTCATGAGCCCTTTTACTTTCAGTTCTATGGCCATCCGGTGGGTATATTCCCGTATTTTGTTTATTGTATCCTGCCTTAAAGTAATAGCCGGAAGCACGCAGGCTGAATCACCGGAATGTATTCCCGCTTCTTCTATATGTTCCATGATGCCGCATATAACGGCTTCATGTCCGTCGCATACGCAGTCTACGTCAACTTCCAAAGCGTCTTCCAGGAACTTGTCTATAAGAACCGGATGCTCCTCCGATACTATGAAAGCTTCCTTGGCGAATTTTTCAAAGGTTTCGTCGTCATAAACTATTTCCATTGCCCTGCCGCCCAGGACATACGACGGCCTGACAAGCGCAGGATAGCCTATCCTGCGTATTATTACCCAGGCTTCCTTGAGCGAATAAGCAGTGCCATTTTCCGGCCTGTTTATATCAAGCTTGGTAAGTATCTTGTCGAATTTCTTGCGGTCTTCGGCTATGTCGATGGACACAGGCGAAGTTCCTAGTATCTTTACTTTCTTGTTATAAAGCGGCATTGCAAGCTTTAGAGGCGTCTGTCCGCCGAACTGGGCTATAAACCCCGTGTCTTTACCCTCTTCATCGGCAATTGACATGACGTCTTCCATGGTCAACGGCTCAAAGTAGAGCTTATCCGAAGTATCATAGTCCGTGGAAACCGTCTCAGGATTGCAATTGACCATGGACACTTCATAACCTTCCTCGCGCAGCGCGTAAACACTGTGCACGCAGCAGTAGTCAAACTCTATACCCTGCCCTATCCTGTTGGGGCCGCCGCCCAAGATAACAGCTTTTTTCTTTTTTGACACGGGATTCTCGTTTTCCTGGTCGTAGGTGGAGTACATATAAGGCGTGTATGTTTTAAACTCGCTCGCGCAGGTATCCACCATCTTGTAAACCGGCTTTATCTTCAGCGACAAGCGCAGGTTCCTGAACTGGTCCTCGGTCATTTTAAATATTTTTCCCAGCTGGATGTCCGAAAAACCGTGCTGTTTGGCTTTGTAAAGCATATCTTTGAACGCATACGCGTTCGCGTGCGTTAATTTTTTCTTTTTTGCGGCTGTCTTTTTCAGTTCATTTTCAAAATCAAGGATCTCCCGCATATTATACAGGAACCACGGATCTATCTTTGTTAAATCAAATATTTCTTTGTCTGACATGCCTTTTTGCATGGCGTACTTTAAAAAATATATCCGCTGTGAATTCGGCACGGTCAGTTTTTTTATGATCTGTTCTTTTGTTATGGTTTTAAGGTCCGGATCCTTGCCGTCAGCACCCCATCCTGCCCTGCCCATTTCCATGGACCGAAGGGCTTTTTGCATGGATTCCTTGAATGTCCTGCCTATAGCCATAACTTCGCCGACTGATTTCATCTGTACGCCGAGCTCGTCTTTGGCTTCCTTGAACTTTTCAAATGTAAAACGCGGGACTTTAACAACAACATAGTCAAGCGCGGGTTCAAATGAGGCGGGAGTGTATTTTGTTATATCGTTTGGTATCTCGTCCAGAGTATAACCTACAGCAAGCTTTGCCGCTATCTTGGCGATGGGAAACCCAGTTGCTTTTGAAGCGAGCGCCGATGAGCGCGATACACGCGGGTTCATTTCTATTACTATCATGCGGCCATTTTTCGGGTTTATGGCAAACTGCACGTTTGAACCGCCCGTATCCACGCCTATTTCCCTCATAATAGCGATGGCTGCGTCCCTCATGATCTGGTATTCCTTGTCAGTGAGCGTTTGGGCCGGCGCCACCGTGATCGAATCGCCCGTATGCACGCCCATTGGGTCAAAGTTCTCTATTGAACATATGATAACCACGTTGTCTTTTAAATCCCGCATTACCTCGAGTTCATATTCTTTCCATCCCAGGACCGACTCTTCGAGCAGGACTTTTGATATTGGCGAATCTTTAAGACCCCGCGATACTTTTTCAACATATTCCGATTTGTTGTATGCGATACCACCGCCAGTACCGCCCAATGTAAAGGCCGGTCTTATTATTATAGGGAACTTGATCCTTTTGGCAGTGGCGAGCGCCTGTTTCATATTGCATACATATTCGCTTTTAGGCACATCAAGCCCGATTTTTTGCATTGCTTTCTTGAATTCCTGCCTGTCTTCAGCCTTTTGTATTGACTTAAAATTCGCGCCAATTAACTCCACTTTATACTTCTTATCAAGCCCGGCTTTCACAAATTCCATGGCAAGATTCAAGGCTGTCTGTCCGCCTACTGTCGGCAGTATGGCGTCGGGCCGCTCTTTAGCCACAATTTTTTCAAGCATTTCCACGGTCAAAGGTTCTATATAAGTCGCGTCCGCGAATTCAGGGTCTGTCATGATGGTTGCCGGGTTGGAATTGATGAGCACAACCCTGTAACCTTCTTCCTTTAAAGCCTTGCAGGCCTGTGTTCCGGAATAATCAAACTCACAGGCCTGCCCTATAACAATCGGACCGGAGCCTATCAGCAGTATTGTTTTTAAATCTGTACGCTTTGGCATGTGGTTCTCCTTCGTGTATTTGCCTCATGTCTCGGGCCTATTTCGCCATATTTCTTATGAACTTATTAAATATATACCTCGCGTCGTGCGGACCTGCCGAGGCTTCCGGGTGGTGCTGGATAGAGAAAGCTTTCAGCTTTTTTACTTCCAGGCCCTCGACTGTCCTGTCGTTCAGGTTTATGTGCGTTATTTCCACTTTGTATTTTGAGTTCTTAAATGATTTCGGGTCGACCGCGTAGCCGTGGTTCTGGACCGTTATGTCTATTTTCCTTGTGCTCATTTCCATGACAGGATGATTGGCGCCCCTGTGCCCGAATTTTAATTTATATGTTTTTCCCCCGAGCGCCTGGCCCAGGAGCTGATGGCCAAAACATATCCCGAATATGGGCTTTACCCCGAGCAGTTTCTTTATTTCACCGACTATATAAGGGACTGCGGACGGGTCTCCCGGTCCGTTTGATATGAATATACCGTCAGGCTTCATTTTCAGCACTTCTTCGGCGGTGGCCGTGATGGGCACCACCGTGACATCGCAGTTTAAATCCGCGAGTATCCTTAAAATATTGTGTTTTATGCCGCAGTCATATGCCACTACCCTGTATTTTTTCCTGTTTTTACCCACACAAACGTACTTCCGTTCGCAGGTCAGCATGCCTACTTCCTTCAACTTTTTCGTCCATTTGTACGGTTTTGCCGTGGATACTTCTTTCGCAAGGTCAATGCCGTTGATTGACTGCGACGCTTTTACTTTTTTTAACAATGATTTCCTATCGTGGTCTATGGTGGAAAGCACGGACTTCATGGCTCCAAAATCCCTGATATGCCTGGTTAAGGCCCTAGTATCGATCCCTTCAATGGCTACAATTTTATATTTTTTGAGGTAATCAATAAGCCCCGCATCGGCGCGCCAGTTGGAATTAACCTTGCTTACCTCTTTCATCACAAACCCTTCAACCTGTACTTCGCCGGATTCAATATCATCCTCGTTTATACCGTAATTGCCGATTTCGGTGTAGGTCATAGTTACGATCTGCCCCCTATATGAAGGGTCGGTAAGTATCTCCTGGTACCCGGTCATCGATGTATTAAAGACTATCTCACCGTATGTTTCCCCGTCGTGGCCGGCGGAAACACCCTCAAAAAAGGTTCCGTCTTCCAGCATTAGGACCGCTTTTTTCATTTTTAAATCTCCTTTAGTTAACTTATAATCATTTATTCCCGTAAACCAGTTTGCCTGCTTTAAAGACCATTTCTATGCTGCCTTTTAAGGTTTTGCCTATAAAAGGCGAGTTGGAGGAGCGTGAACCAAAAAATCCCTCACTAATAGTAACTTCTTTATTGATATCAGCAATGACTATATCCGCATCAGAACCTTCGCTTAAAGTGCCTTTATCCATGTTCAATATCCTTGCCGGGTTTATTGTTATTTTTTGTACTGCCTCGGAAATTGTCAGCACGCCGGGGTTAACGAGTTCTGTTACAATAAGCGGAAAGGCCGTTTCAAGACCGATTATGCCGTAGGCTGCCTGGGTCCACTCCACATCCTTATCCAGCTCTGCATGCGGCGCGTGGTCGGTCGCAATCACGTCTATGGTCCCGTCTTTCAGCGCCTTTTTCATGGCCTTTACGTCTTCTTTTGAACGCAGAGGCGGGTTCATTTTGTAATTAGTGTCATAGTTAACGAGGCTTGAATCATCAAGGGAAAAATGATGCGGGGTAACTTCAGCGGTTACGTTTATCCCCTGTTTTTTTGCCCACCTTAAAAGGTCAACCGAGCCCGAAGTGGAAAGGTGAGCCAGGTGCAATTTTCCGCCGGTATCTTTGGCTATCATGATATCGCGGGCCACTATTGATTCCTCTGCCGAAGCAGGAATGCCTTTTAACCCCAGCATGGTGCCGTAGTATCCTTCGTTTACCGTATTATCGCCGGCCAAGTTCGCGTCCTCGCAGTGCTCTATCAGGGCTATGCCGAACATTTTGCAATATTGCAGGGCCCGCCTTACTATCTCGGCGTTCATGACCGTGCTGCCGTCATCGGATATTGCAACTGCGCCGGCTTTGAACAACTCTCCTATTGGCGCCAATTCCATGCCGGCACGCCCTTTTGTAATGGTTCCTATGGCCTTAACGTCTATCAGTCCGACCTGTTTTGATTTCATGTTTATGAATTCAACCATGGCCTGATTGTCTATGGGCGGGTCCGTGTTTGGCATGCACGCGACAGTTGTAAATCCGCCTTTTGCCGCGGCCCGCGATCCTGATTCTATGGTTTCTTTATACTCAAAACCCGGTTCACGGAAGTGCACGTGCATGTCAATAAATCCAGGCAGCACGAGCATGTTTGATGCGTCAATAATTTCCGCGTCCTTATCTGTAATGGACTTTGCGATCTTTTCTATCTTCCCGTTGTTTATGAGAATGTCGGCTTTTTCATCCTTCTTATTTGCCGGGTCCACTATTGTTCCGTTTTTAATCAATAATTTCATTTGCTTTGCCTCCTCCCATAAGATACAGTACAGCCATTCTGACTGCCACGCCGTTTGTTACCTGTTCTTCTATGACCGACTGCGGCCCATCCGCCACATTCGGCGATATTTCAATACCGCGGTTCATGGGGCCCGGGTGCATAACAAGACAGTCGCTTTTGGCGCTTTTCAGTTTTGTGGTATTTACCCCGAAAAGCATGGCATATTCCCTGATGGTGGGAAAAAGGTGTTTTTTCATTCTTTCAAGCTGTATCCTGAGTATATTCACGACATCTGCGCCTTTGATGCCTTTTTCAAGGTCATGATAAACTTCAACGCCCATTTTTTCTATGTCGCGCGGTATCAAAGTGGAAGGGCCGACAACGCGCACCTTGGCGCCCATTTTTTTCAGTCCCCAAATGTTTGAACGGGCGACGCGCGAGTGCGCTATGTCGCCTACAAGGGCCACCGTGAGGCCTTCTATCCTGTTTTTCTTGTCCATAATTGTAAACATGTCAAGAAGCCCCTGTGTCGGATGCTCATGCATGCCGTCTCCGGCATTTATAATATGCGACGATATTTTCTTTGTCAGCATATGCGGCACGCCTGACACGCCGTGCCTGATGACAACAATGTCAATCTGCATGGCCTCTATGGTGCGTATCGTATCTATTAAAGTCTCGCCTTTGGCGACAGACGAGGTTGATATCGCAAGGTTTAATACATCGGCTGAGAGTCTTTTGGCGGCTATCTCAAAAGATGTTTTGGTCCTCGTGGAATTCTCGAAGAAGAAGTTCGCCACGGTTTTGCCTTTTAAGGTCGGGAGCTTCTTTACCTGGCGCTGGTTCACTTCCTTGAAAGTTTTTGCCATGGTGAGTATTTCAGTTATCTGTTCGGGGGAAACATCCTGCAGGGCTATTAAATGTTTTAACACCATACTAAGCCTCCCTTTCAGCGAGAAGAACTTTTTCTTCACCGTCTGATTCCTGTAGTTTCAAAACTATCATTTCTTCACCGCTTGTCGGCACGTTCTTCCCCACGTAGTTTGCCTGGATGGGCAGTTCCCTATGCCCACGGTCTATAAGGACGGCAAGCTGTATGGTTTTTGGCCTGCCGAATTCTATGATAACGTCCATGGCTGCGCGCGTGGAGCGGCCGGTATACAGGACATCATCGACAAGCACTATGTCCTTTCCGTCTATGTTCATGGGTAGTTCGGTGGATTTTACCTCGGCTTTTGTGACGCGGTCGTAATCGTCGCGATAAAAAGTGATATCAACGGCGCCTACAGGCACTTTGACATTTTCGATTTCTTTGATTTTATCGGCTATACGCAAGGCAAGCACGTCTCCGCGCGAACGTATGCCCACAATAATGAGGTTGTTTGCGCCTTTGTTTTTCTCAAGGATTTCATGGGCAATACGGGTTAAAGCCCGCGCAATTGAGGGTTTATCGAGGATTTCGCTCTTGATTTTAAGCTTTTTTTCCAACTAAAGCCTCCGGTTACGGCAGGCGCGGCATAAGTGCATGGGACGCGGGAAGAAGTTGTGTGTCCGCCGCAGCTAAAGCTTTGGCGGATTCATTTACGGCGGAGCCGTAAATGAAAAAACCTTCTTCCTGCGGACATGCAGTAAGAAGGCATCCACCTTCGCTAAAGCTCCGGCGGACAAGTTGCTCCTTACCAGCCTCGCAGGGCCAGTTTAAAGGACAATTACTTTCCTGTTACAGATATAAATTACACCTTCGGGGAAAAAATGTCAATGGTGTTTTTTTTAATATTTGCAGTGGCTCTACTTATATACCGTACTCCTTATTATTATCTCAACTCTTCTGTTCTTCGCCCTGTTCTCCGGGGTATCGTTCGGGGCTATAGGGTATCTGTCCGCCCTGCCTTCGGGAATTATCCTTTTGGGGTCAAGACCCATAAAATTAATCATGAAAAACCTGACTGCGTCGGCCCTGGCCTGCGATAATTCTATATTGTCAATGTATGTTTTTCCCGACGGCATGATATTATCCGTATGCCCGGCAACTATAAGTTCCGTGCCCGGGAACTGCTCTATTATGGATTTTGAATCCTTCACCATCTTATACGCCGAGACTTTCACATCGGCTGTTCCCGCATCAAAGAGAGCGTCGGATGAAAATACTATCTTTATTTCCCTGACAAGCAACAGCTTTTTCTCCACAGGCGTCTGGCCCCTGTTATTAAGGGTGTCATACGCTATAAAGCTGTAATAATATTCCTCGCTGGTTTTGGCGTAACTGCCGTCATTGCCTTTGCCGTCCCATGTTACCGAAATAGGCGGCATGCCCCTGCCCGAAGTTGAGTAGAATATATTTTTATCGGAGTTCCATATTACCAACTGCCACCGGTCAATGCCGTTTTTATCCTTTGCAAAAAAAGTAAATGTAACCGGAATGAGCAGCGCGTCTTCCCTGCCCGGCCTTTTATAAACCGGCCCGGCTTCCATGCTTGTTTCAGGAGGCGTATTGTCTATTTCAACATCTATCTTATTTGATTCGGATGCGCCGTTAACCACATACTCGGCCGTAACAGACGCTTTATATACACCATCCTTAAAGACAACCTTGTCTTTAGCGCCGTCCCATTCTATTTTCTTATCGCTTGGTTTTTTTGCCGGTATCCTCATAAGAAGTTTCAGGCCTTTTTCATCATAAATATTGATCCACACGCTGGTTACAAGGCTTATCTCCTGCAGAATGGGTGTAAAATATGCTTTATCAAGGTATCCGTCATTATTAGGGGATATAAGGAACGGGGCCACAGCCAGGCGCGCGGGCGGTGTTCCCCAGGAAAACAGCAGGGAAAACCTGTGGGTCGCGCCAAGTACGTCATAATTAACAAACGCGTAATCCAATTCAAAGTTCTTGTATTTTATTCCTGCTCCAGCCGACGGCTGTAAAGTATGGCCTATATTTATGCCCGCCCTTAAAGCGTACATGTCAAAGAACCAGTATTCCGCCCCAAAACCGAATTGGGCAATATCGTCTATCTGCAATGTGACCTGGCTGGTAAGCAGAAATTCACAGCCGAATAACTGCGTCAGATCGGATACTCCCATGATTACGTCAAAAGGCTGGTCAAAAGACTCGCTGCTCATCGTGGCTTTTGTCCCGATATTCCCTATCACAAGCCCGCCCCGCAGATAATGCCCGTTCACCAGCTGCTTATACATCGCGCCCAGGTCACAGGTAACATTTGAATCCTTGTATTCGCCCAGATAATCCGTGGATAAACGAATGTTTAAACCCACCGACAGTTCTTCCAGCGGGTCAAGGGAATAACCGAAAATCACCGAGTAACTTTTCGGTGTGAATTTATCGCCGGTAAAAGACAAGAGGTCAACCCCGCTGTTTAAATATCCGGTGTCATAAAACGGCAGGTCGGAATTATGGGACATATCGCCTGCCTGTATGTATGAAACCGCAAGCCCTATCTTACCCCAACTCAAAAGCGGATCAGGATTAACAATTGCCATGTAGTCATAATTAATCCCCTGAAACCAACTTATGTGTGATAGCTGCGCCTCATAACCGAGTATGGTGTTCAATCCGGCCGGATTATAAAAAAGCCCGTAAGTACCGTCGGATACGGCAACAAAAGCGTCACCCAAAGCCGCAGCCCGCGCAAAAGGCGCTATTTTAAGGTAGTTGGACCCGGTTGTCCCGGCACCGGAGCCCCATCCGAACAGAGCGGTATACAACGCTGTGAGAATAATTAAGAATAATGTTTTTTTCATTGCACCCTTTTGAGCCTATTGTAATATAATCCCGAAACCAGATCCAAAAAAATATGCTGATAAAACATTATAACAGATTGATTATCAAGATTTAAAGGAATATTAAAAAAATTGTTACCGCGCCGTTACAGTGCGGTCCTTGGCAATCCTGTAGTGGCCGAATATTATTCGGCCAACCGCGGCTCGCTGGCCCGCGGGTGGCGGCATGATATGCCGCCACTACTTGAAAAAGAAAAGGGCGGCGTTTCCGCCGCCCTTAATTATCCACAGCTTATTAACCTGAATTATTTACTTGTTTTCGATGTAAACTTTCGTCATTTTATCGCCTATCTGTATCTTATGAACCACATCCAGACCTTCTGTAACCTGGCCAAATACCGTGTATTTGCCGTCCAAAAAAGGTACTGCGGCCAGACAGATGTAGAACTGGCTCCCTGCCGAATCCGGATCCTGGGCGCGTGCCATGGCAACTGTGCCGTCCAGGTGCGGGTTCTTGTTAAACTCGGCCTTAATATTGTAGCCTGGTCCGCCTGAGCCATTACCCGCCGGGTCTCCGCCCTGGATCACGAAGTTCGGTTCAACCCTGTGGAAGGTCAGGCCGTTGTAAAAATTGGAAGCCGCGAGCTTTATGAAGTTCTCGCAGGTTTTCGGCGCGTCTGCCGTGAAGAACCTGAACTTGATCACACCCTTTGTTGTTTCAATGACCGCGATGGGCTCTCCCGAAGGTTTTGCCCCTTCTGTTCCCGGCGTAACTGCCGCCGCCGTGTCTTTTACTTCACCGGATTTACCTGCACAAGTTGCGCCGATTACCACAAACAAAACAACTACTGCAATAACTGCCAATATAATCCTGTTCATTTTGCACTTTCCTCCTTTTCTTTTTCGTTTAATATTTTTTTAAACGTCAGGCCTTCGGTAAACATAAATATGAGCCCCAAAATTATTATGGGAAACAGTATCATGGCATGCACAATAAAAACATAAGCGGCGGCCTCTTCCTTGGGATAGGCGAATAACAACATAATTGCCACGCCAAAGAACTCAAAAGGCCCCACCCCCCCCGATGTTGAAGGCGCCATGATCGCAAAATTTGCCACAGACATGATCAGGCATATAAGAAGGAAATTAATCTGCAGGTTCATGGAAACACCCAGCAGCCAGTATGTAAAAGCCTCCACGGTCCATGCAAAAAACGAGAGCCCGAACACGATTGCCACATCTTTCAGGCTGCCGAGCACGCCAAGACCGTTTATGAAAGTATCTATGAAACCGACCGTTTTCTCGCGGATATTTTTGGGGAATATGGACATCATTGCGTGTATGAACTTTTCCGTTGCTTCCCTTTTATACAGCAGCAGGAACATGAATATAAAAATACCCGTAAAAACCAGGCTGCCTAATACGGCAAAACCAAGCACTGCATCCCTTATACCGAGTGTCATGCCAAAAGCCTTAATAGGCGCCATTTCAGCCTGTTTTGGAATGAAGTGAAATGCCGTATATCCGACAATAAAGTAAAATATCATCACGAGTCCGTCAAACACCCGTTCTATAACAACAGTCGCGAAAGTCGAAGACTTTGATACCCCTTTTTTGTTCCCTGTCATATAGGCCCTGATGAATTCCCCCGCGCGCGCTGGAAGGACATTATTGAACATAAATCCCATCACCAGGTAGGGGAAAAGCTCAATGGCCGTAAATGGCTTAATATGCTTTAACAGCTGGCGCCACCGCTGTGCCCGGATGTAATATCCGCCGATATACAGGATGATCGTCCCGCATAATAACCAGACGTTTATATGGCTGATTACATGAAAAAGCTCGTCATATTTTATCCCTTTAAGTACAAAATAAAGGCAGACAACGGTTACTATAATGCCGAGCCAGAAAACCAGTTTTTTAATCACTTCTTTCCGCCTTTTTTAATCTCCCTGATGTAAAAAGGGCTTATCACATCAAAAAGTTTTTTTGAAAATTTGTCGTATTTTTTAATTCCCCACTTATGGAGAAGGTACTGGCCCATGACTTTGAGCGTAGCCAGGCCGTACTGCACGGACCTGGAAAAGTTAATGGAAGACGCTTCCTTAAAATACCTTGTCGGCACCGGGACTTCGGAGGACGCAAAACCGTTTATTTCAACCTGGGCTATGACCTCGGTGTCAAAAACAAAATCATCCGAATTCAGGGTAAAAGGTATGGTTGTCAGAAGTTTTCTGCTGTAAGCCCTAAAACCCGTGTGCAATTCCGAATAGTGCTTTCCGAAGCATTCATTTTCAATGAATGTAAGCAGCTTATTTGATATATATTTGTACAAAGGCATGCCGCCGCGCAGCGCGCCGGCGCCTAACATCCTGGACCCGAGTACAAAATCCGCATGACCGTTCAATATGGGGGATATCATCTCGGGAACGAGCCTGGAATCATACTGGTTGTCGGGATGCAGCATCACTATGACATCAGCGCCTTCCTTTAAGGCCTCAATGTAACAGGTTTTCTGGTTGCCGCCGTACCCTTTATTCTGTATATGCACTATGGTTTTAATGCCCAGCTGTTTTGCCACTGTGACCGTCTCGTCCTTTGACACATCGTCAACCAGTATTACTTTATCCACAATACCTTTTGGTATATCCCTATAAGTCTGTTCCAAAGTCTTGGCCGCGTTATACGCAGGCATGACAACTACGACTTTCGCCCTTTTACTGCGGGTATAAAACTTCACTCGGTACCACCTCTTCGTCGAGAGTCTCGGGATTGCGCCAGAATAACTGCATTTTGGAATAGTGTATGGACTCATGATACTTAAGCTCGAACGCATGATAACCCGCGCTTAACCTGACTGTCCCCCTGCCGTCAGGCGAACCTTTGCCTGTCCCGGCATTTTTAAGAACTAATTTCCCATCTATAAATAGATCCGAGAAATCGTTTGATTTTGTAATAAATGTGTATTCTCCGGATTTGTCAGCCTTGAACCTTCCCGTCCATTTTACGGAAAAAGGCCCCATGACCGGGTCTATGTCCCAGTTAAATAGTATGAACGGATCGAGCCTTGTAAAAAGCGGGCTGCCTTTCCAGTCTATCCCCCTGTAATACGCGCCGGTTAACCCGTTTTTCTTTACTTTTTCCTGGTATTTTTTTACAGACTCATATGGCACTTCATACGTAAAATACAGGATTTCGCCCGGGATGAATTTATGCTTCATGTCGTTGTACTTGCCTTCAGGATACATCCTTTTTAGTATGGGGAGAAGCGGCAAATATGTTTCGTCGAGGACATACGAAAAATTCTGCCTGATGGTGCTTTTTATCGGCACGCAATCAGCCAGGGAAAAAGGGATATAATTCCTGAATGGATAAGCCGCAAACACGAACGTATAGCTTTCCGCCCATGCAGGCTTCACCATGGTCTGCCATTCATCGCCAAGGCCGTGTACATACCTGCCTATCAGGTATTCATCGGTGGAAAACTCGGCCCATGAACCCGGGTTATTGGCGAATTTTACAAAGTACCTGTCATAATTCTCATAAGCCACATATCCCAGGATAACCAGGCCAGCTATCATGGCCTTTTTTGTAAAACTTTTCCCGTACTGTTCCCTGGCAAAACCCATGGTTTTCCATACGGCGATGACGGCAAATAAAATGACAATCGGTATTTCCGTGATCGTCCTGTAGGCTTGCGGAGATTCCGTCGAGAAAAGCCCCGCCTGCATGAATGAAAAATACATGGACATCAGCAGAAAATATCTCGGCTTAAAAATGTTCACAAAAGCATAACCAAATCCCAGCACCATGAAAATACCGGTCATAAAATCAAGCATGGGATTGGCCCCGCTGTTGTGCCTCGGGTTCCCGTCGCCTTTATAATTATACATCAGCATGGTATAGGCAAAACTTTCCATGTAAAGTTTTGTCCAGTGTTTGTTTTTGCCGTCCTTTTCCACATACCTGCCGCCGACTTCATGAAGCATTTCCTGGTTGAATATGGAAACAACCGCGGACCGGCTCATAAACTGCTGCGGGTTTTTTACGGCGTAAAGCAGCAGCGGCGATATAACCACCATGAACGCAATAAGGGCCAGCAGTATTTTTTTGTAGTTTTTTACGTAAAACTTCATTTCCACGGCAAATATATAAAGGCAGAAAAGCACCAATCCCACCGGTATCAAACGGCCGGCAAGATATGTATACAGCGCAAGCGCGGTAAGGATGCCCAGTATGATGAAATCAAAGGGTTTCCTCTTTACATAAGTGCGCCACGCAAAATAGAAACAAAGGATAGCGAAAAATACTGTGGGTATGCCCAGGAACCCGATCCTGCTGAAGTTGACGTGCCATGAGGAAACCGCCATAAGGAATCCGCCTACAATGGCCATCCTCGGGCCCATAAGGTAGCGCACAAGGAAATAAAATGCCGGGATACACAGGATGCCAAATACCACGGAAACCGCCCTGACCTGCATTACGCCTATACCAAAAAGCTTAAAAAACGCCGCCACAAAATACATGTACATAGCCGCGTTCTGGGTCCATCTCTCTATATATACGGGAAGTTTTGTGCCGTCCACTTCAATGCCGTTCATAATATTTATGGCTTCATTTCCATTCTGGCCCTCATCCCTGAAGCAGCCTGCCGGCAACCTGTCTATCAGATACAGCCTGAAAAACACAGCAAGAAGCATTATGGCCAGGAAAGCAAAAGCTTCCAGCCGCGCGTCAAGCGGGTACTCCTGCCCTTCTTTTTTTGATGATTTATCGGCAAGGATAAAAACCATGATCGCAAGGGTAAACATTACCAGACCGGGAACAAGCCATTTATTCACATATAAAAAATACTGGCCGACCAAAGCCAGGGTAAGTGATACTGCCGCGAGGTTAAACGGCCCGAACCCGTAAGCTTTCTTAAACAGGCTCCGGTCTTTGATTTTCTTTTGTCTGTTTTTTTTCATCGAATTCACCTTTCCAGATATTTTGAAACAGAACCGTCTCCGGTCATGTACTGTATATAATTATCAGCCTCCACGGTCCTGTTAAAGGACATTATAACGCTGTAAAGGATAAAAAACATCACAAAACCGTACAGCAGGTTGCGCGCGGTGAAGTAAGGGTTCTTTTTCATTTCCATGTACCCTGAAAAATCATCAAGTCCTTTCATGGCGCAAAGATACAGGCAAAAATAAAATGGGGAAACAAAAAGATAGGTCCTGGATACCGGTTCAAAACAGGAAAAGAAACCGGCCAAGAACGCGGCTGCCGCCAAAAAAGCTGTAAGTTTAAAAATACCGGCCGTCTTTTCCTTAAGCTCGCCGCTTATCCCCGTAAAAAAAGCTATATAAAAGAATACAGTGAAGAACATGGGCGCTGATTTTGACCATAAAAACCCGTCCTTAAACAGCGAATCAACCGTCCAGGTCTTCACATCCAGCAGCCCGTTGTTCCTTAAGTAGTCAATCGATAAATTATGCATGAAAACATAAATGAAAATGGCTGATACAGCAACCGCGTAAACCCCGATGGCCCATATGAAAATTGCTGGCATGTGTTTTCTGTTCTTTTTTTCTCCCGCACAAAGCACCGCATATATAAGGAAAGCCAGCCCAAAAGCGGCTGGTATCCAGCCGTTAAACAGCATCAATATTGAAAAAACTAACAACCCCGCGTATTTTTTGCGCGGGAGGCTGAAGTAAGCGTGATAAAACGCCGCGGCAAACAGGAGCATTGTCAGCGCTGTTTCCGCCCCTGAAAACGCAGCGAGCATGACCGGCGGGCTTATTGCGAATAGAAGCATTGAAATAAAACTTAATTCCCCGCCCAGATAATCAAGCGCCACCCTGTAGAATATCAAAAGCAGAGCCGCGAACATGATAAGATCGAGAATGAAAACCGCTGATATTGTATTGCTTTTTCCAGCCAGCCTGCAAAACGGGCTTAAGCACAACTGGTATAAAAATCCGTCCGACCATTTCTTTGACGGCAGATCCTTAAAAACCTTTATAAAATCGAAATCAGCGGCGGCCGCGGCCTTGTTAATCGAATTAAAAGCCTCTATGTCGGGGAACATGAGCGCGTTATTATTGTAATACATGGACATAACGGCCTGAAAAATAAAGATTACAAGCGCGGTTGCTATAATACCGTTTATTGGCACGCCTTTAAAAAAATCACTTTTCATTATTTCCTCCTCTGCAAAAACCAGTAATGGAATGAATTATACCTGTTCACGGACTTTTCTTCAAGTTTAACACGCGCGGTATTTCCTTTTATATACTTACCGTTTATTGTCACTTCCTGCTCATGATACATGGCGTCCGCACGCGGTGATTTCCACTCCGCCGCAGCCGCGCCGTCAACCGTGACTTTTTGCAGGGTCTCAGGCGGGTCAAACACACGCCTTACTATTTTCAGGTCAGCGCCCGGCGTCAGGCCGGTTATGGTGAATTCCTCGCCGCCTCCGGTTATTCTGCCGGCTTCGAGCACTTTATCCCTGGTACCCGCGTTGAATTCTTCTTCAAACATGGTGCCCGGCACATTTGGCGGGCCCTTGCTGAATATCCTGTAGGCGTGTTTTTTCTCATCCCGTATGTCTGCCACATCTATAACATCAACCTGCCCGAAGGTATTTTTTTCCGTATGGTCGTTCTTCATGGTATCACCGCTGTTAAAAAGCGTAAAATCCGTCTCCACCCCGACCTCGGGTGAACCCACCACAAAATACGGCGATTCCTTGTCTATGGTAAAAGTCGTCATCCTGGGTTTTTTAAACAGGGTAAAACGCTCATAGTTAAACCACCCCAGATGCACCATCCAGTACTTCGGCCTTACATGTTCTATTTCCTCAAACACCGTGCCTAACCCGTCCCTGAAAACTTTTGCCTGCCCGTTTGTGGCAAGGCCGACCAGGTCAAATATCCTGGCATCGGAAAAGTAAGTGATGGCGCCCGCGTCATTGATGGCCACGCGCTCGCCTGCGGGGACATTAGCCTTGACCCATTTTCCGGCCGCTATTGACTGCGACATGATGTCCCTGCAGTCGCGGCCGAAGTTGACTGCGTTTGCCCATATTGTAAATAAATTGAATATGATGAATAACGAAAGTACTGCGATCTTGATCGCAGCCTTGTTTTTATGACCGCCAAATTCCGCTTTTTCCAGGATAAAACCCGCGCCGTAAGACAGGAACAGGCAGAAAATTATTACAAAAGGCATGGAGTACCTGTAATTATGAACGGTCGCAAAACTCGAGAATATCGTGGACATGACCCCCAGAAAGAACCACAAAAAAGATATCGCGAATAAGCCGGCTTTTTTATCCCGTATTTCCTTCCACACACCCGGGAGCAGGCCTATCAGGAAGATAAAATATGCATAGGGCGGAAAATAGTGCCCTGTGGCGCCGTTAAATATCCTTATAAGAAAATCAAGATAATAATCCAGTCCCTGCCTTAAAATATCCGTATAGTAAAAATAGTTAAGCGAAAAGTTTGACTTTGACCTCATTGTGTTTGGCATGAAATCGCCTGTAAATTTATAGTTTATGAAAAAATAAATTAAACCGGCTGCCAGCGGTATCAGATAAGGAAGGATTTTCTCTTTTTTGCCGCCGGAAAATTTATTTAACAACTGCATGCAAACCAATATCAGGACCATTATGAAACCTTCGGGCCGGACCATGGCAAGGAGAGACAGGAATAATATTCTTCGTGCGAGCCCGGCGCCACTGACCAGCATGTACAGGTTTGCTGATAACAAAACGGAAAACAGACCTATTTCCATGCCTGAAAAATAACCCCAGAGTATGTTGCCGTTTGTCACGAACAAAACAGCCGCAAATCCCGACATAAGGACGTCGGAGGTAAGTTTGTAAGTTGTTTTATAAAGAAAATATCCGCTGTAGAACAGGCACGCTGCGCCCAGGAAATATGTTACAATGATTATGGATGAGCCTTTTAAAAACAGTGCAAAAGGCACAAGCAAAAAAGCATATAAGAAACTTGTTGCTCCCGAAGAATATCCGTCCCCTATAACATACTCAAAAAAATGCCCTGCTGCCAGGTTTTTGGCGTACTGAAAGTAGATGAAAGCGTCGTCTAACGGCGCAGACAGCTTAAAACCCGTGTAAATATACATAACGGCAAAAAATCCAAGCGCGGCTGCCGCGGAATAAAACATCAGGTATCTTTTCAGCTTATTTTCCATTGAAAAACCCCTGTCTTTTTGTCTGATACCGCAAAAATACACCTTAAACCGCCGAAGAAAAAAGCCCGGCAGCGCCGAGCTTCCTCTTCAACTATTATTTCCCGGTTATGACTTTGCGTGTGATATAACGTAATTACTCAGGCATATTATTTTGGGGCAACAAGCACATTTTCTTTTGCGATATCAATGAGCTTTAAAAAAGACGGCGCATCGGTAACACACATCTCGGCAAGCTGTTTCCTGTTTAAAGTGATGCCGGCCTTGATCATGCCGCTGATGAATTTGGAATATGAGATCCCGTTTTCCCTGCAGGCTGAGTTTATCCTGGCGATCCACAATGTCCTGAACTGCCTTTTACGCAGTTTTCTTCCTTTAAAAGAAGCCTGCCAGCCTTTCTGAACCTGTTCCGTGGCCCTTGTCCACAGATTTTTCTTCCTGCCGTAAAAACCCTCGGCAAGTTTTAAGATCTTTTTATGCCTGCGTTTTGAAGTGACGCCTCTTTTTACTCTTGGCATGGTACTACCTCCGTGTTGGTTTGATTAAATATTTTTTATATTGCGGATTACGGATTTGGGATTGCGGATTTAACGTTTCCGGACCCGCTTTCAGTCCGATGTCCGCGATCCACACTCCGCAATCGTTAAAGCCTATCCGTACGGTAAAAGCAACTTTACGTTTTTGGCGTTTGCATGGTCCACGTAGCCTTTTTTTCTTTTCGGCCTTTTTAAATTGCTGCTTTCCTGGTGCAGCAGGTGGCGCAGACCCGGTTTTTTGTACTTGAGCTTGCCGCTTGCTGTCAATTTCAGCCTTTTTTTCGCGCAGGAATTTGTCTTGAGTTTTGGCATTCTTTTTCTCCTTTTTAAATTATATTTTCTTTATCGGCATCACTGTGAATATGATCAGCTTGTCTTCCTTAAACGGGTCGCCTTCCATCACGCCCTTGTTCGCAAGATGCGCAAAAACCTGGTCGAGCATCTCTTTTCCGCGCTGTTCCTTGTATTCCATTTCACGTCCCCTGAACCGGATAACAAACTTGACTTTGAACCCCTTTTCCAGAAATTCAAGCGCGTGGTTGAGCTTTATTCCAAGATCATGCTTGTCTATATTCGGCCGGATCTGGACTTCTTTTACAACGACCACGTGCTGGTTCTTTTTTGCTTCCTTGTCTTTTTTCAGCTGTTCGTACCTGAACTTGCCGTAATTAAGCAGCTTGCAGACCGGCGGCTTTGCGCTGGGGGAAATTTCCACCAGGTCCAGACCGCGTTCCTCCGCCATCCTTATGGCGTCATTTACAGTAACCACACCGAGAGAGTTGCCTGCTTCATCGATTACCCTTATTTCAGGAATCCTGATCTGGCTGTTAACCCTTAACTCTGTGAATGAAATAAATCTCCACCTCCTTAGAAAATAAAAAAGACGGCACAAGCCGTCTTCTCCTATATATCGTAATTAATAATTGAATATATATTCATGTTTTATGAACCCGGGCAACTTAAGTTCCCCAGGGTGAGAAGCTCAAAGGCTTCCGCTTTCTTGTGAATACAATATACGAAATCATTGATGTATTGTCAACATTAATATTTTAATCAAATTTTTGATAAATAGGATAATATCCAATGTTTCACGCGGTTGTTTTTGCAGGTAAATTTACTGTCCGTTGTCGTGGTCGCCCGGGCCTGCTTCGTTATTGTCGCCGTTTGATTCCCCGTCTCCATGTTTCCTTTTTTTATTTTCAGAATTTGCCGCATCCCGGTGTTCGTCTTTCCCGTCTTTATGGTATCCGCGGTTATCATCACCCTGATCATAAACACGCCCGTCTTTCCTGTCCTCGTTCCTGCGGTCATCGTACGCCCTGTCATGGATCCACAACGCGCATCCGGCAGTCACGGCAAACACGAATGCAAACAATACAACAATCAGCTTTTTCATCCTTTTCTCCTCGGCAGTCTCATTTTATAGGTGAGTGATAAAAAAAAGGCGGAGGCGCAAATCCACCGCCGCCTTTTTAAAGACCTGGCTTGGTATTATTTTCCCATTTTCTTTTCAGACACTGCATTAGCAGGTTCTGCGTTCTTCGAGTTCTTGATGGTAACCAGCTTAAGCTCCCCGGAGAGTTGTTCCTTTACGGAAACAGAAACTTCCAGATTGCTTGCCTTTTTCTTCAGGAACTTTTCAATCCTGACATTACTTGCCTTGTCAAAAGGTTTCAGGCTGCCGTCGGGCATGTACAGGGAATACCCGCTCTTTGCACAGTTAGGCATTAAAGCGCATGATTTAGTATGCGTTTTGATAAACTCAGGAAGCTTTGCCTTGTTTCCAGTTGCGCATAGGTTGTCTATGATAATACCTTCCATTTCCACGGGCTTTACCGCTGCTGCTTTGGAAATTTTTGCCGCGTTTTCAACGGCAAAAGCCATTGAAGCAACGAAAACCAGTGCCATTGCTGTAAATATAAATTTTTTCATATTGTCACCTCCTTTCCGGTATAAATTTCAAACTCATTATTTCCTTTTTACGGACGTGCAGTCAATACGGGATCAAAACAGCTGTATCTGCATCGTTCCCCGGTTTGCTGGCATGACAGTAGCAGTTGTAGTATCATCATTGTTGCTTCCGTTCGTCATTATCAGCCAGTAAATGCCGTCCTGCGTAAGGGCAAAATCCTGGCCATTAGCGTCGTCAGCCATGGGTATTGTAAACGTCAATTGAGTCGTAGTCCCGTCGTCTGTTCCCGCTTTATTCGTTATATTGTCAATGGTATCTACCGGATGCGTGTGCCCGGACCCTTTGCAATCGGAAATAACCGCAGTAGTGCCGCCGGTCACGTATCCTATTATGATGTTCGCGCCATCCATATAGGGCTTGTTATTAAAACCGACAGCGACCCAACCCGTGGTAGGCGCGCTCAGTTTGCAGTCGAGGTTCGCGCCGTTCACTTTCCATTTGAAAGTGACACCCGCCGTTGTAGCACTCCAGTATCCGTCTGCTCCCGGCACCGGAGTCACCAC
Source organism: uncultured bacterium (assembly GCA_937889595.1). Taxonomy (GTDB): domain Bacteria; phylum Oederibacteriota; class PGYV01; order PGYV01; family Palsa-1178; genus PALSA-1178. The sequence continues at coordinate 33,395 of CALAOR010000056.1, forward strand.
TGCCGTCGGTAAAACTTCCGGGCTTGCCGGCGGTTTCGACGTGCATGTAACCATGACTGCCGCAAAAACAAACACGACTGCTGTAATCAAAATGATTTTCTTCATGTTTCATTCCTCCAAGTAATTCAAAAGTATTGTGATATTTTTAAGTTGTCGTTTAAGCTTACATGCTGATCAAGCGCATTATCTCGAACCCCAGGAAAAGGTCCTGGTTTGTCGTGCCGTGCATCAGGCCCCTTGTGCCTATCTCAGCCGAATTTCCAAGCCTTATGATGAACTGGTGCCCTGCAGTGTCGATCTTGAGCCCGAAGGAAAAACACCCTGTTGTATTGTTGCCAACTGCTTTAAGCACGGGATAATACTCGGCAAGCAGGCTTAAGTGCTTTATAGCCATTACACTTATGCCGATTCCCATCCCCGGATTTGTGTTATAACCATCATATCCGAGGTCGAGCGACAAATAAACCCTGTCATCCAGCAGCGGCACGGTCTGCAGGGAAAGCTGGTAAAAAAAATTCTGCACCACTGGTGACGCGTAATTTAAATCCTGATAATTCAAAAGCTGGACATCAAGCTGGGAATTAAAACCAAGCTGCGGGGTTTTTAAGACATAGCTTATGCCGGCTGTTTTTTCCCTGTGATATGATATATAAGCGATCTTTGCCTCGATACCCTCCCAGATCATGTAGCGGAGCCCGATCTTTATGTTCGAGCCATAGTTTAAAACCGCAAAAAAATCGTCTTTGGGATAACTGTAGAACGACTGGGAAAATTTATGCTCGATCTCGAGGTACGTCTGCCCGTTTTCGAGCCCGGAAGGCACTGTCATATTGAGCATTGGATTTTCATACTGCCCCGCTGACACCATTGCCGCCGTAAGTACAAACAACATCGCAAACAAGATCCTTTTCATATTTCCTCCCTTTTAATCCTGTATTTTTATTGCCAATCATCCCTGTCCTTATGCAAGCGCGACGCTATATATGCAATGCCGAGCGTCGGAAAACGGAAGACAGACCTGTCGTGTTTGGGCTTAAAAAACGGATATATGAGCAGTATGTTTTTCATATTACAATTATATTGAAATAAATACGGCTGGCCAACCCGTAAATCCGCCTTTAATCGACTTTTATCCACCCATGTTTTAATCATTAAAAACGCATTTAATTGTTTTGAATGAAAAATTATTTCTGTATAATGGTATGGGCTTTATAAAAACACGGGCCGGATTTCCTAAGGAGTCGGTTTAGCCTCACTTAAAGCGCTTATTTAAATACAAACGCCCTTATCATTGCCCCGGCAACCGCCGCCGCAAGCAGTATAACGCATACTATAATTAACATCCTGTTTATCACCGTTATGCGCAATTTTTGCCTCCCTGTCTAATCCAGTAATGAGAATACCTCAATATCTATGTTTTCATCCGCCACACCCGCCTGTTTTAAGCCTGATACGGCTGACCTTACCATTTCTTTCGGCCCGGACGCGAGGAACATCTTTCCGCTTATATCGTTCCCGCAAAGCCTTAATATTCTTTCACCGTCAATATGCCCTGTTTCTCCGGACCAGTTTTTTCCCGGCCCGCTCAAAACATGCACTACCGACAGAGCCGGTTTCCCTGTTCTTTCGATCCTTTCCAGTTCCGTGCGGAACGCGATGTCCTCCTCGTTCCTGTCCGCATATATTAAAAGCACCTTTTCCGCAGATCCCGCCGAGTTTAAGTGCCTTAACATACTGATAAAAGGCGTTATCCCTATGCCTCCGGCTATGAACACAAACCCATTGACGGGTTTGAAGTAAATATAGGAGAATTTACCGAACGGCATATAAATGTCCGCGTTGTCCCCGGGCCTTGTATCTTTGATAGTGGAAGTAAAATCGCCGAGGTCTTTAATGGTCGAACAAATGTGTTTTTTATCGGCCGGGTCCGAAGATATGGTCCAGTGATGTTCTTCCACAGGCAGCTTTTTATCCCTGTGAAAAGTTATGAACTGGAACTGCCCGGGCGCATATGCTGGAATTTCCGCGCCTTCCGGAGGCGACATTTTTACGGTCCAGATATCTTTTGTTTCCTGTATTACTTCATCCACGCGGTACGGTTTCTTGCCCAGTATATAAGGCCTTAAGAACCTGTGGTAAAAAAACAGTACAAGCGCCGCGCATGGTAATATTATCCAGAGAACGGTTAAAACACTGGAATGTGTAATATCACGGCCCGCAAAAGAGCTGTGAATGAAAACAGCGGCAATCAGGAGCACGGCCATAACATCGTGCAGTATCCTCCATGCCTCATATTTCATCTTTAACCCCCGCTGCCATGAGGCTGTTGCCACGTTGAGTACCAATAAAAGCATCGCGCCTTTTCCAAGCAGTATGTACCATGGCAATTTCATACTTGTTATCAAGTCCCACCCGCCTACCCCGATAGCGAGCAATATTGGGTGTGCTATCACAAGAGCGGCTCCAAATACCACGATGTGCCTGTGGAACCTCAACACCATATCAAAACCGAAATATTTTTCGATCCATTTAATACGCGATGCCAGGGCTACCTGCATTATTATTATCATAATGCCGGTCAGGGCAAACGCCCTTCCAAGCTCATAAAGAAAACTTTTGTGCATATCCGGTACGTAAGCTATGGATATGGCTAACGGGGCCAGGATAATTGCAATGTAACTTAATACCGGGATCCATCCTTTGCGCAATATTTACCTCCGTTTTGAATGTTTTTTCCGCAGTCAAGCTTGCTTTCGATTGCGGCTGCCTGCCTGTATAAAAAACAAAAGAGCCCAGCAAAAATTGCTTTGAGCTCTTTTGTTTTTAACTGTTCAAAATGCTTGTTAGCAGCTGCACTTTGTCACGGGCTTACCGCATCCGGAACAAGTTTTTACTTTTTTTACAGCAGCTTTTGCCTTTTTTTTCATCGCCATAATTAACCTCCTTTGAAACAGTCTGTTTTACGATTATGTACATTCGTCCGCGCTTTATAGTATGCTACCTGCTGTTCCCGCCTGCCTGATCATTTTCGGTCTGCCCGGGGTTATACGGGTTGCCGCTGCCGTCAAACATGTCGAAAGAATTGTCATTGAGCGTTAAAATTATCTCGAGCGGCCTTCCATTGCCCGTATCCGAAAATTTTACGTCCTTAACGCCTGAGGCAAGGTAAACCGGGTTAAACACCGGCGGATTTAACGTATCATACATGAATGCATCCTGCGTATCCGCAATCACTTTTACCATCCTTGACCTGTCCGGGCTTGTGAAAGCCAGCGTATTGCCGCTATCCGGCACGGTCACGGCAACATTATCCTCCGCCGAGTTGACGGGTATATAATTGGCGTTGTTATAACAGTACAGGTCCCCTATGTGATACGGGTCCTGCCACCACCAGAATCCGTCATTCCAGAAGCACCAGCGGTCATAATCTCCGTCATACAACCACCAGCGGTTATTGTAATTGCGGGTCCAGAAATACTGATTGCCCGCATACCAGCCATACCAGTGATATCCGAAATTATCTATGTAGTGGCAATAGTTGAAATTTTTGTCATTATGCCAGTAGTAACGGTTTGCCTGGATTTCAGTACGGTTAAGGCCGCGGATAGTATCCTGCCAGGGTGAATTGTTGACCATGGACATTTGCGCGCGGACAGCCTTATCATTGAAATTCCGGGAAGAAACTGCGGCAGCATGCAAGGGGCGGTTATCAAAGCCTGTTTTGGGATAAACAATAATGGAATGCGCTTTATCGGTATGGATGACATCTTCCCTGTTTGTTATATAGCCGGGTTCGGATACTACGCCGAGTTTTTTCAATTTTTGGCGCACATAATCCGGTTCGTAAGGGTGGTGATGCGATACGATTGCCGCAGGTTTGGCGTTAATTGCGTTTTTATTCCCGGGCTCATTTAAGCCGTTTTTTTGTTTCTGCGTCCAAGCCAAATTCAGGAGCCACTGTCTGCTGCGGCTGTTCGGCGTCCATTTAAGCCTGCCGTAATATGGCACGCTGTTTGCCTGTTTTAAGGCTGTATTATTTTGCTGCTGGCCCGGAAAGTTCCTGTTATATGCGCCGCTTGACGGACGGTTCATATCAATTATCACGGGCTGTTGCGTTTCGGCCTTTCCATTGACATGCACGGCAAGCTGTTTATCCGTTTCTGCCACTATGCCGACGCGGTCATCCCGTGAACTGCCGTTGTCCCGCGCCACGGAAACCATGGCCGGCACTAAAATCATTGCCAGAGCAAATATTGTTATACGTTTCATATTTTCACCTCATCTTAAGTATTCGGCATACCTTTGATAAATAATAATATATGGAATACTCAAATCCGACTATAACGGTTTTCCGCTTATTATTGACTTTTTTCTGGACAAGCAATATTGCAAGACAGGCGCTTTTGCGCGGTTCGCGGCTTGATACGTTCCTATTTCAGCTTTCTGTACCTTTTTATCAACGCGTTTGTAGAACTATCGTGCTTTAAAACCGGCTCTTCTTTGGCTTCCAATTCCGGCACTATCTTCTCTGCCAGCACTTTTCCCAGCTGCACTCCCCACTGGTCAAAGGCGTTTATGTCCCAAACAGCCGCCTGTGTGAATACGCAGTGCTCGTACATGGCGATCAGCATACCGAGGGCGTTGGGCGTAAGTTTATCCATTAATATCATGGTTGACGGCTTATTGCCTTCGAATGTTTTGTGGCTTACCAGATTGTCGGGCGCGCCGTCGGCTTTTACTTCCCCGGCTGTTTTACCGAACGCCAGCGCTTCTGCCTGGGCAAATACATTGGCCAATAAAATGTCATGGTGATTACCCGTCGGATTCAATGATTTCGCGAAGGCTATAAAATCGCACGGGATAAGTTTTGTTCCCTGGTGTATGAGCTGGTAAAACGAGTGCTGGCCGTTCGTGCCGGGCTCGCCCCAGTATATGGACCCTGTCTGGTAATCGACCCTGGCGCCCTCCATGGTTACCTGCTTGCCGTTGCTTTCCATGGTCATCTGCTGGAGGTAAGCCGGGAACCGTTTTAAATACTGTTCATATGGCAGTACGGCGTTTGTTTCAGCGTTGAAAAAATTTATATACCATATACCTAAAAGCCCCATTAAAACCGGTATGTTTTTTTCAAACGGGGTTGTCCTGAAATGCTCATCCATCCGGTGGAAACCGTCAAGCATGGCGCGGAAATTATCCGGGCCGAACGCTATCATATTGGAAAGGCCTATGGCCGATGTCATTGAATACCTGCCTCCGACCCAGTCCCAGAATTCGAACATATTTGCGGTGTCTATGCCGAACTTGGATACTTCCGCGGTATTTGTCGATACCGCCACAAAATGCTTTGCGACAGCGGCCTGGTCTTTGAGCGACTTTAACACCCACGCGCGTGCCGTGCGCGCGTTTGTCATGGTTTCAAGGGTTGTAAATGTTTTGGACGACACTATAAACAGCGTATCTTCCGCGTTTAAATCCTGCGTGGCTTCCGCAAAATCCGTGTCATCAACATTTGAAACAAACCTGAAAGTCAATCCGCGCATGGTGTATGACTTCAGGGCTTCATACGCCATAACCGGCCCCAGATCAGATCCGCCTATGCCTATGTTCACAATATTTCTGATTGTTTTGCCTGTATAGCCTTTCCATAAGCCTTTTCTGACCTTATCGGCAAAAACCGCCATTTTATCAAGCACAGCGTGAACGGGAACGACTACATCCACGCCGTCAACCATTATGGATTTTCCCTTTGGCGTGCGCAGGGCTATATGCAAAACGCTCCTGTTTTCAGTCGTATTGATCCTGTCGCCCCTGAACATGACGTCTATTTTAGCCTTCAGGCCGGATTCTTCAGCCAGTTTGACAAGCAGTTTCAATGTCTCATCATTTACCCTGTGCTTTGAATAATCAAAATAAACGCCTTCCGCGTCTATCACCATGCGGCTGCCGCGGTTTGGATCAGACGCGAACAATTCGCGCAGGTGCGCGTCTTTAATTTTTTCAAAGTTGCTTTTTAAAGCCTTCCATGAGGCAAGTCCCGTCAAGCCTGTTTTTGCGGCGGCCATTTTCATCTCTCCTGTGGTTGATTTTTAATTTTTAACTTTTCTTTTATCATGTTCATGAATGTCTTTGCCTCATGTACCCGGAATAAAGGCAGCAGAACCGCATATACCGCGGTGCCCGCAAGCATGCAGATAAAAACGATCAGCGCGTTCGCTTTCCGGGAATACACCGTATTCCACATGCCCGCAAGATACGCGTTAAGGAAATAAACACAAATCCCCATTATCAATGATATGAAAGTGATTTTCAGCAGGTATATCAAAAGTTCCTTTGTCTTCATATCCCCCACGAGTTTTTCCGCATAATGATATAACAGCCAGTACTGCACTATGCCGCCTATGGCGGTCGCTGCGGCCAGCCCCAAAAAATTAAACGGCCGCATAAGGGCCAGACAGAGTATTATATTAAGCGCCATCACAAAAGAACTGATCTTTACCGCGATTGCCGCCTTGTCCAAGGCATAAAAAACCTGCGTAAGTATCTTTATCCCCGTGAATGCAAACACAGCCACGCAATAAACGCTGCTTACTTTGGCAGTATTTACGGCATCGGCATAGGTAAAGCGGCCGTAATGCAGCAGGAGCGCGTTAATCGGAAGACTCATAAATATCAGCCCTGCTGAGGCCGGTATGGTGATGAAAAATGCCTGCTTTAAGGATGAGTGAATCGTATTCCTTAAGGATTCAAGATCATTGCGCGCGGCATACTGTGATATGTACGGAAAAGAAACCGTGGCTATGGCTACCCCGAATACGCCGAAAGGCAGCTGCATCAGCCGGTTGCCGTAATACAGGTATGTAACGGCGCCTCCTGTAAGGAATGACGCCAGTATGGTGTTAACCAGGAGGTTTATCTGCGTAACCGACTGCGCTATTGTCGCTGGAAGCATTAGCTTACCTATTTTTCTTAAACCGGGTTCCTTAAGGTCAATGAAAAATTTAAATTTATACCCCTCATTTATAGCGGGTATCCACTGTATGATTATCTGCAATACCGCGCCTATCAAAGCGCCGATGACCCAGCCATAAACCTGTTTCTCGGGCGTATTCCCAAAAAGCGGGCATATCCACAGCCCGGCGGCTATCATGGCCACATTTAAAACGACAGGCGCAAAAGCAGGCATGGAAAATTTTTTGAGCGAGTTCAATACCCCTAAAAAAAGCGCGGCAATGGAAATGAAGTATATGAACGGGAAAAGGTACCTTGTTAGCTGTACCGTAAGGGCGAACTTAGCCGCGTCTTTTATGAAGCCCGGAGCCATGACCCTGACTATCGGGTCCGCAAAAACCACACCAAGCGCCGTCAATAATATGAGGATGATGTTCAGGACGGTCAGGACATTTGACGTGAGAAGCCAGACATCTTCCTTTTTCTTTTTTTCAAGGTATTCGGTAAAAACGGGTATGAAAGCCGAGGACAGCGCGCCCTCCGCAAGCAGGTTCCTCAGCATGTTCGGTATGCGGAAAGCCACAAAAAAAGCGTCGGATGCCATCCCGACCCCGAGTAGGGCCGCATTTAAGGCGTCCCTTAAGTATCCTAAAACCCGCGACAACATCGTTATCGCGCTGACTATGACCGCTGATTTAGCTATGTGTTTGGTGGACATGAAATATTATATTGTCTTAAAAGGACGTGCTTGCCAGCAGGAACTTAACCTCAAGGCCCGCGTTCCAATCCCTGATATTAACCGGATCCTTCGCGATCGAATAGTTCATGGTATTTGATATGGAAATAAAACCGCCCTGCAGCGCCATCGCAATGCCTATTCCCTGTAAGTCGTGGCTTTTAGCCATCAGGGCAAGCGCCGTGCCAACAACCAGGTGCCCCACCCCGGACCATGCGTGCCATCCGCAATCATCGATCATTTTCAGCCGTGCTTTTTCCGGGTCCGTTATTTTATCCACATAATTTATATTTATGACTGCCAACGCTGTTTCAACAACACCGTAAATAAAATTGCCTATTCCGATCCCTCTGGCAAATCCGTTGCTTTCCGCACCCGGCTGCCCGACAGGCGCGCGGCCGCTCCAATTGTTGTTGCTTATTGCGATAACAGCGCCGCTTGCCAGCGACAATCCCGCCCAACACATGAATATGTTCGAGGCGGTTTCAGTGTGCCTTATGGGGTCATATACAATAATAGTCTTTGCTTTTGCCGGAGTTGTATTGCCCCCCGCAATTGCAATGTCATCAGCCATCAGCATGCCTGCCAGCAAAACAAAAATCAGTAATAAAGCTATTTTTTTCATTTAAGCCCTCCTTTTAATTTTTTATATTATACAACACAAAAACGGCTTTTACAAACAAAATGAGGGGTTTTTACCGGTGTTTTTATGGTTATAATGATACTGTATGAAAAGGCCTTTATGATAAGGTCATATACGGCACAGGCCATGAAGAAAATCGGCCTGAACTGGATACGATAAAAATTTTCACGGTTTTATGGGATTTTCCGGCAATATCATAATATAACGAAAATCGTATCTTTGCCTTTAATCCTTGATTTCACCCGTGCGTGTACTTTAAGTTGTATGCGCTTTGGGACTAAATAAAAATCAAACTGCCGTTTTCAGCCTTTTAATTATAAGGTTGTCTATATAGTCTTTATCTTTGTCCCTCAAAAACAAAAATTCAACATCAGCCTCAAAAAGCCCGGGTTGGGTTTCCGACTGCTCGCAGTTTAATATGCCGCAGCAGGCTTTCATGGTTGTTTTTAATTCCGGCTCGTTTACGTCTATTTCAACCAGCATTGCGTCGCATGTCCTGACTTCCTCTTTCATAAGCAGCGTCATTCCTCTTTTGTAAAGGCAAATTACCTCGGCATTTTTCTGGAGGCCCTGCGAGTCGCTGTCATCTCTCTTGAGGATTTTATACCGGGCTTTTGCATTTAAGAAGATCTTCAAACCGAAGCGCTCATTGTACATTTCTTCGATATAATCCGGGAACATTGAGCCCACCTCTTTTCTTCAGTTTTACTGCAATTTTTGTCTCTTTTATAGTCTTACATTATAATTAAGCATAAGCCGTGCCAAGAATAAAAACCCTTATTTGTATATACTTTACAAAATACCTAACTCTCGTAATGTCCTAATAAGTACATCACAGATGTCCCGTTAGGGACATCTGTGATTGCGTATTTAACAACTCCGAACCTGTTTTCAATCCGCAATCCGAAATCCACATTCCAAATACTACTTCCCTATCAGGTATATCTTTCCCCTCGCCAAAAATCCTTTAGTACCTGAATTTTTGACCACAAAATAATATATTCCCGCTGATACCTGCGATCCATAACTGTTCTTTCCTTCCCAGTAGGCATTTGTATTTTCAGTGCTTAATGCCTTTATGAACTCACCCGATAAAGAATATATGGATACGGTCGAATTAAGCGGCATGTTTACAAATTTTAGTTTCCTGCCAAACGCGGTATTGGGATTAAATGGATTTGGATACACCGCCACCCTTCCTTCCGGATAAAAAGCCTGGTTTGAATACACCGCAGGATGCCTGTCCACGGCATAATAATCATCGTTATAATCAGCGGCCGCAATGTTTGCCACCATCATGTCAGGCACAGGATTCCGGATTTTTGCGCTAAAAGACACGGTAAGTTCTTCATCCGGATTTACAAGCCCGCCTCCCCAGTCCCAGAAAATAAACTGTCCCGTTACCACGGGTATGGGCCCTGATATTGAATCAATGTACTGTAGCTCCGCGGGAAGCGTGTCCCACAGGGTAATATTGTAGATATTCCTTAACGGGTCGTTTTTTATCCTTATGGTGTATATCACTTCAGCAGTGACTGCGTTTCCCGCCGCTGTTTTATTTATTTTTATCAGGGCCGGTACCACGGTCATGGTCACGGTCGGCGCCATGGTGAGCGTGGGGCTGATAGTCGGGGTCGGCGTGATGGTTGGAGATACCGTGAATGTGGTCAAGGGGCATATGAATTTCAGGTAATAATTCGCGGAATTGTTGTCCCAAGCCAATGCCGGAGAGTTCCCCGCGTCCAGGTCAAGCGACACTTTATTGCCGTTATTCGCGTAAGACAGTATGATCGCGGACCCCGTGCCTGTCCCGTCCGCGGCAACCCACGCGCTTCCGTTCCACTTTAAAAAGTGCAGGCCGTCCGAGGCGACCCACGCTATATTCGGATTGCCGTGCGTGTCATAAGCCATGGAAACCGACGCCACATCCGTGATTGAAGGAAGATTTATCAGCCCCTGGCCCAAACCGCCCGCGTCCACCCATTGTCCCCCGTTCCATTTTAAAAAACACGGATAAGACAGCGCGCTTATGGTGCACGGAAACGACAGCGAAGGGAAAAATAACGGATCAAGGTGCAGTTCAGGCTTTAAAACTGATGTCACCGAACCGTTTGTGACCGCGTCTATGAACGCTGTCCCTGTGCCGCTTGCGTCCACCCATGAACTCCCGTTCCAGGTTAAGTAACGTTCCTTTGATGTCCCATACATGTAGGCTATATGCGGGTTTCCCATATTGTCAAGTTTCAGGGACGGTTTTGTGCAGTCAAGGGTGTTGTCGGTCACGCGTCCGGCCGCCCTTCCCGCCCCGGTCGAATCAACCCAGTCAGAACCGTTCCATTTAAAATAAAAAATATCTTTTGCCGTATATGTCATATTTCCGTTATAATCCGACCACGCCAGGCAGGGCCTTTGCGCGCCGTCCAAAGCAAGCATTACATCCGCAGCAAACCCTCCTTCTATTATAGGCACGGATATTTGCATTACATCAGTTCCGACCACATCAACCCATTTTGTGCCGTTCCATGTCAGATAATAAATAAAAGTGAAGCCCGGCGCGAAGCCCGTCCATGCGATATGGGGCCTGTCCAGGCTGTCTAAGACCATGTCCGGCGAGTCGGAACCGAAGACTGTGCCTGATATTTTAATGGACTCGGTGCCAGACCCGTCAGCGTCAACCCATTGTACGCCGTTCCATTTCATGTAATAAAGGCTGCCGTTATACACCCATGCCATATGCGGACGGCCGGATGAATCAAGTTTCATGACCGGCTTGGATCCCGAACTTACAGGATCATCTTCCGCACCTGTTCCATCGGCATCTGCCCAGCAGGCGTTTGGATTAATAACAGGAACTGGGATAGGTGTCTGCGTCGGGGTTTGGGTTATAGTAAGCGTCTGTGTTATGGTTTTTGTCGGTGTAATAGTGGGATATGGCGTGTCTCCCGGCTTATATGTCGGGGTGACAGTCGGGGTTCCATCAGGCTTCCAGTGGAGATAAAATATGTCATGCTCCTGGAAAATTATTCCATCCGACCATGCTATATGCGGATTCCCTTCCGGATCCAGGTCAAAAGACGGCCACTCGGAATTTATATCATCGTTAAATACCCTTTTATAGGCAATACCCCCCCCTGTTTCGTCGCTCCAATCGGTTCCGTTCCATTTAACGCACATAATGTCGCAGGTTTCTATTGCGCCTTCGCTCCACATTATATGGGGCGTATCCGTCTTGTCCAGTTTGATCATGGGTTCATATGAGATGACACTTGTCCCCGAAACATCGATTTTACCCGTGCCTGTTCCGCTGACATCGACCCATTGGGAGCCGTTCCAGTAAAGGTAGTCAATATTCTGTCCGCCTTCGTTGGCATTTTCAAAGACTATGTGGGGCCGGTTAAGCGAATCCAGCGCCATCTTGGGCCACGCCGAATACTCCGGGGTGTTTGATATGTTTATATTGCTTATACCCGTACCGGTCGCGTCAACCCAGGCGCTGCCGTTATATTTGAGGTAATATATTTCCCTGTTATCATCCGCCCCGTCAGACCAGGTGACATGCGGCCTGTCTGCTGAATCCAGGCAAATATATGGGGACTCGGATATATAATCTGATTCATAAATCTTTTCCGGGGAATTAGCCACAGCCCCCACCCACTGGACGCCATTCCACTGCGCAAAATAAATATCTGCCTTGGTTGCGTCGGAGCCGTCCTGCTGTGACCATGCGATGCATGCGCGGTTTGAGGAATTGACTGCGATAGCAGGACTGCCCGAGTAACCGGCCATGTTTGAAACATTTATCTGCGCCCTGCCTGAGCCGGTGGCGTCAACCCAGTCTGAACCGTTCCAGTAAAGATAATACACTTCCCTGTCGCCTGATGTGCCGTCTTCCCATGTAATATGGGGCCTGTCGAGGGAATCAAGAGCAAGCCTGGGGTATTCCGAATTAGTGGGTGTGTTGGATATGTTTATCGCTCCCTGTCCGCTGCTTCCGCTCGCGTCAACCCATTCGACGCCGTTCCAGTAAAGATAAAATATCTGGGTATTGCCCGATGGGGTATTACTATACCAGGCTATATGTGGATACCCGCGGCTATCGACCGCAATTGACGGAATATATGAAGTGGAGGACGGGTCATTTGATACGTCTATCTCGCCGATCCCGGAACCGTCCGCGTCCACCCATGCGGCACGCAGTGGAACGGCAATCAGAAACAGAATAAGTATCCTGATTATTTTCATAAATCATCCATTCCTTTTGACTTTTATTCCGCCTTTAATCCCTGGCCTTTTCCTTTTCCCTGTTCTTCATTATTTTGTATTCATCAAAATACTTGTCGGTTTTTGAGGAATCCGGTTTTGGTTCCGCATTTTTCATGTTCTCGGTTATTACATAACCCGCCCCTAATCCGGCTCCCGCGCCTATTACGCAGCCTTTAAGCATTGTCATGATTTTATCGTTGCCGGGAGCGGTTAATATCCCCACCAAACCGCCGATTACAAAGCCGCTAAAAGCGGATATTCCCTTGATGAAATTGTATCCATTTTCCTTCTCGAGTTTTTTTATCTCAGACCTTGAAAGCCCCATCTGTCCGCCCGACGTTGTCGCGCATCCTGTGAGAGCCAGGCAAAAAGCCAGTAAAGTAGCTGTTACAATCGCTTTTTTCACATTCCACCCCGCTGTAATTGATGTTTTACAATTATAACATTTAAAAACGCATTTTACATTATTATTTTATGGCGGATATTGCTGTCGTCGTTTTATTTTTCCGGGAGAAGGGCGGCATCTCCTTCTCATCTGTACGGGGCGCAAAACGAAAGCCTGCGTTTGAGAAGGGGCAGCCGCCATGGCAGCGTTTACGCTACGACGAATGGAAGCCCCCTTTCTACTTTAACAGCGCGCATTCCCTGCGTGCTATTATGACTTTCACGCCTTTTTTTACAAGATATACCGACACTAGTTCCTTTAACTTTTTTGTTTCAAACGGGTCTATTACCGCCACTAAGGGGACGCCTAATCCTTCCAGCAGTTTTTCAAGATCTATATTATTTGCGGCCTTACCCATTAAGGTTTTTCCGGCGGCGGCGTGCGGCTGCCTGCCGGTCATGGCCGTGGTCCTGTTATCCAGGATAATAGTAAGTATGTTTCCGCCGTTGTAGACCATATTTGCCATGCCTGTAATGCCTGAATGCATAAAAGTTGAATCGCCTATGACCGCCACAACCTTATCCGGCGGCTCTCCGGCTTTTTCAATGCCATAGGCATGATTTATTGCAGAACCCATGTCAATGCATGTATGCAGCGCCGAGAACGGCGGCAGGGCGCCTAAAGTGTAGCAGCCTATGTCCCCGGCAACAACCAGGCCCATTTCCGATAACACCTTAAAAACCCCCCTGTGCCCGCAGTCAACGCACAGGGACGGCGGCCGGGACGGAACGGATTGATTGCGGGATGCGGATTGCGGATTGCGGATTTGAGCGCCTTTAAATTTATCGAAGGAATCCCTTATTATATCTGGGGTCAGTTCGTCAATCAGGGGGAATACGGATTTGCCTTCAAGTTTTATTCCCTCTGCCTTTAAGATATCCTCAATGTACGGTTCAAGTTCTTCAACCACATAAAGTTCCTTGACTTTTGCGGCGAAGCTTTTTATCTTTTGTATGGGGATCGGGTTAAGCAGTCCGAGTTTGAGAACCGATTTGTCCGGAAAAACCTCTTTCACATACTGGTATGCGGCGCCCGACGTTATAAAGCCGATATCGCCGGAAAGCTCTTCCTCGGTATTTAGTTCCGTTGTTTCCGCAAATTTTTTCAGTTCCCTGTATTTATCAACAAGCAGCACGCGCTTTTTTTTTGCATTAAGTGGCATCATAACGTACTTTTCCCACGGCACGTCCATTTTTTTCTTCGGGAATCCGGGTTTAAAACCGGGGTCTATTTCCACGACGCTTTTTGAATGCGCTATCCTGGTCGTGATCCTGAACATCACGGGCAGGTCAAACTTTTCGCTTATTTCCACCGCGGCTTTCATGAAATCTTTTGCTTCCCGTGAATCAGACGGTTCTATGACCGGCGTATATGAAAATTTGCCTATATACCTGTTATCCTGCTCATTTTGCGAGGAATGCATGCCCGGGTCATCGGCGCTTACCACCACAAGCCCGCCGTTAATGCCCGTGTAAGCAAGCGTCATGTAAGCGTCAAGCGCGACATTCAATCCCACGTGTTTCATGGTGCACATGGCCCTGACCCCGCCCAATGATGCGCCGGTCGCGGCCTCAAGCGCCACCTTTTCATTGACGGACCATTCCGCGTAAATGCCGCTGTAAAGGACAAAATTTTCAAGTATTTCAGTCGAAGGCGTGCCTGGATAACCAAACCCGGCGTAAATGCCTGCTTCATATGCGCCGCGGGCAATGGCCTCGTTTCCGGACATTAAAATACGCTGAGTCATTTGTAAACATCTTCCGCGCTTAAAATCTTCACGCCTTTTATCTTCTTAACCGCATCCCCGGGTTTTTCCACCCTGAACACCATAACCGCGTTGCTGTTATTTTTTTCCACAAAGGCATACATATATTCTATATTGATCTTCGCTTTCTTGAAGACATTCAGGACTTTGCTTAAGCCGCCGGGCCGGTCTTCCACTTCCACCGCTATTATATCCGTGGTTTTGACAACAATGTCTTTTGCTTTTAAAACCGCAATAGCCTTATCCGGGCCGTCCACTATCATCCTTAGCACACCAAAATCCTTCGTGTCGGCCAAAGACAGCGCCCTTATATTGATCCCGGCCCCCGCCAGTATACCCATGATGTCCGCGAGCCTGCCTTCCCTGTTCTCGACAAAAACCGAAAGCTGCGCTATTTTCATAAGATCCTCCCGCATATAATGTATATTTATATATTGAACATGTAGGCGCAACCTTTATCCGTATCCGCTTTGCGTCTACGGACAAGTGGGTTGCGGCATTTGAATTAACGTGGTTTAAAACTTTAAACAGAATCAATCAACATTTCATACAAAATCCGCAACCCTATAGTCCGTATAAGCAAAGCGTTACGGATAAAGGTTGCGCCTACAAATACAAACACCCGCCTTGATTAAAGTTTTCTCTTATCCACTATCCGTTTCGCTTTTCCTTCACTTCTTGCGATGGACTTCGGCTCCACGAGTTTGACGCTTACACCGATCCCCAGCATTGACTCTATTTCCTTTTGTATCTTTTTTTCAAGGTTTTCAAGGACTTTTATCTCGTCAGAGAACAGTTTTTCGTTCACTTCCACCTGGACTTCCATTGTATCCAGGCCGTGTTCCGCCCTATCCACCACTATCTGGTAATGCGGTTCAACGCCTTCCACGCCCAAGATCACCATCTCAATCTCCGACGGGAACACATTCACCCCGCGTATTATCAGCATATCGTCCGTCCTGCCGGACAGGCGTTCCATGCGTATGGAGGTCCTGCCGCATTTGCATTTGTCCGTCAGCATCCTTGTAATATCCCTTGTGCGGTAGCGTATGAGCGGCATACCTTCCTTGGTTATAGTTGTAAACACAAGCTCGCCTTTTTTGCCGGACAAGACCTGTTTCCCTGTTTCGGGATCTATTATTTCCGGGATGAAATGATCTTCAAAAACGTGCAGGCCTTTTTTTTCGAGGCACTCGCAGGCGACCCCCGGCCCCATTATCTCGGACAGGCCGTAAATGTCTATAGCGTCTATATCCCATAGTTTTTCAATATCCCGCCTCATATTCTCGGACCAGGGTTCAGCCCCGAATATGCCGGCTTTGAGTTTTATATCCTTTAACTCTACTCCCATTTCTTTCCTGGTCTCGGCCAGGTTGAGCGCGTATGAAGGCGTGCAGGTAAGGATGGTGGAGCCGAAATCCTGCATTATCCTGATCTGTCTCTGCGAGTTGCCGCCTGAAACAGGTATTACCGTGGCCCCGAGTTTTTCCGCGCCGTAATGCAAGCCCAATCCACCCGTGAATAATCCATAACCATAGGCGTTATGTATGATCTGGTCCTTGGTTCCGCCCGCCATGACCAGACACCTTGCGATAAGCAGATCGGAAGAGCACACGTCTGAACTC
>CALAOR010000057.1 GCA_937889595.1 uncultured bacterium
CTTGATACTTTCCCATTTTAAAAGTTGAAATTGTGTGACTGAAACTGCTTGTTCCATCAGATTGGGTATATGTTCCGCCCGGTACGGAAACAATATCTGAATAAGGAATGGATGTCGGTGTGGATGTAAAAGTGGGCGTAACCGTTGCTGTCGAGGTTGCGGTATATGTATCGGTAATTGTCCATGTTTGTGTTATTGTCAGCGTTATTGTCGTAGTCGGAGTTCGTGATAATATTACAGCTTCTGTTTCTGATGCATGAATATCCGAAATCATTGTACCTATAGCCGCGGCTGTTGCTGTCTGGTTGGGAGATGGCGTAATCGTGCTGGTAAGCGTGGCGGTATATAAACCAGCGGCGGCTGTTTCCGTTTCCTGTGCTATTTTTGTGTTTGTAGCATTCGCAATTGCCACATTTGTCAAAACCGCAACTACTGTACCTTCCACATTAGCCGGGGTTGCTGTTGCTGCAGGAGCGGTAGGTGAATTTTTTTGACAACTGGCCACAATAAGAACTAAAATAAAAACAAACAATACGATTAAAATTTTTTTCATAAAAACCTCCCCTTTTATTTTGATATATCGATTATACTTCCCCGCAAACTGATTATTAACAAAAATACGGCAAAAACAATCGAAGTTATTAAAGTTTTTTTCATGTCTTGCTCCTTGCGTTTAAATTCTACCAAAATGGTAGTATTATTTTACTAAACTGACTTATTTTGTCAAGACAGCTTTTATCCAGAATTAAACTGGCGTCATTTGCAATAGTAAAAAAGCTAACCACTGTTTCCAAAGGCAAGGGGAAAGAAAATACGGTCGTCAACGGAAATGTTTTTGGGAGAAGGCCCGGCCTGAGCCGGATTTCAGGTATTGTTCGAAGGCGAAGGCTTTCCTGACGTCGGCGAAAAAGAAATAGTACATCAGGCGTTAAGGCTTGAATTTGTTTGTGTGGATGGATTTGCCTTCGTTGTGGTTTTTCAAACGGGCAGAAACGTCGTCTGTGATGCCTGTGTTATGAATCTAAACCCTTGATAAGACCAGAGAGCATTTTGGCTATGACTTCCAGCTCATTTTTAATCTCAATAGCCTTGTCACCAGGTATCAGGTTCTTTCTTTTGGCGACTTCGATCAACGGCACGCATTCGTGGGTGGAACCGCGGGAGATGTAGAAAAACTGTTTGCGGTCGCCTTTGTGAAAACGGCCATTGCCTTCGGCAATGTTGGCGGCGATTGAAAGCGAGGCGCGGTTGATCTGGTCGATGAGGTAGTAGTTTCCCTTCGGGAAAGTGTCGGTGTGGTTGGAGATCTTTTCGGCAAGGTCTACGGACTTCTGGTAGACCAACAAATTTTCAAACATGAATGACATGATATTATCCCTCCGGTTAATATAATGTTTTACAAACTGTGCGTGGTGAAATGGATAACTGGGAACTTGCGTGCAGAACTGGTGAACGCAGGCTTTCGCCTGCTTTCACCCTGCGGTTATAAACAATAACAAAAAATCTTAAGTGCGAGCAGGTGAGCAGTTGAGCAGGTGACCGCAGGCGGTCGTGGAGAGTTGTATACGCGCTTTGCATATTTCGTCCACGCTTGTCACCTGTTCACCTATCTCCTGTTCGCCTGCTCTCACCATTTTTTGCTCCGCAAAAAATGGTGGAGGCGGTGGGAGTTGAACCCACGTCCAGACCTGTTACGGCAAAGGCTCCTACATGCTTATTCCGGTATTTGATTTCGCTCTGCGGGCTTGACCGGACACAATAACGCAGCGCTACTCTCCCTTGGTCTTAGCAGCTAAGCAAGGAGAACGCTTAACTGAGCGGCCTGTAGTTGGTCCCCTTCTATATCCCACAGGCAAAAGAAGTAGAAGAGGTGCAGCTTATGCTGCTAAAGCGTAATTGTTTGCAGTTACGTGTTCCACGTTTTTACAGTGGCATGGGCACTGGCATGCTCCTAAAACCTACGCGAGACCTGTCGAATCCAGTCGCCCCCGAAATTTGCAGGGCAAATTTCAGAGCATTTGAAAATTTGAACAATTGAGTATTTTAAATATTGACCAAATTTTCAAATGCGGTCAACCTGCTCAACTGTTCAACCTGCTCATCCTTTGCCTTGCCTTAAATAACGAGAGTGTCCGGGCGCTTAGGAACTAAAACGCCCGAACTCGTTAAAACTCTCTATTTTATGTCCAAGAACATTACATCTTTATATCATATCTGCTTTCTTCACGCTGGATGTCGCGTTTTTTTATGTCCTCGCGGCGGTCGTAGAACTTTTTGCCTTTGGCAAGGGCGATTTCCACTTTTACCCTTCCATCCTTAAAATACATGGAAAGAGGGATAATAGCAAGGCCTTTCTTGCTCATCTGTCCGGTTATCTTGTTTATCTCATTGCGGTTTAAAAGCAGTTTCCTGTCGCGCAAAGGCTCGTGGTTGTTTATGTTGCCGTGGCTGTATGGGCTTATGTGGGCGTTCATCAGGTATAGTTCATCCCTCAGCACCCGGGCAAAGGCGTCCTTTATGTCTATGCGGCCGGCGCGGATGGATTTTACCTCTGTGCCGAGCAGGGCTATGCCAGCTTCAAATGTTTCTAGGATCTCGTAATCATAGTAGGCCTTGCGGTTTTTAAGGATGAGTTTATTGTCTTTCATTATTTTACCACGACTATTTTTGTATAGTGCTGCTCCGATCCGTTTATCTTTATCACGGCATAGTAAACCCCGTTTACAACGGTTTTACCATCGTCATTTCTGCCGTCCCAAACATATTTGTGCAGGGTCCCGCCTGCCTGCTGCTCATCATTCACGATTACTTTTACTTTCCTGCTGATCAGGTCGAATATCTTCAGCGATACTTTTGAATCGCTGTTTAAATAATACTGTATTGTGGTGGTTCCGCTGCCCGCGGCAAATGGATTCGGATAGTTATAAAAACCTATATTTATGTTTGTTTCTATTATGTTAATCTGTTCAGCCGCATACGGGAAAGCTGCTCCTGCGGGCTCGGAATATATCAGGGTTCCATCCAGTTTCTGCAGGTAAATATCGCCTTGTGAGGCGATTGAAGAATTGAATGCACCTGAGGGCGCCGACGCAAGTATGTCATAATAAACCCTGATGGATCTCTGCTGTAAGGGGTCAATGCCCAGGTTAACGGGCGCGAATACGGTATTTGAACTTCCCCACGGCGTCACGCTTAAGGTAACCCCGGCTGCGTCTGTTATCACTACGTTCCCAACCACGCTGTTTGAACCTGACCCTGCCG
The DNA here is from genome assembly GCA_937889595.1 of uncultured bacterium. Classification (GTDB taxonomy): domain Bacteria; phylum Oederibacteriota; class PGYV01; order PGYV01; family Palsa-1178; genus PALSA-1178. The sequence goes on from CALAOR010000057.1 coordinate 3,262, forward strand.
TAAGCGTGATGCCCGTAAACACATACTGGGCGCCGCCTGAATTGGGGTTTGTAACCGAGACGTCCATTATGTGTATATTGCCCTGTCCCCTGACAGCCGTATTAACACCGTATTTTAAATAATCAGCAATCGCGGCATTTCCAAAACCCGTGGCTGTCACAGGTATGGGATTTGAAACAGCCGGTGCGTAGATCCCCTCTAAGTCCGTGGCTGTGATCGAATAAGTAAACCCCGGCTTCATGAACCTGACATAGAACTCCATATCGCCCGACACGAGATTTTTCTTTGAATCAAGCACTGTCGTCCATGTCAGCGAAGATGAGGCAATCTGTATCATATTGCCTACGGGGTAAGTGGTCCAGCCATTTTCCTCAACCACGCGCACTGTTATTGTTATTAACCTTCCTGCTTCCTGTATTACCGGCGTGCCTGTATATCCCGGGGCTGACGCGATAAATGATTCACCCGGTGCCAATACCATCATGCTTATACGCGGCGTATTTGTCGGCGTGGCAGTAGGAGTGAAAGTTTGGGTAATTGTCGGGGTTATGGTCTGCGTCACAGTGAGCGTATAAGTTGAAGTATGCGTGACAGTGTCGGTTATTGTGGGAGTCACGGTCCTGGTAACCGTGGATGTCGGCGTCGCGGTCGGAGTATATGTAGGCGTTATGGTAGGCGTATGGGTTGTTGTGGCGGTTGAAGTCGGCGTGAATGACGGAGTAAAACTCGGGGTTATTGTGAATGTAGGCGTGAATGTGGGCGTGGAAGTGAATGTCGGCGTAGCGGTAGCCGTAAATGAAGGAGTGGAAGTGAAAGTTGATGTATATGTAGGCGTGGCAGTTGGTGTGACTGTTTGAGTCACAGTATCCGTGACGGTAAATGTGGGTGTATCAGTCGGAGTGACAGTGGCTGTCACAGTGAATGTCGGGGTCACGGTTTTAGTTACTGTCGAAGTCGGCGTGGATATTATCACAATCTGTGAGAATCCGTTCGGTGTTACTCCCACGGCGTCAACTATGGAATTTAAATTACTCCCGTAATATTTGTCGCCTGATGAAGATATGGCTCCAAAAGTAATAGTGTCATAATATGGAACTGACAGATCATTCCATCCTGAACCGTATGTAACCTTGATTTTACCGCCTGTTGTATCGACCGAGCCTGACATGGAACTAAAGGGCAGGCCTGTTAAAGAAACTCCCGCCGGAACATCTATAAATACTTCCGTAATAGGCCCATTTCCATTCGCGATAACCCTGTATGAATAAAATATGATGTCCCCTGATACGGCTGTGACCGGGTTTATGTAAGCTAAAGCCGCCGGGGTGGAAGTATATGTCATGGTTATTGTAGGAGTGTTTGTTTGCGTAATGGTAGCTGTCACGGTCTGCGTGACGGTTTGTGTTATTGTCTGAGTTACGGTCTGTGTCGCGGTCTGCGTAGCGGTCTGTGTCACTGTCTGTGTTACTGTTTTGGTCACGGTTTCCGTTACTGTCTGCGTCACGGTCTGTGTCACTGTCTGCGTGACAGTTTCCGTCACGGTCTGCGTCACTGTTTGTGTTGCGGTCTGTGTCGCGGTCTGCGTCACAGTTTGTGTAACTGTCTGCGTCACTGTTTGTGTCACTGTCTGCGTCACTGTTTGTGTCACTGTCTGCGTCACTGTTTGTGTCACTGTCTGCGTCACTGTTTGTGTCACTGTCTGCGTCACTGTTTGTGTCACTGTCTGCGTCACTGTTTGTGTCACTGTCTGCGTCACGGTTTGCGTTACGGTCTGTGTCACTGTCTGCGTCACAGTTTGCGTTACGGTCTGTGTCACTGTCTGCGTCACAGTTTGCGTTACGGTCTGCGTCACTGTCTGTGTTACGGTCTGTGTTACGGTTTGCGTTACGGTCTGCGTCACTGTCTGTGTCACGGTCTGCGTTACGGTCTGTGTAACGGTTTGCGTTACTGTCTGCGTCACTGTCTGTGTTACGGTCTGTGTTACGGTTTGCGTTACGGTCTGTGTTACGGTTTGCGTTACGGTCTGTGTCACTGTCTGCGTCACGGTCTGTGTTACGGTCTGTGTTACGGTTTGCGTTACGGTCTGTGTTACGGTTTGCGTTACGGTCTGTGTTACTGTCTGTGTTATTGTCTGTGTTACTGTTTGTGTTACCGTAGATGTGGGCGTAGATATGGTCACTATCTGTGAGTGGCCTATGGGCGTATTTCCCCTCGCGTCAATAATCGCGTTTAGATTGCTTCCATAGTATTTATCCCCGCTGTCCGATACCGCGTTAAAAGATATTACGTCAAAAGACGGGTCCGTTAAAGCGTTCCATCCCGACAGATATGTGACTTTTATTTTTCCTCCAGTGGTGTCTATTACCGCTCCCGGGATCTGGCTGGAAGGCGTGCCTGACAGAACGGAACCCACGGGCACATCTATAAAAACTTCCGTAATCGGGCCGATGCCCGTAGCTATAACTTTATAGGTGTAAAAGTATATATCGCCTGATACGGCTGTGTTCGGCTGTATATAAGCAAAAGCAGCGGGAGTGGAAGTATTCGTCACTGTCACGGTAGGAGTCGCTGTTTGTGTTATGGTCGGTGTTATAGTCTGCGTCACTGTTTGTGTTACTGTCTGTGTCACTGTTTGAGTCACTGTCTGTGTCACTGTCTGCGTTATTGTCTGGGTTACAGTCTGGGTTACTGTCTCGGTTACGGTCTGCGTCACTGTTTGTGTTACTGTAGGAGTCACGGTCTGAGTTATTGTCTGTGTTACTGTCTGCGTCATAGTCTGTGTTATTGTCTGTGTCACTGTCTGCGTTACTGTCTGCGTTACTGTCTGTGTTATTGTCTGCGTTATTGTTTCGGTTACGGTCTGCGTCACTGTTTGTGTCACAGTCTGCGTCACAGTCTGCGTCACTGTCTGCGTCACTGTCTGCGTCACTGTCTGCGTCACTGTCTGCGTTACTGTCTGCGTCACTGTCTGCGTCACTGTCTCAGTTACTGTCTGCGTTACTGTCTGCGTCACGGTCTGCGTTACTGTCTGCGTCACTGTCTGCGTTATTGTCTGCGTCACTGTCTGCGTTACTGTCTGCGTCACGGTCTGCGTCACGGTCTGCGTTACTGTCTGCGTTACTGTCTCAGTTACTGTCTGCGTTACTGTCTGTGTCACGGTCTGCGTTACTGTCTGTGTCACTGTCTGCGTTACTGTCTGTGTCACTGTCTGCGTTACTGTCTCAGTTACTGTCTGCGTTACTGTCTGCGTTACTGTCTGCGTCACGGTCTGCGTTACTGTCTGCGTCACTGTCTGCGTTATTGTCTGCGTCACTGTCTGCGTTACTGTCTGCGTTACTGTCTGCGTCACGGATGGAGTTGCAGTTTGAGTTACTGTAGATGTCGGCGTGCGCACGGAAACTATCTGCGTATAGCCGTTCGGCGTTGACCCTGCCGCGTCTGTTATATCATTCAGATAACTGCCGAAATATTTATCCCCTGATGAAAGTGTGGCATTGAAATTTATGGTGTCAAAATTGGGCCCGGAAAAGATGTTCCATCCGGCCGCGTATGTCACCTGTATCTTGCCTCCCGATACAATTGCGGAAGCCCCCGGTATCGCGCTTATGGGCAGGCCCGACACGTTCACCCCGCCGGGTATTATTATGGATACTTTTGTGATCGCCCCGTCGCCTTTGGCAATAAGCCTGTATGTAAAACCAGTAAGGTCTCCACTAACCGCAATATCGGGTTCTATATACGCGTATGCCGCGGGTGTTGAAGTAAATGTCGGGGTTGCTGTCTGCGTTACTGTCCCGGTTACGGTCTGTGTTACTGTCTCGGTTACGGTCTGTGTTACTGTCTCGGTTACGGTCTGAGTCACTGTTTGTGTTATTGTCTGCGTCACTGTCTGTGTTACTGTCTCGGTTACGGTCTGAGTCACTGTTTGTGTTATTGTCTGCGTCACTGTCTGTGTTACTGTCTCGGTTACGGTCTGAGTCACTGTTTGTGTTATTGTCTGCGTCACTGTCTGTGTTACTGTCTCGGTTACGGTCTGAGTCACTGTTTGTGTTATTGTCTGCGTCACTGTCTGTGTTACTGTCTCGGTTACGGTCTGAGTCACTGTTTGTGTTATTGTCTGCGTCACTGTCTGTGTTACTGTCTCGGTTACGGTCTGAGTCACTGTTTGTGTTATTGTCTGCGTCACTGTCTGCGTCACTGTCTGCGTTACGGTCTGCGTCACTGTCTGTGTTACTGTCTCAGTTATTGTCTGCGTTATTGTCTGCGTTACAGTCTGCGTCACTGTCTGCGTCACTGTCTGCGTCACTGTCTGCGTTACGGTCTGCGTCACTGTCTGTGTTACTGTCTCAGTTATTGTCTGCGTTATTGTCTGCGTTACAGTCTGCGTCACTGTCTGCGTCACTGTCTGCGTCACTGTCTGCGTTACGGTCTGCGTCACTGTCTGTGTTACTGTCTCAGTTATTGTCTGCGTTATTGTCTGCGTTACAGTCTGCGTCACGGTCTGTGTTACAGTCTGCGTTACTGTCTGTGTTACTGTCTGTGTTACTGTCTGCGTCACCGTCTGCGTTACTGTCTGCGTTACTGTCTGTGTTACAGTCTGCGTCACGGTCTGTGTTACTGTCTGTGTTATTGTCCTTGTCACGGTAAATGTCGGTGACACGACCATAACCTGCTGGGAATAACCGTTCGGCACAGTGGAGCTGAAAAAGTTGTTTATGGTGCTTGTAAACATTTTTGGACCGCTGTTTGAAGAAGCGCTGAAAGTTATGACGTCAAAATTTGGATTGCTTAACGTGTTCCATTCGTTGCCGGTATAGTATATCTGTATGTAGTTGCCGAGCTGCGTTACTATTCCGCCCTTCTGGCTTAAAGGCACTCCTATTACCGTAACACCGGGCGGTATAAAGATAAATATGGACGCGATAGGCCCGTCCCCGTTGGCCGCCGCATAATATGAGTATGTTACCGTATCCCCCGATACAGCCGTCACAGGGATTATGTAGGCATAAACAGCCGGAGTGGAAGTACATGTGACGGTTATCGTAGGAGTGTTTGTGAACGTTGGCATTTGAGTCGCTGTATGGGTCAATGTCGCGGTCATAGTATGCGTTAAGGTTTCCGTAGATGTGGGCGTTCCGGAATTTGTGGGAATTTCAGTGTTTGTCTCCGTGAAAGACGGGATTTGTGTCTGAGTGGATGATTCCGTGGGTGAAACAGTTTCGGTCATGATCGGGATGGAATAATCAACGGAAAGGTATATATAATCTACTGAGAACTGATTGAAGTCCGGGCCAGAAGGCGTAATGGAAAGTCCGAAGGAATTTATGTCCAAGATGCTCCACGTATGTGATATGGGAATATTGGAAGACTGCGCCACAATGCTTAAGTCAGTGTCGCTTCCGGCTGTCCAGGAGCCGCCGTTATCAAAGGAGTAATTAACGCTGAACACATCAGTACCGGTCACCAAAGGCGTTTTCTCGGAGGTCACATGGAGCACCATCAAAGCAACCGAATTAATGACTGCTCCGGTAAACGGGAACTGCGCGAATGACGTAAAAAGGCTGGCTCCGGCTGCCGTCGTAGTGGCGCTGTTATAGTCGGGAGTGCTTATGAATGACGCATTTGCCCATGACAAATCGTTTGGATAGCCTGCCATGGAACCCGTTGCTGACAGATTTATGATATCCGCGTTTACAGCGCTAAAAGAACATGCCCATATCGCGCAAACTGTTATGGAAAGCCTTATAAATAATGCTCTTAAAGACAAAATTAACCCTTTTCCAAACCGTTTTTTACACGGTTTTTCAGCGTTTTTTTAGCCTATACAGTTATATTGCCGTTATTTTCAGAAAAAATGACGAAAGTAAGGCATTTATAGTATACTACAGGTTTCAGGGGTTTTCAAATAGATATTTTCGTATTCCGTATAATAAGGAAGGCTGGCAATAACCAATAAGTAATTGGTTATTTTATTTTTTAGAATGCGGGTGCGCCTTATCATACTCGCGTTTGAGCTTGTTTATGGACAAATGCGTGTATATCTGGGTCGTGGAGAGGTTGGCGTGGCCGAGGAGTTCCTGCACTGAACGCAGGTCCGCGCCCCTGTCGAGCAGGTGCGTGGCAAACGAATGGCGGAGCGTGTGCGGGGTGACTTTTTTTTCTATACCGGCTTTAACCGCGTATTTTTTTATCATCATTTCTATGGCGCGCGTAGTCAGCCTTCCCCTGTTTTTATTTATGAACAGGGCGCCTGAAGGCAGTATTTTTTTCAGCTCTTTCATATATTTCCTTAAACACGCCACAGCCTGGCCTCCGGTCGGCACAATCCGTTCTTTCGCGCCCTTGCCGAGCACTTTTATCTCTTCATTCACAAAATCCACGTCGGTTGTATCAAGCGTGGTTATTTCGTGCACCCTGATGCCGGTTGAATAAAGAAGTTCGAGTATGGTCTTGTCCCTTAAAGCTAAAAAATCCTTTTCGCCTGCCGCGTCCAGCAGGGCTTCTGTTTCCTGTTCTGTCAGCACGTCCGGGAGGCGCTTATCGTCTTTGGGTGTAAGTATGTATAAAAAAGGGTTCTTGGATATTTTTTTTATTTTTACCAGGTATTTATAAAAATTCCTGACAGCGATTACTTTGCGGATAATTGAGGTTTTGTCGTATTTTTTCTTATTTAAAAATTCCAGGAATTCCCTTATCTTATTTTCCTCCACGTCAACCGTTCCTTCCGTGAATCCGAGGAACTGCCTTATGTCGCGGGAATAGCCGTCAACAGTGTGTATGGAATAATTTTTTTCAAAAGACAGGTATTTGACGTATGCGGCAAGTTCTTCCGAACCATTACTCATTTGTCTCCGGTTTTGGGGCCTCTTCCGGCTTATCCGCTTTATAGTCGCACTTTTTGCAGTAAATCACGCTGCCTGTCTTTTTCCATTTTTCCAGCAAAAAATCAGCTCCGCACTGCGGGCATTTTTCCTGGAAGGGCTTGTCCCAAACCATGAATTTGCATGTGGGATAGTTTGAACATCCGTAAAATTTCCTGTAACGCTTGAAGGTTCTCTCTATGACATCGCCTGTGCCGCAGTCGGGGCACTTGACCCCCATTTTTTTGACTATCTGCCTGGTGTACCTGCAATCAGGGTACTTTGAGCACGCTATAAAATCGCCGTAGGGCCCGCGCTTGATTATCAGCGGCGCGCCGCATGTGGGGCAGTTTTCATTAAGCTGCACTTCTTCCTTTACAGCGCCGTTCTCATCCAGCGGCTTCGCGTTCTTGCATTCGGGGTATTTCTCGCAGGACAGGAACTTTCCGTGGCGCCCCCATTTGATTATCATTTTAGCGCCGCATTTTTCGCATATAAGACCCGTGTCGCCCTCTATGTCCTTTTTCATGTCAAGCATGTAAGGCTCGGCGGCTTTTAAAAGCACTTCAAACTTGGCATAAAAATCCTTTAACAGGTCCTGATACCTTATCGTGCCTTCTTCCACCTTGTCAAGGTCGGCTTCCATTTTTGCGGTAAATTCCTCATTAATAATGTCGGAAAAATTCTTAAGTATTATTTCGCATACCAGGGTCCCGAGTTCCGTTGGCGTAAACTTGCTTTTTTCCCTTGTTATATACCTGCGCGCGACGAGCGTGGAAATGATGGGTGCGTAAGTGGAAGGCCTGCCTATGTCCTTTTCCTCCAAAGCCTTGATAAGCGTTGCGTCTGAAAATGACGGAGGCGGCTGTGTAAAGTGCTGTTCCGGGATAAGTTCTTTTAACCCGAGTTTTTCCCCCTGCACCACGTCAGGCAGGCGGCGCTCTTCCGGCTTGTCTTCATCAAGATTGGCAGACGCGTTGTCAGCCGGCTTTTCCAGTTCAGTTACAACTTCGTATACCTTTAAGAACCCGTCAAAACGCTGTATGGAGCCGTTTGCCTGGAAAGTATATTCACCTGCCGATATTTTTACCCTGGTGTCGTCGGAAATCGACGGTGACATCTGGGACGCCACAAAACGCTTCCAGATAAGCGAATATATTTTAAACTGGTCATTGTCCAGGTTTTCCTTTATATCAGCCGGCTGGCGGAGCACGGAAGACGGACGGATAGCCTCATGCGCGTCCTGCGCCGACTTTTTTGACTTAAAAACATTCGGTGTCTCCGGAAGGTATTCTTTACCTATGCTGTTTGCTATATATCCGGCCGCTTCTTTCTGCGCCTCTTCAGCGATCCTAAGCGAATCGGTCCTCATGTATGTTATCAAACCGACCTGCCCTTCGCCTTTTATATCAAGTCCCTCATATAACTGCTGGGCTATCATCATGGTTTTTTGGGCCGTGAAATGATGCTTGTGCGCCGCGTCCTGCTGGAGGCTTGAGGTTATAAAAGGAGGAAGCGGTTTCCTGCGTCTTTCTTTTTTAACCACCTCGGATATTATGTACTGGGCTTTCTGCAGCTGCTCAACTATGGCCCGGCTGTCTGTTTCGTTCTTTAAGTCTATTTTTTCATTGTTCTTTTCAGTGAGTTTGGCGTCTATTACCTGTTTGCCGTCATTCTCAAGTATGGCGCGTATGGACCAGTACTCGACCGGATTGAACTTGTCTATCTCAGCCTGGCGCTCGACTATTAATTTCAGTGCGACTGACTGGACCCTGCCCGCAGACAGACCTTTTCTGATGGCTTTCCAGAGAAGCGGGCTAAGCTTGTAACCAACGAGCCTGTCGAGTATCCTTCTTCCCTGCTGGGCGTTAACAAGGTTCATGTTTATCTCACGCGGATTTTCCAGCGCTTTTGTGACGGCTGTTTTTGTTATTTCATTGAATAACACCCTGAATATTTTTTTGTCCTTGAACTTTTTTACCTCTTCTGCCACGTGCCAGCCTATGGCCTCCCCCTCGCGGTCGGGGTCGGTAGCGAGGTATACTTCATCAACAGTCTTTATTTCTTTTTTTATCTCTGATAGTATCAGCCGCTTATCCTTAAGGACTATGTAATGCGGCGCAAACTCATGTTCTATATCTATTCCAAGCTTGGATTTTGGAAGGTCTTTTATATGCCCCTTTGTGGCCATGACCTTATACTTGGAACCGAGGTATTTTTTTATGGTTTTGACCTTGGTAGGCGACTCAACCAGGATAAGTTTGCCGCCCTTTATCTTTTTGGCCTTTTTCTTCCTGGCTTTCTTTTCAGCAGGAGGTGCGGCGGCGGCTTCTGCGGGCGGCGCTTCCTGCGGGTTTTTGTTTTCTTCGTTTTCAGCCAAAGTTTTATCTCCGTATTCAAAAATTTTTATTTATGCATCATAGAGCCCTTACAAAATTTTTCCCCGCCAACTGCTTCACCACGCCTTTCATCTCCAAAATAGTGAGAAGCGGGCTTAATTTAATAATCTCTATATTACTTTCAATTGAAATATTGTCAATATGTTTTTTTTCAAAATTAAGCGCGTCATATACTTTTTTCTCGTTTTCATCGAGTTTGAGCAGGTTCATCTCCTGCTGCACGTTGCGTTCTTTCGGTTTCGCCAGCAGTTCAAACTCCTCTGTTATGTCGTATATGGACATCACGGATTTTGCGCCCTGCTTTATCAGGTTGTTTGCGCCTACGGATTTATCGGCGAATATGTTCCCCGGGACGGCGAATACTTCCCTGCCCTGCTCCAGTGCGTAATTCGCCGTTATCAGCGCGCCGCTTCTTTCCCCCGCTTCCACGACCAGTATGCCGTCGGACAATCCCGATATCACCCTGTTCCTCCTTGGAAAGTTCTGCTTTAAAGGCATCATGTCCAGCGGGAATTCCGAGATCAATACTCCCGCCTTTATTATGTGCCGGGCAATATAGTGCTCTTCAAACGGCCATATCTTATTGAGCCCGAAACCCAGTATGGCGGCAGTATAAATGTTTTCCCTGATTGACTCCATGTGGGCGATCGTGTCTATACCCCTGGCCATGCCGGACACCACTGCAAAGCACAGTTTGGTCTGCTTCATTTCATTGAGTATTTTTTTCAGTGCGCGCTCGCCGTAGTCAGTCGCCATCCTGGTGCCGACTATCCCGATATTTAAGGCATTTGCCGGCCATTTGTCATAACGTCCCGCGCAGTACAAAACAGGCGGCGGGTCAAATATGTTCCTTAACTGCCGCGGATAATCATCGTCGAAAACCGTGATAATCCTTATGTTTTTTTCCGCACATTCTTTTAATTCATTTTCAACCGAGTAAAAATTATTAAAATGAATTATGTACCTGATTATTTCCGTCCCAATGCCGTCCACTTCCGATAATTGCTGCGCCGTGGCCTCAAAAACATTTTCAGGCGACCCGAACCTGCCTATGAGCCGGTTTAACTTTACCGAGCCTATCCCGGGCACCATATTTAAAGCGATAATAGCCGTGCGTGTATCCATGCGTAAAAACCCCCTCTATAGTGGTTTACCAGAAGTAATATATAGAAAAATTGTTTGTAAGTCAAGAGTGATATGTGTTAGCTATCCTCTTTTATACTTTAAATTTTTTGATTTTGTAGAGAGGGGGCTTGCCCACTCTCTAACGCCGGCTTTACAAAATGTATAACCATACAAACGAGACTGTCGGAAAGCCTTATAAAACCATGAAATTCTTTATCGTGTCCGGTGCGGATGAAATTTTTCTATGACCTGTGCGCCACTAAACCCTTTATAATACAAGCGCACAATCCATAGAAAAATTTCATCCGTGCCGGACACGACCTATCATTAAGGACTTTTCCGACAGTATCCAAACAGCCGTTTAAAAGCCTTCGGTGAGCGGCAGCAAGCAGCCGCTCTACAGATTATTATTCATACATGCCTGCAACCACCCTTGCCAAACTTGTTTCTTTTGGTGTATACTTATCTCAAAGGCAGGTGCCCATGAAAAAGCCGTTTATTGTTTTATTCACCTTTTTAACTTTTTTTTCCTTATTAAACGCCGGTGAATTTTCAAATACCCTTGAAGTAAAGATCCGTGCGCTTGTAAACGTCGAGCGTGTAAAGTACGGTTTAAAGCCCTTAAAGAAAAACCTGACGCTCGGTAAAATCGCGCGCGGCCACTCAGTGGACATGACTGTCCGCGATTATACCGACCATGTCGACCCGGACGGTTTGGATCCCACAGGCAGGGCAAAAAAAGCCGGCTTTAAGACCACCATAAAAAGAGGCAACATCACCCGGGTGGGCGTGGGCGAGAATATTTATGAAACACAGTCATACATGGAGGAAAACGGCGTAAAAACTCCTTATCTGGAAAAATTGGACATAGTTGCAAATAAAGCAATAGTCGGGTGGATGAACAGCCCGGGCCACAGGAAAAATATTTTAAACCCCGATTATACGATGGAAGGCACGGGCGCGGCAGTGTCAAAGGATAAAAAGGTCAAGGTAACGCAGATGTTCTTTTAGTTACGACAGTAACTATTTACCAGTCTGTTTTTACAGGTTTTTCTTCCTTTTCATCATTGCCAAACGCGAGCATCAGGCCCGCGCCTATATAAAAACCCGAATAATCGACATTCTGGGGCGTTACTTCATTCCCGTACAGCGGCCCCCAGTTTATATCTATGCTTCCCTTTGCATACCTGTAGCCGCCCCGGAATGAAACGCCAAACTTGTCATTCAGCCACATGTCCATACCGGCCTCAAAATTAAAGCCGTACAGGGCCGTGTTCCATGTTTTTTCAATTGTAAGCATATCTGACCCGTCGGGATAATATATAATGTCTTTTTCCCTGTTCCCCGAATTCAGGTAAAAGCAGGCGTCTGCCCCAACATAAAATGCGGCAATATACTTTCTTACCCCGAAACCGCCGTAATACACGCTGTAGTCGGACGTCATCTTTTCAAAAACTGTTGCAGGATCGTAAAAGAGTTTTGATTCATTCCCCGCGTTAAGCCTTCCCCCGCGGAAATAAACCCCCCATGTTCCCGAATTTAAGCTCTCAAGGTTATAAACATAGCTGAATTCCGAAAGTACCGCGGTATCCATCCTGTTAAACTGCGATGATATCCCGTAGTAATTATATATATCGCGGCTTTGCTGGATCAAGGTATTGTAATCGGACATGGTTATCTGGTCATAAGCGATAAAAATTTCCATGTAACTTTTATTATTTGAGGCGCCCGCCCGGATTAACCCGGCTAAAAAAACAAAAGTGATTATAATCGCATATTTTTTCATTTTTCCCTGTTTGACATTATCCGTATTTATTGACCGCTATATAACTTCCGTGAAGTTTACCTCTATATCCGAACCTTCGTATATCTGCGTGGTGTACCCGGCTTTTTCTCCGTTTACTTTCAGCTCCAGCATCCTGCCCTTGGCGCGTTCCATGTTTACGGGGTAGAACTTGAATATGGAGGAGAGTATCATTTTCTCTTCCGTCAGTTTCTGCTCCAGTACCGCGCCGTTTATTATGAACTCGTCTTCCGGGACCTTCCTGCCGTTCATGTATATATCGCTTTTTTCCTGCTCGAGCTCAAATGGCTTGCCGTTAATCATGACTTTTATTTTTTTTGCGGCCGTGTTCTTCAGGAGGTCTTTTATCCTGTAAAAAGCCGGGGAATCCACATACACAACCTTGTCCATGTTCCGCAGCGTATAACCGGGGGACACTTCAGCGCCGTTGACTTTCAGCTGGAAATTCCGCTGTTTTAGTATCACGGGCTCCTTGTTTACCGTCACTATGATATCGCGTTCATTGGACGCGCCCATCTCAAATCCCGCGCGCGCAAGCGCTTCTTTTATATTATCCACCCTTTTTACCTCGATCTCAGCCCTGTCGCGGAGCGCCTCTTCCATGCTTACTTCCCTGCCGCCGCATAATACTACGGGCGCTATGTCGTGTTTTCTTCCGTTTATTTCCACGGTTGTGACGTAGCTTTCATGCACTATGTCTTTTATCAGGGCGTACGCGTTGTCACCGTCCTTTACCGGGCTGATAACCAGCACATCCCCGTGTTTTATTTCCGAATCAAGGTCTTTTTCCGCGTTGTTGACATAGACTTTAGAGTGCTCGGCACGGCTGCCGCGCAGTATTTTCAGCTCTCCGTTAAAAGTAAAGGTAATGGCCTGGCCGGGCCTGCCGTAAAGTTTTTTCAGTTCCATGCCCCTTGACATAATGACATCCATCACGGTTATTTTTTGCTCGAGGTTTATTATGTATTCCTTTTCCCCGTTAACCGTCACTTCCACAAAACCTATGCCTTTTTTAAAAAGCGCCGTTTCCAGGATACCAAGCGGGGTTATTCCCTCTGTGCCTTTAAGCGAATCAGGCAGGTTTTCTATGTTTGTTATGGATTCAGGCGTCCTGCTTCCGACCCTGTTGATGGGCAATCCCAGATTCTCCGCCACTTTTTCGCGAAGTGCAAGCAGGGAGCTTCCGCCGCCCACCATTACCACGGCCTGCGGCTGTTTTCCGTTTAAGTTCAGGATCTCATCCGCTATGTCCTTTGCAACTTCCTCAGCTTTTGGCTCTGCCGCGGCTTTGAATCCGTCATAAGTGACCGTCACTGGTTGGTTGAAAATGTCCCTTGCTTCAAACACGCGCTCCGCGCTTGTTTCCCTTTTTATCCTCTCAGCCGTATTAAAGTCAACAAGGTACTCATGGCATATGGCCTCTGTTATCTCGTCGCCGGCTTTTGGTATCATTCCGTAAGCGGTTATCTTATTTTTTTCGGTGATGGCTATGTCCGAAGTTCCGGCCCCCACATCCACAAGTGCGAGGTTCAAAAGCCTCATATCGTCGGGTATGGTGACATAAAGGGCCGCAATCGGCTCGAGCGTTATATACTCAAGGGTTAAGGAACAGTTTTTTAATACCGCTATCATGGAGTCAAGCACTGGTTTTGGCAGGAATGTGACTAAAGTTGAAACACCGACCGTATGTTTGGCGATTTGCTGCACCGGGTTTTTAATGTGCTCGCCGTCAACGCTGAAAGCAACCGGGGAATATCCCACGCAGTAATAATCCTTTTTCTTGTCCAGGGCAAGCTGTGACAAGCCCCGCCTTACGCTTTCAAGTTCCAGGTACGCAAGGTCTTCTTTTGTTATCTCTCCTTTTTTCTCCATTTCAGCTTCTGTTTTTTCCGTGTGCAGGCTTCTGCCCGCGAGCGCGGTGGTAACTTTTTCTATTATAATATTGTTCTTTTCTTCAAGTTTTCTTTTTATTTTATTTACTATTGTGGTGACGTCTTCTATATTATGTATCTGCCCGTCAAGCATGGCACGCTTATCATGCTCTAATACCACGGCATCTATGATGTGCACCTTGTCCCCGCGCATCTCGCCGAGTATCCCGGCGACCTTGCGTGTTCCGATGTCTAAAGCAAATATCATATTTTTTCCTCCGTAAAATCTATTTTAAGGCTTATCATGGAACTGAGGAAGCCCGTCGCCATAAAACTAAATCGGCTCCTCGCAATGACGACTAAACCCGGGTCTACAATTTAATGCGCCTTTAACTCACCCTTATCGCCGTCAGCAGCACTTTCACCGAAGGCTCGTCCGGTATCAGCAGCAGATACCCTTTTATGGCTTTTTCATTTGCCTCGGAAAATTGGGTTTCTATCGACAATATATGCGATGACATTCCGTCAAATCCGTCCGCTAATGACGAAAAAATGGCGCTTGCTATGTCAAACACCAGGTTCGGAACGGACGGCAGCAGCATGAGCCCCAAAAACTCGTTCAGCGAATTCATGTATGCGCCTGCCAGTATGTTTCCTGTTTCTTTTATCGCCGAGTTGCCGACTTCGGACAGCACTTTTGTCGACCCGGCGGGTTTTTGCAGCAGCAAATCAACCAGATTTAAGGCTGACTCCCTTGTCAAAAGCAGGAGTATTTTTGAAGTTATATCGCCCAGGACATTCATGATAACCCCTGCTACCAGCGTATTTGGGTCCCCCAAAAGCGAATCAATCTCCTGTGTCTTGATCACTTTTACTTCAGGCACGGATATCATAATTTTTTTCTTAATAAGCTGTGACAGGGCCGTGGCAGCGTGCCCGGCGCCTATGTTCCCGACTTCCTTTAAAGCATCTATCTGGGCGTCTGATAATGTCTGTAAACTGTTGTCCGACACGGGGTCTCCTGTTGATTTTGATTTGTTCTCTGTTCTCTGTTCTACGTTCTATGTTATAAGCACTTTGTCCTTACACAGAACAAAGAACATAGAACATAGAACACTCTTAAACCATTTTGAGGTTGCTCTCAATAAGCGCCTGTATGTCCACGATCAGGCTGATCGAACCGTCACCGAGTATGGTAACTCCCGAAAAACCTTTGGCAAACTTTAAAAATTCCCCCAGGCTTTTTATGGCTATTTCCTGCTGTCCCAATACTGAATCAACAGTCAAGGCTATTTTTTTATCCCTTGCTTCTATTATCACCATATTTACTATTTCACTTTCCTTCTGCCTTCCTTTTCCTATCAGTTCGGAAAGCGAAAGCACGGGCACAACTTCGCCGCGCAGTATTATGACCCGCCTTGCCTGTATGTCCTTTATGTCTTTTGAAGGGAATTCAACGGTTTCTATGGTATGTATGACCGGTATCGCATATGTGGCGCCGGCGGCCTTGACTAACAGGGCCTGTATTATGGCAAGCGTAAGGGGGAGCTTGAGTATTGATTTCATGCCCTCTCCCTGATAATTTTCCATCCTGAATATCCCGCCGAATGCCTCTACTTTTGTCTTCACAACGTCGACTCCGACCCCCCTGCCCGACACATTATCCACTTTCTCGGCCGTTGAAAATCCGGGGATTGAAATTAAATTTACAAGTTCATCATCGGTTAAGGTGTCCAGTTTGTCAAGCGGCATGAGTTTTTTTTCAATTGCCTTTTTCCTGACTTTCTCCAGATTGATGCCGCGCCCGTCATCGGAAACTTCAATGATTACGGAGTTGCGGTCGCGCCGGGCGGAGAGCCTTATCACTCCTTTTTTTGTTTTGCCCGCGTTCTCACGCTGTTCGGGTGTTTCCAGGCCGTGTGCTATGCAGTTGCGGACCAGGTGGAGAATGGGTTCGTTTATTTCCTCTAATACCGTCCTGTCTATCTCTATGTCGCCTCCTGTTATCTCCACTTCAACCAGTTTTCCGGCCTGGCTGCTCAAATCGCGCACTATGCGCGGATAACGGTCAAATATATGGGAAACGGGGAGCATCCTGACGTCGGTTACCTCTATCTGCAGTTCGTCTATGATCCTGTCAAACTCATCCACGGTCGACGCTAAATCCCTGTAAGTCTTGTTCCTTGCTATCTGGTCAAGCCTTATCTTGGCTATAACAAGCTCGCCCACCAGGTTCATCATGGAATCAAGCTTTTCTATATTCACACGGACGCTTTGCGAGATTGCAGATGGTTTTTTTTCATTCTCAGCCGCAATTATTTCCTTATCACCGTTTTCAGCGTGCTTAAGATTTTCCTTTATTTCCTTTTTTTGAGCGCGTACTTCTTCTATGTCCGCCTTTTCAATTTCAGCTATCCTGGATATTGACTGTTCTATTTCCTGCGCAGGCGCTTTTGATACAAAACCCAGCTCAAAAGAATTGTCAAAATTTCCTTCCTCTATGTCTTTTGCCTTAGGTGAAGATTTTACTATCTCTCCTTTTTCAGACAAATTGCGCGAGACCATGAAAGCCCTGACGCTTTTAAAAGCGCATGTCCTGGCTATGGTGACTTTTATCCTGTAGACTTTCATCCCTTGCGCGGCCGCTTCATTTAATATGAGGTCCTCTATGATAATGCCTGTTTCCGTTTTTAACGGGTCCGTTTCTCCGCTTAAAGACGCGGCAGGTACGGCCTGACGCGGTTGGGCGGCGGTTTTTATTTCCCGGGCAGGCGCCGAGCTTTTTGCCTTAATCTGGATTATTATATCCTTATAGCCTTTCGCAAAATCAACGTTTTGGTTCCTTATATTGTCGATAAACTCCTGCATTACATCTATGGACCTAAAAAGCAGGTTTACTATGTCAATATCGGGCGCGAGCGTTCCGCCCCTGATCCTGTCCATAACGTCTTCGAGCATGTGGGTAAACTCAGCCAACTTATCGTAGCCCATGGTTGCCGACATGCCTTTTAAGGTATGGGCCGCCCTGAAAAGTTCGTTTAAGGGCGTTAAGTCCTCAATGTTCTTTTCAAAATTAAGGAGAGCCTTGTTTAAGTTGTTTATGTTTTCCACAGCTTCCTCTAAAAACGCCTCTTTGTAGCTCTCAGTGTTCATTTTGCTTCCCTTGTCATTATATTTATTTCTTCGGTTATAAAATCCGCTATCTCATTTATGGGAAGGACCTTATCCGCGTAACCCTTATCAACTACGGATTTCGGCATTCCGTAAATCACGGAAGTGTCCTTGTCCTGGACTATTATCCTTGCTTTTTTTTCCTTTATTTTTTCCACCCCTGCTGTCCCGTCCCTGCCCATACCGGTCAGGATAACTCCTATAAGACTTCCTTCAAAAACTTTTGCGGCGGAAAATAATGTCATGTCAGCGCATGGCCTGACCCCGAGCCTGGTCGGTTCCTGGTTCAATTCCACCCTGTATTCCGCGCCGGATTTTAATATTTCCATATGGTAATTGCCGGGTGCCACATAAGCCGTACCGGCTTTGATTATCTCGCCGTGCACAGCCTCCTTGACATGTATGAGAGATAATGAGTTAAGCCTGTCGGCAAGCGATTTAGTGAACCCTTCCGACATGTGCTGTATAATAAGGTATGAAGCCGGCAGATTGCGGGGTATTTTCGGCACTACTTCGGTTAAGGCCCGTGGCCCTCCCGTTGATGTTGCTATTATTACCATAATCTCATTTTTTTGCTGTATTTCTTTTTCAGGATGTTTTACTTCCACGTCTTCGGGCAGTGTAAAGGTTACCTTGTTCAAATCTATACTTTTTGCGGCCTTTATTTTTTCAACAAGCTCCTTCTGTATCTTTTTTATGTCCAGCGATATTTCGCCTGAAGGCTTGCATACAAAATCCACCGCCCCATACTGAAGTGCCTTAATTGTGATATCCGCGCCTTTGGGCGTGTAGGCTGACAACATGATCACCGGGGTCGGTTTTTCGCTCATTATGTAGCCTAAGGTATGCAGCCCGTCCATTTCCGGCATTTCAACGTCAAGAGTGATTACATCCGGGGACAATTCCATAGTTTTCTTAAATGCGTCCCTGCCGTCTTTGGCGGTCGCTATAACCTCTATATCCGGATCCTCGTTTAACATGTCCGGAATTATCTTGCGCATGAAAGCTGAGTCATCGACGACCAAGACCCGTATTTTAGCCATATATTACTCCTGGAGCGTTCTGTCTACAGCTTCCAACACTCTTGTAGGTTGGAAAGGCTTTATGACAAAATCCTTTGCTCCTGCCTGTATTGCTTCTATCACGAGCGCCTGCTGCCCCATGGCGCTGCACATCAGTATCTTAGCATTTGGGTCAAACTTCATTATTTCCTTTACTGCCTGTATTCCGTCTATTTCCGGCATTATTATATCCATGGTCACAATATCCGGCCTTAACTCCTTGTATTTTTCTATGGCATCCCTGCCGTTTACGGCCTCGCCCGCTATCTCAAGGTCCTTTTTCTTTAATATGCCGGCCAGGATGTTCCTCATGAATTTTGTATCATCAACTATTAGGACTTTCTTCAAATTTTCCTCCTTCAGATAGCGCAATAATTTTAAGTTTGTCCTGTTCGTCCTCGGTAAATATTTTTTCTATGTCAAGCAGGACTATTATTTTATCTTCTATTTTTACTATCGACTGTATATACCGCCCACCCGCGCCGGTTACAGTTGCCGGAGCCGCAAGCATATCGCTTTCTTTTGCGTTTATGACTTTCGTTACCTCGTCAACCACCACTCCCACAAGCTGGTGCTTGGCATATTCCACTATGACGATACGGAACATTATGGTCGCTTCCTTGCTTTCCATGCCAAAACGCCTGCGGAGGTCTATAATCGGGATTATTTTACCCCTCAAATTAATGACCCCTTCTATAAAATCCGGGGCCGTAGGAACCTCGGTTATCTCCTTAAGGCGTATTATTTCAACGACTTTCATGATCTCAAAAGCGTAGTCGTCCTCCCTTATTTTGAATCCTACTATTTTGCGTTCCATGGCTTAGGCCTTCTTTTCCAAATGGAATTTTGTCATGAGTCCCCTTAACACTTCGGCTGTCTGGGCCAATTCCTGCGCCTGCGCCGCTATTTCTTCCATGGAAGCTGTCTGCTCCTGGGTTGAAGCCGAGGCCTCCTGTGTTCCCGCAGCAGTTTCCTCGGCAACGGCCGCGATTTCCTCAACCGCTTTTACGACCTTGTCGGTATCCTGGGCCTGTGCCTTTGTAAGCAATGTTATTTCGCCGGAAAGTTTTAGGACTTTTGCCACCACTTCATCTATCCTTTTCAGCACTTCGCCGCTTTCCGTCACCACTTTTTTTCCTTCTTCCGTTTCCTTTACGCCGATCATGATGGCCTTTACCACGCCGTCTGTTTTATCATGTATATCCTCAACAAGCCGTGTTATTTCCCTGGCGGAACTGGCCGAGCCTTCGGCAAGTTTCCTTACCTCGTCCGCGACAACCGCGAAACCGCGTCCTGCCTCGCCTGCGCGCGCCGCTTCTATAGCCGCATTTAAGGCCAGCAGGTTTGTCTCGTCGGCTATCTCGGTTATTGTGTTAACGACTTCCTCTATTTTTTCCGAATAAATTTTAAGCTCCTCCACGGAATCTTTTGCCTTGTTCGTCACATTGACTATGTCTTCCATCTTTATTATGGTTTCCCTTACCGCGTTCATGCCGTTTTCCGTTGCTTCTTTTGCGGATTTTGCCACACCAAGGACTTCCTCTGATTTTTGGGCGACTTCCTGTATGGAATTTGACATGTTTTCCATGATACGGGATGTCTCCACGGTGCGCTCCGCCTGCTGCTCCACCCCGCGGGCTATCTGCTGCACTGTCGACGATATCTCCTCAGCCGAGGAGTTTATCTGCTGGGTGGAAGCGGATAAATTTTCAGCCAGGTTCATAATATTATCCGAAGAATCCCTGAATTTTGAGAGCATGTTCTTAAGGCCGTCTATCATATTGTTCACGCTCTTGGTTATGTTCTTTAAAAACCCGGATTGTATTTTTGAGCCGTCGTTTATTTCTCCTAAAGCAAGCAAATCAAACTTAACGGCAAGCTTGTCAAACTTGTCCGCGCCTATTTTCAGGGCTGCGGCTGAATTCACGGCCATGAGCACGATGCATAAGCCCAGTATAAGCAGGAAGAAATTCAGGCTTTTTATCTCAATTCCGCCAAAAAAACATATAAGGAAAAATATAAGTCCCGCGCATAACGACACGCCGGCGTCGATCAATATGATCTTTGCCGTCAAGTCAAGATCTTTTTTTTCCATAACTTTAACCGCCCGTCATATGGTTTTTGTCCCGGCTGAATAACTTTTCACAATAGCCGTCTTTGTCATGACCGAAAACTCTATGGTCCTGCCGTAATTACCGCCCGTGTCTTCGCCAATTAACGCGATGCCCTTGGAAGCCAGGCATTCTTTGGCTTTTTTAATATTTCTCTCCCCTATCGTCTCCATTTCATTTTTAACATCGAACATTTTCGCGCCGCCGAACATTTTGGCCTGCATGTCCTTTAAGTTGACGCCTTCTTTTATCATAGCCTTGACCATGTTTTCTATCCCCGCGTCCAGATACTTATTTTCAATGCCTTCTTTCCTGTTGTGCGGCCTCTCCGGCAGTATACCGTGAAGCATCGCCGCGACCGGACGCAGCCTGTCATAACAGACAACGATAATACATGACCCTACCCCGAAAGCAGCCAGCAGATCCAAATTTTTCCCGGTTTTCAATTCGCCCATATTGACCTTTATCGAATCGGACGCCATTAATTTAAGAGCCTTTTACGGTATTATTCAGTGCTTCCAGTATTTTTGCCATAGCATTTTTATCAGGTATAAGAAACAGCTTGCTTTTCAAATTTGTTATTTCCTCGGTCATTTCATTTTCAATCAGCATAGCCTCAGGCCCCATTTCAGCCAGTTCGGCCGAGATTGTTTCAAATATGGCGTCGACCATGTCCACTGCCAGAGCCGGGACGGAAGGCACCGAATTCAGGCCGATAAATTTTGCTATCGCATTAAGGTAGGCGGATACGATTATGTTCCCTATTTCTTTCAGGGCCGACTGCTCTGTCTCCCCGAATTCCTTTGTCTGCCCGAGCTTTCTCCTCATGAGCAGGTCCAAAAGCAGGAAAACTTTGTCCTGCGGGAATATTAAAAGCGCCCGCGCCTGTATTTCCCCGAATATGCGCATATAAACAGCAGCCACTATTTTTGCCTCACGTGAGACCATTTCAGCCATTTTTTCGACCGGAACCATTACAATTGACGGCACATCTATGCTTATATCCCTGCCGAGCAGCTGGGACAGGGCCGTGGCCGCGCTTCCCGCGCCTATGTTCCCGAGTTCCTTTAAAGCATCCCGCTGAAAGTCACTGAGCTTATTATCGGCCATAGTCAGTTTCCTATAATTTTGCTTACAGTTTCAAGCACGTTGGATTGTTCAAACGGCTTTACTATATAATCTTTCGCGCCTGCCTGTATGGCTTCTATAACCAGCGCCTGCTGCCCTATGGCGCTGCATATAAGTATGTTTGCGTTCGGAAATTCAGCGATTATGTTTTTAAGCACATCGATACCGCCCATTTCAGGCATGACCATGTCGGATATCAGCATATCCGGCTTCAACTCCTTGTACTTTTGTATGGCCTCGCGCCCGTTTGCGGCCTCTCCAACAACTTCATATCCGCCGCCCACAAGTATGTTCCTTAGCATCATGCGCATAAAAGACGCGTCGTCAGCTATTAATATTCTTTTTGCCATATATTTTCTCCTTTTATTTTTTTCAGGCCCCTTGGGGCATTATTTTTGCGTTTAACATATTTTTCATTTTTTAATTTAAAATTTCAATTTTTATTTATACAGCGTACTCCCCGCGTTCACCCGTCCTGATCCTCACCACGTCAGTAATGTCCGAAATGAATATCTTGCCGTCCCCTATCCTTCCGGTCCTTGTTATTTCTATTATCCCGCCGAGGGTTTTCTCGACATCAGAATCTTTCAGGACAATTTCTATCTTTACTTTCGGCAGAAACTCCACTGTCACGTCCTGTCCTTCCAGGACGTCATTTTTTCTTTTCTGAAAACCATAACCTTCCACGTTTGAAATTGTTATACCGTTTATTCCCATTTCCATGAGCTTTCTTTTTATAACCTCGAACTTCACCGGCTGCACTATTATGGTCAGTTTTTTCATTTGATCAGTTTCTTCCTCGAAGATGACGGCGAAAGCAGGAGTTCCTTTCTCCATACTTCCACCATTCTTATGTTTTCCTGCGCCGACCTTGACAATTCGCTGTCAGGCGTTATTTGCATATATTTTTTCCACATTTCTATGGCTTCATTCCACCATCCCTTGAACCTGTAAACCTCACCGAGTTTAAAAAACACTTCCACTATTTCAGGGCTCAATTCAATTGCTTTGTGATATTCGATGTCGGCTTCATCCCACCATTCTTTTTTAAAATAAGCGTTAGCGAGGTTAAAATGCCCGCGGCCATTCTGGGGGTTCCTGGAAACCACGGAAATAAACACCTTAACGGCAGCATCAAAATCGAAGGTATCATAGAGCACGGACCCCATATTGTTCAGGGCATCCTGATTGTCAGGCTCTATTTTCAATACTTTGTTATATTCTACAATAGCCTCCTGCAATTGTCCAGTATTTCTATACTCATTGCCTAGATCATAGGCCACGGAAGCGTTTGACTGGGCCTGATTTTGTTTTTCCTTTAATTTTTCTATGGTTTCCTTGAATACGACGTCTTTTTTCATCGCTGAATCCAGGTTTTTTTTGGCAACCGCGTACTCGGGATTTATCCTTAAAGCCTGGTCAAAAAAACGCTGGGCTTCCTTGAAAAAATTCTTTTTATAGTAAGCCACGCCAAGGTTATTATATGCCTTATAATATTCCCTGTCTATTTCCACCGCCTTTTGATACTCTTCTATGGCTTTTTCAATATTACCGAGATTCTTATACGCTACCCCCATTGAATTATGGGCCACTGCATTATTCGGTTGGACAGACAGGGTTTTTTGATATTCTATAATAGCCTCTTCATTCCTTCCTTTATCGGTTAAAACAAGTCCTAGGTACAGGTTTATCTCGGGCTTTTTTATGTAATTAGGCAGTATTTCAAGCGCGCGCCTGAGTTCGTTCACTGCCTCGTCATACCGCTTCAGTTTGTAATAGGATACCCCCAGGTAATAGTGGGCCTCATCGTCATAGGCTTCTTTGACCAGGTGCCGTTCGAGCACTTCTACAGCTTCCTGGATCTTTTCTTCCTTATACAAAAGTATGCCGCGTTCCAGTTCTATCCTTACATATTCAGGGTTTTCTTCCGCAATCGCGTCCAGTACCTGTTTTGTTTTTTCAAATTCCTTCATTTCCCTGTAGGCCACCGCTATGTTGACCTTTGCCTCCACCATATCGGGCTTCAGCTTTAATGTCTGTTTGAATATCTCAACAGCTTCCTTTAGTATTCCTTTTTTTATCAGAAGCTCGCCGAAGAAATTATAGTAGGCAGGCTGCTTGGAATTATAGTGGATCGCCATTTTTATCTGGTTTATCGCGTCGTCGGTGTAGCCTTTAAGTTTGTAGACTTTTGCGAGGTTAAAATACGCTTCTTCTTTTCTCTTTTCATCGGGAAGTTTTTCCACTTCCTCGCCCCGTTTTACTGCGGAATTGGTTTCATAATAATCTATGACAAGGCTTTTATTTGACTGTATGAAAGCCGGGTTTAATTCTACGGCATGGTTATAGCACATACCCGCTTCCTCGTCTTTGCCTGTCTCGCCGTATACAAAACTTAAATTATAATAGGCGAGCGCGTATTCCTTGTTAAGCTGTATCGCTTTTTTCAGCTGTTCTTCCGCCTCGTCGTACATTCCGGTTTTATAAAGTGTTTCACCGAGGTTGTTGCGCAGTTCCGCGTAATTCGGGAATTTTTTCAGGGCCTCCCTGAAGACCGCTTCAGCCGTATTGTATTCACCCATGTTTTTGTATATAACGCCGAGCAGGTTCTGCGCGAGCAGGTGCTCGGGGTTTAATTCAAGGCATCTTTTAAGTTCTTTGACCGAAACTTCATAATCGCCGGTAAAACTCAGCGATTTTCCAAAGTTAAAATGTGTTTCAGGATCCGAAGGATACAGCTGGACAGCCTTCTTATATGCGGATATGGCCCTGTCATATATACCGGTCTGCTTGTTCACTGCCTTCAGGTTTGCCTGTGCCTGGGAATAATTTGGGTTTATGGACAGGGATTTTTTGAACTGTTCTATGGCTTCATGAAACATTCCTTTTGAATAATAATATACTCCCACGTTATTTAAGGCGGTCGCGTCATTCTCGGAATTATTTTCCTTCAGTATTTCCCTGTCAGGGGCGCCCGGCATCGTTATTTTTCCTCAAAGAATATATCAGGCTTAATCAGGGTTATTACTTCGCCCTCATCCTTGATCAGCCCGGAAATATATTTCTTATCCACAGTGAATGAATACTTGGTTATATTGGAGAAACTCGACGACTGAAAGTTTCTGACCGACATAACTTTATCAACCAAAAAGCCGATTATCTTTTCTTTGAATTCTATGACCATTATCCTTGTTTCATCCGTGATTGAGTCCTCCACGCCGAATATCCTGCGGGAAATGGAAATCACGGGTATTACCTCGTTTCTTATGCTGATCATCCCCAGGATGTATCCCGGCAGGTTCGGCAGGCGTGTTATGTTCCTGTATTTTATTATCTCCCTTGAAAAAATAATTTCCATCCCGAAAAGTTCCTTGTTTATTTCCACGACCACAACAAGAAGCCCTTTTAATACATTTATGATATTTTCTTCCTTGACGAAACGCATACGGACAAGTATTTTTCCCAGGGGTTCCTGTGGCTCCAAAGTCTGCTGTTCCTTTAAAGCTTCATCCAGCTGTTCTTTCGTCAGGAAACCGGCCTGTATTAAAAGCTCGCCTAAACTTTTATCCTGTCCCTTAAAAACATCCATGCTTTATGACCACCTCATGCCCCGCCGAGAAGTTTCAGGTTTTTCCTGATTATCTCGTTTTCAGGGTTTAATTTTAGGGATTTTGTCCAGTAATCTTTTGCTTTTTCAGGGTTGTTCTCTTTCATTGATATGTTCCCCATCTTATAAAAAACATCCGCAGACTCCCTGCCGCTGTCTATGCTCTTTAAAAAATTTTCCTTGGCTTCCTTGTACTGTATCTTCCTATAAAAAATATGACCTATGTTCTCAAAAATCACAGGATCGTCCTTTTTAATTGCAAGCGCCTTCTGATATTCCCCGAGCGCTTCGTCGAGCTGGTCCTCTTCCGCGTATATAAACCCCAGGGCTTTATGGGTTTCAGCGTCCGCGGCGCCGAGCTCCGCAACTTTTTTATATTCTTCCAGCGCTTCCTTTTTTTTCCCTATTTTAGAATACACTTCACCGAGGATTATATATATTTCTGCGTTCCTGAATTTACTTTTCTTGGCCAGCTCAAGCTGCGCGATTGCCAGCTGATATTCGCCTTTTTCAAAATAAAGCACGCCGAGATTAAAGGCAACCGCCGCGTCCCGCGGATTTATCACCACGGCTTTATTATAATGCTCTATGGCCTTGTCAAACATTTTAAGTTCCCTGTATACGTTCCCCAGCATGGAGTTAATGCCCGGACTTTTGGGGTTTATCTTTATCACATTTTCATATTCCTCGGCTGCTTCCTTATACTTTTTTTCCGATTCAAAAATATAGCCCAGCTTAAAACGCAGTTCTATGTTTGACGGGTCTTTTTCAAGCAGTGCCCTGTATTCGCGTTCCGCGTCAATGGGTTTTTCCATCTTTGCGTATAAATCACCCAGCGCGTGCCTTGCCTGGATGTCATTCTTATTGATCTCCAGGGCTTTTTTGTACTGCTCAAGGCCTTTGTCAAAGTTCCCCATATTTGCATATAATTTACCGAGTTTTATTATGACGTTGACATTCACTGGGTTTATTTTCAGCGCCTTTTCATATTCTTTGATGCCATCGTCATAATTGCCTTTATAGACATAGGCATTTCCAAGGAATGTGCGGACTTCCGCGTCATCCTCGTTTATGGAAAGCGCCTTTTCAAATTCCTTTATTGCCTGGTCATAACGCTTGCTCATGGTAAAAGCAAGCCCCAGATTTATATGGTCCTGTACCGTATCCATTATATTTTTCTGAATATCCTCTCTTTTATATTTATGCAGTTAAACCTGTCGCGAAAGTCCTGCAGCATAGTTTCCGTCTTGCCGAGAAAAAGTATTCCGTTCTCCTTTAAGGAGTCGTAATAATGCCCCAATACCGTTCTTTGCAGCTCCCGCGTGAAGTATATGATAACGTTCCTGCAAAAAACAACGTCAAAAAAATTTTTTTTGTACGGCTCCATCAGGTTCAATTTTATTATCTTTACTTTCTGCCTGATTGATTCTTTAACAGAGAAATTCTTCCCGTCGTCGGTGAAGAAGTACCTGGTTTTCCTGTCTTGCGCTATGTTGTCGAGCGTCCTTCCCTCATATATCCCCGCCGCTGCTTTTTGTATGGCGATTATATCGAGGTCAGTCGCGTATATTTCAAAACCATAATTCATAATTCCCATTTTTTCCGCTGTTTCTTCTATTGATATGGCTATGGAGTACGGTTCCTCGCCCGTGGAACAACCGGCGCTCCATACCTTAAGCGGCCATTTTATGTTTCTCAATATATCAGGCAGTATGGTATTCTCAAGTTCCACAAAAATTTCCGGGTCCCTAAAAAACTGCGTCACGTTTATAGTAAGTTTATCGAGCAGTATATCATACTCGCTCCTGTGGTTCTGCAGATAGATAAAATAACCGTCATATTTTGTGAACTGCAAGGACCTCATGCGGACCGCAATGCGCCTTTTGATGTAATTTTCCTTGTACTGGCTCACATCAAGGGCTTTTTCCAGGCGTATACCGTCTTTTATTTTTATAAAAGCTTCTTCTTCATTCATTAATTCACTAAACCCTTTGTGCTTTGTTTATTGCCTTCTTCAGCGGGCGTATTTTCCATCGAATCAAGGAACACCTTGACTATGTGCGAGTCAAACTGGCTGCCGGCGCAGCGTTTCAGTTCGGTTGCAGCTTCCTCTTTGGTACGCGCCCTGCGGTACGGCCTTTCTGCCAGCATTACCGAGTAAGCATCGGCGACGGCGCATATTCTGGAACCAAGCGGTATTTTATCGCCAATTAATTTCTTGGGGTAGCCTCTACCGTCAAAATGTTCATGATGATACAAAATGATGGGCAGTATGTCTTCAAAAATATCCATCCCGTTCAGTATATCCACCCCATCCTGCGGGTGCTTTTTTACCGTTTCATATTCTTCCGCCGTCAAGGTCGAGGGTTTTTTCAGTATCTCGCTGCTTATTTTTATTTTTCCTATGTCGTGCAGCAGCGCGGCGTGTTTTATTTTTTCGCACTCTTCGGGTGGCAGTTTCATTTGTTGGGCTATCTGCAACGCGTACTTCATGGTTGAAAACGAATGTCCGTGCGTATCATGGTCCTTTATGTCTATGGCCATAACAAGCGTTTCTATGATATTTTCATGGTTATCCGACATCTGCCCCAGCATGTCATGTTTTTCTATTATTATAAAAACCTGGGCCGCGAAAAATTCTGCTATATAAATATCATTGTGTGAAAATCCGGTTTTTTTGTAAAGAACTACGGCGCCGCTTAAGCCTTTTTCGCCTTTAACCGGAATAACCGTCATAAATCCTTCGCTTATATCCTGAACCAGCCTTAAGAACCCCGCCTGGACATTCCTCAAAAATAACGGGGACAGGTCATTGTCCGCCACGCGCATTTCTATTTCCTTGTCCTTATATACCCCGTAGGAGTGCTTTAGTGAAAGATTTGTTTCTCCGGGCTTATCCGGGCCGTATATGAGAACATGGCTGCATCCGCTTAAATTTGTTACATTGCGCGCGAGCAGGCTAAAGAGCTCGGGACGGGTTAAACCTTTTTTTATCTCCAAAAGCATATCATGGGCGATAATGAATGAATTGGTTATTTTATCCACAAAACTTTTTTCTTCAAGCGATGATTTATCCGCTGCATCTTCATACAGGGGTTTAAGCCTGATCCTGTCGGAAAGCACGGCAAACGCCGCGTAAACAAGGGTATTAACCGCTATATCAGCAAGGGCGGCTTCATGATGCATGGAATAAAACGCAAAATTAAAAAACAAACCGCTTAATATCCCGTTGGCCCATCCCGAGCTGATTGAAACCAGTATGACCGCGGCTCCCGCGGCTAAAAAAACATAACCAGCTTTAATTCCCATGAAATCAACGGCCAGCATCAAAAGTACGGCTCCCGCTGTGATTAATACAATGTATCTTTTTTTCAGCCTCATATTTTCACCGTTTATTTGGCGGACTTTACCACGTCGCCGGCATTAATTACGCCTTCCTGTTCCGTGACAACCGCCACGCTTGTATCCTTCATGGAATTTATTACCATAAGTTTTCCTGTCTTGTGATAAACATCATTATTACCCGTGGCCTTATTTAGTATGGACCTGTAAACGGTCATTATTTCGCCGGGCATCAACCCGGCTTTTACCCCTTTATTCAGGTAAACTATGTCTTTCTTTTTAACATTTATAATATTATTCTGGACTTTTATTATGAAAGCCTCTATTACACCGGTTTTCTTTTTTATCCTTGTGGTGACTTTATTATAGTAATCCTTAAAGTCCTTCCTCATTTTTATTTTAAAGTTCTGGCTTACCGGCCCGTAACTCTTCACTATATTTACCTTCCATATTCCCTCATCGGCTTTTTCAATTATTTTTCCAACCGCGCGGACGTCAATAAGCCTGCCTTTATCTTCGCCTGTTACAATATCCTCAACGTTCTCGTTATCCGTATATATAAGGAACTGCATGCCTGTTTTTATGGATTTTCCGACTGTAACCTTTATGTACGCGGACATTCCCTGAACTATAATTTCACTGCCGTCCACGTCATATATAAAACCGTCTTCGGGAAAATTGTCGCTGATAAAACCGGCGCGTTCCACCATGACATATCCCGCTTTTTCAATCCTGTTCGTACCTTCCGCTTCCATAAGTATTATGCCGCCTGTCTCGCCTTCTTCGGCATCAGGCCCTTCAAATGTCACGTTTACTTCCGACTTGTCCGTATCCCCTTCATCCACAGGCGTTGTTTTCTTTTTTGATATTATGTATTTTTCAAGTTCTTCCGTTGATGTTTCGCCGGGATTTAAGATAACGATCCCTTCTTCCTCCGGGGATGCCGTGTTGTCTATTTCGATTTTATTTACTTTTTCTTCCGTTACCGCGGTTGCCGCCTCCCGGGCAGGCTCCGGTGTGGACATTCCGGCTTGAATCTGCGTGGTTGTTACCGCCGCAGTTTGTCCTGCAGCTGCCTGTCCAGCAGGTCCAGGAGTAGCTGCAGCGGGTTTTGATGCCGTATCAGGCGCCGTTGTCGGCTGGACTGTAGCTTCAGAGCTCCCGCTTTTTTCAACCGCGACTGGTTCAGCAGCCGCGGCATATGTGTGAAATAATATTATCGCCATTCCGCAGGACATAAAAAATAGGAGCAT
The DNA here is from genome assembly GCA_937889595.1 of uncultured bacterium. Taxonomy (GTDB): domain Bacteria; phylum Oederibacteriota; class PGYV01; order PGYV01; family Palsa-1178; genus PALSA-1178. The sequence goes on from CALAOR010000057.1 coordinate 32,994, forward strand.
TTTTGTTTTCTTCATGTCATCCCCTTAAATTAAAATGATGTTGAATATTGCCGCAGCAGTGTCTTTGCCTGATCTATATTCTTCGCGTCAGGATAAGTTTCTATGTACATCTTTAGTGTTTCCCTGACCTTAACCGGCTGGATTTCTTTTTCGTAAATTAAAGCTGACTTAAAAATCAATTCCGGTACCCTGGCTGATTTGCCTTCATATCGCAGGTTGTATTTGTCAATGAGTTCCAGGGTGCGTTCAAAATTACCTATTAAATCCATATATCGTATGTTTAAATAAGCCGATTTTTCCAGATCGGGTTCTTTTAAATTGTCCACGGACCAGGTTTCGATGTACTTGCTTATTCTTTCGGAATCTCCTATTATATAGCCTGCGGCCAAAATTATTATAACGGCAAAAATCAACATATTTTTCATTTTTATCCCTCTGTAATTTATTCCCGGGTAAACCCGGATTTTACTTATACTGTAGGAAAACCCTGTAAAACCATGAAATTCTTTATCGTGTCCGGCACGGATGAAATTTTTCTATGGCCTGTGCGCCACTAAAACCATTTAAGCAGTAGCTTAAGGTACATGGCATACTTTTCCGACAGTATCAATATATCTATACGAGCATAATTTTATCATTCAATAGGTATTTTGTCAATTTTTAAAATGCTGATTTCAGGATTATTAAAGTAAATAAATGATAAAAAGATTTTTCATTTAATAAAACAGGTTTTTTGGCGATAAGTAACGGGATTATCTCGATGTTTTGACTCTAAAGAAAATCAGAGGGCAAGAAACTTGCCCTCTGATTTTTGTGCGTATTTTAGGTTATTAAGCGCCGACTACGTTTGAAGCCTGCGGGCCTTTTGCACCTTCAGATACATCAAAGGTGACTTCCTGTCCTTCTTTTAGTGTCTTGAAACCGTCTCCCTGAATAGCCTGGAAGTGTACAAATACATCTTTTCCGCCTTCCTGTTCGATGAAGCCGTACCCTTTCTTGTCGTTGAACCATTTCACTTTTCCTTTTGCCATTACCAAAACCTCCAAAAAAATTAAGAATCTTGTAGAACAAGTCTACAACGTAAGGAGAATGTTATCAAAAATTTTAGGGAAAGTCAAATATTAAATAAATAGTTATGGGGTATTCGGCATCAGTGTAAGAGCCAAGAGACTGGAGCCTGGAAACCGAAACTTAAGGTTTATTATAAAACAGCGGCTATTTATAGTAACAAATATAGGCTGCTTCTCCTGATGTTTCAACATCAAACGACTCGTTTGGCGGCACTGTGAACCTGCCGTCCTGGTTAAATATTTCCCAATCTTTGCCTGGAAGTTTTGCCTTTAACGTGCCGGCTGTTACAACCATAGTCTCTTCCTTTGATGTTGAAAAAACATATTTACCGCTTTCCATGACCCCGACTGTGGCGTAGCCGTCCGGGGTATTAATACCGAGGCTCTGGACCTTTCCGCCAAAATAGACCGAATGCTTCATCATAAATCTCCTTATTAATTGGATTCCCGTGAAACTATACCGTAAACTTATCCGTGGCTTCTTTCATGTTTTTCGCAGTATTGGAGAGTTCCTCGGCCGAAGCCGTAAGTTCCTCCATTGACGAAGCCTGTTCTTCGGATGAAGCAGCCGCTTCCTCTGATGAAGCCGCTATCTCCTGGCTGGTGGCCGCAATACCCTCAACCTGTGCTGTTGTCTCATCTATGGACTTTACTATCCTTATAAATTCTTCATTTGCCTGTGCGGTTAATGCGGAACTTTCTGTTATTTCTTCCGCTTCTTCAGACGATATCTTTACTGCCTCGGTTATGTCGTCCCTGACTTCCTTTATCCTAATGCTTATTTTTTTTACCTGTTCCGTGCTTAAGTCTGAAAGTTTTTTTATCTCCTCGGCCACAACCGCAAACCCCATGCCGCTCTGTCCGGCCCTTGCCGCCTCGATTGCGGCATTTAAGGACAGAAGTTTTGTCTCATCAGCTATGCCTTTAATGATCTCAACCATGCTTTTGATTTCATCAGAATGGCTCTCTAGCTTGCGCATTTTTGCGGTTGAAAATCCGAGATTCATCTGCAGTTTCTGCATTTTTTCAAGCAGGTCTGTCATGGATTTCTGGCCAAGCCTGGCCGCGTCATAAGCAGAGTGGCTTGACTTTGAAGCCGCCTGCGAATTACCCGCCGACTCCCCGGTCGCCTTGGATATATTTGTAACCGTCTCGGACAACTGTACGATGGTTTCCCTGCTTTGCGCCGCAATCAAAGTCAGGCTCTGCGCTGATGAGGCAACAGCTTCAGAACTGTTTTTAACGCCTGAAACAAGTTTTCTCAGGCCGTCAAGCATATCTTCTATGGATTTTCCCAGAAGGTCGCGTTCTGATTTTGCGGCGTAGTGGAAAGATATATCCCCTTTGGCCACCTTTTCAAGCGTTCCATATATAAGCTGTATATAATTAACCAGGTTCCTGAAAACAACGCCAATTTCATCCTTATTTGACTTAAGAACAAAATCTTTTGGGACTCCCCCTTCGGATATTTCAGAAGATGTCTCTATAATGCCTGACAGATAATCCGTCATGTCGTTAAAACTCCTGCTTAAAACGCCTATTTCATCCTCAGCATTGTGTTCCTTTATTTTTTCGCCCATTTTACCGCTGGCTATAAGTGATGCCGCAACCGACATCTTTTTAACCGGGATTATTATGCTCATGTACATAAAGATAAGAAGTATGCCCGCCACTACGAGGGCTCCCATGGAGCTGATAAGCAGGGCCGTTTTCTTTGCCTTTGCTATTTCCGTGTTAAGCGTGGACTCATCATAACCTAAAATGACTTCCGCAAGGTTCTTCTTCATGTATTTGATGGGAACGCTTATTTCCCTGCCTTTTATGCCGTCAATTGTAACCTCGGAGATTATATAGCCGCGGATGTTTTCCCCGGTTTTTTTTGCGTTTGGGAGTTTGAAATTATTATTTCCTGAAGCACTGACTTTGACAACTGTTTTATTCTGTATTTTTAAGGCCGCATATAATATGTTCCCGCTCGTAGCGGCCGCTTCAAGCACATTGGTAACCATTTCATTTGACGGTTCATATTGATTCTTCCTGGTCGGCGTGAAATCAATCACCTGCGTTACATATTTTTCGCACATCAAAGCCGACGTTTCGCCAAGCGCGGCTATCTTTTCCACAAAATTTTTTTTAATTAATTTCTCAAAACTCCCGGATATCAAAAAAAATGAGGTTAAACTTAAAGCCGTAACTCCCAGCAGGACTATAAGCGCTACTTTGTCCCCTATTGTCAGGGTTATTTTACTTTTCAAAAGTGCCTCCTCAATATTATACTTGTTTTAGATTATACCATTGATAAGGGTTTTTTCAAGTTCAATATAACCCCCGGAAAACGCGGCAGACTTGATACAAAACCACTACGATCCAACGAAATACTCTACTTATTCTTCTCCACGTAACGCCCAACGGATGAGTCCTGCAAACCCTTGTGATACACGAATAAAGTAGCGTATTTTATCTGGAAATCCATAATGCGCGCATAAGTTACACGCCTTTGTTATTCGTGTAACTTATGCAAACCATATTCCAATGCGATTTCCAGATAACCAACGGAAAACCCTATGAAACCATGAAATCCTTTATCGTGTCCGGTGCGGATGAAATTTTTCTATGGCCTGTGCGCCACTAAAACCCTAGTTTCATCTGACCTGATGTTCCCTTTAATTCTTCGAAACCATGCATGGAAACCCCGAGCAGCCGTATCTTTTTCTTCCCCGCGTCTGTCTTGGCAAGAAGTTCCTGTATGAATTTGTTGATTGTCGCTCCTGCCTGTACCTGAGAGTCTATGGTGATACTACGGGTTATTTGTTTAAAATCATGGTATTTTACCTTTAAGGTTATAGTCCTGCCTTTTTTATCCTCGTTTTTCAGGTCTCTTTCCACATCAAAACAAAGTTCCTCCAGTATTTCCCTTATTTGCGTCATATCCGTAATATCCTGTGAAAGGGTTGTTTCCCTGCCGATTGATTTTCTTATCCAGTTTGGCTCCACGGCTGAATCATCAATACCCCGGGCTAAATAATAGAACCACGCCCCGGACTTTCCGAAATAATTTTCAAGTTCTTTCAGGGTCTTTTTCCGCAGGTCAGCCCCTGTCCTGATGTTTAATTCATGCATGTGTTTTTCGGTCACCTTTCCTACCCCGTGAAAGGAACCTATCGGCAGTTTGGCTATGAAATCAAGGGCCTTATCCGGTGTAACTACGGTCAACCCGTCCGGCTTTTTGAAGCCCGAAGCGATCTTTGCCAGAAATTTGCAGTATGAAACCCCTGCTGACGCGGTTAAACGGGTTTGCGCGTAAATTTTTTCCTTGATTTCCTTCGCTATTGCCGTGGCTGATCTTATTTCCATAAAATTATCGGTGACATCCATGTAAGCCTCATCCAAAGACAGCGGTTCAACAAGGTTGGTGTATTCGTGGAATATTTTATTTATTATGGAAGAGGCTTCCTCATATTTTTTAAAATTTGGATGCACCAGTAAGACAGAGGGACATAATACAACGGCTTTTGCAGTAGACATGGCTGAGTGTATTCCGAATTTTCTTGCTTCATAAGAACACGCGGCCACTACCCCGCGTTCCTGCGGCGTACCACCCACTATCACGGGCTTTCCCCTAAGCCCGGGATCGTCGCGCTGCTCAACCGATGCGTAAAACGCGTCCATATCCATGTGTATTATTTTTTTTATGCCCATATGCCCGTCAGAACCATTTGCCGCCTGTTTTTACCGGCTTATAGTTTTTTATATACCTTATCGCGGATTTTTCATCCCTGGCAATATAAAACATTTTATAAAATTCCTTTTTCATAAATTTTTCCTTTACCATAAGCCTGAACACCGACATAAGTTTATTATAAAACCCGCCTGTATTAAGGAACACAAGGGGCTTTTCATGATAGTGAAGCTGCCTTAAAGTAAGTATTTCCATGGCTTCTTCAAGCGTCCCGATCCCCCCGGGCATGAAAATAAAAGCATCGGAACGTTTTTCCATCACGCTTTTTCTGTTGCGCATGTTGTCCGTAATAATAAGTTCATTCAGGCCGTTTTTTGATATCCCGTAATCATGAAGGGCCTTTGGTATGACCCCGATCACACTGCCACTTCCTTCAAGCACTGAATCCGCTATCTCCCGCATAAGTCCCCTGTTTGCCCCTCCGTAAACAAGGCTGTAGCTGTTTTTCACCATTTCTTTTCCGAGCCTGCGCGCCGCGACAAAGTACTTTTTATCAACAGCATCGGACGAGGAACAAAAAACGCATATGTTCATGACACACCTCTTCGTTTAGTTGCGTTAATTTTATCAGCTAAAACGCGCCAGTCAAGGGGTAAAAACAATCATTGTTCCTTGTTGCCTCTTAGCGCTTCTTTTTACTTACTTTTCCCATTATTTATAGTATAATTAATCCTGTTTTAAACTGCGCATTATTTTTTAACCGGGGTGTTTTAGTGAGAATAGGCATGCAGGTATGGGGCACTGACGGCGACATAAGGCCCATGATAGCTTTGGGCGCGGGATTAAAATCCGCGGGCCATCAGGTTACCATTATAATTGCCAGTATTGATAATAAATCATATGCAGGATTGTGCGCGAAGACCGGAATTACCATGATTAAATCGCCTCAAAACATGGATGTAAACCTTGACGGCATAACCGGCATGAACGGAAGGCCCGCCAAATCCATTGACATAATGAATAGCCTTCTTGAACGCGCGCTGTATCCGTACCTTCCGGAACTTTTCAGCGCTTCAAAGCAATTGTGCGAACGCAATGATCTTGTAATCGGTCATTTTTCCGGTTTTTATTTAAAAGCCGCCGCAAAAATCCATAATATTCCCTACATAAGCGTATCCTACTGGCCGGGACTCATGCCTTCTTCCACAGAACCGCCTTTCTTCTTCCCATATTTTGGAAAAATTTTTCCAAAGATATCCTGGGCCATTATTTTAACCGTTTTTGACATGCTGTTAAAGAAAAAAATAAACAAATTCTACTCGGATAACGGACTCCCGCCGGTTAAACACATAATGACCGGCCCGTGGATGTCTGAAGACTTAAACCTGGCCGCATGCAGCAGGATATTTTATAATGAGCCGAAAGACTGGCAGGCCTCCGGAAAAATTAAAATAACCGGATTTTGGAATATTCCTGTCTCGGTTGAGCACTGCGATTTCACCACTGAACTCAAGGACTTCCTGGCAAGACGGGGCGAGCATCCGGTTTTTATGACTTTAGGATCTTCACTACAAATGAATCCGTTAAGGTGCATGGAAACCCTGATTGAAGCGGCGAGAATATACAAAAAAAAGGTGATTATACAGTCGGGTATTGACAAATACAGACCCAATACGTTTTTACAGAATATATATTTTTCCGGCAGGATGCCTCACAGGGAGATACTTCCCTTTTGCCTGGCTTCTGTCCATCACTGCGGTGCCGGAACAACCCAGACGGTAACCAGGGCCGGCATTCCGTCGGTTCCCCTGTACTTCATGGATGAACAAAAATCCTGGGGTGGACAGCTTTTCAAGCTTGGAATTGCATCAAAACCTTTGAACTTCCTGAAAACAACGCCTGCGAAGATAGCTGATGCCATGAAACTGGTTGTAAATAGTTTAAAAATGAAGGACAATGCTGGAATAGTTGCGGAAAAAATGCACGCTGAAGACGGAGTTAAGGAAGCTGTAAGCATCATAAATGATTTTATGGCAAAAAGAACTCCTGTCCCGGCGCGATAAAACCGCGGTTTTTATGCCGCGTATGATTAAAGGAGAGCACATGAAATACATTGACTGGATGGAAATTATTTACTGGAGCCTTTTTGCCCTGCTTGTTATAGGGGAGATCCTTGTTGCTTATGTTTATAAACTCGATAAAAAACATGTTGTCCGCGACTGGGTGGAGCCTGCTTTTGAGGCCATGATTATAGCCACCATCCTGCGTATTTTTGTCATACAGGCTTTTGCCATACCCACCGGATCCATGGAAAACACGCTCATGGTAGGCGAGCACCCCATGGCCATAAAATTCGCATACGGCCTTTACAATCCGCTTGACCAGAAAATGTATTTTGACTTTAACAAGCCAAAACGCGGCGATGTGGTTATTTTCCGCGACCCGACCGGCAAAACAAATTCCATGTGGATAAAACGCTGCATGGGCCTGCCGGGTGATGTCATGGAAATGAAAGACAAACAATTATATATTAACGGTAAAAAGATGGATGAACCCTACACTGTCCACAAGGATATGAGGATTTTCCCTGCATACTTCCAGCCAAGGGATAATTTCGGCCCTCTAACCGTCCCTGTCGGAAGCCTTTTCATGATGGGTGATAACCGCGACCAGTCTTATGACAGCAGATTTTGGGGGGCGCTGCCTTCAAACAAGATCAGGGGCAAGGCGTTTCTTGTTTACTGGCCGCTGAACAAGCTGAAGATAATAAAGCATATTAAGATTGAAGTGCCTCCGCCTCCGGCAGCGGCTGTCAAAATAAAATAAATATACCGTTTATTAACTATGAAATTGCTTATTGTAGCCACTCGTTGCCCGCTGGTGGCGGCATAATATGCCGCCGCTACATGTCATAAAACAGTAACATTCAGACATTGAAACAATATTGTTTCATGCCCCAAATCAGGCTTTTCCAACAGTGTCACTTTATTCTTTTTGCCCTTATTTCCTCGTGGCTTGAATAATAGACAAAACCCATTTTTTCATACGCTTTTATGGCCGGGATATTGTCGGCACGCACGTTCAAACCTATGTATTTTATGTCTTTCCATAAATCACGGCACAGGGTCGCGGCGACTGAACCGGCATAACCTTTACCCCTGTATTCAGGCGCGGTTGCCACGTTCCCTATTGCCGCTATTTTAAGTTCCTTTGAGTAAAAGTGCACTCCTGCCATGGCTATAAGGTCGGAGTTTTTCCTTATTATGAAATATTTTCCGGTTTCAATCATGGCGGACGTAAAAAAAGCCTCCGGGTTTATGCCTCTTAAGAATTCATTTATTGCCTCAAAGTCGTTTTTGTTAACCCTGTAAGTAAACTCGGGATACTTTATGGACCTTGCCAGCAGAATGTCGCCGGTTATCTTCATTTTATTGTATATGACCGGGGAGCTTGTTTCGTATACGGTATTAAGCATTGCGGCTGTGTCATGTGATACGTGCGCGTAAAAGCAGTCCGGCAGGTTGCTTATAATTCCCTGCAGCAGCCGGACGGCAGCTTCAGTATTCTTATTTTCCAGAAGAAAAAGTATGTTGTCATTATCATTTTCCGATATGTGAAGCATCGCCGCTGATTTTATAGCGCCATTTTCAGACGCGCAGAACCACTTGGAACGGCTGAAAATTTTCTCGTGCAGGTTGCCCAATTCATATAAATGCAGGTAAGGCTCTTCAAGAAGAAAATTCTTTATCTTTTCCCTGTCTGATATGGCTGTTATTTCCATTGTATTTCCGCCCTCACTGTGTATTTTTCTTTCCACGCCGCTGGCGCCGTCTGCATTATTTTAACTCCTTTTCATTAAATACCTGCGCTTCAAAAATATATACTTCGGTTCCCTCATCCTTGTAACAATCAGGCGGCAGGCCCGCCTTGCCTTCGCATAAATTCCTCATGAATTCTTCCTTGGACCAGCCTGTCTCCGAAGCTACCTGCGGCAAAAACACGCCGCTTGCATACCCGCGTTTTACTATTACGCCGTGTTTTCCGAGTTCTATTTCATCAAGGCTTTCAACCCTTTTTTTCGGGAACAGGACTGATACTTCTATTTCCATATCTTTCAATTCTTCAGGCTTGACAGGTTCAAACCTCGGGTCGCTTGAAGATGATTCTATAGCCATTTCCACTATGGTCTGGTATAACGGCTGGTTTGATTCTATCAGTCCTATGCATCCCCTTAGTTTTCCCCTACTGTGTAATGTCACAAAAGCCCCGGCATGCTGTTTTAAATTTTCATTTTGCGTTGTATATTTGGTTATTATTCCGTTTTCCACATAGCTTTCCATGGTACGCCTGGCTATGCCGAGTATTTCCCTCTTTTCTTCTATTGTAAGCATTTATTCCTCCTGTTCCATTACTTCCACTTTTATGGTTTTATCCACAAGCGCCTTAAATTCCGCAGCATTTTCTTTTTTTCCTATCTTATACCCGTAATGCATGGGCACGGCTATTTCAGGCTTGATGGCATTTATTGCCTGCGCCGCTTCTTTGGGGTCCATAGTAAACATTCCGCCTATGGGCACCAAAGCCACGGTAATGTTTTTAAGATCCTTCATTTCTTTGATGAAATCCGTATCCCCGGCGTGGTATATTCTGGCATTATTTATTTCAATCACGTATCCTACCTTTAAGTCCTTCTTCGGGTGAAACGGTTTAAAGTTATTGTATGCAGGAACAACCTCCACTTTTATGTCACCAAGTTCAAACCTTTCACCCGGCACTACAACGCGCTTTTTTAAATCTTTCAAGGGTTTTTCGCATTCTTTAGGGCATATAATAAGCGTATCCTTTGTAGCGACCTTTTTAATGTCGTCGATTGACATATGGTCATAATGGCTGTGCGTGATAAATATATAGTCCGCGGGCTTGTCATTCTTTATCTGGAAAGGATCTATGTAAATCACCCGGCCTGCAGATTCTATCCTGAAACTTGAATGATGGAGCCAATGAATTGACTTCATGATACCCTCCTTTTTCACGTCCCCGCTTTTCCCGTACACAAAAACCGTTGTCAGAAGCACAAGCAGGACCAAGACCGCTGTTTTCCTCATTTTCCCCTCCTAAAATTCTCTTGACAAATTCCCTATTCAAAATATAATTGATACCTGTCCATAAGCGTGGGCCCATAGCTCAGTCGGTTAGAGCAGCAGACTCATAATCTGTTGGCCGAAGGTTCAAGTCCTTCTGGGCCCACCAAATTTCCTAGGGGTTATTCCAAAAATATGGAAATTATTTTTCCTTTACCACACCCGACACCAGCGCCACGTGATACGCGGATAAAGGCGGTAAATCAACTGTAAATACATTATTTTTTATGCCGTCAAGTTCCTGCCTTAATGTTATCCTGGCCTCGCTTGATTTGTCAAATCCGTAAACTTTTCCCGTCTTATAAACCCGCGTTGATTTTATAACCACCCGCGCAGTGGTTGTATTGCTTAAGTCCTTGTTAATTAATATTACATGCAATTTGGTTTCGTCCGTGCCTTCAATCGAGGCGTAAGTTGTGAGTTTTTCCACGTCGGAAGTGACTGCTTTCACGTTTGTGTCGCCGTACATCCCGTTATTGCCGTCATAATTCCTGTACAACCTGAAACCCGCGAGGGTATAGGCCCCGAGTTCAACCATCCAGTAATTCGCCATGTATACCCCGTACTTGCCGAATATACCCAGCACATCCGCCTCTGCTATGCCGCCTGAAGGGTGATAACCGGCTCCGTATTCATACTCTGTAAACGCGAGTTTAGTGCCGGGGTTGTATTTATTTATCATTTCTTTTAAATGCGGGATCAGGCGTATGGGGCAGTTTCCAGAGGAGCATATCCAGCTTGTTTCCGTATAATCCGGGTCCCACAGCGACCTTGGCGCCTGCACCCGTGCCTCTGCTGTTTCATCCGCCGCGCCCGCAGCCTGCGTAAAAACTATTCTTTTCCCGTTTGCGGACGCTTCAGGGTACCAGTGCACGTCAAGCGCGTCCAAAAGACGCATTCCCTTTTCTTTCGATGCTTCATTCATCTTCGCAAGATAATAAGCCAGGTACCATCCGTATACATAGTACTGTTTTACATAATCAGGCGCGTCCTGAAATGTCCTGAACCCGTTAAAACCGTATGACGCGGGCCCGTAGATTTCAGCGTACGGGTCCAGCTTTTTAACAGCTCTTGCCGCGTCTATGGAAAGTTTTATATACTCATCGGCTCCAACCTTGTTCGGATGAATTCTCGGATGCGTCGACGCCCATATGTCGGGTTCATTATCAAGCGAGTATCCTTTTACTCCGGTTAAAGTGTTTGCTTTTCCGTATTTGTTCACCAAAAAATTCACTTCTTCGTCAACATACACATAACCGTCGTTTTTATCAGGTTCCAGCGACAATTCTTTTCCTTTTATGAACTCAACTTTTGCCCACCTGTCTGACGGCGCCTTTTCTTTGACATCAACAGGGCCGTTTTTGTCTTTTGCGACATATCCGGCAAGCGGCAGGGTAATTATGGAATACACGTTTAAGGTGACTGACTTATCAAGAAAGGCCGTCAGCACCGCGCCGGTTTGGTTTGGGTCTCCTGTTACATTTGCCCAGTCAACCAGGTAATTATCCGATGAATGCTGCCAGTCATTTCCGGCGTTTGACGCATTGTTTTCCCAATTGTATCCGGTCATCCTGTTGCCGCCCAAACGCCTGGCCGTGTAGTTGGTGTCGCGCGCTATATCCTGATTCACGCCGTAAATATAGCGGGATATCGGCGAGCGGTCTTTAGATGTGTCGATCCTGACGTCAACAGCATAAAGCAATGACGCGGTTAAAAGAATAATGATTACCTGCAGTATGTTTTTCATGGTTCACCTCTTTTTTATTTTATTTACGCCCGTTGGGGCTTAGCCTGCGCGCCCGCCCGCTGTGGGTATTTGGATGCTGTCGAAAAACCCCTAAAAACCATCGTTGTGGGCCGAATAATCCTGTCAACACACTTTGTGTGTTGCCGGACTTCGTATTCGGCCCCTACAAATATCTGCCTGCATTTGTAGGGGCAGCATATCATGCTGCCCGCCCCTTGCGGGCTTTTCCGACAGTATCATGATATAACGCAAAATAAATAAAAATGTTGCGGTTATGGATATGTGACAGATTGTCCTAGACTTTATACTTGTAAAAAGTCTTTATCGCTTCATATAACGTCAGGTTTGCGTACGGTTCAAAAGGAGCCCGCAGGGCTTTCATCATGAGCGGGCTATGGAGTATGTATCGGTAATGGGCTGAAAACTTGGAGCCTGTGTGGCCATCGAGTTCATCAGTCGTATAAGGCAGGTTTAAAACCCAGACTGTGCTTCCTTTTATTTTGTAACCGGATATCAGCGAGTAGGCGTTATTGACAAGGGCTATCCTCTTGCCGTTCTGTATTTCCCTGCTTATGAATATGTTGTCGTCAAACATCTCTTCCGTTCCCCTGAACGCGATTGTCTCCACCTGCACGTGATCCTCTAATTCTTCAACTTCAAAATATTTTTTGAGGTTCTTCGCTGCTTCCACGGTTAAGACTATGTTTTTCCTGTTCTTGATCAGAAAAGCAAAAAGCGCCGGGAAGTCTTCCTTGCGGGCTGACTGGGCCGTGAGTATGACTATCTTTTCTTTTACGTTCCTCTTGTCGGTCATGTACGCCGGTATGCCCGCCATGAGGAAATACTGCGCGAGCAATTCATCGCCGTAAGTATTGGCTTCCCTTATAATAGGTATGGTGAATATTTTTCCGAAAGAGGACAAACGCCCCATCTTGTCGGTTTTCTCAATGAGCTCTTCCACAAGCGGCCTCATCAAAGGCTGCGGCATGATACCTGCACAGAATAAAATAATTTCCTGGGCTCCGCCCAGTACCGACTGGAAGGCCTGCTCCGTGTATATTTCCTTATTGCACTGGTATATGTCAAACCAGGCTTTCTTTACCTTTCCCGGGGCGATCTGTTTTATATACTTAAAGAACATGGACCCGTAAGCCGGCATGAAACGCGCCTGTTTAAAATCGCGCGTTTCCGTGCCGACTGCTATTTCGTCATATATGGGTATAAGTTTTGTAAGGTCATATCCGCGGTCGTAAAAACGCTCGTACCACTGCGGGAGCTTAAGTATAATATTTACATTCGGGTTTACTTTCTTGGCCGGTTCTATGATATACTTTTTTGACACGTCAAAGAGAAGCTTTGACCTGTACTCCTGCCATGTCTTTTTTCCTTTGGCGCGTTTACAGTCAGTACACTCGCAGGCCGTAAAAAACCAGTCGTCTATGATTATCTCGTCAAAGATGCCTGCTGTTATTTCAAAAACTTTCTTCATTTTTTTGTTCGCTTCCTTATCGGTAAAGCATCCGGAAGCCGTGGGAAAACCGTTTTTTACCTTGTCGGAAAAGTGCGTGGTGGTTACAGCGCCTGAAACCTCATATCCCTCTTCTTTAAGCTCGTCCTTCATGGCTTTAATAACCGGGATATCGACGGTATAACCGTCCCGGTATGTTTCCAGATAAACCTTTTTTATGGACAAAGGCGCAAAGATTTTGATGAATTTCTTGATTATGGGGCCGTAATCGCGCACGTCAAAAGCCGTAAAAAACAGCGCGTAATAAAAGTTCCTGGGGGATATGGTTTTACCTTTAAAAGGCGTAAAATCGGTTATAAGTGGGTCTTTTGGAACTGATATGGGCCACTTAGCCAGCGGCCTTAAGTTCTTAGCGGGATAATTCAAGCTTTCAACGAACTCAATCTGTTTTTGCTTGGTCATTTCGGTCATTTAAAACTCCCTTTGCAACAAAACACATTATACTACTAATAAATTCATATTACAAGGATAATAAAAACAGCGCAAAAACAGGATATAAAATATGGTTTTTCATGGGCGATATCTCCTAAATTATAACCGGAAAGTAATAGGCATTATGATACTGTAGGAAAACCCTATAAAACCATGAAATTCTTTATCGTGTCCGGTACGGATGAAATTTTTCTATGGCCTGTGCGCCACTAAAACCCTTATAATATAAGCGCACAATCCATAGAAAAATTTCATCCGTGCCGGACACGACCTATCATTAAGGCCATATACACTGTCTTTATTCTTCGGGCGTTGCCTTTTCCTGTGTGTCTGCAGACTCTCCGGGTTTCCTTTTCTTAAGGTATTGTTTCAGCCTGGACGTCCTCTGCTGTTTTTTATCTATTGCCTGCTGTTGTGCTTCCAGGTACGGTTCCTGCTTCATTATCTCGTTCACAAGCGCCTTTTGACCTTCGGGCAGGTTGTTAAACCTTTCCGGGTCCGACTTCATCATGGTCCTTAGATTTTCAATCCTTTTTAGCCTTCTTTCCACCTTGAATTTTTGTGCCTTGCCGGAGCGCCTAAGTTCCCTCATGTATTCAATTTTTCCCCTTAAATCGGATATTTCCTTATAACGTTTTATGAAATTTTTGCCGAGCCTTCTGGCTTTTTCCGGATTTCTTAATACTTTTGTGACTACAGTTTCCTCGTTCCTGTTCAGCACGATTTTATGAAGCACGTTTCCGCTCATGTCAAGGCCCGATACTTCCACGGCCCCGTCGTATACCCCGACTGTATCTTCGCCCGTCGTATCAACAATAAATTCGGTGCCCTTTACCGCTGCCATAGCCATCTTTGTTTTGACCGTGAATCCCTCTTTTTCAAAAAGTTTCTTTACTATCGCGATGACCTTGCCCTTAAAAAGTTCCACGATTGTCTCGTTTTTACCGCGTCTGTCCAGGCTTTTGATGTTAAGTTTGCTGTTTGGGTCGAGTTTTAGGATGGTTGAATCGTCAAAAACGACTTCAATCCTGCTGTCGGTTTCTGTCGATACCGTATCCCCTTCATATAAAGGTATATACAGGTCCTGTATTGCTTCGCCTATGTCCGTGCCGTTTCGCCTGACTTCGCACTCGCCCTCAAAATCATTCACATAAGCTATGGAATAATCTGTGTTGGACTTTGATTTAACGCCGGCATTTGAAGCCGGTATTACAATCAGCATGAGAAGACAGGCAAACCAAAATTTTTTAATCATATTTACCTCCGGTTTTATATTTATTGTTAAACGCGTGCACAGGCTGTTAAGTTTCAATTTTCAGCTGCTTTTATCACACATTTATCAGTGTGATACGTCCTTCTATATTCCTGCCTGAATGATAATCCACATAAACAAGGTTCTTTAAATTTTTGAATTTCTTCTTAAGGTATATCCCCGCCTTTCCCGCGTCAGGATCGTCGATTAATACCGGATATATACCGTGGTAAATTGCCATCTGATAATATAAGTCCCTGTTCCCGGTGACGGCTATAACCGGCCTGTCGGTTCTGTATTCGGATATGTAGGTTATATCATGAAGTTCCGTTGTTTTTACCGCGATCTCGCAGTTTTTCAGCGCTGACGGCACGGATGCCGCCGCGAACGACAACGCGTTTGCGCCATTGTTCCCGGATTTTATCGCGCTAAAAACCGCCTTGCCGTTCTTTATCATGTCTGTTTCGGCTTTTTTTATTATTTCACCCATTGTCCTGACGGTTTTCACGGGATATTTTCCCACTGCTGTCTCTCCTGAGAGCATGAGCGTATCAGCACTGTCTAAGACAGCGTTATATACATCAGTCACTTCCGCCCTCTCGGGATAGGGATTATTTGTCATGGACTCCAGCATCTGGGTTGCCACTATGACGAGCTTGCCCATATCATTGGCTTTTTTTATCATTCTTTTCTGCATTTCAGGGACGTTCATGTATCCCGCTTCCACGGAGAGATCGCCGCGCGCCACCATGATGCCATCCGAGGCCCTTAGGATGGAATCTATATTTTTAACAGCCTCGGGTTTTTCTATTTTTGCTATTATAAGCGGCGCGCACAGTTTTTGTTTTGATATAATTTTTTTAAGGGCTGTTATGTCGTCCGCCGAGCGGACAAAGGACAGACACACTATATCAATCCTGTTTTTCAGTCCGTACTTAAGGTTTTCAATATCATGCTTTGTAAGCGGGCCAAACGGCAATTTTGCGCCGGGAAGGTTCACGCCTTTTCTTCCGGCTATGTCGCCGCCGTTTGTCACCGAACATAATATCTCAGTTCCTTTTATTTCCCTTACCTTGAGTTCCACAAGCCCGTCATTGATCATTATTTTTTGCCCGGCTTTTATGTATTTATAAAGATTTTTTATGTCTATTGATATTGCCTTATTGTTTTCATCAGCCACTCCGGCTTTGCTGCGGATAGTGATGGTCTCACCTCTTTTAACAGTCACCGGCTTTTCCATACTAACAGTCCTTATTTTTGGCCCCTGAAGGTCCTGAAGAATGGCTACAGCCTCGCCGCATCTGTCCCTGGCTTTTTTCACATTTTTCAGCAGGGTGTCAAAGAAGATCCTTTCACCGTGCGAGAAATTGAGGCGGAAAACGTTTACACCCGCCTTTATAAGGGCTGTTATTTCCGGATAACCCGATGTCGCCGGCCCGAGTGTGGCTATGATCTTTGTTTTTTTCATTTAGAAAACTCCCATATCCGTCTATCTTTTGGTTTCTTTTTCTATCCATTCCAGGTAGGCATCATTGCCTTCATTTATTTCAACAGAAATAATTTCCGGGACTTCGTAAGGATGTATTTTTTTAACTTCCGCTATGATTCTCTTTACAAGGGATTTTTTTGTTTTGACTAAGAGCAGAATTTCGCGTGATTTTTCAATCCTGCCTTTCCACCAATATTGGGAATTAACCTCCGGGATTTCATTAACGCAGGCGGCAAGCCTTTTACCCAAAAGCGACTTTATGACCGCCAGGGATGTTTTTTTTGACCCAACTGTAATAAATACAATGACTTTTCCAGTCATATTTTCTCCTGAAAGTTTATATGGTAATTATATCACAAAACCGGTCAAAGGTCTTGTTTTGAGCAAAAAAAAACAGGCACACCCTGCGCTATGGCCCGTAAAGCTACGGCCCGGTGTGCCTGTTTGGAATATCTTAAATTATATTACTTTTTTTCTGTTGTTAATGCTGTTGCTACTGCTGTTACTGATGTTGCTTCTGCCGACACTGCTGTTGCTACAGCTTTTGCTTTTTTTGCTTTTCTTGCTTTTTTTGCCTTAATTGCCTTTGCTGTCGTCGTTGTTTCCTCCGGTGCCGCTGTTACTGTCGATGCCTCGGGTGCCGCTGCTTTTTCATTTGCTGCGAATAACATTGTTGAAGCCAGTGCCAGTGCCATTACGATTGCTACGAACTTTTTCATTTTGTTGCCTCCTGAGTTTTTTTGTATTTCTATTGCGCAGTTTCCGGTTTTCTTTTACTTCGCTTTTAAGCATCCGGCGTTTTTTACAGCCTGAACTTTCAGCCGGCTGACTTATGATTGCATGTATATTTTTTTAACCAACTGTAAAAATAAAATGACTGTTCCACTCGTATTTTCTTTTGATTATTTGATCGGTAATTATACCATAAAAAAATAATTTGAAAACATATTTTTTAAGAAAAAAGCAGGCACACCCTGCGCTATGGCCCGTATTGCTACGGCCCGGTGTGCCTGCTTAGGATATCTTAAAGTTTAATTACTTTGCTACTGCTGTTGCTTCTACTACTGCTGTTGCTACCGCTGCTGCCGCTGCTTTTACTTTTTTTGCTTTTTTTACTTTTTTTGCCTTGATTACTTTTGCTGTTGTCGTTGTTGCCTCTGGTGCCGCTGATGCTGTTGTTGCTTCTACTGCGAATAACATTGTTGAAGCCAGTGCCAGTGCCATTACGATTGCTACGAACTTTTTCATTTTGTTGCCTCCTGAGTTTTTTGTATTTCTATTGCGCAGTTTTTTTTAATTGCTTTTACTTTGTTGCCGACGGCGTTTTTACCGCTACTGCCTTCTTTTTTGCTTTTTTCACTTTCTTGGACTTTACAATCTTTGCTTTTGAAACGGCCGGAGCTGATGCGGTTGTCGTGGTTGTTCCTACGGCTTTTACCGCTGGTTTGGTCTGAGCGGCAAGGAGCATAGTGGAAGCTAAAACAAGTGCCAGTACTGTTGCGATTAATTTTTTCATGGTATAACCTCCGTTAGTTTTTTAATTTCAGGCATTAAATATGCCTATAATTAGACTTAGTTAGGGGAAAATAGGGATATAAAACAGAGGTTGTTTATTTACGCGTTTTGAGGGTGGTAAGGTTTGCCTTAACTTTATAAACATCTACATTATTATTGCCAAGCCTGAAATACTCTGATCCGGATTCCGCAATAAAAATTGAGCCGTGAATTAATGGACAATTCACAAGTTCATCCTTATTTTCCTCTTCTGCGGCGAAAGAAGACAGAATTTTTGACTTTGCGTTGTTTTTATGGCTGTGTTTTTTGTGTATTATCTGTTTGTGCCCGGTAATCACGATATTATCGGTGGATATTCCGGTAAAACTTACGGTTTTACCAAGATCAAAAATCGATTCAGGCTGTATTTGCGCGTAGACAGCTGTGATCATTGCAAGTAACGCGGCTATGATTATCAGCTTTTTCACAATACGCCTCCTGAAGTTTTATTTTTTTTAATTGCTGTTAATTAGACGTCCTACAACGCCTAAAAGTTCCAACACCAAATTTAATTATAAATTTATACCATAAAACCCAACTTCATGCAATATTAATCTTTTCTCCCGAAAAACGCTTAGACCTGATGCAAAACCACTACAATCCCACGAAATACCCTGTTTATACTTCTCCACGTAACGCCAAACGGGTGAGTCCTGCAAAACCTTGTGATGCACGAATAAAGTAATGTATTTTATCCGGAAATCCTCTGCTGCCACATCATATAAACCTATCATATGCAGCGTCCATCAAAGCTTAAGTTTGCGAAGATGGATAATGCACGCATAAGTTACACGCCTTTGTTATTAGTGTAACTTATGCATACCATACTCCAATGCGATTTCCAGGGTTTCTTAGAACTATCCGGCAACCACCCTGTCCCTGCCCCTTTTTTTGGCCTTATATACGTTGTCATCCGCGGTCTTTATCATTTTTTTAAAGCTTTCCAGCCCCTTCTTCGTGGATGCCAGGCCTATAGACATGGTGACTTTTATGGTTTTGTTCTTATAGCGGACGGATTCCTTTTTGACCGCTTTTCTGATCTTCTCGGCTTTAGACAGGGCCTCATCATCTGTTTTGTCGCGCAGGAACACTATTATTTCCTCGCCTCCGTACCTGCACACCACCCCCTCGGGCAGTGATGTGTCGCGTATGATCTGCGCGATGCGGAATAAAACCTCGTCTCCAGCAGCGTGCCCGTATGTGTCATTGACATCCTTGAAGTGGTCTATATCGCACATGAGTACCGAAAAATTACTGCCTAATCTCACGTCTTCCTCGCCTGAAATAATCGAATCCATATGCTGGCGGTTGTAAATTTTTAAAAGGGGGTCATAGTGGGCCTTGTGGTGCAGGCAGCTCATCCAGTGCACAAATATCCCTATTATAATGATTATTGCCATGACAGGCAGCATGAGCTTGAATTTATAATACCCGACGCCGTTGGGGTTTAAAATAAGCGGTATAAGCAGATAAAAGTTCAGCGAAGCCAGCGCCATGATTATGGAGCCGTAATTGTGTTCCTCTTCTATGTTAAAAACCGACAGTACGGCCATTGCGATAAACATGATGAAATTAACAGGCAAGGCGTAATGGTTGAACATATCCACAAAATCGCCAGCGAATTTTATAAAACCGGTTTTTGTTGTCCTGTCCAGAAAATAATTCCCTTCTATAAGAACGAACACAAAAAAACAAACCGCCATATTTATGAAAAAAACCGTCAGGGCTATGTTCTTGCCTTTATTATAGTTCATGGTTGACTGGACCAGCACCGTGGCGAGAAAATTCAGGCTTAAAACGCTTATAAGGAATTTCAGCGTAAAACGCGAAGCATCCCGCCAGAAATCCACCTTAAAATCCCCGATACCTATGCTGCTGCCTGTTGTGTTTGAAACTATAAGATAGCATATAAAAAACGCGAGCAGGGCGTAGGCGGACAGCAGTATTTTGAACTTGTATATCTTGGGATATGATATGATGGCGATTAAAAACATGAACGCGGACAAAAAAATGAGTACTATATTATAAGCTGGCCTTACTATGTCGTTTTTCATAAAGTCCACAATACTGCCTGAAGCCATGCCAAATGAAAGTTCAAACAGCGCTATGATGATTATAGCGGCCGCTACAAACCCGATCCTGTACCTTTTCATAAAAAGCGTAAACCCAGGGCTTAAAACCTTCATATGTGAAATCACCTCGATTTTGTTGATTACATATATTATCAGAAGTGAAAGATGTTGTAAAGACCGGAAAATCATCCATCAGACGGCTTGTTTACACACCTCTTCTATGCGTGTTTTCCCGGCGTCATCGCGGCTTTTCCGTCTCCGAGCAATACAATTAAACCAAAAACCCATATTACCAGCATTGCCATCAGGTAATAATACCCGCACAGGAGCTGTGGGGAAAAAAAACAAATCATATTTACTGAAAACAATACCAGTGCAAGCATGGAAAATTTTGATTTCAACGCCTGAATGGTGAAATAATACGCGACCGGCAGCAGCAATATAAACGAATAATCCTTCATCCTCGGCACTATGAGCGCATAAGTCAATAATATGAAATAAATCCTTCCCAAAATATTATTATCTTTATTCCTGTTGACTGCAAAAACCGCGGCAGCAATGCAAAAAACCGCCCAGGCAATATAAACAGCCGCTGAAATGAATGTAATCCCGCCGCTTGCACCCGATCCCGCAAAAAAATCCCTGATGAACATAAAAGAAGAAGGATTGATTGCTCCTCCGCTCTCGCCTATCGGGCTGTTATTGATAAAATTAGGATACAGAGCCGGCATTAAGAGATACAAGACCGCCTGAATAAAGGCAAAAACAGCAAAAGACGCCGCAAGCCTTCGCAGGTTTTTCCATCCCCCTTCTGCGAGATAGGCAAAAAGGATCAAAATAGGCCAGAATTTCACCATAGATGCGGCTATTATGAAAGCGGAGAACGCCGCATGTTTTTTTTGAGTGAAGAAATACAGGCCTGTCCAGATAAGGAACTGCTCTATTATGGATATATTGCCGACCTTTAGATCTATGTAAACCGCCGAGTGAAAACCGGCTATGAAAAAAATCATGAAAATCATCCCGCTTTTTTCTTTTATAAAAAACTTTTGCCATATATAAAAAAGGCCCATAAGCAGTATGATTTTCAGCCACAGATATATAGCGCAGGCAGTGTCATAATCAAACTCGACCAGCGGTCTGAAAATATATATGGAATAAGGCGCATACCGGTAAATAGTTTTAAGATCAAAGCCTGCTTCCCGGTTAATTGAGGCGCCTGAATAAGGGTTCAATCCGTCCTTAAACGCTTTTGCAGTGTAATAGTATATTTTGAAGTCATCCAGGGATTTGGTGCGGCGGTTTGAGTAAATACCCGCTGCCATATATAGAACAGCCAAAGCCGCGATTACATAAACGGCTATCCGGGTTGTTTTTTCATCCGGTAAAAACTTCTTTATATCCAAAAAATCCTCCGCTTCATATTTTAATCCGGTAATCCGGGTATTTATTACAGTCCGGTATCCATCAAATCAAAACCAACCCGCTTGTTTTCGTCATTAATTGTACCCCAAAAAAAAATTAAATAAAGAAAATTTTTATTCATTTATGGGAAAAATATCAGAGACTATCGGAAAACCCTCTATATTATGACTAATTTTCTTTAGTGTCCGTCAGAGGTCAGTTTTATTTATGGCCTCAAAGCTATACCTGACAACTCCTCCACCTTGCTTCCCGGTAAAGCTCCGGCTTATTGTCTCTAACACCCAAACACTGACCATCCACCTGTCTTTTTACCCAAAAACTCCTTTAATTCTTGACATACCCCATAATCCTTGTTAAAATAATCTGATTTTATTACTTAATTTATGGAGGAAAACTTTGAAAAACACCGTTTCTACACGCCTGTTTTGCGTATTAATACTTTGTTCCCTGCCTTTTATTGCGGGCTGCGGGCCTGATGTCAAGGCGATGAGAAAAGCCGCTGCTTTAATAAACAGCTTTGAAACGCTGCCGTCCGAGCTTTCAATAGGCGACTTTGACCTGGATACTAACGGGTATGTAAATCTGGAACAGATAAAAAAGTATTCCTCGCAGGGCAAATTCTCCGCAAAGGCCACGTTTTCCGTGCCTGTTGATTTCCTGACGACTACACAGGCAGCCAGGGCCAAAACATGGATAGCTTCGGTAACCATGGGCATAAATACACTTTCAAAATTGAAAAATACGACATGGCAGTATTATAAAAAGTTTGCCGTGGATATTTATGTGGCGGACCAGACGTCCCCTGATGTGTTTATCAAAATAGTGGACATGTCAGGCAATGAATACCTGACACAAAGGCCGCTTAAAAACGGCAGGAACAAACTTGAGATCGTGCTTGACGACGTCAAAAATACGCGCGTTAACACATCGGCCATCACATCTTTTTCAATATACATGGACACGGTTGCCCAGCCTAAGGACGTAGTGCTTTATCTGGACAATATCAGGCTGGTCTTATAATCCCGATGAAACTGCACGCCGGCGTCATACTGGACCTGCTCAGGGTCAAACAGTGGACAAAAAACCTCCTGATATATGCCGCGCTTATTTTCACGAATAACCTTTTTAATCCGGTCTATTTTGGCAAAGTCACCGTGGGTTTTTTCCTGCTTTGTTTCGCGGCAAGCTCCCTTTATATCTTTAACGATCTGGCTGACTATAAATCAGACAAACTTCACCCGCAGAAAAAAAACAGGCCCATCGCCGCCAGCGCAGTTCAGAAGGATTTTGCATGGTTCTTGGGCATACTCCTCATGGTAATATCGCTCATCGGTTCTTTTTTTCTTAACTTCCATTTTTTTCTCCTCATAATCGTTTATCTAGCCATGACGACCTCTTATACTTTAAGTTTAAAACACGTTGTCATAATTGACGTCTTTATATTGTCTGCTGGTTTTGTTTTAAGGGCCATTGCCGGCGCGCTTGTCCTGTCCGTCAGCATATCTCCGTGGCTGTTGATTTGCACGTTCCTGCTTGCGCTGTTTTTGGCCTTTGCGAAAAGACGCAATGAACTCACCATCCCCGACGCGCACAAACACAGAAAAATCTTGGAGGAATATTCCATCCCACTTCTTGATGAAATGATATCCGTGGTCACGGCGTCAACGGTCATCGCTTACTCGTTATATACCTTTACCTCATCCACGGCCGCAAAACACAACTATCTCATGCTGACGATCCCTTTTGTGTTATACGGCATATTCAGGTATTTGTACCTTGTGCACAAGAAAAATATGGGTGGAAGCCCGGAGTCAATACTTCTTAAGGACAAACCCACCCTGGTAAACATAGTGCTATTTGTATCGGCCACCATCATAATCGTTTATTTTATAAAATGATACTAACCGTCACACTGAACTCTACCATAGACATCGTAGTGCCCTTAAGTACTTTAATCCTCGGAACTGTTTCCCGCACCAGGGCCATATACACTTACCCCGGAGGCAAGGCAGCCAATGTGGCCCGTGCCTTAAAGCAGCTCGGCGGCAAACCCCATGCTTTTGGTTTTGTGGGCATACGCGATTCGCGCGAGACGGAGCATTTTTTAAGGCATCACGGGGTTCCATCATCGTACATACCCTGCACGGGTTCGAACAGGATATGCCTTCTTTTAACAGAAACAAATGGCGCCTTCAGGGAAACGATAATAAACAGCGAGTCCGACATTGACATAAAAGAAAAAGATATCCGGCTTTTTTTCAAAAAGCTGAAAGAACTTACAAAAAAATCATCCCACGTTATTTTTTCAGGGAGCATGCCGGTGTCTTTGCCCCCTGATTTCTACGCAAAAGCCATAAGATCAGTTGATAAAAATTGCATCCCCATGCTTGACACTTCGTCCAAATATCTTTTTCACGGCATAAAAGCCTCCCCAGGCATAATAAAACAAAACTTAAGCGAACTTGAATCAGCCTTTCACGTAAAGCTTTCATCGCCGCCGAAAATCATGGAATTTATATCCGGCCTTTCGGAGAAATACGGCGTGCATGTGATCATCGTCACAATGAACGAAAAAGGATCGCTTGTTTTTGATAACGGCAGTTTTTATTTTTTCCCGGCTGTACGGGTTAAAGATCCGGTTTCCCCGGTCGGCTCCGGGGACGCGTATTCCGCCGGATTGCTTTACGGATTGTCAAAGGGAGAGTCCGTAAAAAATTCGTGCAAA
Organism: uncultured bacterium; assembly: GCA_937889595.1. Lineage (GTDB taxonomy): Bacteria > Oederibacteriota > PGYV01 > PGYV01 > Palsa-1178 > PALSA-1178. Next base: position 57,108 of record CALAOR010000057.1, read on the forward strand.
TGGGCCGTCGCGGCCGCGGCCGCAAATTTAGGGCACTTAGGTTCGTGTTTTATAAACAGAAACGACGTGGTGAAGTATATAAAAAAAGTAAAAATAATGGCAATTAAGAATTTAAAATTCAAAATGTAAAATTAAGGATTGGCCCTTGCAATATTATAATTAAACCGCGAAGCGAAACAATAATTTTAAATTTTCAATTGCCATTATAATACGGTTCTATATGAACAAGTACGTTCACATCGCCGTACATCTCCGCGATCTTTGTTTCTATTTTTGTCGTAAGTTCGTGCGAGGCTTCAACGGTCATCTTTTTATCGACTTTGACGTGCATATCCACAAATATAGTTGAACCGCTCTGGCGCGTCCTTATTTTGTGATAAGCCTTTATTTCCTCGAAACATTTTAACATCCCGTCTATCTTAACCAGTTCCTCCTCGTTTAAACCTTTATCTATTATCTGGTGGGTTAAAGTGTACGACAGCCTTATAAATATGCCGATAACCCATACACCCACTAATATGGCGCCGACCGGGTCTATCCACCAGAGGTTTGTCAGCTGCATGATGCCGAGCGCGACAGCTATGCCAAAGGACGTGACAACATCGGCGCGCAGGTGTTCCCCGTCCACTTCTATGCCCACGGAGCGTAGTTCTTTTCCTTTTTTTATAAGGTACACGGACACAAACAGGTTTACCAGTCCAGAGACTAACATCACAATAATACCGGCAATTATCAATTTTGGGTGGGATTTATCAATAAATTTCCTGTAACCTTCATATATTATACCCAGGCCTATTATAAGAATAAGGATGTTTTCTATCCATCCCGTGATTATCTCCACCTTGCCGTGCCCGTAAGGATGTTCCCTGTCCGGCGGCCTTAAGGAACCTTTAACCCCGAAATAAGCTATCACTGACGCGAGCAGGTCGTTTGCGGAATGAAGCGCTTCCGCAACTATACTGACCAATCCGGTCAATATCCCAACCGTTATTTTCATCAGCACAAGCGCTATGTTTGAAATCACCGATAGTATTATTGCCTTCTCTTTTTCCTTCTTTATCTTTTCAACCAGGCCATTGCAGTTATTGTCTTGCAATTATCGCCTCTTTTTTGTATTTATGGTCAGTTCCGGATTTTTGCCGTTGTTGACCGTAATAGGAACAGCTTTTTCAAGTATATATGTGGCTTCAACATAGATCACATAAGCGCCTATGGGCAATGCCGTGAATTTAAACCTGCCGTCATCATCGGTGTAAGCGGTATAAACTTTATCCGTGTGCTTGCTTAATGCTTTCATTTTTATGCCCTTTTGCACCGGCATATTATCCATGAAAACCCTGCCTCCCAGATTGGAACGCAGCATCATATCAGGGGTTGAGGTCGGCACAGGCACATGGGTGGCTTTTCTTTTGGGCTTTTTTACAGGTACTTTAGTGGCGGTATTTGCAGGGGTCGGGGTTTTCCTCGAGGCTTTTGTAGCCTCCGGCGCCGGTGTGGGCGCAGCAGGAACAGGCGTAAATGTTTGCATGGGCACAGCAGTAGGCTGCGGCGCGGGCCTTACCTTTTTTATTTCAAGGTACTTGGGCGCGCCTGCCACTTCTATCTCAGCTGTTATTTCGCCCTGGTCCGGATTTATAACAGCCACTTTTCCCGACGCCGCGCCCTGTTCGTATCCGGCTACAAAAATCCTGGAGCCCGACGCTGTCTTTCCGAAATCACAGTCATACACCGGATAATCAAGCCCTACCGATGACGGCTTTGTGAACCCTTTTAATTCAAATATATCTATGCCGTTCGTAACCGCCACATAAAGCATATTATTATACGCCGCAAGCCCGCGCGGCATATCTGTGGTCACTACCTCATTAATAACGGTATTTTTCTTCATATCAATGACGGAAACAGATGCCATCCCTTCATTTGACACAAAAAGCAGCCTGTTATTATAAGTGCACATTGTCCATGGATCCGTGCTTACGGGTATCACGCCTGTCACTTTATTGCTGCTTAAATCGAGAAGAGCCACGCCTCCCATATCCGATAATGCAATATATGCTTTTCTGTCGTCGTCCGTGATCACTATGGCCTTCGGGCTGCCGGGCAAAGATATGGGATCCCCGGCCGCTTCAAAAGTATCCGTTTTAATTATTGTCACATTGTTTGCCTTACCGCTTATCACATAAACCGCTTTATTGTCGTTCCTCACGGCCAGTCCGGTGGGCCCGTAACCAACATTCACAAAATCCGCGTCAGGGGTCAGGTTTTTGCATTTTATCCTGTACAAAGCGTTTGTATCCGCGCTGATAAAATACAGGTACTTCTCTTCGGGGTCGAGTTTTATGTCTACAACGGACATTTTAAGCGGTATTTCGCTTAAAACTTCATTGACTGCTGTGTCAATTACGGTTATTTTTTTGAGTTTTTCGTGGGACACATAAAGGTTGGGCGCGCCGTAAAGAACCGATGCAAATACGATCAGGACAACCGCGGATAAAAAATTTTTCATGAATGCCTCCGTGTGTTATGTTTTTTATTTTTATTTGCCAATTTCTTTTTCTTTCTGCCTTTCATGAGCTTTGCCGCTTTTTTTGTTGTCCTTCTTATCCTGTAGCTTAAAAATTTCAGCAGCACGCCCACGACTTTAAACCCGGTTTTGGCATACTCGTTTTTAAGTTTTTCAAAGCCTTCTTTGGACAGTTTTACAAGTTCCACATCGCCTAAGGCTTCCACTGTAGCCGACCGAGGTGAGCCGTCTATAAGGGCGAGTTCCCCGAAGAACTCCCCTTCAGTCAGCGACGTTATTAATTTTTTTCTCGTCTTGTTTTCCTTAAATATCCTGACAACTCCCTTATTTATTATATACATTCCGTCGCCAGGTTCATTTTCCTTAAATATGGCCTGGCCACTGCCGTACTTTTTCTCTTCGCAGATTTTTGCGAGTGTTTCTATGTCATCCGAATCAAAATCCCTGTAAATCGGGTATTCGGTCAAAAAATACAGATCTGCCATGTGAACCTCCTGAAATAACCGCGTATTTATTTCATTATTATATCATATTTTTTTTAAAAATTCCTTTTGACTGTTGTGACCCTAAAGAATATTGAGATCATTGAGATTGCCTTTACTCCCGATACTTATTCGTGATCGGCATGCGCCTGTCCCTGCCAAAAGCCTTCGGAGTTATCTTTATCCCGGGTGGGGCCTGCCTTCTCTTGTATTCGTTTATGTCAATCATGCGTATGACCCGCCGCAGGGTTTCATCGTCGTACTTGCCCTTTAAGTCGCCGTAAGTCCTGTCATTTTCCACGTAGTCTTCAATTATTTTATCCAGCACTTCATACTCAGGCAGGGAATCAGAGTCTTTCTGGTTGAATTTCAGTTCTGCCGTAGGAGCTTTTTTAATTATGTTCTCCGGTATCAGTCCGTAACCGGCTTTTTTGTTTATCATGTCTGAGATCCTGTAAACAAGGGTCTTGGGCACATCCTTGATCACCGCGAACCCGCCCGCCATATCGCCGTATAAAGTGGCATAACCGGTTGACATCTCGCTTTTATTTCCGGTTGTAAGCACCAGCCAGTTAAACTTATTGGATAGGGCCATATTTATGTTTCCCCGTATCCTCGCCTGCAGGTTCTCTTCCGTGGTGTCAGGCTTTGTTCCCTTGAACTCATCCCTTAATTTATCAAAAAAAATGTCCACTGTTTCCTGTATGCCTATATTTTTCATTTTTATTTTAAGGTTATTACACAGTTTCTCAGCGTCATCATGTGATTCCCGTGAAGAAAATTTGGACGGCATAAAAACAAGATTTACATTTTCCGGTCCCAAAGCTTCGGCCGCTATGACCGCTACAAGCGCGGAATCTATTCCCCCGCTTAAACCCAGAACCACTTTTTTAAAATTATTCTTTCTGACATAATCCCTGGTACCCGTGACTAAAGCCTGGTAAACTTCCTCTTCCGCGAAAAACGGCTCGTATTTTTCCGTCAGCGCTATTTCAGGCTTTACATCCTGCTTTCCTTTATGGTCCGGTCCCCTGTCTTTTAAACTCAAAGGGTAGTCAAATACTATATCCTGTTCTTTAAACTGCCGGCCCTGCAGAAGCACCGAGCCTTTTGGGCCTATGACAAGGCTGTGCCCGTCAAAAACAAGTTCATCCTGCCCGCCTGTAAGGTTGCAATAAACAAGTGTAGCTGCGTATTTTTTTGCCTGTCTCTTAAAAAGCACTGTCCTCTCCCTCCACTTTTCCAGATGGTAAGGCGACGCGCTGATATTTATCAATATGTCTATTTTACCTTTCTGTTTTTCCAGGGCTTTATACGGCTGCCATAGATCCTCACATATGGTAAGCCCCATGCTTACCCCTTTCACCCTAAAAACCAGCCCTTTTGTCCCGGCATTGAAATACCTTTTTTCATCAAACACGCCGTAGTTCGGCAGGTTTATCTTGTCATATGTGGCCTTTATTTTTCCACCCGATATTACGGCCGCGGAATTATACAGGCCGCCATTTTTAAAATTGACATACCCGACAATTGCCATAACACCCGCAGTTGCACCCGCTATTTCTTCCAGCGCCTTGATATTATTTGCGACAAATCTTTTTTTATGCAGCAGGTCTTCGGGCGGGTATCCTGTAATTGTCATTTCTGGAAATATTATAATATCCGCCTTTAACATGGCGGCTTTTTTTATCCTGCTGATTATAAGGTCCTTATTGCCGCTTATGTCGCCTACCGATGTGTTGATCTGTGCGAGAAAGAACCTTATTTTTTTACTGTTATTTTTCATTTATTATTCTCTTTATCTCTCTTTTGAGTATTTTTTTCCTGCCGTGTGCGTGGCGGTGCGTAACGAAGGCCCTGCGTTTGAATCAATCCCAATTTCTGCTTTTAGACTTTTTCATAAGGGTCAAAAAGTTTTTTGTATTCCTCAAGTATAAACCTGTCAGTCATTCCTGCGATGTAGTCGCATATGACGCGCCTTATTGAATCCCTTCCGAGGCGTTTTCTCGCTTCAGGAGGCAGTATGGATGACTCCACGCCTCTTTTGTCCACCACCGACCCGCGCTTGTCATATATCCTGAATAATTCCTCTATTATTTTCTCGGCTTTATATTCCATGCGTATAACCTTATAATGCTTATAAAAATTTTTGTACAAAAACACCTTTAAGTCCTTGTGCGTTTTTTTCATATCATCGTCAAATTCGACCAGATTCTTTTTATAATTCCTGACTTTTTCAACTGAATCTATGCCGTGCTCTTTTATGTTTAAAATGGTATTTTCCACCAGGTTTGTCACCTGCAGGTTGATCAAAGCCCGGCATATGTTATACTTTTTCATATCCAGCGGCAGGCTGTCAAACTTGATCTTATCCAGGGTCTTTTCTATTTTTCCCCAGATGACGGTTTCCTTGAGCATTTCGACGCTAAGGATCCCCGCAGTTATTCCGTCATCCATATCGTGGGAATTATAGGCGATCTCATCAGCCAGGTTTACTATCTGGGCTTCCATGGTCGGCGACAGGTTCGGGTCATAATCTTTGCACGCGGGATTGTCATATTCGGTCGAGTGTTTTATTATTCCCTCTTTTGTTTCCCATGTCAGGTTTATGCCGTCAAAATCCGGGTATTTTTGCTCCAACTCGTCCAATACCCTTAAGCTCTGCTTATTATGTTCAAACCCGCCGTCTTCCTTCATGAGCCTGTTTAAAACCGTCTCCCCGGAGTGTCCGAACGGCGTGTGGCCTATATCGTGCGCGAGCGCGACAGACTCTGTGAGTTCCTCATTTAAGCGCAGTGTTTTCGCGACGGACCTTGCTATCTGCGCCACCTCGCTTGTATGCGTCAGCCGTGTCCTGTAATAATCGCCTTCGAGGTTCACAAACACCTGCGTTTTGTATTCAAGCCTCCTGAAAGCCGTAGAGTGTATTATCCTGTCCCTGTCCCGCTGGTAAACGGACCTGAACGGGTGCTCCTCTTCTTTATACCTGCGGCCCTTGGTCTGCGAACTTTTCATTGCATAGCTGGCAAGCGTTTCTTCCTCAAACTCCTCGAGTTTTTTTCTTGTAAGCAGGTACTGGGTTTCTTTCATTTAATCCCCCTGGTTAAGAGAGGTGTTTGGAACCACCTGTGACATGAATAAATCGTTAATTTTCTTTCCAAACGCGCCTTTTTGCATCATTTGTTTTATCTTTGTAATAAGGTCCGATACCATTGCGTGCTTAATTTCGAGGTTTGTGGCAACTTCCGCGGCGATTATCCTCCCGTCAAATATTTCGCGCAGACCGGCCGTGAATTTTGCCGCTTTCTCAGGCTCCCCCATCTGCAGGGCGTTTATATTGGCTATAAGCCTTGCCGCTTCCAGTATTCCGTCATTTTTTAAATTACCGTTCTTATCCGTTATAACCCTTTTTAAGACTTCCGGCATCTTTTTTTCCGCCTCTAAGACCGCCCTAAAAAATATTGTCTGTGCGGCTTTTTTACCGGTCTTCCCGGATAATATAAGGAGAAAAACCTCCTGTGCCTCTTCAAAAAGCTGTATCATGGAAGACATTTCATTATAATTAAGGGTCACTTCGTTTAATTTCTGCTGGAATTCCAGGCTCTGAGTTTTCACGGAATCAAGCCGGGACAGTATTTCCTGTTTTTTCCTGGCGCGCTCCTCTTCCATTTCCTTCTTTATTTCATCCTTCATCTTGGTCTTCATTTCTTCTTCCTGCAGGTGTTTTGTTTCGGTTTCCACTTTTTCTATGAGCAGCAATTTTTTCAATATTTCTTCTTTTCTTTTCCTGTCCCTTTCCTCTATTTCCTTCGTCATTTCTTCCTTTATTTGAATTTTTAATTCTTCGTCCCTTAACTTTAGTTTTTCGTCGTCCATCTGCTTGAATACATGCAGTTTTTTAAGGATTTCCTCTTTTTTAATTTTTTCCTTTTCTTCCATTTCCTTCCTTATTTTGGCCTCTATCTCAACCCTTGTTTCCTCGACTTTTTTCCGCGCTTCCTCTTCAAGCCTTTTGCGGAATTCCTCCTCGAATTTTATCCTCGTTTCTTCCTCTATTTTGCCGCGCAGTTCCGCTTCCATCTCGCGCCTCATGGTCTGCGCGTCTATGACGGTTGTTTTTTCGCCTATGACGCCGAACTCAACTTCCTGCTTTATTTGGGAGTTCATTTCCTCCTCGACGGCCCGGTTTACCTGCGTGGTCATGGCGCCTTCAACTTCCTTTTCCATGACGGACTTTATCTCGTCGGCAAGTTCGCGCTTAACCTCATCCTGCACTTCCCTGTCCATCAGCGCATTTTGTTTGGACCTCTCCTCTTCAAACTCTCTGAGCAGGGCTTCTTCTTCGTCTGTAAGCTTTTTTTCTTCGGCGCTCATATCTTATTCTCCGGGCTTCATGGCGCGCCCTGAACCGGAGTTAAACGACTGGTTCAGGGTTGTATTGGACACTATATGTTCCACAAATATGTCTTTTAACTTTTGGCTGTATTTGTTCCTGTCAAATATCCTGTCTATCTGCATAATTATAGCCGATATTATCTCGTCCTTTACCTCTATGGAAGTGCCGATCTCCGTCGCGATTAGCCTTTCGTCAAAAATTTGTCTTAAAGCGCCGAGAAATTTCTTCGTTCTTTTTTCTTCATCAGGCGGCATGGAGTTTATGTTTGCCACGATGCGCGGGACTTCTATGGATCCGTCTCCCTTGTCTTTTCCGCCCTGGTTTATGTTGACTTTTTTCAGCACGTCATGGTTGGAAGCCATGGCTTTTTCCAGGGTGCGCGCCATCATGGTCTCAACCGGCTTGCGTTTTATAAGTTTGCCGAGCAGCTGCGCGAAAACTTTCCGGGTTTGTTCAAACATTGACAGCAGTATCACCTTGTCTGAGTGTGAAGTAACCAAAGCAGACGGCTGTTCTGACGCCCTCCTGTTTAGTACGGCCTGATATTCGGCGCTTTGTATTCTTGACGCTTCAAGCCTTTTGATAGTTTCTTCCCGCTTGCGGATCCGTTCTTCCTCGGTTACAGGAGGGCCGGGCGGTTTTAACTTAAGTTCCCCTTCCATTGGCGGAAGCCTGTATATGTCGTTTTCTGTTTCATTTATCTGCGCGATATTCTGCACAGGCGGTTTAACCGGCGGGGCATCAGCGAACGGTGCGGTATTATGGGTAATTTTAATCCCTGGCTTTTCTGTTTTTGACGGGTCAGACAGGATTTCATATGTGCCGCTCAATGTGTCTTTTTTTGCCTCAAATTCTTTCAGCAGCCTTTCTTCATCTTCGGTTAAAACGCCGCTTGTTGCCGTTGTTTCCCCGGGACCTGTTTCAAAAAATTCAAGCATTTCCTGTTTTAATATTTTTTTGGCTTCCACGGCCCCGACTTTATCCACTTTTTCGCCGAAAAGCTCGGAAACCATGTCTTTTATATCATCCATGCTTATTTTTAAACCGTCATCATCCACAAAATGGCCCCTTTCAAATAAATAATGCCGTATTTACACAATTTAACACAATAAACACAGGGTGTCAAACCGCTTTTAGGATGGCTTTTTAGGTGGTTGTGGAATGGCCGTGTGGTATATATTTTTCAAAATTATCGAAAACAACTAACTTTAAAATTTTGTATCCTTGCCGATTATGGCTCCTGTCCCTTTTACACAGGAAATACTTAAATTGTATTCATTGATGGATTTGCATAGGTCATTCAGACCGTCAATTTGCATGAACGGTCCTATAAGCGCGCCCGCGATAAACACAGTCATTAATGTTATATCCTTAAAATTAAACGGTATTCCCGGTTTGTCGTTCTGCACCTGGTATATTGCGGCATCAACACAAACCCACACGCCGCATCCTATGGCAACGGTATCGATCAAAACCCCTGCTGTATTCTTAAAATAATAACTATCAAGGTATTCCCCGCCCTTTTGGTTGTTTGACAGAAGCTTTGTTATTTCAGCATCATTGGTGGGATATATACCGTCATTGCCGGTGATTTTCACATGCGCGCCGGACCAAAAATCAAAATATGGATACATAAGGCGATGCCCGAAAGTTGATGCGTTCATTGTATTTGTTGCCGCATCCGCACATAACCCGGCGGAAAATAGAACCGTGATCAATAAAATACCCGTTATTATTTTTTTCATTTAATTGTTCCTTTAATTTTACTTGGCCGCTTCATTGACCTTTGTCCAATCGCGTATACGGCCGTTATACTGGCCTCCGGTCATTGGCGGAGACATTATAAAGTGTATCTTTCCCTTGTACATCTCGCAGATGCCGTTTAAAGCCTTTAAAATGATGTTCCATTGCGCGTCGGACTCTGCCTTTACTACAATATATTTTGAAACAGGTTCCGTTACTATCAAGGCGTGCTTTTTTATTATGTCCGTGATCAGGCTGCTTATACGTTTAAAATTGTCCTCGTCCGATTCGATGTCCCATGATACAGTAAAATGCATATACCCTCCGGAAAATTATTTTTATCATTATATCATAGTGCTGGCGGAAAACCCTATAAAACCATGAAATTCTTCATCGTGTTCGGTGCGGTACGCTAAATTGTGCAGGGAGTCCGGGAAAACAAAAGGTAAATATCAGCAGGGTTACAGGCAGCCAATCCTTGAAAAAATATAGTATATACTAAAACCTGTTATAAAAGATTTCCCCCAGTATCATCTCAGTACAACAAGAACCTTTGTCTGCCGGCTTTTCCTGATCTTGCTTTCATATTCATACCTTAGATAATATATCCCGTTTGAAAGCGTATTTTCCAGCGCTATTTCCGCTATATTGTCGCCCTTTGGTCCGGCAACAAGGTCATATTTCCTTATCAGCCTGAATGATACCGAATATATACCGACCCTGATCGCAGCCTCCCCATCAGGCGCGTAATATTTTATGGAAACCTTGTCTTTTGCCGGATTTGGGTACATGACAATAATAAAGGAATCCTCGCCCCTGTCCACAATGGTGGCGGTCACAGTCGGCGTGGCGGTGGTGAAGGTCATTGTCCGGGTGCATGTTGGCGTGAAAGTCTCGGTATACGTGCACGTGGATGTAGCGGTACTGCTTGATGTTGCTGTCCTGGTCATGCTCACGGTCAACGTAACAGTACTGGTCTGTGTGCGGGTATTTGTCGCGGACGGCGTTGAGCTGTGTGTGGAAGTAGGCGTCACTGTCGCGGTAAATGTGGTTGTACGGGTTCCGGTGGCGGTTGACGTCTGCGTGGTTGTTGCCTGCAGGGTGCGCGTAATAGTGGCGGTTTGTGTGCCTGTGCTTGTCGCGGAAAGCGTCGCGCTGTATACGGGTGTAACTGTTTTGGTCGTGGTAAATATAGAGGTATATGTGGCTGTTAATACCGGTGTTGGCGTTGACTGCGGAGTACGTGTATATGTGACAGTCTGCGTGCGGGTGTATGTAACGGATTGCGTTGATGTTTGTGTAAATGCCGGCGTAGTTGTATCCGCTTTTGTCGCGGTATTCGTCCCCGCCGGTGTCGGTGAATTTGCATTTGTGAAAACCGCAGTTGCCGTGTATGTCCCTGTTTCTGTCGGAGTGACAGCCTGTGTCTGCGTAACTGCCGGCGTTAAACTCGCGGTAATGACGGGAGTTCTGGTCTGCGTCACCACGCGCGTATTGGTCCATGTACGCGTTGGGGTAATCGTCCTTGTGGCTGTACGGGTCCTGGTAATGGTCCTTGTCGGCGTACAGGTACGTACTGTTACAGTGAAATTCTGCCTTGTACCGTCCTCACCGTAAATACCCGCAGTTCCTGTCCCTTCTATCCTTACCCTCATCCTGCCAGAATCAAGCCCTGCGGGAATATGCCATGTATATGTATTCTGGTCGACAACAGACGCAAGATTCGACACTATCAGGGTCCAGTCAACCCCGCCGTTTGCCGAATAGTACAGGTTTACGGCCGTTATATCCGGACCAAACTGAATCCACTGTATATTTGTATCTGTATCTGCAACAAGCGTAACTCCTTTTCCGCCGTCGGGCACGGTCAGTTCCACGTCCGACGTCATTCCCGGGTCCTGCGGATGTACGGTGATAAGTTCAGTACCGGTAGTTGCGGTAGTCGAATCGTTCAGATAGTACACGTAGTTCCAATCGTGCCTCATCTCGTCCCATGTATCGTAATTTATCAGGTAGTTTATGCCGCTGCTTTGCGTATATCCCCAGACGCTGATGCAATGCCCCGTATCAGGCCCCCATTCGCACCAGACAACCGGTTTGTCATTGTCAATTTCTTTTGTCATAAGGTCCCATGCCCAGTTGTTCGCGGAATTACCCTGTATCGCGGCGGCCCAGTTCTTGGCGCCGGCATAACCTCTGGCTGCCGCGACCACGGTAATTCCGCGCGCTATGTAATTTGAAGCCGTACTGCCTGTATCGCCGGTCGTATGCATGGCATCGGCAAGGTCATGTATCAGGTTAGGCCTGGCATAAGCCAAGTTTGCGTTCTGCCACTGATAATTAGTGCCGTTGTTACTGATGAATGATTCCATGGCCGGCTGGTCTATGTAGTACTGTATTAACCTGCCCCACTGCGTGCATTTCGTGTTTCCGCCGTTCCCGTCAGGCCCGTAAAAATCCCAGTAAGACAGTGTGATAGCTGAAGACGTCGGCGCGCACCCGGCTGTCCATCCGTACGGCTGCATGCGGAGCTTTGTGGTGCCGTTGTGATTTGCCACAAACACATCCGCCCCAAAAACAGCAGCATTCAAAAATAACATGGATAAAAATGCGGCCGCAACGCGTTTCATTGTTCCTCACCGATGCGTTTTTTCTGCGCGTGCCACTGCTGTTTTATTATTTCCCTTATCTTTTCATTTTCGGAGACATCGGGATTTTGTTTGATATTATTTGAACGCTTTTTTATGGAGTCAATCCCGGCTTTCTTTACCGGGAAAGCGCCACTCAAAAATATTTCAGCGCCGGACTGAAACTCATAGTATTGTTCAACTGGCGAAAAATAAAATATCCTGGAAAGTTTGTGTCCTGTTGAAAATTGCGCCTGCATCAGGTCCAGCATGGTATAAAACGGAGGCAGCCCGTGTATCCGTTCTATGACAGGAACAGTGCCGGATACAGCCGACATTACTATAGTGCCGTAGCGGTCAATCCCCCACTTTAACTTCTTTGCCTTTTCCATTTTTTCGCGGTCGCCTTGCGCGGCCGCTTCCGAATACAGCCTCCTGCCTTCTTTTATATCCGATGTGATACGGTCATAGGCTTCAGGCTCACCGTTGATCCTATAAATGAACATGTATACGGAAATATTCCCGTCAGCATCGACACACGGTATCTCAGCCGCGATTTTAACGGTTCCCCAGGCATCCTTTGCCTGAAGCTCTGCTATTTTACGAAGGGTATCGACAGGGATGCCGGTTTTATCATTAAAATTACCGGTTGGGAAACCAAGAGGCCAGTTCTCTGCGGATAATATGGAAATGACAAGCATCAGGAATATTATGAGAATGGTTCTTTTCATAAATAAAGTCCTCCAAAAAGGCGCAAACTTTTTTTTTAATGCAACTATCCCTTGTCCCCGGAATAATGCTGTAACGAACCTATGGTAATTATAGCAGAAAATATTTGCCTTTCATTAAAAATCGTGAATTTAAATGCATATATGACAAAAACACAGCATTTCTACGTCCGGTATTTTGTACGTTTTTCTGATTGCCTCACTTACATCGAAGGAGAAACAAGAAATGCGATGGAATGGCTTAAATAAAAGGGCTTAATCCACAGTGTATTATAACGGCGTCATGCCCAGTATTTTCCCTGTTTCCGGATTGATAACGTAAAGCTCGTCTGTTGAGTTCACATCCGCGTCCGACCTTGTGATTACCATAACGGCTGATTCCGATATCCATTTGTATTCGTCCATATAATCCTGCGTTTTGAATACGACCTTTTTGTCCACTACAAACGAGTTGTAAATGTATCCATGTTCCTTTTTATTGTAATATCCGTACAACCAGGAAATTTTTGTTCCGGACGGGGATAAATCCGGGGAATGGATTTTTCCCCAATCTTCCCTGCCTGTTATATCCGAGGATATATTTTTGACAGGGTCAATAAGAATGACGCCGTTATTTTTTCCTGAAGACCCGGCCATGGCAGCGGCTTTATCTGCCCTGGAACTTATGTTTATCTGGTTCAAATCCCCGGCTCCCCAGCCGCGGTATTTGAATAAAGAAATTGTATTCCCGGAAAAATCCACACTTATAAGTTCCCGTGAACCTTCAGAAGGGTACTGGCATATTATATTGTTCCCCGCACCCCACCCGACGTATATCCCTTTTATAGGCACGGGAACCGTCCCACCGGACGCCGTATCATAAATAAAATACCCGGAAGCATGGCCCTCTTTTGCGATTCCTGCGGCTTTACCATGCTGTGTGCCAGGTTTTTTTGCGCGCGGGGAACCATCATAATCACCTTCGTCCCCCTCAATATTTTCCATTACATGATAAAGAAGCATTTTTCCGTCATGCGACCAGCCGTTGATAAATATTTTAAATTGTCCGGCACTATTTAGAGGAGCTATCTTTCTGTTTTCCCCCGTTAAGATATTTTTTATCCGGATTATCCCGTCATCGCAATAAGCAATATGTTCTTTATCAGGCGACGCTTGCGGTATTGTTGTGCCTTCGTTGGACGCTTCAGACTGGCCGTTAAAGGACAGCTGCAGGATCATTTTCGTCTCGCCGTTCTCATAGACCTTATATACCTTATATGTTTCGTCTGTTATCCTGGCAGGATAAATAATAAACCCGCCCTTGTTCTTCACCGTGCCGAACGCAGCCGCAAAGAACATGGTGCACAGCAGTATAAAAGCCCCTTTGATCATATCTTTTCAAGCCCCGCGATTTTTGCCGACAGAGTTTTTTTGCCGCCGCTGCGGAACAAAACAGTGATCTTCAGGTCATCGCCGTATGGTTCGGCTTTTAATATGGTTCCCTGGCCGAGTTTTGCGTGCTTTACCTTCTGGCCCGGAATAAACTGCGCTTCCGCGGGTTCGTCGTTATATACCGCGTCTGTTCCCGGCGCGGGGCAGGAAACTTCATGTTCGTCATCAGGGCCGTTCCCGTAATATTTCTCTTCGGTCCGCTTTATCGGCAGCCTGCCTTTACGCTCTAAAATTTCCTCGGGAATTTCATTTACAAACCTTGAGATTGCGCCCATCTTTTTTGTCCCGAACTGCCTGCGGGATACGGCGCTCATGATATATAATTTCTTCCTTGCCCTGGTTATCGCCACATACGCGAGCCTGCGTTCTTCCTCTATGCCTCCCTGCTCTTCCAGGCAGTTCTTGTGGGGAAAAATTCCCTCGTCCATGCCTGTTAAAAATACCATGTCAAATTCCAGTCCCTTGGCGCTGTGTATGGTCATCAGGGTCACGGCTTCCGCGCTTTCGTCGAGTTTGTCAACCTCGCTCATGAGCGCCACCTGCTGCAGAAAATCATCCAGGGTCGCGTCTTTTTTTCCATCTTCATACTCGGCCATGGCTGACACAAGTTCCTTCACGTTTTCAACCCTGTCTTTTGCCTTAGGTGACGGGTCGTCTTCCCAATAACCTATGTAGCCGGTCCCGGTTATTATCCTTGCCATTATTTCCTTCAAAGGAGTGGTATCCTTGGCCATATGCATTGAGACTATAAAGTCATGAAAACTTTTCATCGCTGTTTTTGCGGCGACTTTTATGTCAGGCATAGCCTCTGATTTTTCCATGGCCTCAAGGAACGGCAGATCGTTTTGAAAGGCAAAAGCCTCGAGCCTGTCCACCGTAGCGTCGCTTATGCCCCGCGGCGGGACATTGACTATGCGTTTGATGGACATGACATCACGCGGATTGGAAATGACGCGCAGGTAGGCAAGCATATCTTTTATTTCCAGCCTTGCATAAAATGAAAGCCCCCCCACGAGTTTGTACCTTACCCCTGCCCTGCGGAAACGGTCCTCGATTACCCGCGACTGCGCGTTTGTCCTGTAAAAAACCGCCATATCCTTCAGCTTAATGTCCTGCGTGTTTATTACCCTGAATATTTCCTTGATAACCGTCTCTGATTCCATGATCTCGTCGTCAACATAATAAAATGTTATCTTTTCGCCGATATCGTTCTCTGTCCAGAGTTCCTTGCCTTTTCTTCCCTCGTTGTTCTTTATTACGGCATGCGCCGCTTTAAGGATGGTCTTAGTCGAGCGGTAATTCTGCTCCAGCCTGATAACCTTTGCGTCCTTGTAATCCTCCTCAAACTCGAGGATATTGGTTATGTCGGCCCCGCGGAAACGGTATATGGACTGGTCATCATCGCCCACAACGCAAATATTCCTGTATTTTTCGGCGAGCATTGATATCAGCGTGTACTGGGAATTATTTATGTCCTGATACTCGTCTATCAGGATGTACTTGAACTTTTCCCTATATGCTTCAAGTATGTCCGGATTTTTTTTCAGCAGTTCTATGGGTTTTGATATGAGGTCGTCAAAATCAACCGCGTTGTTCTTTGCAAGCTTAAGTTCGCTCAAGGTATATACCCTTGATATTGCTTTGGACTCATAGTCCTCCGCATACAGGTCCTCAAACTGCTTCGGGGATATAAGTTCGTTTTTGATGGATGATATGCGCTTTATGATGTCATACGGCCGCATTTCCTTGTCTGAAACCTTGGCGTCATGCATGCATTCCTTGATCAGTCTTTCCCTGTCATCCTCGTCGTATATGGAAAAACTTTTCGTGTAACCGAGCCGCTCGGCGTGGGCCCTGAGCATCCTGCACCCCAAAGAATGAAAGGTGGAGATAAGTATCCTGTTTGTGTCTTTGCCGACCGCTTTTTTTATCCGTTCTTTCATTTCCTGCGCCGCTTTATTTGTAAATGTCACGGCCAGGATGTTTTCCGGCTGTACATTGTATTCCGCCATCAGGTGCGCTATGCGGTAGGTGATTACCCTTGTCTTACCGCTTCCGGCGCCCGCAAGTATGAGCAGGGGCCCGTCCTTATGGCATACGGCTTCATACTGCTGCTTGTTCATTAATTGTTTTATGTCCATGTTTTCCTTTTTGTGTGAAATATATTTTTTGGCTGTTTTTCGTTTAATTAATTTTTCATGGAAAAATTACCTGAATGATTATATAATTGTTCTGGTTTTTGTCAATAAAAGAAAATAAGGTTTTGCCGGCGTGATTTAATGTGAATTATTACAGACTGATTTAGCGTTTAATCTTATCTGTAAAAAAAACGGATAAACTTATTCTTATTTTTTGGCTTCTTTTATTTTTAACACCCCTGCGTTAACCAGGGACATTATGGCGCCCGTTGGCACGCCTGTTTTCATGGAAACATCCATGACTGAAGCCAAGGGATTTTTATCCAGATATTCCCTTACTTTCTTCATATCAGCAAGGCTGTTTTCACGTATGAACTTCCTTACTTCTTCCCTGTCGCCGTCAATGTCGTTTGTCATATTATGTTCCTTTCAGCTGTTATTATATATACCATGAATATATTACAATACATTAACGTAAAAACAAGCTAAATTATGTTAAAATGCTCCAGTAATATCTTAACACCTATCCCGATCAAAATCAACCCTCCGGCGATTTCCGCCCGTTTTCCGAACATTTGCCCTGCTTTTTTCCCGATTGCTCCGCCAAGGATTGTAAACGCAAAAGACACGGCTCCTATCATTAAGACAGGCATTAAAAGCCCTGATTTCATTACTGAAAAACTCACCCCAGCAGCTAAAGCATCTATACTCGTGGCAAAGGAAAGCAATATAATGACTTTCCCGCTTGTATAATCATTTTTGTATCCGCTGTCTTTTTTTAAACCTTCCTTGAGCATTTTAGCGCCTATTATCGCAAGCAGCCCGAAAGCTATCCAGTAGTCAAAACTTTCTATGAAGGATTTAAAACCGCTTCCCGCCAGCCAGCCCATCAGGGTCATAACAGACTGGAATACCCCGAATGATAAAGCCATTAGCACCAGGTTTTTCAGCCTGAAATTCAAGCCTGTGGTCCCCGCTGATATTGACACTGCAAAACAATCCATGGCAAGACCCACGGAAATAATAATAATTGTAATCAAATCCATGATATGCCGGCCTCCCTGGATTAATTGGCAAGTTTTACGGTTTTTGAAATCTCTCCCAAATCATTGGTATTAAGCGCGCGCTTTCCGCTGTCCCGTTTTCTGGCCATGCGCGATAAAAATGTGCCAGGCCCTATCTCGACAAACGTATTAACCCCGTTTTTCAGCATGGTCTCCAGGCTCAAGTCGATCCGGCAAGGCTTGAATATATAATCCGTGAATTTTTCCCTGATTTCCTGGACATTATCGTAGTACTCCCCGGTTGTCTGGCACAGTATCCGGTTGACCGGCTTATCCATGGGAATTTTTTTGAATTCTTCCTTCAGCCTGTCTGCTATCGGTTTTAATATGGAAAAACAGGCTGTTTCTTCGTACGGTATGTCAATGACGGCCCCGTTTAATTTTTTGAACAATTCTGTAAGTTTTTCCTTTGCTTTTGTCTCGCAGACTATTATAGTTGAGTCCTTGCCGTTATATGAAACTATATCGGCCTTGAGCGAGCCTTTAAGTTCGGCTATAACTTTTTCAACCTGGAGCGCCTGGACGGTGTTTATCAGAAGGTGGTGAAAAAATCCTTTGCCGACCTCGTCCATGACCATGCGCCTTTTTTTAAAAAGAAAATCCATGGCATCCTCAAATGATATTGCACCGGAACATACCAGCGCCATAAGTTCCCCGGACTTATATCCGAACATCTGCTCGGGGGTTACCTTGTAATCCTTTAAAATATCAAAAATACCCCTCTGGTAAACGGCATTTATGATGATGCCGTTTTCCTCGAGCATAAGTTCCCCGGCCGGGCCGATAAATGAAAGCTTGTTTATCTTAAAGTCGGTATATTTTTTTTCAACTTTATCATAATGCTGCCTCATGAGCCAGGATGAGTCATAAGCTTTTTTCCCGAGGTTCACATACTGATACCCCGCTCCGGTAAACATATAACCGATGACAGCCAAAGTACACCTCCTAAAATCTTAATTACTAATTAGTAATTATTTTTTAGTGATTACCAGCATCCCAAAATCTCCCAGCGGAAGATTTAATCTTTCGAGAAGATCATCCGCAAGAGAAAATATGTACCCGATAGTGATCGGCAGGTACAGTGTATATTGCAGCTTAATTTCACAATTTTTTTCCCTGCCCGCAAGCGCTTCTTTTACTATCTTTAACAGTTCACTTCCGGATAAAGGAGCGGAGTCATTATAAACGGCGCGGCGTTCTTTCACTTTGAATAATTTTGCAAGTGAATTCCTGTTTAAAAACCCTATTGCCACTTTTTTTGAAGCCACACGGAATGCTTCCCGCAGGGCTGCGGTCTTATCGCCCGCAAAACCGAATGTATTCATAAATATTACATTATCGAAAGAATTATCGCCGAGCGGAAGTTTTTCATATGAACACCTGATAAGCTGGTCATTTTTTATGGTGGATTTCTGCCTCGCTTTTTTAATCAGTTCCTCCACAGGCTCGACGCCGACGGAAACCAGCCCCAGATCGCTCAAGTATTCAAGGTTTCTTCCCGTGCCGCAGCCGATCTCCAGTACCCTCTCTCCTCTTTTAAAACGGATCGTATTGATCAGCAGTTCTTTTTCCTTGTCATCCGTGTACATCCCGGCTGGGGTTAAAAACCATCTCTCATAATTTGAAACTATATCGCGTTCTACAACCATGCTTTTTACCCGCCTAATTTTGTTTCTTTGGCCCAGTTTATTACATCCAGCAGTCCGTCTTCAAACTTGATCCTCGGCTGCCATTTGAGTAGTTTTGCGGCTTTTGATATGTCAGCCTGCATGTGCCGCTGGTCCCCGGGACGCTCGTTTTTATATATAACCTTGTTTGTTCTCCTGTTTTTACCGAAACTCTTAAGTATAATATCTATCAGTTCATTGACAGATACCCTTATGCCCGATCCTATATTAAAAACTTCCCCGAAAGATTTTTTATTGTCTATGGCGCCTATCCAGGCGTTTGCCACGTCGCTTATGTGCACATAGTCGCGGGACTGTTTGCCGTCCCCGAATACCGTGACCTTTTCCCCCCTTAATACATTCCCTATAAATATTGAAACAACCCCCTGGTAGGGGTTTGTCAGAGACTGCCTGCGGCCGTAAACATTGAACATCCTGAATGCCGTGGCGTTTAATTTGAAACCCATATCGGCCCTGAGTCCCGTGGCCAGCACATATCTCTCGCCCGCGTACTTTGTAATGCCGTAGTAAGCGATCGGCCTTGTACCCATGGTCTCCCTTACAGGCACAGCGTCAGGTATCCCGTATGATGTCATGGATGAAGCGTATAAAAGCCTGTCCACCCTGTGCTTCACAGCGTAATTGATAATGTTTATCGTTCCAAGCACGTTTGTATCAAGATCGGCCGCGGGATCATCAAAGGATTTTATTGTTGAGGCGCATCCGGCTATATGGAATATGGCGTCAATTTTATTTTTAAATACTTTGTCCAGGTCTTTTATATTTCTCACATCTCCATTTATATATTTGGCTTTTTCATTGATGTTTTCCTTTAATCCGGTGGACAGATTGTCCAGTATCACCACTTTATACCCGCGGTTGATAAGTTCATCCGCCATATTTGACCCGATAAACCCGGCTCCTCCTGTGACTAATACTGTTTTTGACATTTTTTCCTCCGTTTGGTTTGGACCAAAAGCCGCTGGATCTTATTTTATAAGACCCAGCTTTAACTTCCACACTATCCATGCGGCTTCGAGCATTACCCGCCTTGTCATCTTTGATGAACCCGCGTGGCGGTCTATAAATATTATGGGTAGTTCTTTTATCCTGAAACCCTTTTTCCAGGCTTTATAATGCATTTCTATCTGAAAAGCATATCCGTCGGAATGAATGTTATCGAGATCTATTGCCTTTAAAACCCTGCTGTTGTAGCACTTAAAACCGCTTGTTAAGTCCGTAAGCGGAACACCTGTAATGCTCCTCGCGTAAAAGTTCGCG
Organism: uncultured bacterium; assembly: GCA_937889595.1. Lineage (GTDB taxonomy): Bacteria > Oederibacteriota > PGYV01 > PGYV01 > Palsa-1178 > PALSA-1178. Next base: position 77,189 of record CALAOR010000057.1, read on the forward strand.
AATTTTGACAGTATCAGGCGGCCGATGGGCCAGTTCACAACGGAAATGCCGTTTATGTATCTTGAGCCTATCGCGAGATCATTTGTTTTCATTGACTCAATAAAATCAGGAAGATACTTGGGGTCATGCGAAAAATCAGCGTCCATTTCAAATATCATATCATAATTATGCGCCAGGGCATATTTAAAACCCGCCACATATGCCGTCCCGAGCCCGAGTTTGCTTTTCCTTTCCATGAGCTTTACCCTTTTATTTACCCTCATAACCGCCCTGACGGCCGCGCCTGTTTTATCCGGTGACGCGTCATCAACCACCAGCGTATCCGCGTGCGGCAGATATTTTTTTATGGCCGGTAAGAGACTTTTTATGTTGTCTTTCTCGTTATAAGTGGGTATCACTATAAGAGTTTTCATTTTTCACCTTTATATATTTTTCTTTCCCTGAAATATATGAAAATGTAAAATAATATCCCCGCCATGGTCAAGAGCAGCCCTGAATAAAACCCGGTCTTTGAATAATACAGTTCTATATCATGAACCCCTTGTTTTAAGGGTATGCCCATGAACGCGTAATCCACATTATAGATTTTTCCGGGCATTTTATCAACTTTTACTTTCCAATCCGGATAGAAAGAGTTCTTTACAACCAGCATTCCGTCCTTGCCTGCTTCAACCGTCATTTTTATCCGGTTGGGTGTGTACTCTTTAAGGCCTATTTTATATGATAATGGGTTTGGCGAAGGCACCACTCCCGTGTCTTCCCTGACCAGGGCGCCTTTAAAATCATACTCCCCGCTTTTCATGAAATTAAGTATTTCTTCGTCAGAACCGTATTTTATGATCCTGTCCGTAAAATCAAACCTGGGTCCGACGGAATTATTCCTGTAAACTTTGACGCCGCCGTCCAGGATCTTTTCAAGTCCCGGTATATTGATATCCTGCCCCGCGATAAAGTACTTGATGTTAAAGAAACTGTCGGCGGGCAGAAAGTTAAACATGCCTTCTTTTTCCATCCTTATGTATTTTGACGGCATGAGGCCGTGTATGCCCTTTAACCCTTCTATATCATAGTAAATATTCCTGTTCGGCACCCAGGAAAAGGAGAAATCAGACGCCCTGTATATGCCGGTATCCTGCTTTAAAGTGATTGCAACCGGGTCAAACGCCGGTACCATGTTTTTATAATCCGCGTATATTATGAATTTCTCGTCTATCCTGTGCATATCCACCAGGTTAATTGAGGCAAGCACAAGCGCAGCCAGGAAAGCGTGTTTTATTTTTCCGGCAAGTAACGCGTAAGTGACAGACAGGACAGCGGCTGAAACAAGGATAAAATATAAAATATCCTGTTTTATTCCAGCTGTGATGTTCTGCAGGACAACCGGCTGTATCTGTGTGCTTTTAATTGACGCATAAAGGCCGCTTATCATGTTATTTAAATTTTGTCCGGCCAGCATCAAAAGCAGGATTAAAGACACGCCAAGAGCCGCAGCTGAAGTGATAGCCAGGATTTTCATCATGCTATTTTTTTCTTTTTGCCCCGCGTTAAAAACATTGCTTAAACCCACGGCTGAAAGCGCCGTCATAAAAAACGTAAATACATAAAGAAACCTTCCCGGGTTCCTGAACTGGTTAAAAACAGGTATGTAATAAAACAATTTATAAACCGGGGTATAACCTCCGAATGAGAGTATGAGAAAAACTATCGAGGAAAAAGCCAGGAACATCGCGAACCTGGAGGTTTTCCTGTCAGCAAAGGCAAAAGGGACAAACAAAAATGAGGTTATTCCGAAATAATACGTGGTTAAGTTCATGGACATCCTGCCGTAATAGGTGTCGGTCATGAGCCCGAAGAACCGCGGTAGCAGGAGTGTTATAGCCTCGGTGGGATGCAATGACCAGGAAATAAAATCATTGTAACTGAAATCCCCTCTCCAGGAATAGCCGGTGTATGGTATGGATGGGATGAGCTGCAGGGACGAATATACGGCTATGGCAATCGTGCTTAATAAAAATAATCCCGCGGGTTTTAACCATCCTGATTTATTAGAGCCCTCTATCCATATTTTGTAAACAGCAAGCATTATAACTCCCAGGTAAGTATAGGCCATTATCTGCATGCCCGTGGCAAGTATCTGGAAAGCCATGAGCCCCGCCGCGTTCAGGAACGGAATGATCTTTTTATCGTCAAAACCCTTTGCCGTAAAATAAAATATGAACGGTATGAGCGCTCCCGCTTTTATGTTGTTCCAGTGCCCGACGTAAATATATGAAAGCATGAACCCGCTTATGGTGAAAGCCACAGCCGAGAAAAAAGCCGCTTCCCGCCTTAATTGAAACTGCCGAAGGAACAAAAACATCCCGAAGAACGCGGCAAGCAGGTGTATGATAAGATCCGCAGTGTAGGTAAATTGCAGGGGAAAAGGAAGAAGCATGAATAAAAGGTCCGTCGGGTAATAGTACAGCAGGCTCGAAGACGATATAAGCGGTATGCCAAAAAAAAGATGCGGCATCCAAAGCGGTATATCATGGAATTTTAACGCCATCTCCTGCGCGAATAATTTGAACGGGAGGTATATGGTGAAAAAGTCGGTCCCGAATAACACTTTGCCGGGCTGCAGCGCCGCGTTAAAAAATACCAGGCCAATAATAAAAAGGAACAGTCCCATCAGGCAATTTTGTATTTTTTTATTTTCCATCAGCAAACCATTTTATGGTATGGCTTAAGCCTTCACGGAGCTTTACTTGCGGCTCCCAGCCAAGAATTTTTTTGGCCTTTGTGATATCGGGTTTCCTGCGCGTAGGATCGTCTTTTGGCAGGGGCTTGTATATTATTTTTGATTTTGAACCCGTCATTTCCTTTATTATAACAGCCGCTTCCTTCACCGTGAACTCATCCGGATTGCCGATATTTATGACCTCACCGGCTAATCCGTCTTTCATCATGGCGGCAGTCAAACCTTTAATCTGGTCCGATACATAACAGAAACTTCTTGTCTGCGAGCCGTCGCCGTATATGGTCAGGTCCTTATCATGCTGTGCCTGCCATATGAAGTTGGATATCACCCTTCCGTCGTCTTTCTGCAGCCTGGGACCGTAAGTGTTAAATATCCTGATTATCCTCGCGTCCACCTTGAATTTTCTCACAAATTCCATAGTCATGGCCTCGGCAAATCTTTTTGCCTCGTCATAACACGAACGAATGCCTACGGGATTCACGTTCCCCCAGTAAGTTTCTTTTTGCGGGTGTTCCTTCGGGTCGCCGTAAGCTTCGGAGGTCGAGGTTATAAGGTACCGCGCTTTTTTTAACCTGCAGAATTCAAGTATATTGTATGTGCCGACTGAATTTGTAAGGAGTGTTTCAATTGATTTTGCCTGGTAATAAGGAGGCGAAGCGTATGATGCCAGGTGAAAAACATAATCCACCCGCCCTTTGACTTTCAGGGGACGCCTGACATCGTGCTTTATGAACCTGAATTTCTTGTTTTTTATGATCGCTCCGAGGTTTTCCATCCTTCCGGTGCCCAGGTTGTCCATGCAGATCACCTTTATGCCGGAATTAATAAGGCTCTCGCACAAATGCGATCCCAAAAATCCCGCGCCTCCGGCTACTACCGCAGTTTTATTCATTTTTTCTCCTTATGCTTTTCATGGTTTGATGCTGTCTTTTACCTGTTTCGTCAGTATAAGTTTGGCAGGATATATCTTATTATAAATAAGCATCAAAGTCAAAACGATAGTGCCGGAAAACCCTCATTAATATGACGTGTTTCCTTTCGTGTCCGGTGCGAACTTTAATTTTTCTATGGCCTTTGCGCGATTCCCCTATATAATATAAGCTTGCCATGAACCCGAGCCCAGCGAGTGGTTCATGGCGCAAAATCCATAGAAAAATTAAAGTTCGTACCGGACACGACCTATCATAAAGGCCATGTACCATCATGTACCATTCGCAGTAGCTCAGGTACATGACACGGTTCGCA
>CALAOR010000058.1 GCA_937889595.1 uncultured bacterium
CGCAGACCGTGACACAGACAGTAACGCAGACGGTAACCCAGACAGTAACGGAAACCGTGACGCAGACGGTAACGGAAACAGTGACGCAGACAGTGACGCAGACAGTGACGCAGACAGTGACGCAGACCGTGACGCAGACCGTGACGCAGACCGTGACGCAGACCGTGACGCAGACCGTAACGCAGACCGTGACACAGACAGTAACGCAGACGGTAACCCAGACAGTAACGGAAACAGTAACGCAGACCGTGACTGAGACAGTCACGCAAACAGTAACTGAAACAGTAACGGAAACCGTAACGCAGACAGTGACACAGACAGTGACGCAGACTGTAACTGAAACCGTTACACAAACCGTGACACAGACCGTGACGCAGACAGTAACGCAAACGGTAACTCAAACTGTAACACAAACCATAACACAAACAGTAACTCAAACAGTAACACAGACTGTGACCCAGACCGTAACGCAGACCGTGACACAGACCGTAACACAAACAGTAACGCAGACCGTGACTGAGACAGTAACACAAACTGTGACCGAGACAGTCACGCAAACAGTGACTGAAACAGTGACACAGACAGTAACGCAGACGGTAACTCAAACCGTAACACAGACAGTGACGCAGACGGTTACTCAAACCGTGACACAGACCGTAACACAAACAATAACACAAACAGTAACGCAGACAGTAACACAAACTGTGACTGAGACAGTCACGCAAACAGTGACTGAAACCGTAACGCAAACCGTAACTCAAACCGTAACTCAAACCGTTACCCAGACAGTAACTGAAACCGTAACACAGACCGTAACACAAACAGTCACCCAGACAGTGACTGAAACAATAACACAGACCGTAACCCAGACAGTGACTGAAACAGTGACGCAGACCGTAACTCAGACTGTGACCCAGACCGTTACACAAACAGTAACTGAAACCGTGACCCAGACCGTTACACAAACAGTAACTGAAACCGTGACACAGACCGTGACCCAGACCGTTACACAAACAGTAACTGAAACCGTGACACAGACCGTGACCCAGACCGTTACACAAACAGTAACTGAAACCGTGACACAGACCGTGACACAGACCGTGACACAGACCGTGACACAGACCGTGACGCAGACCGTGACACAGACCGTAACCCAGACAGTAACCCAGACAGTGACACAGACAGTAACGCAGACCGTAACTCAAACAGTTACACAAACAGTAACTGAAACAGTAACCCAGACAGTAACTGAAACAGTGACACAGACAGTGACGCAGACTGTAACGCAAACAGTAACTGAAACCGTAACTCAAACAGTGACCCAGACAGTGACCCAGACAGTGACTGAAACAGTGACGCAAACAGTAACGCAGACAGTAACGCAGACAGTGACCCAGACAGTAACTGAGACGGTGACACAGACCATGACTCAGACTGTAACGCAGACTGTAACTGAAACAGTAACTCAGACCGTAACACAGACAGTGACACAGACAGTGACACAGACAGTGACACAGACAGTAACGGAGACAGTAACCCAGACAGTGACTGAAACAGTGACACAGACCGTAACTCAGACAGTGACTGAAACAGTGACGCAGACCGTAACTGAGACAGTAACGCAGACTGTAACGCAGACAGTAACGCAGACAGTAACGCAGACAGTAACGCAGACTGTGACACAAACCGTGACACAAACCGTGACTCAGACAGTAACTGAAACCGTAACACAGACAGTGACCCAGACAGTAACGGAGACCGTAACACAGACAGTAACTGAGACTGTGACGCAGACAGTAACCGAGACTGTAACACAAACGGTAACTGAGACTGTGACAGAGACCGTGACAGAAACCGTAACCCAGACAGTAACGCAGACAGTGACCCAGACAGTAACAGAAACAGTGACACAGACTGTCACTCAAACAGTGACTGAAACGATAACCCAGACAGTAACACAGACTGTGACTGAAACAATAACGCAAACAGTAACTCAAACTATAACGGAAACAGTAACGCAAACAGTGACGCAGACAGTAACTGAGACAGTGACGCAGACTGTAACCGAAACAGTTACTCAGACAGTAACAGAGACTGTAACCCAGACAGTAACCCAGACAGTAACTGAAACAGTGACACAGACTGTAACTCAGACTGTAACTCAGACAGTGACTGAAACGATAACCGAGACAGTTACCCAGACAGTAACTGAGACTGTGACGCAGACAGTAACTGAGACTGTGACTGAGACTGTGACACAGACCGTAACTGAAACCGTAACACAAACAGTAACTCAGACAGTGACTGAAACAATAACGCAAACAGTAACGCAGACAGTGACGCAGACTGTAACTGAAACAGTTACCCAGACAGTAACACAGACAGCAACACAGACTGTGACTGAGACAGTGACGCAGACAGTAACCGAGACTGTAACACAAACGGTAACTGAGACTGTGACACAAACCGTGACAGAAACCGTAACGCAGACTGTAACCCAGACTGTAACTGAAACTGTAACACAGACAGTGACGGAGACAGTGACCCAAACAGTAACTGAGACCGTGACGCAGACCGTAACTGAAACCGTAACTGAAACCGTAACTGAAACCGTAACTGAAACCGTAACTGAAACCGTAACTGAAACCGTAACTGAAACCGTAACACAGACAGTAACCGAGACCGTAACGCAGACAGTAACTGAAACAGTGACCCAGACAGTAACTGAAACCGTAACACAGACAGTAACCGAGACGGTAACCGAGACCGTGACTCAGACAGTAACTGAGACAGTAACGCAAACTGTGACTGAGACAGTAACGCAGACAGTAACTGAAACGGTGACCCAGACAGTAACTGAAACCGTAACACAGACAGTAACCGAGACAGTAACGCAGACAGTAACTGAGACAGTAACGCAGACAGTAACTGAGACAGTAACCGAGACCGTGACTGAGACCGTAACGCAGACTGTGACTGAAACAGTGACCCAGACCGTAACTGAAACCGTAACGCAGACAGTAACCGAGACCGTGACTCAGACAGTAACTGAGACAGTAACGCAGACTGTGACTGAAACAGTTACTCAGACAGTAACAGAGACTGTAACCCAGACAGTAACTGAAACAGTGACCCAGACAGTAACTGAAACTGTGACACAGACAGTAACTGAGACTGTCACAGAGACCATAACTGAGACCATAACTGAGACAGTAACGCAGACTATAACCGAAACAGTTACTCAGACAGTAACAGAGACTGTAACACAGACCATAACTGAGACAGTAACGCAGACAGTAACAGAAACAGTGACAGAGACTGTCACTCAGACAGTGACTGAAACGATAACCGAGACTGCAACACAGACAGTAACCGAGACTGTAACACAGACAGTAACCGAGACTGTAACAGAGACTGTGACGGAGACTGTCACAGAGACTGTGACGGAGACTGTCACAGAGACTGTCACAGAGACCATAACCGAGACCGTAACGCAGACAGTAACAGAGACAGTCACAGAGACTATCACAGAGACTATCACGGAGACTGTGACAGAGACAGTCACAGAGACAGTCACAGAGACAGTCACAGAGACAGTCACAGAGACTGTCACACAGACTGTCACTGAAACTGTAACGGAGACTGTAACTGAGACCGTAACCGAGACAGTGACGCAGACAGTAACCGAAACAGTCACCGAGACTGTCACCGAGACTGTCACCGAGACTGTCACCGAGACTGTCACCGAGACCGTGACAGAAACTGTAACAGAAACAATAACTGAAACAGTAACTGAGACTATTACTGAAACCGTGACTGAGACTGTTACTGAAACCGTCACTGAAACCGTGACTGAGACTGTCACTGAGACCGTCACTGAGACCATCACCGAAACAGTAACCGAGACAGTAACAGAAACCGTGACAGAGACTATAACGGATACAATAACTGAAACACCGACAGATACAGTGACCGAGACTGTGACTGAGACTGTCACTGAAACTGTGACAGAAACTGCGACAGAGACAGTAACTGAAACTGTGACCGAGACTGTGACCGAGACTGTGACTGAGACTGTCACTGAAACCGTCACTGAGACCGTTACCAAAACAGCAACAGAGACCGTGACAGCGACAGTGACCGAGACTGTAACGGATACAATAACTGAAACACCGACAGATACAGTAACCGAGACCGTGACTGAGACTGTCACTGAGACCATCACCGAAACAGTAACCGAGACAGTAACAGAAACCGTGACAGAGACCGTAACGGATACAGTAACTGAAACTCCGACAGATACAGTAACAGAGACTATAACCGGAACAGTAACATATACTGTTACAGAGACAGTGACGGAAACCATTACTGAAACATCGACAAACACGGTCACGAAAACTGCAACCGAGACAATTACAGAGACCGTAACCGAGACAATTACGGAAACAATTACGGAAACCGATACTCCAACAGTTACCAAAACTGCAACGCCTACAGTAACCGTTACTATAACGGATACTGCAACACCTACATTTACAGCAACCGATACACCTACGGTGACAAAGACCAATACACCTACAGTGACCCCGACTGCTACTGCAACCACTACAAAAACCGTAACGTCTACATACTCTGTGACTGCAACATACACAAACACTAAAACGTCCACGGCAACTTACACGCCGTCAAGCACGCGGACAAGCACAACGGCGTATACAAATACTGTGACAAGCACATCAACTCCGACGTCTACAAGCACTTCTACTTTCACAACATCCCCGACCTATACCTTGACGCCGAGCTTCTCAGCGACTGAAACATTTACAAGTACGCCCACGCAGAGTGCGACAATAACACCGACGCCGACGCCGAAATTCGAAATGAAGATAGCTGTTTATAATTCAGCGGGAGAAATAGTGAAGGTCATAGCGCTCTCGGCCGCGTATACCATACCTGATAATTTCACGATAACCAACAGCGTATTCAGCCCGGATGACGGAGGCAAAGCGCAGATAAGCGTGGACCAGACCGTGGTTGAATGGAACGGAACAAACCAGATGAATGCAAGGGTTGAGAACGGCATCTACTATGTAAAGGTGGAGATAGTGGATCCGTTGGGTTACAGCCACACCATGGTGCAGCAGGTAACAGTCCTGACAAATAGCAGCAAAAAGGAATTCCTGATATATAACAGCGGGGGAGAGATAATAAAACATATACCCATCAATTATCTGGCTGGAACAGGGTCCACAGTGCTTACTGTAAACAACAGTGTGTTCTCGCCCGGCGACGGAGGAGGAACACCCAATTACGCGGAATTTACGTACATGGGCCAGACAATACAGTGGGATGGAACAAATGACAAAGGCGATATAGTAGGAAACGGCGTTTATAGCGCCGTGCTTGCAACCGTGGATAACAACGCATACAGCGCCGTTGCCGAAACAAGCCTGACAGTAATGCATAATGCCTATGAGGTAATGACAAATATAAGAGTACTGCCGAACCCTGTAAATAACGCCAATAGCACGGTGATGAAGATAAGATATGATGTTATGAGCGGCACTGTCATAACGGCAAAAGTTTACAATATGGCCGGCGAACTGGTGAAAACAATGACAGATTATAATAATGCCGGGGAAGTAAAGTGGGACTTAAGTTCTGAAAGACGGATAGCCCCCGGGCTATATGTGGCTGTTATCTATGCCCGCACGCAAAGCGGAATGAGCAAGACATCTATAATTAAATTCACAATAATGCGTTAATACTTTTTTGGGGAATTAGCACGGGCCAAGGACACGGTTGCTAACCGTGTCCTTGGCTTTTTAAGGTCAAAATATTCAGAGAGTAGAAAGTAGAGAGTAGAAGATCAAAACATTCAATAAGAAAAAATCGAGGCAATGATTGAAAAAAACAATGGTTGATGATATCCAGGAAGGCGAAATAGCCGCGCTTGACGTATATGACAACTGCGGCAATGAACTCATAAAGAAAGGCGCAATTCTTAAGGCGTCCCTGAAAACAAGCTTAAAAAAGGCGGGGATATATTTTTTGTATTCGGATGATAATGAAGGCTCCGTGCATACCGTCTATAAACTAAAAACCCTGGCAGAACTCCTTCAAGTCATGAAATGTTTCATTGCTTCAAACGGCGAAAACGCGGAAATATTAAAAAAATACGGCAAGGAAGAGATAAAAAGGTTCTTATCGGCTTCGAACGAAACAGGCAATAAGATAGCATACGGTCACATATTCCGTTATTTTGCCACTGAGATGGTTTCTTCACTTAATGAAAATAAAAAGCAGGTATATGATTTTCAGGACTACAGAACCATTGAAACTTACCCGGAATATCATATTGTCAATGCCGCGTGCATTACGGGAGTGCTGGCGCATAATATGGGGCTTAAAGATGAAGAAAAAGTCGATGCCATAACAGGCGCGCTGTTATGCGATATTAAAATGAACCAGTATAAATTCATAGGCGAAAACAGGGAGTTAACGGGAACGGAAAAGGAAGAAATGAGGCAGCATCCGCTTTTAAGTTTTGATATGGCCAGGAAAATATACGGGATCCCCGCAAGGGCCGCGCTTATCGCGCTGCAGCACCACGAACGGTATGACAAAGGCGGTTACCCAAAGGGTATTGGAGGGAATGATATCGGCGTTCTGGGTAAAATAGCGGCAATTGCCGATGTCTATGACGCTTTGACAAGTTCAAGACCGTTCAGGAAGGTTTACACCCCGTCTGACGCCTGGCATTGCATAGATTCAAACATTGGAATACTTTTTGATCCTGCGGTTGCTGAAGAATTTAAACGTTCCATTCCTGAATATTTCCCGGGAGATATTGTGGAGGTAAAAGACGGTGATAAAGCAATAGTGCTTGAGAATTGTTACGGGAAGCCGCAATCGCCTTCCATAAAAATAATTGAAAAAAAAGACAAAAGTGCTATAATCTCATGCAGCGTTAAGACCCAAACTATAGTAAAAACACTGGAATCAATACGTCAAAAGGAGCAGCAATGGGAAGAATAATATCCGTCGCGAACCAGAAGGGCGGGGTAGGCAAAACCACGACCACTGTAAATACAGCCAGCGCCATAGCGGCGCGGGGGAAAAAAGTGTTGATAGTGGACATAGACCCGCAGGGAAACTCAACGCTTGGGCTCGGGTTCGATAAGGAAGTGGAAACGGAAAATATATATAACCTGCTCATAGGGGATATGCCTGTCAGGAGCGTCATAAAAAAGACAGCGGTTGAAAATCTCGATATAATCCCGTCAAACATAGACCTGACCGGCGCTGAAGTTGAACTCGTTAATGAAGAAGAAAGGGAAACAAGGCTGAAAAAAGGGCTTGACCAGGTTAAAGACGAATACGATTACATTTTCATAGACTCGCCCCCTTCACTGGGGCTTTTGACGCTTAATTCGCTTGTAGCGTCCGACTCGGTAATGATACCCATGCAATGTGAATTCTATGCCCTGGACGGTTTAGGGCAGCTATTGGAGACCATAGGGGCCGTAAAAAAATCCCTTAATCCGGACCTCGTAATAGAAGGGGTTGTGATTACCATGTTTGACTCCAGGACAAGCCTTTCTTTGCAGGTTGTGGAAGAGGTAAAGAAAAAGTTCAAACATAAGGTATATGACACGGTAATACCGAGAAATGTCAGGCTTTCAGAGGCCCCGAGTTTCGGGCAGCCCATAGACGTGTATGACATGCATTCAAAGGGAGCAAAAGCTTATGACAATCTGGCTGCGGAAATAACAGGCATAAAAGAAGCGCGCAAAAGCGCTGCGGGAAAGGGGTAATACAACATGGCAAGACAGGCATTGGGAAAAGGGCTCGAGGCATTGATCCCGGGTTCAAGGTCAAAAGCATCATCAGCGCCGGTAAGAGGCTCTTTGGAAATCAGCATAAATGACATAAGGGCAAATCCCAACCAGCCAAGAAAAAGGTTCGCTCCTGAAAAACTCGAGGAGCTGATAAAGTCGGTAAAATCCAGGGGCGTCATAGAACCCCTGATAGTAAAAGAAACGGGAAACAAATACGAACTCATAGCCGGTGAAAGGCGTTTTATAGCGGCCCAGCGCGCCGGTTTAAAAGTTGTGCCGGTAATAATAAAAAATGTATCACCGGCGGAACAGCTTGAAATTGGTTTGATAGAGAATATAATGAGGCAGGATTTGAACCCTGTTGAAGAAGCATTTGCCTTTAAAAACCTGATGGAAAGCTATAAGTGCACGCAGGAAGAACTTTCCGACAGGATAGGAATAAACAGGGCAAATGTGGCAAACATCATAAGGGTGCTGAAATTGCCTGCCGAGATACAACAGTATATAATAAATGAAGAACTCTCTTTAGGCCACGCAAAGGTGCTTTTAGGTGTGGAAGACAGGGTGAAACAACGCCAGTTGGCCGACCAGACGGTAAGAAAAGGCCTGTCTGTCAGGGACTTAGAAGGCATATTGGAAAAATCCCCGTCAAAAAAGTCGGGCGCAAAACAGCAGGCTTCGGCTGAAATGAAAAGCATTGAGAATAAAATGAAACTCCATTTCGGGACCAAAGTCAGCATAAAAGGCAGCTATAAAAAAGGCACAATAGTGATTGAATATTATAATTCCGAGGATTTTGAAAGAATTACGGAGATAATGAGGATAAAATAGGAAGCATGCCATGTACCTGAGCTAATGCGAACCGTGTCATGTACCTGAGCTACTGCGAATGGTACATGATGGTACATGGCGGTTTATGTTGCTAGGTGCGAATATTGGATACTGTCGGAAAAGGCGGTTATGATAGGGCGTGTCCGGCGCAGGTCAAATTTTTCTATGGATTGGCCGCCCGGTATTATAAGGGTTTTAGTGGCGCCAGGCCATAGAAAAATTTGACCTGCACCGGACACGAAAGAAAACACATCGTTATTTAAGGATTCCAATACAGTGTCAACGGTTATAAATAAAAAAAGCCAGCAAAGCGCCGGCTTTTTTATTTATTCTTTTTATTTATTTTTTAACGGGTTTAACGGGTGCGTTTGACGCTTTTTGCACTTCCGCTGACAGCTGCGCAACCCACGCGTTATACTCAGGGGTTATTTCAGTCAGTCTCTGCCGGGATTTCTTTACCCACTCTGATTCCGGAGGGGTAAAAAGGTCCACCACGGTCTGGTACTCAACATAAGCATTCTTAAGGGCGTTATCTTCCATGAGCATTTCATATTCAATATCAGTTATTTCTTTTTTCTTGAGTTTATTGTCATAGTACTGTTTCTTGGTGTCAGGAGCCCTGTAAAAATTAAGGAATTTTTCTCCTTCGTTATACTCGCGCTGGGCACGCCTTACCACTTCAAATCGAGCCATGAAGTAGGCGATGACTAATGTAAGCACCACAAGGCCCGCTATGATCAGGGCGTCGTTAAGTTTGTTCTTTTTTTCTTCCATTGCCGAAAACCTCCTGAGTATTTAATAAATGAATTATAAAATGAAATAAAAGCTTTGTCAATTGATAAAGAACACGAAATCCAGTTATTTGACGTTGACACCGGCGTATTTATAAGTAAAATGTGTTGTGTGCAGATGCTGCCGATGAGACTGCTGGAAAAGCATGTCATGCACCTGAGCTAATGCGAACCGTGTCATGTACCTGAGCTACTGCGAATGGTACATGATGGTACATGGCCTTGATGACAGGTTTAAAGGAAATCCTCATATTTTCAAGGTTTTCCGGTATTGTCATATATTTACTACTCAGGATAGGCTGTACACTAATCGTTATATAATAAGGAGGGAGATATGGCAGGATTAAAGCAAAAACCCATTGATTTTGCGTTTAAGATGCTGGCAATCAGGGATTATGGCGAGGCAGAACTGCGGGCAAAAATGGAAGCCAAGGGATATGCATTGGCTGATTTAGACCCGGCAATAGGGGCCTTAAAGCAAAAGAATTTTTTAAATGACCGTGTGTATATAGGAAAAATAATTGAAAAATATACACTTAAGTCGCCTTCTGGCAAAGCATTTATAAAGAATTTCTTTGAGCAAAAAGGCATTAAAAAGGAACAGTATGAGGCCGTTTTGGACCAGGTAAACGAACGGACTACCGCAAAACTGGCTTTTCAGATGAAGTTCAAGCCAATTAAAAAAACGGAAAATCCTTCAAAAATAAGGCAAAAAGCCGCCAATTATTTGCAAACAAAAGGTTTTGATTATGATATAATTGTTGAAATATTGAACGAAGAAATTAAAGGAGATATTGACTATGAACAGTAATGAACTGAGAAAATTATATCTGCAGTTTTTTGCGGAGCGCGGGCACGTCGTAAGGCCTTCGTCTTCGCTTATTCCCGAGGACGCATCCCTGCTTTTTACCGTCGCCGGGATGGTGCCTTTTAAGAACTACTTTCTTTCAAAGGTTCCGCTGATATTTACCAGGGCTGCTTCTTCCCAGAAATGCATCAGGACAAATGACATAGACAATGTAGGCCGGACGCGCAGGCACCATACTTTTTTTGAGATGCTCGGAAATTTCTCTTTTGGCGACTACTTCAAGGAAGATACCATCAAATGGGCATGGGAATTCCTGACCGAAGTTGTGAAAATACCGAAAGAAAGGCTGTACGTGACCGTATACCTTGATGACAATGAAGCGTATGACATCTGGAATAAAAAAATGAAAATACCGGCTGACAGGATATTTAAGCTCGGGAAAGAAACTAATTTTTGGGAAATGGGGGCGGTGGGGCCGTGCGGCTACTGCAGCGAGATTTATTTTGATTTTGAGGGCGGGAAAAAAGGCGCTGTAACGGGCGAAGACATAGAAAAAAATGACGACAGGTTCCTTGAAGTGTGGAACCTCGTATTTACACAGTTTGATAAACGCGCGGACGGGACCCTCGGCGACTTAAAGCAGAAGAACATCGACACGGGAATGGGCCTTGAAAGGCTGGCAGCCGTGTCGCAGGGAGTTTTTTCAAATTTTGAAACGGACCTTTTCATGCCCATAATACATGACGTGGCTGAAAAGGCCGGGACACCCTATGGCAAAGACCCGAAAACGGACATTTCTTTGCGTGTGGTTGCCGACCACGCAAGGGCTGTTACTTTTTTGATAGGCGACGGCGTTCTTCCTTCAAATGAAGGCCGCGGTTATGTGCTGCGCAGGCTAATCCGCAGGGCAGTGCGTCACGGGCGAATGCTCGGATTTAAGGAAACATTCCTGTACAAAGTGGTTCCCGTAGTGCTTCATATGATGGGCGACGCTTATCCCGAGACGGCGCAAAGAAAAGATTACATTACGCAGATAATAAAACTGGAAGAAGAAAAATTCCAGGAAACCATGGATAAAGGCCTGGAAATACTCAACCAGGAAATAGAGACCCTAAAGAAAAATAACGTAAATATACTGCGGGGTGAAGCAGCATTTAAACTTTATGACACTTTCGGTTTCCCGATAGAAATAACCGAGGAAATACTGAAAGAACACCAGATGTCCCCTGATAAGGAAAAATTCAGGGCGTGCATGGAAGCCCAGAGGGAAGCCGCGAAAAAAGCATGGAAGGGAATGAGTGTTGACGCCCAGGCCGTGCCCGAAGAAATAATTAGAAATATTACCGCGACCAGGTTCACTGGATACGCGGGGTTTGCAGAGGAAAACTGCAAAGTGATCGCAATAATAAAAGCAGGGAAAAAGACAGCTTCTGCCGCTTCCGGGGAGGAAGTTTCAATTATTCTTGATAAAACCTCTTTTTATGGCGAAGGCGGGGGCCAGATGGGCGATAAGGGATTGATAACCGAGCAGGGTATGGAACTGGAAGTAATTGACACTCAAAAAACAGATGACAGGTATATACACATGGTAAAAGTTACAAAGGGCGCCGTAAAGGAAGGCGACCTTGTAAAAACAACCGTGGATATTGACAAGCGTTCCGCGATCATGAAAAACCATACGGCAACGCACCTGTTGCAGGCAGCTTTGAGGAATATCCTGGGATTACACGTGGAGCAGGCAGGTTCTTATGTCGGCGATGACAGGCTCAGGTTTGATTTTACCCACTATGCGGCTTTAACGGAGCAGGAAGTCAGGTCCGTTGAAAAAATGGTGAATAAGTGGGTGCAGGAAAGCGTGCCCGTAGATGTTGAGGTCATGAGCGTTGACGAGGCAAAAAACACCGGGGCAATGGCGCTTTTTGAGGAAAAATACAAGGGTGAAGTCAGGGTGGTGTCCGTAGGGCACATTTCCAAGGAATTATGCGCCGGAACGCACCTGCATAATATAGGCGAGACAGGGCTGTTTAAAATAGTATCATCCGCGTCCACTGCCGCGGGCATACGCAGGATAGAGGCCGTAACCGGGGAAGCTTCATATGCGCTGGTTTTGGAGAATGAAAACACCATAAAAGAATTAAAGGCGGTTTTTAAGACAAACGACAACGCGGAGCTCAAAGACAAGGTCAATAAAATGATCAAGGAATTCAAGGAGCTTGACAAAAAGGTAAATGAGGTAAAAAAGGCCGGCATGATGAAGAATGTCGAGGAATATATATCAGCCGCGAAAGAAATACACGGCGTAAAAGTCATCACAATCAGGTTTGCCAACGCGGACAAAGAAGCTGTGCGACAGCTCGGCGACGTGCTCCGTGAAAAAGTAAAGAAGGCTGTTATAGTCATAGCCAGCACGGCCGGGGATAAAATAAGTTTTTTGGCAATGGTCACGGATGACATAACGGATAAATATGATGCGTCAAAGATAGTAAAACGCGCGGCCGCCATATGCGGCGGAGGCGGAGGTGGAAAAAAGAACATGGCCGAAGCCGGAGGACATGATGTATCAAAGATAGATGAGGCTTTGGAAGAAGTGGAAAAGGCAGTTAGAGGATAAAAATGAGGATAATTTGTTTCGACCCGGGCACGGTGAGGATAGGCGTTTCGATCAGTGATGAAACCGAATACCTGGCGCGCCCGATCGGAAATATAAAAAATAACGAACGCCTGGACAGACAGCTGAAGGAACTCGGGGAAAAAAATGATTTTGGCAAAATCATAGTAGGCGAGCCTTTTAACATGGACGGGACGAGGAATCCCAAAAACACATTTGTCGGGCAGCTGGTTGAAAGACTGAAAATCGTATTCCCGGACATGGAAATAATAATGTGGGACGAGCGCTTATCCAGCTGGGAGGCAAACAACCTGATGCTTGAGGCGGATCTAAGCAGAAAAAAAAGAAAAAAGAAAGTCGATGCTTTGGCAGCCGTACTCATACTTCAGAACTACCTGGACAGGGCCCGTGAAAGGAAAAAATGATAGATAAAAATATTGCTCCGGTTAAAAAAATGACGATCAGGGACCTGTCGGTGATAGTTTCCATAGCCGCATGTTCCGTGGTTTTCAGCATTTTTATGTCAGCTTTTATGCCTGTTTTGGCGGCGGATAAGCAGCCGAAATTAATAAACATCAATTACGGCACTGGATTAAAAAAGATAGCAAACATTCTTAAGTCTGAAGGCGTGATCAGGAGCAGTTTTGCTTTTGAACTATATGCCGTGGTGACAATGTCCAATAAAAAATTCCAGGCGGGCGAGTATGAATTCTCATTTCCGCTGTCTGCGGCGGATATTTCCGGCAAACTCGTAAAAGGGGATGTAAAGAAACATAAAGTCGTGGTTCCTGAAGGCTCGGATATAAGCGACATTGACAGGATTTTCGCGGTTTCAGGCATGCTTATAACCGGGGATATAACCGCTTTGGCTGCGGATAAGATATTCCTTAAATCCATAGGGATAGCAACAATATCAGCGGAAGGTTTGCTGTTCCCCGACACTTATTACATAATACGTGGAGAAACGCCGGCAAAGGTTATGAAGACCATGTACGCGCGTTTTATACAGAAATCAGTCATTGATATAAACCGCGTTTATGACATACAGGGATACAGGGCAACAGGTTATAAAGTCCTAATCATGGCATCTATAATAGAAAAGGAATCGCGTCTGGCCGCCGAGCGGCCCATGGTTTCCTCGGTATTTTATAACAGGTTAAAGTCGCCCGAGACATATCAAAAAAGGCTTGAATCATGCGCCACGGTAAGGTATGCGCTTAATAAAAGAACGGGAAGTATAACCTATAAGGATATAAAGGTTGAAAATCCTTACAACACTTACATCAGGATCGGGTTGCCTCCCGGGCCCATATGTAATCCCGGGATTGAAAGCATGGCGGCCGCTTTAAACCCCGCAATTACCAAATACAGGTATTTTGTACTTTATGAAAACGGGGAACACACATTTTCGGAGACTTTAGAGCAGCATAACAGGGCAAAGATCGCAAATAAAATGATAAGGCAGGATCAGGAGTGAAAAAATTATTGCTACTTATGGCAATGGTCATTTCCAGCCATACGGCGGTTTCAGCCCTGACTTATTGCGACATGGCGGGGGACTCCCTGGAAGCCTGGAAAATACAGGCTGAGTATAAGGAAAAGTATTTCGCAAACGACGCATTTTACCTTAATGGCAATATTACACAGGAAATAATGCTGAGCGGCATGGATCAGGATTTCCTGGTCCGTGTGGGCCTGCCTAAAGGCTATTTTGCGTCTTTGGACGCGAATTATGTGTTCCAAAATCTGGCGGCGCTGTATGACTACAATACTGTGCAGACCATTACATTGCTTGCAGGCAAACGGCTGGACATAGGGCCCGGCATTCTTTTGGGGATCAAATTCCCGTTAGGGACAAAACTGGCGGGCAATCCTTTGCTTATAAACAGGGATGATATGTATGACATTATGGCGGGTTTATATCAAAAGGGCTCCCTGGGGCCCGTCAAGTATTCAATGCAGGCTCTTATGGAACAGCCTATCAGGCAGACCTATTACCAGGGATACGCGGATTTATCCGCGTCGCTTGGTTTCAATTTTTATAATGTCCCTGAAAAACAGGTTATTGACATACTCGCGGAGATCCATTATTCCGGCATACTAAGGGGGCCGCAGGATGTCCAGATAGGACCGGTTTTTCCCGAAGAACTGCAGAGAATACCGGGAAATTCCTATATGCTGACAATAATACCACAGGCAGTGGTGACGTTTTACAATGATTTCAGTTTTGTGCTTGGCGCGGAAATATTGGTGAATGCCGACAACTGGAATTTAAATAAAATCGGCGAACCCAGGTATGTCATAAAGGCAAATTATGTGTTAAACAGTTCGCACAGGCCAGCCGCCGTATCCGGGTCAGGCATGCCTTCAAGTATGACTTCAACATCAACGGCAGGAATGCCTTCAAGTATGACTTCAACATCAACGGCAGGTATGCCTTCAAACATAACTTCAACATCCGGAACGGGTTTGCCTTCAAATATAACTCCAACATACGGAACAAAGTAAAAAAATCGCGCATAACGTCGTAATAAAAGGATCGGTGAAAAATGAATAATAATCAGGGCAGGATCGTAAGCAAAGAGGAGATAGTGGAACTTATTAAAAATGAAGGAAGATCCCTTGATGTAAAAACCATAATGCACAGGTTAAAACTGGGCAATTCAGCCAGGGGAACCGTAAAGCAGATCCTTAAAAAACTCAGCAAGCAGGGGACCATAAACAAGGACCGCAAAAAGTTTTCCAATGAGAAGATAACAAAGACTGTAACGGGAAAGATAGACCTGAGGAATGATTACGGGTTCCTTGCAATGCCCGACGGCAACGATATTTTTGTTGGCAGAAGCAGCGCTGAAGACCTTTTGCCGGGCGATATCATCGAGGTTTATCCCCATGTAAGCAGGGCCGGGGGCATAGAAGGTGAGCTTAAAACCATAGTAAAACGCACGGAGTCGCCTGTAATGTGCAGGGTAAGAAAATTCGGGAATGAGGTTTTCGCCGTACTTACCTTTAAGCCCGGGCCCATAATCAAGATAAGGAAACCGTCGGAGGCTCTCGGAGAGGGCGACCTGGTGCTGGTCAGGGTTGATTATGACAGCGGCAAACTTTTTGGAGAAGTTGTAGCGCACCTATACGATAAAAGCGACATGAAACTGTACATGCAGTTCATACTCGCGAGAAATGAAATAAGGCAGGACTTCCCGGACGAGGTATTATCCGAGGCCGCGGCTATCGGGCTGGATACTTCCGATCTGGGCGACAGGCTGGATTTAAGGGATGAAGTAATCATAACGGTGGACCCCAAGGACGCTAAAGATTTTGACGATGCGATTTCCATAGAAAAAAATGCCGGAAAATACCGCCTCGGGGTCCATATTGCGGATGTTACGCATTACATGAAAGAAGGCTCGGCGCTGGATGCGGAAGCGTCCTTAAGGGGAACAAGCGTATATTTGCCCGGGTCTGTAATTCCGATGCAGCCTGAAAAACTGTCCAATGACATATGTTCGCTGCGCGAGGGCGTGGACAGGATGACTTTCTCGATTTTCATGAACATGGACGGCAACGGCGTCATAGAAGACTATGAAATAAAGGAAAGTGTGATAAAAAACCACAAGCGTTTCACATATGAGGAAGTGGACGACGTATTAAAAGGCGCGGACTGCCCCGATGCGGAAGTAAAAAAAGCGCTGTTCCTGATGAATGAACTGAAGGAAAAGTTAAAGGAAAACTTCAGGTTGGGCGGGAACATAGATTTTGACCTGGGGGAACCTGTATTTGTATATAATGACGATGGGAGCGTGGCCAATATAGTCAGGAAAGAGTCCCTGGACTCCCATAAGCTTATAGAATACTTCATGATATCGGCAAATGTATGCGCGGCTGATTTTATTACCCGCAAATCAAAGTTCGGCATGTTCCGCGTGCATGAAAAACCCTTCCAGAAGGATATTGACGAATTCAACGCGTACATGAGGGGTATGGGTATTGACGTTTCCCTGAAAAAAGGTACAAATAAGGAATTCCAGCAGGTGCTGGAAAAGGTAAAAAATTCGGAAAAGAAAAACCTTGTGCAGAAAAAACTCCTGCGTTCAATGAAACTTGCCAGGTATTCCGAGAGAAATCTCGGCCACTTCGGGCTCGGGCTGGAAAAATACACGCATTTTACCTCCCCAATCAGGCGTTATGCCGACGTCCTGGTGCACAGGCTGATAAAACATTTTCAGGGCGTAGAGGCCATGAAAGATACGGATAAAGTTTATTTAAAGCAGGCAGCTGATAATATATCGGACAATGAAGAACGGGCCGAAAAGGCGGAAAATGACTCTTTCAGGCTTTTCTGCCTGGATTTTTTAAAGGACAGGGTTGGCGATGTTTTTGAAGCGATAGTATCCAGGGTCACAAAAAACGGGTTTGTCATGGAGCTTGCCGAGTATCCGGTGGAAGGTTTCGTGAATTATGATGCGCTTGAAGAATATTATGTATTTGACCAGTACAGGCAGGCGGCAATCGCGAAAAGATCAAAAAAAATAATTAAAACAGGCGATAATTTTTCTGTTATAATAGTCAGGATAGACCTTGAATCATTAAAACTTGAACTGGAGCCGGAAAAATGAAAAAAGTCATGTTGGCGTTTGTTTTAGCCCTTTTTCCTACCATAAGCGCGGCTTCTTCAGCCGGGGTTACATCGGTTTTTGACATAGGAACTTCTGTCAGGGCGCAGTCAATGGGCGGCGCTTTTTCCGCTGTTTCAGGCGACTCTGCCGGTGTTTATTTTAACCCGGCATTGCTTGATACAGTTGAAAAAATAGAAATTCAGGCTGCTTACATGCCGCTTTTTTTCGATACCACATATAATTACCTGTGTTCCGCCGTTCCCACCCTCGACATAGGAGCATTCGGATTTTCAGCGGCTATGTTCAATACTGATAAGATATCATTCAGGGACTCTTCGGGGATAAAAACCGGGGACTCTTCGCAGTTCATAATGGAGCTCATAGCGGGATGGGGGATGTTTTTGATCGGCAATGACCTTTCAGTGGGGCTTAACATCAAGCTGGACTATCACAATATAGCCCGGTACGCCAATGCCATGACCTATGGCATGGATTTAGGCGCCTATTACCGGGCGATTAATGATAAAGATCAGATACTGGCAGCGGCGCTTGTCCTGAAAAACACCTTGGAGCCGGATTTCAAATTAAGCGGCACAAATGACTCCATACCAAGGCAGCTGATTGCGGGGGCATCGTATGAAAGGATTTTAACCGGGGATATAACAGGCGCCGTTAACCTGGACGTGATCATCCCGGTCGGGACTGATTTTGACCTTAAAGCCGGGATGGAATTCATATTTTTTAAAATGGTCGCAATAAGGGCAGGTTACAGCACGTATGGAATTATGTCCGCGGGCGCGGGGCTGACGCTGTTTGATTCAATAACGCTTGATTACGGGATATTTATGACGGAACTTGACACTCAAAACAGGTTCGCCCTTAAGTATGCTTTCGGCGACAATGTGGCGGATTTAAGGAAAAGAAAAGAGGAAATTGAAGAACAGAAGATTGAAAAGATGGCGAAAGTGATGGCCGCAAAACAATTGGAGCAGCTGCGCGGCAATATAGATAAAATGAAGGATAAAGAAAGGTTTAAAGCGCTTCATTACTCAAAGGGGCTTGAAGCATATTTTGACGCCGACTTAAAGATGTCGCTTGCGGAGTTTCAGACAGTGTATGATATTGACAGTGAATACATGAGTGTTACCTATTATACTTCCTATATAAAAGGTTTAATGGCCAGGACAAAACAGGGCGCATACAGCGATGACGTGGTAAATTTATACAGGGATGGCGTTAGTTTGTATTTGAAGCAGGATTACAAGGGCGCCAAGGAAAAATGGGAAAGCATACTCAAGATCGACCCATACAACAAGCTCGCCATAGAAAACCTGAAAGAAGTAAATTCCCTGCTGCGCGAACTTGAAGGCTTTAAGGAGGGCAAATAGTGTCTTTTTTCTCAAATAAGCTGCTGAAAGAGGAAAAGTTTGTCCTCCCCGCGCAGAAACAGTATGTTTCTGAAATAAAAGAAAAGATAACCTCGCTTTGCAGGGAATACAACTTTAACTACAAGGACGTGAACAACCTCCTGATCGTGCTTGACGAGGCGTGTTCCAACATAATTAGGCACGCCTACAAGGACAAACCCGAGGGCGGGGACATTACTTTTGAGATCAAGGTTATGGAAAAAGGCATTTACATCACATTAATTGACACAGGGAGAGGTTTTAACTGGAAAAACTTCCATACCCCGGACCTTAACCATTACGTGGACATAGGAAAAAAGGGCGGGCTTGGAGTATGGATAATAAGGAAGCTTACCGATAAAAGCGATTATAAAACAACCGAACGCGGCAATGAACTCACCCTGGTCAAGTACCATTCAAAAAAATCACTTTTAAACCTGGTTTTGGGAATGATAACGTCGTCAAAGGGAATAAAGGAACGCTTTGTCGTGGCTACGACTATTTTTATCCTGCTTTTAGTCGCCGGGACATATTTTTACTTTATCCGGCATGAGCAGGAAAGCCTGCGCAATAAATTCCTGGCCTATACCGGGGACATAGCGAGAAGCCTGTCTGATTCAAGCAGGGAAAGAATAATCAATAACAACTACCTGTCATTGATACAGATTTTAAAGGAAATAAAAAGTAATAATGAAAATATAGACGAGGTTTTTGTGATAAATACGGAAGGCAAGATTATCGCGCATAATGACGCCCAGAAATTGTACACGGATTACAACCGTAGCGACAGGAACTGCGTGGTTGTGCCTGCGATCAACGGAATTCTCGTCATGAAATGCACCTACGGCAAATCATACAGGTATGACATTGCATATTCCATAGCATTTCAGGGCATTGACATGGGCGAGGTTCATGTATATGTGACCAAAAACGGCATAGACAGGGTTATGGCGGGCAAAGCCATAAATCTCATATTTGCCATAGTGCTTATATTCCTGATATCCGCGGCTGGCATATACATGCTGCTCGGTCTCATCATAACACCCCTGCAAAGGCTCAGGGAAGGCGCGCTTGCCATAGGTGAAGGAAGGCTTGACCACCGCATAGAGCTTGAAGGAGAGGATGAATTTTCCCAGATAGCGAATGCGTTCAATGATATGGCAAATAAGTTCAAAGGGGCGCAGGCATCGCTCGTTGAGCAGGAAAAGATGCAGAAAGAGATCGCGGTTGCCAAGGAAATACAGCAGACCCTCCTGCCAAAGAACATTCCGGACACCGAGGGGTTTGACATCGCTGCGCTTTACAGGTCGGCAAAAGAAGTCGGCGGGGATTATTATGACGTGATCAAGGTCGCGCCCCGTTTAATCGGCGTCATTGTGGCGGACGTATCGGGAAAGGGCATTCCGGGCTCGCTGGTTATGACCATAACCAGGACAGTGGCTCGGCTGGTTGCCATCAAAAATAAATCCGCGAAAAGCGTAATGGTTAAGGTCAATAATTTCGTAAAGGAAGACATGAAAAAAGGCATGTTTGTGACGGCGTTTTACCTTGTTTTAAATTCATTCACGCGCAGAATCAACTTCGCGAGCGCCGGCCACGACCCGCTCATATTGTACAGGGCCAAAGAAGAAAAAATCTATTACATTAAACCGAAAGGATTTCCCCTCGGCATAACACTGCCTGATGAGGCGCTTTTCAAGAAAATAATGGTTGAGGAAAGCCTGAAACTCCAGAAAGACGATCTTATAGTGGTATATACGGACGGCGTGACCGAGGCCATGAACGGCAGGCGCGAGCAGTGGGGGGAAAAACGTTTTGTGGATTTCATAAAGGCCAACGGTAGGTTAACTTCCAAAGAGTTCATAGACAAGCTCAATAACGAGCTTAAGGAATTTACCCAGGGGTATCCCCAGAACGACGACATAACCATAGTCGTCATAAAGGAAAAGAAGACGGGCGCGGACATGCTGCGCAGTATGGACAGGCAGATAACCATGATGAAGAAAAAGAAAATGAAGATAAAAGATATAGAAAAGGAGCTCGGAATAGACGTTGAAGTCTTCAAAAAAATGAAAAAGCAGGGATCCAAAATAAAGGAAGAAATGCGGTTCTTTACGTTTGAACAGAAAAAAGAGCTAATGAAGCTGGTTGTGGCGGAGCCGATGCTGAGCGTGTCAAAATACGCGGAAAAATTGTCCTTAAAATACAAAATGCAGATAACCGTGGAACTCGTTATAAATGAGTTAAAAAGGGGAAATCTAGTAAGCGCGGAAAAAAGAAAAACTTACGCCAGGGAAAGAACAAAATAGGAGGAGCAATGTTCCTAAAGCTTTTTTATAACGCGGCCAATGAAAAAAAAGTGCTGGGGCGCCTTGATAAGATGAATAGTTTCAGCCTTGAAGCCGCGCCTTCAATTGTGTCCATAATTAAAGACGTGGAAAAAAATGGCGACAAAGCCGTAAATAAATACACAAAAAAGTTTGATGATGTAGTTGTTACGCAGCTGAAGGTCCCGGCAAAAACCATCAAAGCCGCGTACGCGAAGGTGGACCGCAGATTTTTTAAATCCGTTTCAATGGCGATAAAAAATATAGAAAAGTTCCACTCGATGCAGAGGAAAAACATAAAAGATTATATTTTTAAGAATAAAGGATATACCATACGGCAGAAATACCTGCCGCTTGATTCGGCAGGCATATATATACCCGGCGGACAGGCGCCGCTTTTCTCAACACTGCTTATGGCGGGCATCCCGGCAAAGATCGCGGGTGTAAAAAGGATCGTTGTCGTATCCCCGCCAAGATATGACGGGGATGTGGGGCCGTATATACTTGTGGCTGCGGACATGATAGGCATTAACGAGGTTTACAGGGCGGGCGGGGCGCAGGCAATAGCGGCTTTGGCATACGGAACAGAGTCGATCAAAAGAACCGACAAGATCGTCGGGCCCGGCAACATATACTCCACGATGGCAAAAAAATACTTATTCGGTAAAATAGGGATCGATTCCTTAAACGGGCCGTCAGAAGTGACCATAATCGCGGACAACACAGCGGATCATATGTTCATCACATACGACCTTTTGGCCCAGGCCGAACACGTAAACGGACACTCGCTTCTTATTACGGACTCCAAAGGGCTGGCGGACAAAGTCGAAGCAGAGGTGAAAAAATCAGGTGTAAAGTCCGGCATAACCGTGATAATCGTGAAAAACATGTCAGACGCCGTGAAGCTGGCCAATTACAAGGCTCCCGAGCATTTGACGGTCGCGGCAAGGAACAGCGGCGAAATAATAAAAAAGATAACGAACGCCCCGGCAATATTTGAGGGCAATTACTCGCCTGTTGCTTTCGGTGACTATATGGCGGGCTCCAATCATATACTGCCGACTAACGGAACCGCCAGGTTCTTCTCCGGGTTGTCCGTACTGGACTTTTTAAAGCATACGCATATCGTAAAATGCACAAAAAAAGGCATCGGGGTATTTGGAAGGGATGCGGAAGTGCTTGCCGAGCTGGAAACACTTGTAAACCATAAGAAATCCATAATGGCCAGGAGGGATTCATGAATATACTTTCCCTTCAGCGCTCCACCGTCAGGGAACTTAAACCGTATGACCCTGAACTTTTGGCGGCATACAAATACAAAGTTGACGCCAATGAAAACGGGTATGACATACCTGTTGCAATAAGAAAGAAAATACTGAAAGAAATCGCAAAAATAAAATTTAACCGTTATCCCGACCCGGGTTCAGTCAAGTTAAGGTCAATATTGGCGGATAAAAACAGGATAGACCCGGGATGCATAGTAATAGGCAACGGTTCCGATGAACTCATACATTATCTTCTTCAGGCTTTTACGGACAAAAATGATAAAATAGTGGCGCCGGACCCGTCTTTTGACATGTATAGGATACTGGCCCTTGCTAACGGGGCAAAACCCGTGATAGTGCCGCTCGATGATAATTTTGACCTGGATGAAACCGCCGTGATCAGGGCGGCAAAGGGGGCAAAATTCATATTCCTGGCATATCCGAACAACCCCACGGGTAATTGCTTTTCAGACGATAAAATGCTCCGCGTAATAAGGTCGGCCGGATGCTTTGTTGTCATTGATGAGGCATATTTTGAATTTTCGGGTAAAACATACTTAAACCTGCTTGCAACGCAGAAAAATCTCATAATCTTAAGGACTTTTTCAAAAGCATATTCGCTCGCGTCCATGAGGGTCGGCTACATGATGGCTGCCCCGGAAATAATAAGCGTGATAAATAAAGTAAGGCTTCCTTATAATATGAACGCGGTGTCGCAGGTTTGCGCCGAATTGACGGCTCAAACCGACATCGCGCCCGTGGTCAAAAAAATACTTTATGAAAGGGAAAAACTTTATTCATCGCTTTATAAAGAATACCTTGTGGTAAAGAGCGACGCAAATTTCCTGATGATCAAAGTATGCGACGGGAAACAGGCAAAGAAATTATTTGAAAAAAAAGGTATTTCAATTAGAATGTTTAAGGACGGCAGGCTGAAAGATTTTTTAAGGCTTACTATAGGCACCCCTGAAGAAAACAGGGCTGCCTTGGAAATACTCAAACGGGGTGTTTAAATGAAAAAACCAAGGAAAGCGGAAATGAAAAGAAACACAAAGGAAACCGATATAGTGTTCGGCATGAATCTTGACGGGAAAGGCGTTTATTCCGTCAAAACCAACGAACCGTTCATGACGCACATGCTGGAACAGCTGTCAAAGCACAGCGGCATAGACATGGTGATCGCGGCAAAAGGCGACACCCAGATAGACGCGCATCACCTGACAGAGGACCTGGGTATAACTTTGGGGCAGGTTATGGCAAAGGCACTGGGCGATAAAAAAGGCATAAGGCGTTTTGGGTCGGCAGGCGTGCTTGATGAAGCGCTGGTAAGGGTGGTAATGGACCTGTCTGGAAGGACATACCTCGACTATAATGTGAAGCTGTCCGTAAAAAAAATCGGGACCTTTGACACGGAACTTGTGGAAGAGTTTTTTAACGGTTTTACCCGGGGCGGCAACGTCACGCTTCACATAGACCAGCTAAAGGGAAGGAACACACACCACATACTTGAAGCCGTATTTAAGGGATTTGCGCTCGCGTTAAAGGAAGCAATAGCGATAACCGGGAAAAACCTGCCGAGCACAAAAGGAACGCTTTAAACGTAGGTAAATAATAACAAGGCGGGATAATGAACAAAATAGCGGTGATAGATTACGGCATGGGCAACCTGCACAGCGTGATGAAGGCCCTGCAGTACGAAAAAGTGGCGGCAATCCTTACTGATAAGCCGGAAACGATAAGGAAATGCAGCGGGATAATCCTGCCCGGGGTCGGCGCTTTTCCCGACGCGATGGCTGAAATTAAAAAAAGAAAACTTTTGGAAGTCCTGACAGGGGAAGTAGAAGGCGGCAAGCCGATACTTGGCATATGCCTTGGCATGCAGCTGCTGTTTTCCTGTTCTTCGGAATTCGGGACGCACAAAGGCCTTGGGTTTATCCCGGGGAAGGTAGTCAGGTTCGACCGCAAAATGAAGGTCCCGCACATGGGGTGGAACAGCGCGGAGACCGCGAAAAAAGAGTCAAAAATACTCAAATCAATAAAAAACGGCCAGTATTTTTATTTTGTCCATTCATATTACTGCGTGCCGTCGGATAAAAAAGCCGTATTGACAAAAACGCAGTATGGTAATACTATCTTTACTTCGGCTGTGGAACTCGGCAATGTGTTCGGTTTCCAGTTCCACCCGGAAAAGAGCAGCGAGAAGGCAATGGTGGTCTATAAAAACTTTTTTGAGATCTGTAATGGAAGAACGGCGGAGCATTAGAGGCAAGAGACTGGAGTAGGGCACAAACTTTAGGGGAGATCACAATGCAAATAATTCCTGCAATTGATGTGAGAAAAGGCAAGTGTGTAAGATTAATCCAGGGGGATGTGCGCGATGAAACCGTGTACTCCAAAGAACCCGTGGAAATGGCAAAACTCTGGCAGGTAAAAGGAGCAAGGCTCATACACGTGGTTGACTTGGACGGCGCCCTGACAGGATCGCCTAAGAACATGGAAATCATAATGAAAATAGTAAAGGCCCTTCGCGTAAAAATAGAGGTTGGCGGAGGATTACGCAACGAAGAGGACATAAAAAAGTATGTGAAAGCTGATGTAAAAAGGGTTATATTATCCACCTCGGCCATTGCACAGGATGGTTTTTTGGAATCCATGATTGAAAAATACAAGGATAAGATAGTGGTCGGTGTGGACGCCAAAGACGGTTATATAGCGGTCAAAGGATGGAAAGACGTCACGGAAATCAAGGTAATACCTTTCTTAAAGGAACTTGAAAAAAAAGGTGTTAAGACCATTATATACACGGACATAAACAGGGACGGGGTTTTAAAAGGCCCGAACATAAAAGGCATAGTTAAAGTCTTAAAACACACCCGCATGCGGGTGATCGTATCCGGCGGCATAACTAACCTGAAAAATATAGAAAGAGTGATCGAGCTTGACAAAAAGTACGGAAATATAGAGGGTATTATCATAGGAAAAGCCCTTTACACCGGGGATATTGACTTAAAAGAAGCCATAAAGCTGGCCAAGGACGTATAATAAATGCTGACCAAAAGGATAATCCCGTGCCTGGATGTGGATAAGGGCAGGGTTGTAAAAGGGATAAAATTTTTAAATCTTATAGACGCGGGCGACCCTGTGGAAGCCGCGTATGAGTATAACCTGGCCGGAGCCGATGAAGTGGTTTTCCTCGATATTACCGCATCCCATGAAAAAAGAAAAACAATCATTGATGTCATACGCAAAACAGCGGAAAAGGTTTTCATACCACTGACCGTAGGCGGCGGCATACGCGAAGTGGCTGACATGGAAGAGATCCTGAAAAATGGGGCAGACAAGATATCGGTAAACACGGCAGCCGTTTATAACCCGGAGTTAATTAAAAACGGCGCAAAAAAATTCGGCAGTCAGTGTATAGTTTTGGCCGTTGACGCGAAAAGAAAACCCAAAGGCGGCTGGGAAGTCTACACCCACGGCGGCAGGACAGCCACGGGAATAGATGTCATTAAGTGGGTCAAAAAAGCCGAAAGCCTTGGAGCAGGGGAGATCCTGCTCACGTCCATGGACGCGGACGGCACAAAAGCAGGTTATGATATAGAACTTAACAGGGCGGTCTCAGACGCGGTAAGGGTGCCGATAATAGCCTCAGGCGGCGCAGGCGGCCCCGAACATATGTATGAGGTCTTAAAAGAAGGCAAAGCCGACGCTGTGCTGGCGGCAAGCATATTTCATTATAAGGAATACACGGTAAGGTCGGTTAAACAGTACCTGGCGAAAAAAGGGATACCGGTAAGGCTGTGAAATCCGGCCTGTCGCTATTTCCAGCCTGCATTAAATCGTTGACTTTTCGTACTTATAAGATTATATATATGTATGCACATTAATGGCGATAATCTTAAATCAACATACTAAAATAAACAAAGCGGCCATTAAATCAATTTAAGGAGGATTTTATGAAAAAAGCCGTGGTTTTTGTTTTTATTGTTTTATTTGTATTGACCTGCAGTCTGGCCGCAGCTGCATTGCTTAAGGTAGGGGATAAGGCGCCTGATTTTTCTCTTAAGGACCAGAATGGTAAGATCGTCAAACTCTCAAATTTCGCGGCAGAAAACAAAAGCAACGTTGTTCTTTATTTTTACCCGAAGGATTTTACAAGCGGCTGCACCGCAGAGGCGTGTTCTTTCAGGGACAACTACGCTGCTTTCATAAAAAAAGGCGCGGTTATCATAGGTGTCAGTTTTGACAGCGACGAGTCTCATGTCAAATTCGCCAAGGTAAACAAGCTCCCGTATTCGCTTATATCAGATCCAAAGGGCGTACTCGGCAAAAAATACGGGGTGCCAAAATTCATGGGTATCATGTCGGACAGGGTCACGTTTGTCATAGATAAAAAAGGCGTGATAAAGTATGTGTTCCAGTCGGTAAAAGACGCGACAAAGCACGTGGAAAATGCGTTAAAAGAGCTGGATAAGCTGTAAGGTCAAAGTCTGTTAAAATTAATATACTGTAGAGCGGCTGCTTGCTGCCGCTCATCGTTGTTTTAACCCCGGTTATACAAGCCAGCGCCTGAGCGGCAGCAAGCAGCCGCTCTACGTTGTTTTAACCCCGGTTATACAAGCCAGCGTCTGAGCGGCAGCAAGCAGCCGCTCTACGTTATTTTAACCCCGGTTATACAAGCCAGCGCCTGAGCGGCAGCAAGCAGCGTCATACCTTTTTACCTTTGACTTTTACCCGTTTTCGTTTATCATATATAAAACCCATTATTAAAGGAGTTCTCATGGAAAAGTTTGACATAGAAAAGGTGAAATTCGACGAAAAAGGCCTTTGCGCGGCTATTGCACAGGACTATAAAACAGGCGAGATATTGATGATCGCCTGGATGAACAAAGAATCCATTAAATTAACCCTGGAAAAACGCAAGGCCCACTACTGGTCGCGCTCCAGGCAGAAACTTTGGTTTAAGGGCGAAGAGTCGGGAAATACCCAGGAAGTGAAAAATATCTACATAGATTGCGACAACGACGCCATACTTATGAAAGTGGACCAGATTGGCGGGGCCGCGTGCCATACGGGGTATAAGTCGTGTTTTTATACGGAAATATTGAACGACGGGTCGCTTGAAATCAAGGGCCAGAGGGTGTTTGACCCGAAGGAAGTTTATAAGAAGAAGTAATTAAGCCAAAAGTTAAGGATAAATAAGGATGGAAGGCATATGATAAAACCCGAACTAAATGAAGTCCTGCAACTGTCAAAGAGCTATAACGTCATCCCCGTTTACGGCGAGACACTGGCCGACCTTGAGACGCCGCTTTCCGCATATATGAAGATCGACGACCCGGAAAACTCCTTCCTTCTTGAGTCGATCGAAGGCGGCGAGAAAACAGCAAGGTATTCATTTTTAAGCAGGGAACCTTATGAAATATTTTCCTACAGGGACGGCGCCATAACAAGGGAGGCGGGCGGGAAAAAAAAGGTCATCAGGACAAAGGATCCATTTAGTGTCCTGAAAGGTGTTTTTGCCGGGTTTAAAACCGCTCCCGTGAAAGGCATACCTGCGTTTACAGGCGGCGCGGTGGGGTATATCGGGTATGACGTTATTAAGCTTTATGAAAAAGTCCCGCATGAAAACAAGATCGATACGCTGGGCTGGCCCGATATTTATCTCATGTTCAACGACGTTTTAATGGTCTTTGACCATGTTTATCATAAGATCCAGGTCGTAAATAACATATTCATCAATGAAAAAGATTCCGCGGCAATAATAAGGGCCAAATACAATAAAGCCGTGATAAAGATCAATGGCATAATTGCCGGGCTGCGCAGGCCGCTGAAACTGAAAAAAACAGCGCCTGTGAAAATAGGGAAGATAAAGCATATGTACGCCCCGCATGAGTTTAAGGAAATGGTCAGGAAGACAGTTGCCCTTATAAAACACGGCGAAGCCATACAGGCGGTCCCTTCACAGAGGTTCACCGCTTCTTTTTCCGGCCCCCCGATAAACCTTTACCGGAGCCTGCGTACGGTCAATCCGTCGCCGTACATGCATTTTCTGAACATGAAAGACAAATTTATAATAGGCGCATCGCCCGAACTTATGGTAAGGGTGGACAAAGGGGAAGCGGAAGTAAGGCCGATCGCCGGTACCCGCAAAAGGGGAAAGACGGACGAAGAAGACAAAAAACTTGAGAAAGAACTGCTCGCGAACGTAAAAGAGCGCGCAGAGCATGTCATGCTGGTTGACCTGGGCAGGAACGACCTCGGCAGGGTATGCACGACCGGGTCGGTAAAAGTAAAGGACCTGATGGTCGTTGAGCGCTACTCGCATGTCATGCACATTGTGTCAAGCGTCGTTGGAAAGCTGAAACCCGGCGTGGACGCCTTTGATGTTTTTAAAAGCACGTTCCCGGCAGGCACGGTTTCGGGAGCGCCAAAGGTCAGGGCCATGCAGATAATAGATGAGATGGAAAAATACAAGCGCGGGCCGTATTCCGGGGCCGTGGGCATAATAAGTTTTACCGGCGCCATGGAGACCTGTATTTCCATAAGGACCATATATTTGAGCAACGGACAAATAACCATGCAGGCGGGCGGCGGTGTGGTGGCTGACTCAAAGCCGGAATTTGAATACCAGGAAACGCTGAGCAAGGCAAGAGCGGTGTTTGAGGCGGCAAAAAGGGCCGGAAATATAAGCTGATAACATGATAAAAAGGAGCTTCAATGAAGGTTTTAGTGATCGACAACTACGACTCATTTACCTATAATATTGTGCAGTATTTAGGGGAAACGGCTTCCGATATTACGGTGGTCAAAAATGACGGGATTACAATAGAAGAAATAAGGGCTTTCCAGCCGTCTAATATAGTGATATCACCGGGGCCGTCATGGCCGGAAAATGCGGGTATATCAAAACAGGTCATTTTAAGCTTTATGAAAGAAATACCCATTCTCGGCGTGTGCCTTGGACATCAGTGCATGATAGAGGCGCTTGGCGGGAAAATAAAGGTAAATTACAGGATAATGCACGGCAAGGTTTCACCCGTATATCATGACGGAAAAGGCGTGTACAGGGGCATAAAAAACCCTTTTACAGCAACAAGGTATCATTCGCTTGTAGGGGAAAAAAAGACGCTGCCTAAGGACCTGATAATTTCTTCGTGGACGAAAGAGGGCGAAATAATGGGCGTAAGGCACAAAAGATACCCCATGGAAGGCGTACAGTTCCACCCGGAATCTATTTTAACCGAGGACGGGAAAAAACTTATAAGGAATTTCCTAAAAAAATGAAAAAAATAATTTTAGCCTTCGCGTTCATGGTATTATGCGCGCCGTTTATTGGCGCGGAAGCAACCAAGTCATCCCCGGCCGGAATTACAGCCACCGCAACTGCCTCGCCCGCAGTACAACCTGCCGCTGTAACCATTACAGCCGCGCCAAATATGGCGGCTCCGGGTGTTATAGGTGGAGCCCTGACAGCGACTGCAGCGGCGCTGACTTCAACCGCTGCGGCTTTGACTTCAACTGCAACGGCTTTGACTTCAACGGCGGCCGGCAAAGTTACAATTACAGCTGACGCGGCAGCGTCCACAATACCCGCAGTTGTGGATCTAAGCCCGGCGATTATAAATTTTGAAACCACTGCAAAGGACGGGATCAAGCTTTCCTGGGCCCCGAAACAGAAGGATAATGTTTACTATAATGTCTACAGGTCGCAGGCAGCCGATTATTTAAAGATCAACAAAGATGCTTTTTTAACATCCGTATACACGGATTCCGATGTTTTGACATCCACTGTCTATTATTATAAAGTTGAAGCGACGGACACAAGCAAAAATGCCTACATGTCAAAGACGCAGTCCGCGAAGTCGGCTGACCTTACAATGCCGCAGGTCCCTGCCGGCATGAAGGCTTTTCAGGACATTCAAAGCGTTACTTTAAAATGGTCGCAGGCCGGACAGGGTTCTTTCCCGGTCTCGGGTTACAATTTTTACAGGGGCAAAACACCGGAGGAAAGCGCTTTCCTGAAATTTGTGCCTTTTTCAAAGGCATACTATTCTGATGAAGAAGTGGAACCGGGCCTGCGGTATTATTATAAGATGGATGCGATCGATATAAAAGGCAATGAATCAAAAATGACGGATACGGTATCTGCCGTGCCATACCCGAGACCGCGCACAAATTTATGCCTGATGCCGACGGCGTACAGGAATAATATTTTTGACAATAACGGGCTTAACGTGGACATGGGATTTACTTATTACATAGGAACGATAGCCGGCGAGCATAATATTGCCGAGTTAAAAAAGGCGGATACGTTCTCAAAAATAGGCGTATGGCTATTATCCCTGGATGCCAAATGGACCTTCTTCAATGAAGGCGCCGGCTGGTGGCCGTCGCTGGGCGCGGGACTGATGTATTCCATGCTGTTACAGGACAACATAGGCGGTTCGACTTCGACACAGAATGCGGCGAACGGCGGCGGGGTAAACTTAGGCACAAAAGACAGTGTGCTTGGACAGCAAAGCCTTTACTTAACTGCCGCAAAGGACGTGGCGCTGGATACCACTATGTACGCGGGTTATACACAAGGGTTCAGGTTTTATAAAGGAGATAAGGCAAAAGGTGCGGCAGGATATTTGACATACATAGTGAGCTCAATAATCGGGGAGAGTAATCCAAATGATTCCAGGGCTTCGGATACTTCGGCGCCGGTCTGGAACTCTTATTACTTCGGATTATCTAGGGACATATTTAAAAAAATCGGCGTAAAACTTGAATTAACCGTGCCGCCCGGCCTGAACAAAAACGCGTTTTTGCCGAACACATACATTATAAACACCCATATAGACAGGCTTTTTAACTTTGACATTGCATACATCCACTATGACGGCGGATACGCGTGGATGGGTTATTATAACCTGAGGTTCTCGATATACCCGAGCCCGTACAAATAAAAACAAATTACAAATTACCAATTACTAATTAAGGCGGTTAGCGACGCGCCGCGCAGTCGTTTTGGGTTCAATTAGTAATTAGTAATTCGTAATTAGTAATTGCCTTAAGGAGCCCTTATGAACTGCCCTCACTGCGGAGCACATATAGACGGAAATCCCGACAATTGTCCTTTATGCGGCGCGTATATTGACAGGCAGGGATTATATGCCGGGTTTATAAAAAAGGGCGAAGAAGCTCTCGGTACACCCGATTATGACAAGGCCATGGACTACTATCAAAAAGCATTGGACACAGGGTACCCTCCAGCCGCTGACATATACATCAAATACGGAAATGCGTATGACAAGAAAAACGACAAACAGGCTGCGGGCATGTACTTAAAGGCACTTGCTTTTGATTTTTATAATGAGCATGTTCACACCCTGCTTATAGCATTTTACGATAAGTACAACCGCCTGAATGACCTGAAAAAATGGTATGAAAAAAGCAGGGGCACTGCCGGCAATGAATTCATTGATAAGGAGATTAAAGTCATAGACAGCATAATTACTTTCAGGCAGAACGCGGCTTCAAAGCCCTTGCCTGGCGATGAGGCAAAGCAAAAACAGGTTGAAAGAGCCATTCACAGGCTGGGCGGGTGGTTCAAGGATTATATAATGATGAATATAGTTTTCGGAATTGTTATCGTACTGATGGGCATCGGCATTGCGGCAGGCCTGATCTTTAAGCTTAATTTTATAATAATATTCGCGATCATAGGCTTTTTCCTTTTGGCAAGCATTGCGGTGGTCATATTTTTAAGGCGGAAAAAAATAAGGGAAATTAAAAAGAACGCCGTAAAAATCGAGGATATTTACAGAGAATTCAAGAAGCCGTAGAGGAGGCCCGGGGAAAAGGTTATTTCAGGATCTTCTTGACCATATCCAGGTGTTTTAAGACCGGTATTTTAAAAAGAAAACCAATATATGTTTTTAAGTAGGGGAAAAGGAACGATTTTGCGGTATCTTTCGCAAAGTTTATTTTTCCAAACCCGGCCGCCTTGTCAAATATAAAGTAAACCGGGATCAAGAGAAGCGTGATGAGAATAGCGGCCCCGAATATCCTGTCAATGAAAGCCATATTAAAAAAGTCAAAGAACCTGGACAAAAACACGCCTATGAAAACAAGTATGCTGCTCGCAATAAGGAATACTATGACGTATGAAATAAGAAACCTTTTTGATTCTGTCGGGATATATTTGACGAGGCCGAGGGCAAAAAAGTGATAACTGGTATTTGCAACAAAGATGCCTGCAAGAAAGGCGACCGGTATAACCACCATGAGCACGCCCCGCAGCTTCCAGCCTATGGAAAAACCTATTATTATTGTAATAATCAGTACTATGTCTATGTAGTTCATCGCTCACCCGTTGTTTGGTTTTATAAATAATAACATAATTGGGCAATAATATCACCTAAAAAAAGCGTCCTTGAACGTATTTTCAGGCGCGTAAGGCATGCCTGGGTCTTTGTCCGGGCGCGTACTGTCCTTATGAGGGACTTAAATAATACCCGGGCCAAATACTCCGCAGCATGCTGCGAAACGGTTTATTTTGCGCAAAAAAATATCCTTGTAAAATCCCCCTTTTCTTATATAATATTTTTGTCATTTTCAAAACTTAACCAGAGGTGAAAAGGTCATGGCCAAGGTAAAGATATATGTCACGTTAAAAGACGGAGTTTTGGACCCTCAGGGAAAGACGGTGCAGTTCGCACTCGATAAAATGGGTTACAAAAATATAGACAGCGTAAAAATGGGCAAGTATATAGAAATAGACACGAAAAATGACGGTAAAGACCTGAAAAAAGAGATAGACGAAATATGCGACAAGCTTCTGGCAAACCCTAATATCGAAAAGTACACGTTTACGATTGAATAGCTTGGACCAAAGCTCAAAGCCCAAGTGAGGGACAGACCTGCTTTCACCGGGGCTTTGAGTTTTGATTACAGACCACTTAAACCACTTTAGGAGCGATGCAATGGTAAAATTCGGAGTAGTTGTTTTTCCCGGGTCCAACTGTGATAAAGACTGCCTTTGGGCAATTAAAGACATCACCGGAGAAAAGGCCGATTTCGTATGGCACGAATCAAAGGATATAATGAAATATGATGTTATAGTGCTGCCGGGCGGGTTTTCATACGGCGATTACCTGCGGACGGGCGCTATCGCCAGGTTCTCAAAGGTCATGTACGCTGTACAGAAATTCGCGGTAAAGAAGAATAAGATGGTCGTAGGCATATGCAATGGTTTTCAGATACTTCTTGAGGCGGGGCTCCTGCCCGGCGCCATGCTCGTGAATAAGAACCTTAAATTCATAAGCAAGTTTATCCATCTGAGCGTGGAAAATAATAAAACAGCCTATACAAACAAGTGTGTTAAGGGGCAGGTATTGCGGGTCCCGATCGCACACGGCGAAGGCAATTATTTCTGTGATGAAAAGACGCTTAATTCCCTTATTGAAAACGACCAGGTTGTTTTCCGGTATTGCGACGGACAGGGGAAAATAAATGTTGATTCAAACCCGAACGGTTCGCTGTATAATATCGCCGGGATAATGAACAAAAAAGGCAATGTAATGGGCATGATGCCCCACCCTGAGCGCGCCATGTCGGCCAGGCTGGGTTCCGTCGACGGCAACCTGGTTTTTCAATCGATAGTTAATCACGTAAAAAAGTACTTATAAAGGAGCTATAACGTATGTCCAAATACAACAAGGCAAATGACCTCGAAATAACTGATGAATTAATAAAGGAACACGGGCTTAAACCCGGAGAGTATAAGAACATACTGACCATACTCGGCCGCAAACCCACCTTTGTGGAGCTGGGCATATTCTCGGCCATGTGGTCCGAGCACTGCAGTTACAAACATTCAAAACCAACCCTGAAAAAATTCCCCCATAAAGGAAAATTCGTGATACAGGGACCGGGCGAAAACGCGGGCATCATAGATACCGGCACCGACCTTGCCGTGGCTTTTAAGATAGAATCGCACAATCATCCGTCTGCCGTGGAGCCGTTCCAGGGCGCGGCAACCGGGGTCGGAGGGATACTGCGCGACATATTTACCATGGGCGCGAGGCCGGTTGCGGGGCTTGACTCCCTGCGTTTTGGAAATCCTGAAAGCATGAACACACAGAGGCTTATGTCCGGGGTTGTAAAAGGCATAGCGTTTTACGGCAACTGCATGGGCGTGCCGACCGTCGCGGGCGAGACGGTATTTGAAGATTCATACGAGGATAACTGCCTGGTTAACGCCATGACCATAGGCATCGTGGAAAAGAAAAAAATAATCAAGGCCAAAGCATCGGGCCTGGGCAACTCGGTCATGTATATAGGCGCGCTGACCGGCAGGGATGGGATACACGGGGCCACATTTGCCTCCGCCGAACTGTCCGAAGAAACGGCTGAGAACAGGTCGTCCGTCCAGGTCGCTGACCCGTTCATGGAAAAGCTGCTTTTAGAAGCTACGCTGGAACTCATTGATAAAAAAATAATGGTTGGCATACAGGACATGGGCGCGGCTGGGCTTACCTCATCCTCCACTGAAATGGCATTTAGGGGAGGCGTGGGCATAGAACTTGACATGGATAAGGTGCCAAAACGCGAAAAGGGAATGAATGCCTATGAGATCATGCTTTCCGAGTCGCAGGAGAGGATGCTTTTAGTCGCAAAAAAAGGCAGGGAAAAACAGGTGGAAAAGATACTGAATAAATGGGGCCTGCACGCGAGCGTCATAGGCAAGGTCATCAAAAAGCCCAATGTCATTATAATCGAAAAAGGCGTTGTTGTGGCCGATATACCGGTTTATCCTTTGACTGATTCCAATCACCCGCTTTTCCCTTTGAAAAAACAAAAAGGCGTAAAACCTGCGTACTTAAAGGACATTGACATAGAGCTCGACGATGTCCGGATACCTGAGGACCTTGAAGCGGTGCTGAAAAAACTTATGGCGTGCCCGAATATAGCATCAAAGTCAAATATCTGGGAACAGTACGACCACATGGTGCAGACTAATACCGTGATACTGCCGGGTTCCGACGCGGCTGTCATAGACGTAAAAGACAGGGACTTCATGATATCCACGGCAGTTGACTGCAACGGCAGGTATGTGTACCTGGACCCTTTCAAAGGCGGAAAAATAGCCATGGCCGAGTCGGCCAGGAATGTTTCCTGCAGCGGGGCCGAGCCTGTGGCATTTACAAACTGCTTAAACTTCGGCAACCCCGAGGACCCGGAAATATTCTGGCAGTTTGAAAAAGCGGTTGAGGGCATGTGCGACGCGGCAAAAGCCTTAAAGACGCCTGTTATTTCCGGCAACGTGAGTTTTTATAATGAAGGCCCCGGCGGCGCCATATACCCGACGCCGGTCGTGGGCATGGTTGGATATATTACAGGAAAGGAAAAGAGGTACGCGAAGCAGTATTTTAAGGATAATAATGACGTCATAGTCCTGCTCGGACAGACCAAGAACGAGATAGGCGCGTCGGAATACCTGAAAGTGGTGCATGGCATCATAAAAGGGCCGGTGCCCGACATAGACATGAAAAAGGAAATAGCCGTGCAGAAGACATGCAGGCAGGGTATAAAAAAAGGCATCATAAAGTCCGCGCATGATACGAGCAAAGGCGGGCTGGCAGTGGCTTTGGCCGAGTGCTGCATCACAGGCACGCTGCACGGGGACAAGCCGATAGGCGCTTTCATAGAACTTCAGTCCGACCTGCGCCTGGACGCACTTTTGTTCGGCGAGACACAGTCCAGGATAATCGTGACCGTGGACAGGGCAAACCTTCCCGCATTACGGAAAATAGCCGCAAAAAACAGGATCGCGGCTTCGGAAATAGGAAAAACCGGGGGCAACAGGCTCATGATAAACACGGATTGGGCATCAAAGAAAAACTGCGAGAAAATAAATATTCTGCTCGACGAGCTGATCGAACTCTGGAGCAAGGGAGTCAATAAATATGTTTAATGATAACGACAAGATAAAGGAAGCCTGCGGCGTATTCGGCATATTCGGGCACCCGGAAGCGTCCACGCTGACTTACCTCGGGTTATACGCGCTTCAGCACAGGGGCCAGGAGTCGGCCGGTATAGTCACCATGGACGAGAACGGGAAGGCCCATGACAAGATAGAGATGGGGATAGTAGCCGACATATTTAACGAGAAAGAACTTCAGCGTTTGCCCGGACCCATGGCCATAGGCCATGTGCGTTACTCCACCACGGGTTCGTCAAACCTGGAAAATGCCCAGCCCGTGAGGATAAACTACATAAACGGCCCGCTTGCCGTGGCGCATAACGGAAATCTTGTCAATGCCGATGAGATAAAGCGGACTTTGGAAGAGCGCGGTTCCATTTTCAAATCAACCATAGACAGCGAAGTTCTGGTGCACCTGATCGCCATGTATAATAAGATGGATTTTATTGACGCTGTAAAAGAGTCCTTAAGCAGGTTAAAGGGCGCTTTTTCATTTGTTATCATGAACAAGGATTATCTTATTGCGGCAAGGGACCCGAACGGTTTTAGGCCGCTGGAAATAGGAAAAGTCGGCGACGCGTATGTAGTGGCGTCGGAAACCTGCGCTTTTGACTTGGTATCCGCCGAGCACATAGGCACGGTTGAGCCGGGCGAGATAGTTATATTTTCAAAGGACTCGCTCTCAGGCAAGCCTGTCATGCAGTCTATAAAGTACGCCGACCGCTTAAGGAGCGCCATGTGCGTTTTTGAATTCATATATTTTGCCAGGCCGGACAGCTACATATTCGGCAGGACGGTAAATGACGTAAGGCGCGGGCTGGGAACACAGCTTGCTCTGGAATCCCACGTGGACGCGGATGTTGTGATACCCGTGCCCGACTCGGGCGTATCGGCCGCCATAGGTTATGCCGAAGGCTCCGGCGTCAAGTATGACATGGGCCTTATAAGGAACCACTATATAGGAAGGACCTTCATAGAACCCACCCAGTCCATCAGGGATTTCGGGGTAAAGATAAAGCTTAACCCGGTCAAAGGCATCATCAAGGACAAGAGGGTGGTGGTGGTGGATGATTCCATAGTGCGGGGAACCAC
Organism: uncultured bacterium; assembly: GCA_937889595.1. Lineage (GTDB taxonomy): Bacteria > Oederibacteriota > PGYV01 > PGYV01 > Palsa-1178 > PALSA-1178. The sequence goes on from CALAOR010000058.1 coordinate 37,561, forward strand.
AAGCAGGAAGATAATCAAGATGATAAGGAACGCGGGCGCGAAAGAGATCCATTACAGGATATCTTCGCCGCCCATACTGAACCCATGTTTTTACGGCATGGATTTCCCGACCAAATCGGAACTCATAGCCACGAGCCATACCTCTGAGGAAATAAAAAAATACCTGAGGGTTGATTCCCTGGCGTACCTGTCCATGGAAGGCCTGGTCAAGGCCGTGGGCGGCAGGAAAGAAAAATACTGCATGGCCTGCTTTGACGGCGATTATCCCGTGGATTTCAAGGACAGCCAGACAAAGCTCATGTTTGAGCAGGATAAGAAGTGCTGAAGTAAGGGCAAAAACCTGCTGGCTCGGTCAATGTCTTATGGTTCATGGCCCAATTAAACGTTCTATGTAGACGCAACCTTGACTTCGGCTGAGCTCAGTCGAAGCCCAAGTTGCGGATTTTGTTCTAACGTTGTTTTGTTTAACCCCATCTCATTCAAAGGCCGCAACCCTATAGTCCGTATAAACAAAGTGATACGGATAAAGGTTGCGCCTACACAATCAACAAACCCACCTTCCTTCAAATTTTATTTACGGTATTTTATTTGTCCCTGAATTTTTTGGGTTCTATTGGGTCATGGGCCAAACAGCGGTTAAAAGAATTGACGCTAATTTGACTTGTCTATCCCGCCTTTTGGGGTATATTTGGTATAACAAATAAATCAAAGGAGAAAACGCATGTGGACAGTTGCTTTGGTAGTGTTCATAGGGTTGTTCATTTATCTGCTGGTTTCATTTTTTAAAATTAAAGAATAGGAGAATATCATGGATATTAAGGTTATCGCGGAAGTATTATTTTTTTTGGTGCTGGTATTGCTGGTTGCAAAACCCATGGGAAATTTCATGTACCTTGTTTTTGACGGGAAACGTAATTTTCTTTCCCCTGTTATGGAACCCGTGGAAAAGTTCATATACAAGGTGAGCGGGGTTAAGGATTCGGGGCAGGGCTGGGCCGAGTACGCTTTGTCGGTTATAGCGTTTAACATCCTTGGATTAATCGTGCTGTTCGCCATTATGATGTTTCAGCAGTTTTTGCCTTTAAACCCGCAGGGGTTAAAGGCGCCGGAGTGGCGGCTGGCTTTAAATACGGCAATATCTTTTGTAACAAACACCAACTGGCAGGCATATACGCCCGAGAGCACAGTGAGTTATTTTACCCAGATGGTGGGCTTGGCCGTGCAGAACTTTGTGTCCGCCGCATCGGGTATAGCCGTATCGCTGGCGCTTATCAGGGGGCTTGTCAGGAAACAGACAAGGGACCTCGGGAATTTCTGGGTTGATCTGACCAGAAGCTGCCTGTATGTGCTGCTCCCGATCGCGATAATATCGGCATTATTTCTGGTATGGCAGGGCGTGCCGCAGAATTTTTCCGGATACACGCATGCAGTTACGGTAGAGGGCGCTAAACAGGTCATCGGCCAGGGCACGGTTGCGTCACAGGAGGCCATAAAGGAACTTGGGACAAATGGAGGCGGATTCTTTAACGCCAATTCCGCACATCCTTACGAAAATCCGACGCCGCTTTCAAATATACTGGAAATGCTGCTTATAATTCTCATCCCAGCGGGTTTGATATTCACCTTCGGGAAATTTGTGCACGATATCAAGCAGGGCCGCGCGCTTTTCTACGCGGTTTTTATCACATTCGCGATCTTTATAGCGGGTGCGGTTTACTACGAAACCGCGCCAAACCCGGCGTTTGCAAAGGGTGCGGCAGTAACCAACATATCGGCCAAGGACATCCCGAGCGAGGGCAAAGAGACCAGGTTTTTTGGCGGAGCCTCTCCGATATTCTCTGTAGTCACGACAGTCACGTCCTGCGGGGCCGTAAACAATATGCATGACAGCAATATGCCCATGACAGGGTTCATCGAGCTTTTTGACATGCAGCTCGGGGAACTTATTTTCGGGGGTGTGGGGTCGGGAATGTACACCCTGTTGTTATTCGCCCTTATTACGGTATTTTTGGCAGGGCTAATGATTGGAAGGACACCGGAATACTTGGGAAAGAAGATAGGGCCCACCGAGATCAAGCTAACGGCCGCAGCATCGCTTTTTTCGGGCATCATGATGCTCGTCGTTTCCGCAATAGCTGTATATGTGCCGGGTGCGGCTGCTTCGACAATGGGTTCTGTGCCGCACGGATTTTCACAGATGCTGTACGCCGCAACCTCAACCGCGGGCAATAACGGTTCGGCTTTCGCGGGGTTTAACGCGAACACCGGCTTTTGGAACCTTATTTTAGGGTTAAATATGTTCGTAGCCAGGTTCGTTCCGATGATATTGGTGCTTATGCTCGCGGGCAGGTTTGCGGCCAAAAATGTCACCCCGGTTTCGGTCGGCACGCTTCCCACAAATGACGCGTTATTCGCTTTCATGCTTGTGATGGTCATACTTCTTGTCGGCGGGCTTACGTTCCTGCCCGCGCTCTCCATGGGCCCCATAGCGGACCACATGGCACTTTTCAGCGGCATACGCTAAAGGATGGATAAAAAAATGGATAATAAACAGGAAAATAAGCAGGACAAAAAACAGATGAACTCACTTGTAATCAGGGAAGCATTGTTGAATTGTTTGATGAAACTTAAGCCGTCTGACATGGTAAAGAACCCGGTCATGTTCTGCGTTTACATCGGGGCATTCCTGACCACGGCTTATTTTGTATACACTGCGGCTTCAACCGGCGGGAAAACAATGGATTTCTTTACCTTGCATATATCGGTTTGGTTGTGGCTGACCGTGATATTCTCGAATTTCGCGGAAGCCCTTGCCGAAAGCAGGGGTAAAGCCACGGCTGATACCCTTAAAAAGATGAAAAAGGATATATTTGCGAAAAAGACCGAGTCAAAAGATTCGACGCAGTTTACCATGGTTCCCGCTTCGTCACTCAGGAAAGGCGATTTGTGTATCGCCGGACCGGGTGATCTGATAGCCGGGGATGGTGAGATTGTTAAGGGTATAGCCAGCGTTGACGAGTCGGCTGTGACCGGGGAGAGCGCCCCTGTCATCAGGGAAGCGGGAGCGGATCGTTCCAGCGTCATAGGCGGCACCAGGGTGTTGTCAGATATGATAGTATACGCCATTACTTCCAATCCTGGCGAGAGCTTCCTGGATAAGATGATAGAGCTTGTTGAAGGCGCTGTCCGGAAAAAAACACCGAACGAAGTGGCGCTTAATATCTTATTGACTGCACTGACATTGTTATTCCTGCTTGTCACTGCTACAATGCAGCCGTACGCGACTTTTATGAAACAGTCATTCAACATAACATGGCTTGTTGCGCTTTTTGTTGCCCTTGCCCCCACGACCATTGGCGCGCTTTTGTCGGCCATAGGCATCGCGGGGATGAACAGGCTGCTTAGGATTAATGTTCTGGCTTTTTCTGGCAGATCAGTCGAGGCGGCCGGCGATGTGGATACGGTGCTGCTTGACAAAACCGGCACAATAACTCTTGGCAACAGGCAGGCGGATAAATTTCTTCCTGTAAAGGGAGTGACCGAAGAAGAACTCGCGCTTGCGGCCCAGTTCTCGTCGCTTTCAGACGACACTCCGGAAGGCAGGTCAGTCGTGGTTCTTGCCAAACGCAGGTTCAATATACGGCAGCATGAATTCGGCGCGGCTGATAAGGTCAACTTCATTCCGTTCTCGGCAAACTCGCGCATGAGCGGTATTGACATGAACGGCGAGAAGATAATGAAGGGCGCGGCAGAATCCATGGTGGAATTCGTCAAAACGCTTGATAAAAACTGTGTCATTCCCGAGGACCTGCATTCGCTGGTTGAATCAGTGGCCCTTAAAGGCTCCACGCCGCTTGTTGTATCCAGAAACGCAAAACTGCTCGGCGTGATAGAGCTTAAAGACATACTCAAAGGCGGCATTAAAGAGAGGCTATTACAGCTTAATCTGATGGGCATAAAAAGCGTCATGATCACTGGAGACAATCCCGTGACAGCCGCGTCTATCGCCGCGGAAGCGGGCGTAAATGACTTCCTTTCAAACGCCAAGCCCGAGACCAAGCTCGCCCTGATAAAGAAATACCAGGACGAGGGCCATATGGTCGCCATGATAGGCGACGGCACGAACGACGCCCCAGCGCTTGCGCAGGCAGATGTCGGCATAGCCATGAATACCGGCACAGCCGCGGCCAGGGAAGCCGGAAACATGCTTGACCTGGATTCCAATCCGACAAAGGTCATTGAAGTGGTCGAGGTCGGGAAACAGATACTTATCACGCGCGGTTCGCTTACGACGTTTTCGATAGCCAATGATGTCGCGAAATACTTTGCGATAATCCCGGCCATGCTTTCCGGAATGTTTCCCGGCATGGCTGCGCTGAATATAATGAGGCTGGCATCTCCGTCAAGTTCCATATTGTCGGCCATTATTTTCAACGCCATAGTCATCCCGGCGCTTATACCGCTGGCGTTAAGGGGAGTGCCGTATAAGGCGCAGTCGGCGGCAAAACTAATCAGGACAAATATCCTGATATACGGCCTGGGCGGCGTTATCCTGCCGTTCATAGGCATAAAGCTGATAGACATGATCGTTGTGGCGCTTGGACTGGCGCATTAAAAATTATTTTTAGATTGTGTAGGTGCAACCTTTATCCGTAACGCTTTGCTTATACGGACTATAGGGTTGCGGATCTTGTATGAATGGCGGTTTTTCCGCGTTAAGACTGAGGCCGCAACCCTATTGTCCGTAGAATACGGATAAAGGTTGCGCCTACACAGACAAAATAAAAGGAGAAACAAAATGAAACAGATAATAAAAACTTCACTGATAATGTTTGTCATCCTCACCGTCATAACCGGGATATTGTATCCGGTCGCGGTATGGGCGGCGGCAAAAGTTTTATTCCCGTTCCAGGCAGAAGGCAGCCTTGTTAAAAAAGGCGCCGAAGTTACCGGAAGCGTCCTTATCGCCCAGGATTTCCAGAAACCGGAATATTTCCACCCCAGGCCGTCGGCAGTGTCTTATGACGCGGCCAATTCGGGAGGGTCAAATATTGCGGCTTCCAACCCGGACCTGGCAAAGGCTGTTCTTGACAGGGCTGACAAGGAGAAAAAAATGAATCCCCTTAACACCGGACTCATTCCCATGGATATGCTTACGACATCGTCAAGCGGACTGGATCCCGAGATAACCATAAAAGCCGCGCAGTGGCAGACAAAACGCGTGGCGGCCGCGAGGGGATTGGATGAAAAGACAGTTCTTGAAGCTGTTTATAAGCTTAAAGAGGGGGCATTATTGGGTTTTATCGGGCCGGACAGGGTAAACGTCCTAAAACTCAACCTGTATCTTGACACGGTTAAGGCTAAATAAGTCAAAGAAATACAGACTAAAATGGAGGTAAAGAAATGATTAAAGACGCGGTAAAAAAAATGATCCTGTTTTTTGTAATGGCGCTGGCTTTGACTGGAAGTTTGTTGATGGCAACACCGTCTTCTGTATACTGGACGCCATGCACGACCTATTTCCAGCCTTTCATGAAGGGGCACATAGGTTACGACACTTATGTCAGGGATATCAACATGCTGCCGGTGGATTACGGATTCACGGTTGGGGTGCTGCCTTTTAAGGAAGTCCAGGCGGAAGTGGGTTATGACGCCTTGCTGCCGTCGGGGCTTGGTGTTTCAACTAAAACCGAGCATTACGTCAACGCCAAGATCGGCTGGAGCGAAAATGCCCTGATGCCTGTAGGTTTCGCTGCGGGTATATTCAACGCCGGTTTTGTCAAGGATGTCACTGATTACAACATTTTATACGCGGTTATCCAGAGGACTTTTGATAATATCGGGACATTCGCGGTTGGCGGATACACCGGCAACAAGAAACTTCTTGTCAATGAGAGCGGAAACCCTGACAATAACGGCTACATGTTAGCGTACACATCGCCTCAGTTCAGCAAATTTATTGTTGCCGTGGATTATTTCAGCGGCAAAAATACGATGTCGGCAGTCGGCGGCGGCGTATACATATACTTCGCTGATAATGTCACACTTCTTACAGGGCCAGTTTTCCCGCTAGCGAAAACTTTTGTCGGCGGAAGCAATATGACATGGACCGTGCAGCTTGACATTGACTTTGACATTCTGCCGCAGCCCGCGGCAAAATAAAATCAATCCCAAAGTATGATATAATGAAAACATGAAGAAAATAAAGGGTTTGAAATAGTGTTAAGACAGCAGGGTATAAAGGCTTTGCCATATATCATAAGCGCGGTCATGGTGGGAACCGTGACCGTCTTGTGCCTGTTACTCAACGGCCATATTGACCCGGCGAATTTTGCCGTCATCTATATATTGGCCGTTGTTTTGAGCGCGGTATGGTGGGGGATGTGGCCGTCCATATTCACATCGATCCTCGGGGTGCTGGCGTTTGATTTTTTCTTTGTCCATCCCCTGTTAACATTTGCCGTAAGTGATTTAAGCTACATATATATTTTTGCCGGATACCTTGTCGTGGGCATAGTTGTGAGCCTTGTGGCGTCCAGGGCCAGGGAACAGGCCAGACAGGCGCAGGGTCGCGAGCAGAGGACACTTGTGCTATACAGGTTAAGCAGGGAACTTGCGGCGAGCGACTCCATTGAAGAGGTCGCCGCAGCTATAAAAAAAAATACCGGAGAGCTCCTTGAGTGCTCCACGGCCATATACACCGGTCGTTCAAATGAGCTTTTTTTGACTGCCGCTGACGCTGATTTTCCGGTTGACGAGCACGAACGCGCTGTTGCCACATGGGTTTTGGTCAACGGTTCCGCGGCCGGGGCTTTGACGCGAACTCTTGCCGCCTCGAAGGGGTTGTACGTGCCGCTGAAGACCGTCCAGGGAACCATAGGCGTACTGGGGCTTTACAAGTGGGATAACGGGGTTTATGATATGGAAATGATAGAGGCTCTCTCCAGCCAGTCAAGCGTCGCGCTTCAGCGCGCCATCCTCGCGGAGGAGGCCAGGCTGGCCGACAGGGCAAAAGAAAACAACAGGCTTCAGGCAGTGCTGCTTAATTCCATTTCGCACGACCTGCGAACTCCGCTGGTTTCCATCACCGGCGCCTTAAGCACGTTAAAACAGGATTTTGACTCCATGGACCCCGAGGTGCGTTCCGAAATGCTGGAAACCGCGCATGAGGAATCGCTGCACTTAAACAGGCTTGTAGGCAACCTGCTCGATATAACCCGGGTTGAATCAGGGACCCTGAAAATAAATATCAAACCCTGCGATCTCCGTGATGTCATAGGTTCGTCTTTGCGGGTATTGAAGGACAGGATGGAAAACAGGAAAGCCGTTGTTGACATATCGGAGGGTATATTTGAAGTGCCCATGGATTTTGTCCTGATGATGAGGGTCTTTATGAACCTCATAGACAATGCGGTAAAATATTCCGCGACTGAATCGGTAATAAAAATATCAGCGGCGATTTCAGGCGAAAATGTTCTTATAAAAGTCGTCGATAACGGATTCGGCATACCGGCCAAGGACCTTGAACGCATATTTGACAAGTTTTACCGGGCCGAAAAACCCAGGCAGGTGGCGGGAAGCGGCCTTGGCTTGTCTATTTGCCGTGGGATAGTTGAGGCCCACCATGGCAGGATATGGGCCCAAAACAATCCGGCCGGAGGCGCGTCGATATGCATGGAACTTCCGGCATATATAAAGGAAGAAAAACATGGAAAATAAGCCGGGGTTAAGCGTGCTTGTGGTGGATGATGAACGGACCATAAGGTCTTTTTTAAAGGCAACCCTTAAGTCAAAAGGGTATTCGGTAAGCGAGGCAAAAGACGGCGCGACAGCCAATGAACTTACCGCAAGTTTAAACCCGGACCTGGTCATTCTTGACCTTGGGCTGCCGGACATGGACGGATTGGATGTGTTAAAAAATATAAGAAAAGCATCCAATGTGCCTGTCATAATACTTTCTGTAAGGGACGATGAGTCGGATAAGATAGCGGCGCTTGATATGGGCGCGGACGATTACCTGACAAAACCTTTTGACGCGGGCGAGCTTCTGGCAAGGATAAGGTCCGTGCTGAGGAGAATACAGCCGGGAACGGCTGATACAGTTTATAAAACCGGAAAGCTGACAATGGATACCGCAAGGCACCAGGTCACGATAGGAAAGGAACCTGTAAAGCTTACGCCGATGGAATATGATTTTTTAAAAATGCTTGTTATATCAGGCGGCAGGGTTGTCACACATAAGAGGATACTGAAAGATATCTGGAACAGGGATGAAGAAACAGACGACGCGATGCATCTTTTAAGGGTGACTGTGAGTAATATACGCAATAAGATCGAACCGGACCCGAACAGGCCGGTTTATATCACCACGGAGCCGGGCATAGGTTACAGGCTCTCCGAGGAGGAATAATGGGTGTTGATGACGAAGTTTTAAAACCAGACCCGCAGGCGCTATTGAACGAACTTAAAATGGAAAGCGGTTCAAAAGCAAAATTGAAAATATTCCTTGGGTACGCCCCGGGCGTGGGCAAGACCTATTCCATGCTCGAACAGGCGCGCTCATTAAAGGCCCGCGGGATCGATGTGGTTGTGGGCGTGGTAGAGACCCATAAGAGGGCTGATACAGCAGCTCTTCTGGAAGGCCTTGAGGTCCTGCCGCTTAAGGAAATAAATTACAAGGGAGTTGTACTAAAGGAATTTGACCTGGAATCGGCTTTGAAGAGGGCGCCAAAAGTAATTTTAATTGATGAACTGGCGCATTCAAACGCACCGGGTTTTACGCATTTAAAACGGTACCAGGATGTCGAGGACCTTATCACCAACGGTATAGACGTATATACCACCGTGAACATACAGCATTTTGAAAGCGTTAACGATGTGGTTGCGGGGGTGACCGGGGTCAAGGTGCAGGAAACCGTGCCTGACAGCATGCTTGATGAAGCCGGTGAAGTTGAGATTGTCGATATTCCCATAGAAGAACTGCATCTGAGGTTGAAGGAAGGAAAAGTATATATACCCGAGCAGGCAAAAAAAGCTGTTGAGCAGTACTTCAAAAGGTCGAACCTGCTTGCCCTGCGCGAGATAACCCTGCGAAGGGTCGCGACAAAACTTGACACCGAACTTGTGAATTACATGAAAGCCAAGGCAATTATGGGGCCATGGCCGGTAACGGACCGCCTTCTTGTCTGTGTATCGCCGTCGCCTTTTTCAAGGCAGCTCATCCGCAAAGCCTATCAACTGGCGGAATCCACAAAAGCGGAGTGGTATGCTCTTTATGTAGAATCGGTTTCGCAGCTGAACTTGGACGATACCACAAGGGCAAAGTTGGCCGAGACGCTCGAATTCGCAGAGGAGCTCGGGGCCAAGGTGCGGACAATCTCCGGAAGCGACGTCGCCGAAGAAGTGCTTAAATTCTCCGAAAGCGAGAAGATCACAAAAATAATGATGGGCAAGCCGCCTAAAAAATTCATGGCGGATATGTTCAATCTGTCGCCGGCGTCCAAGATAATCAACTCAAAAAAAGAGATAGACATATACCTGATAGAACCAAAGTTTGAGGATAATGAAAAAGAACCAGGGACAGGCAAAGCACAGGTCAGGCAGGGCTTTAAGGTTTTGGATTATTTTTACAGCCTGCTGACCCTAATTCCCGTGCTTGCCGTCGGATTTGTCCTGAACAAGGTGTTTAATATCGGCGGTTTTTCCACAATATTCTCGGTATCCGTCGTGTCAAGCGCCTATTTGTTCGGCATGGGGCCGGCTATATTCGTGTCTGTGTTGAGTGTGTTATTTTATGACTTTTTATTTGTCAAACCCTATTATTCGCTGACCATTACAAATCCGGAATATGCGGTTGAATTGATCATATTCCTTGCGGTTTCCTTTGCGATGGCCGAATTGACACGGCTGTTCAGGCGGCAAAAAGAGGCGTTAAGAATAAGGCTGGAAAACATACGAACGCTCGAGCAGATGGGAAGGGAACTGCTTGGGGTGCCTTCCATCGAGTCTGTCATGGAATCAACGGTTGAAAATAAGAACAGTGAGATAATAGAAACGATACAGCTGATAAATGTCGACATACTGGAACAAGTTGCCGGGATAGTTTCGGCTTATTTAAGCAGGGTGCTGAAAGAACCGAACATGGTCATATTCAAGGACCGTGACAACAAACTTAAAGTCTGGGCCCATTCCGTGGAAAGCGCTCTGATGTCACAGAACGATCATGCCATCGCCAACTGGGTATATGAAAAGGGAGAACCCGCTGGGCTTGGGTCCAGGACACTGGTAGCCTCGGAATATGTTTTTTTTCCAATGACGGCAAAAAGCGGCACAACCGGGGTTATTGCCATGAAAACGGACCTTTCGATTATGCTTCCGCAGGACAGGTACTTTATAACCGCAATAGCCAACTTTGCCGCCATTGCTGCGGAAAAGTGCGTGAAGTTGATGGGTAAAAAGAATCCCGATTAAATTAATAAATTGCTGAGAGTGCAGTAGGAGGCAATATCATGATGATCAAGGCAGGAATCAGGGAGTTTTTATGGATGGCTGCGGGCGGCGTTGTATTTGCCGTGATTACCGTCATTGTGCTGCATTTTCAGACAGGGCAGAGTCCTGCTGAAAAAATATCGTCTAAGGTATTGCGGTCGGACCTCGTGTCCGGCATGAGGTTGACCCTGACCTCGTCCTCTGAAGCGGAAAAAAGCGCTGTTTTGGCCGTTACAGACGAGGATTCGCGGACTTTTGCGGATCAATCGCGCAAGGCCGCCGGGGAAGTGGAGCAGGAGCGGGTGAAATTGGGGGAACTCCTGACAGCGGGCGGAACCGGGAAAGAAAAAGATCTTTTTGCCCGATTCTCTGCGGCATTCATCGAATTGCGGCGTATCGACGGGATTTTGCTGGACCTGGCTGTAAAGAATACAAATTTGAAAGCTTATAGTCTTGCCTTTGGTCCGGCTGCCGAAAAGTTAAAGGAAATGAACACCAGCATTTCCAGGCTTGTGGAGAAAAGCGCCGGTTCTCCGGATTCGGAAAAAATCGCGTTGTATGCTTTTGGCGCGCAGACCGCGGCGCTGCGCATACAGGCTCTCCTTGCGCCTCACATCGCGGAAGAAAGCGGCAAAAAAATGGATGATATGGAAGCGTTGATGGCAAGGGAAGACTTGCAGGTAAAAAAAGATTTTGCAGGCCTTAGTATAATCCCTAAATTAAAGGGGGATCCGGATATTGAAACTGCGAAATCTGATTATGAGTTATTCGGCGGCATTAGGATACAGATCCTCGCGCTTTCCCGGGAAAATACGAATGTCCGCTCTCTTGCAATGTCCCTTGGACAAAAACGCAGGGTGTTTTTTATGTGTCAGGATATATTATCAACCCTTCAGCAGGCAATCCAGGAAGAGCCTATCCCCGGTGTAAACGGCGGTCTGCTTTTGAATCCCCGTTCCCTTGAGCCTGCAAAAAATGCAATAAAGAATTAGTGATAATATGCAGCGTTGGATAAAAAATATGTACAGACCTTTAATGCTATTTTCAAGACTTACAATTCTCTTGCTTTTTGCATGTTTTCCTATATAATCTTCAAATTGCATCAAGGATACTTTGAAGTATACGGCTGTTATTAGACGGCTCTATATAGGACAAAAATTATAAAAGCATACAAAGATAAGGCACTGCGGGCAGGTATGGCCGCGGGCTTTCAGACCTGCCGGCGAAAAGCAGTAAAATCCCCCAATAATCATATTTTTTATCGGCATAACTTTATTTGATTTAATAGGAGAAACATGGAGAACCACAAGGGTTTATTCGGGAAAACAAAGGAATTTTTTATCGGCGGCGCAAGAAGCGTGCGCGATCCGAAAATATTCCACCAGATCTCATTAATCGCGCTTTTAGCCTGGATAGGGCTGGGAGCCGACGGTATGACCTCGTCGTGCTATGGGCCGGAAGAATCGTTTTTGACCCTTGGCGCCCATTATGCACTCGGCATATTCGTGGCATTGGCCACAATGATAACGATATTTGTGGTAAGCGCCAGCTATTCACAGTTGATAGAACTTTTCCCGGCGGGCGGCGGCGGCTATCTGGTGGCGAGCAAACTGCTCTCCCCGGAGCTTGGCGTTATCTCGGGATCCGCCCTTATCATCGATTATGTGCTGACTATTAGCCTTTCAATAGCCTCGGGAGCAGATGCTCTCTTTTCCTTTTTACCGGTACATTTCCAGGTTTATAAGTTCTGGGTCGCCATTGGCGGGGTTTTGCTGCTGATGATAATGAACTTAAGGGGGGTTAAGGAATCCATAGCTGTTATATCCCCGATATTTATAGTTTTTGTCGTCACCCACCTTATCATAATCATGTATTCATTTTTTGTCAATGCCGGGAACGCCCATGTGGTGGTTACCCAGACGGTAATGGATATCAAGTCGACGGCTTCAGTGCTCGGAATCGGCGGGATGATGGTCCTTATGCTGAAGGCCTATTCCATGGGAGCCGGTACTTTCACCGGGATAGAAGCTGTTTCCAACGGCGTCAATATATTCGCCGAGCCAAAGGTGAAAAATGCGAAAAAAACCATGCTATACATGGCATCGTCGCTGACTTTTCTTGTGGTGGGAATAACCGTTTCATATGTCCTTTATAAGGTGACCCCGCAGGCTGGCAGGACGCTTAACGCGGTCCTGTTTGAGACCGTGGTCAAAGGATGGGGTTCTTTCGGTTCGGTTTTTGTCCAGATAACCCTGGTATCCGAAGCCGCGCTGCTTTTCGTGGCGGCCCAGACCGGGTTCATAGACGGACCCAGGGTCATCGCGAACATGGCCAAGGACCATTGGATGCCGTCAAGGTTCGCGCTTTTATCGGACAGGCTAGTGGCAAAAAACGGTATATTTATCATGAGCCTGGCGGCCATTTGCACGTTGTTTATTTCCAAAGGGTCGGTAAAATACATGGTTGTACTGTATTCGATAAACGTTTTCATAACTTTTTCACTGTCGCAGCTCGGCATGGTTATACACTGGTGGCAGGCAGATAAAAAAGAGAAGAACCGCAAGAGAAAGCTTCTTGTCAACGCCGTGGGTTTTGTAATGACGGCATTTATCCTTGTGGTGGTCACCGCCGTAAAGCTTAAAGAAGGCGGCTGGATCACGGTGGTTATCACGTCGGGGCTGGTGTTCCTTTGTTTCTATATCAAAAAGCATTATAATGCGACTGGCAAGCAACTGCTGAAGCTGGATTCGCTGATAGAAGCCGCGGCAACATACTCGCCGGAGATACTCGATGAAAAGAAAAAGATAAAAGACCCGGCATACGACCCGTCCGGAAAGACAGCGGTTGTTTTTGTGAACGGATTTAACGGCCTGGGCATGCATACGGCTCTAAGCGTGGTAAGGCTGTTTGGGAACACGTTTAAGAACTTTATCTTCGCGCAAATAGGCGTTATCGACACGGGCAATTTCAAGGGCACGGATGAGGTTGACAAACTGCAGACATTTATTACGGGCGAAGTCAATTCTTATGTGGACTTTTTCAAGGGAAACGGCTTCTACGCCGAGGGGTATACCTCAATAGGGACCGAAGTCGTGGAGGAAGCGAACAAGATAGTCCCGAAGATCAGGGACAAGTATTCCGAACCCATATTCTTCGGCGGCCAGCTGGTTTTTAAGGAAGATACTTTCATGAACAATATGCTTCACAACTATATTGTATTCCAGATGCAGCAATCGTTTTATCACCAGGGGATAACCTTCGTGATACTGCCGATACGGGTGTACTAAAGGCCGGGCCATCCCTTTAATATAATTCCCTCCAAACTTCACGTTGATCAAATCTCGATTTTCGATTCTCAAACCCGTGCAAATAGAGTAAAAAGGTTTGGTTAGATTCTTTTGTATTTTAGTTTTTAGCATCGTCTTGAAAAACAAGGCAAAAAATCTAACCAGGCGTATCCTATAAGCACTGTGCATGTTCGAGAATCGAAAATCGAGATTTGATCAACCCGCCTTCGCAAATACACTCCGGCGTGCGAGCCGAAGGTTTGGACGCTATTATATATAAAAACTTAGCGGGTTTTATTTCCAAACTATTTTATCCCGCATGACAAAACCCAATAATACCCTTTACTTTAAAGGCGTTTTTTTCTATGGGCAAAACGGCCGAAGATTATGTTTTTTATTGAAAGTACCGTGGAATAAGGTTATAATGAACTTCCTTGTGAAATGGTTTCACAAGCCCGGCTAATTGCAGCGGGATATACCGTTTGAAATGACTAAAACGGCTATTTAAAACCCGAGGCACATAAAAACTCGGGATTATGATTGTGGGAGTTTTGAACGATGAATAAGTTCGCGGATGTGGCAAAGAAAAGCGTCATGAATATCAAGCCTTATGTGCCGGGAAAACCCATAGAAGAAGTGCAGCGTGAACACGGGATTAAGGACGTCATTAAACTTGCTTCCAATGAAAACCCGTTAGGGCCTTCCAAATTGGCTGTTAAAGCCATGGAGAAGAAATTAAGGTCCGTCAATCTCTATCCTGAAAGCGGCGCTTACTACTTAAGGCGCGCTCTCGCAAAACACCTTAAGATCAGGGAAAGCATGCTGGTATTCGGCAACGGTTCCAATGAGCTCCTGAACCTGATAGCCGAAGCTTTTGTCGAACCCGGGGATGAAGTGATGTTCTCGGCCCTGTCTTTTGTTGTTTACCCGATCGCCGCAGACACTGTCGGCGGCATTGCCATACAGATCCCGCACAAGGACTTCAGGCACGATATTGACGGGTTTATAAAGCGCCTTTCCCATAAAACCAAGCTTGTATATTTATGCAACCCGAACAATCCGACGGGGACAATTATCACAAAGGAAGAATTTGAAAAGTTCATGTCCGCAGTCGGCCTGAAAACCATCGTGGCGCTTGATGAGGCGTATTTTGAATATGTGCAGGATAAGAACTATCCGGACGGGATTAAATACCTGGCAAAATATCCCAATCTGGTTGTTTTGCGGACTTTTTCAAAAATATACGGGCTGGCCGGCATCAGGATAGGTTATGCGGCCGCAGACCCGGATATCATAGAAATAATCGAACGCGTCCGTCCGCCTTTTAACGCGAATATGATCGCCCAGGCAGCCGGCGAAGCCGCGCTTCGGGACAGGGAACACTTAAAAAATACGGTCAAGACAAACAATGAAGGAAAAAAATACCTGTGCTCGGAGTTTAAAAAACTGGGTATGGAATTTGTCCGGTCGCACGCGAATTTCATATTTGTGAAGTTTAAGGCGAATTCAAAGGTGGTCTTTGAGGCGCTGCTTAAGAAAGGCGTGATAATCAGGCCGCAGTTTGATTCGTTCGCGAGGATAACCATCGGGACGATGGAAGAAAACAAAAAATTGGCAAAAGCCCTGAAAGCTGTATTATAGCAGGGATAAATTATTGATCAATAAAAACACGGAGGTTTGGAAATGATCATTGTGATGAAGCCGAAAGCGTCAAAAAAGCAGGTGGACCATGTGTGCGCGAAGATCAAGGAATATAAACTCCTGCCGCATATTTCAAAAGGCAAGGAAACCACGATCATCGGGATCATAGGCGATGAACGCATACTCCAGGGTGTCCCTTTTGAGGGGTTTTCCGGCGTTGAGAAAGTAATGCAGATATTAAAACCGTATAAACTTGCCAGCCGTGATTTCAAGAAAGAAAATTCAATTGTCAAATGCGGCAACGTTGAATTCGGCGGCGTAAAAGTTGTCATGATAGCCGGTCCGTGCTCGGTTGAGAACCGCAAGCAGATCTTAACCACGGCAAAAGCCATAAAAGAAGCCGGCGCGCACATGCTGCGCGGGGGCGCTTTCAAGCCGAGGACCTCGCCCTATGCTTTTCAGGGGCTTGGGGAAGAAGGCTTAAAAATGCTTGCCGAGGCCAGGGATACGTACGGCCTGCCTGTTGTCACCGAGGTGCTTGATACAAGGCATGTGGCGCTTATCAATAAATACGCGGATATGTTCCAGATAGGCGCAAGAAATATGCAGAATTTTGAGCTTTTAAAGGAAGTCGGCAAAACGCAAAAACCCGTGCTTTTAAAAAGGGGTATGATGTCGACTGTGGCGGAGTGGCTGATGTCGGCCGAGTACATACTCGCGAACGGGAACATGAACGTTGTCATGTGTGAACGCGGCATCAGGACCTTTGAAACTGCCACAAGAAATACGCTGGATCTATCCTCGGTGCCTTTGGTCAAAGGCCTGACGCATCTGCCGGTCGCGGTTGACCCGACCCACGGTACAGGCAAAAAATCGCTTATCATGCCCATGTCAAGGGCGGCTGTCGCGGCAGGCGCCGACGCAGTGCTCATAGAAGTTCACCCTAACCCCGAGGAAGCGTTGTCCGACGGCGACCAGTCGCTGGTACCCGCGGAATACAGGGAACTGGTGAAAGAGACTGAGAAGATAGCAAAAGCCGTCGGAAGGACGATATAAAGAATGGAGTTTTATGAAAATGATGTTTAAAAAAGTGACCATAGTCGGCATGGGGTTGATGGGCGGAAGTTTGGGGCTGTCCCTGCTTGACAAAAAGATAGCGGAGCGCGTAACCGGGCTCGGACGGAACTTAAAGCGGCTCCATATTGCCAAATCAAAGGGCGCGGCAACGGACGTAACCACGGATCATAAAACCGGCATAACAGGCGCCGGACTGGTTGTCATATCGCTTCCCGTTATGATGATACCGCAGGCCTTTATGGATATTAAACCGTATCTTTCAAAGAATACCATAGTGACGGATATGGGCAGCGTTAAGGGCGCCATAGCGGATAAGATCGGGCTTTTTGACACTGGCCGGAATTTTGTGGGGTCGCACCCCATGGTCGGTTCGGAAAAAGCCGGCATTGAGAACATGAAAGAGGGGCTTTATGACAAAGGCGCCTGCATAGTGACGCCCGGCGCGCAGACGGATAAAAAAAAGGCAGCCGCGGTTATAAGGCTGTGGAAAACGCTCGGCATGCGCGTGAGCACCATGACGCCTTTGGAACACGACAAGTGCATTGCCGGGATCAGTCATTTTCCGCACCTGGCCGCATTTGCCATGGTAGTATCGCATGAAAAAGAAATACTTGAGAATAAAGACATCATAGGCCCGGGATTTAAGGATGCAACCAGGATCGCCGCTTCAAATGAGGCGCTGTGGGCGGAAATAATCCTGATGAACAAAGCCGAGATACTGAGGAACGTGGACGCGTATGTAAAGCAGCTTGCTTTTCTTTCCTATATGATAGATAAAAGCAAAATTTCAGATCTGAAGGAATATATTAAAAAGTCAAGGATCTTAAGGGAGTCAATTAAATGAAAAAGATGCATGTAGGACCTGCGAAAAACTGCAGGAAAACAGTAATTGTACAGGGCGACAAGTCAATATCACACAGGGCCATAATTATGGGAAGCATGGCCCATGGCACTACCGTGGTAACAAATTTTCTGGAAGCCGAAGACACATTAAACACAATAAAAGTTTACCGTGCGCTCGGCGTTAAAATAGAGAAGATAAAGGATAAGTATTACGTTTACGGCAGGGGCGCCGGGTCCTTAAGGCAGTCACACGAGACTTTGGATGTCGGCAATTCAGGCACCAACATAAGGCTGACCACGGGCGTTCTCGCCGCTAAAAATTTCACCTCAATAATTACAGGTGACTCCCAGATAGTAAAAAGGCCCATGACCAGGGTTATGGAACCGCTTGCTCTCATGGGCGCGAAGTTTGAAAGCAACCAGGGCAAAGCCCCGATCATCATACACGGAGGCACGCTTAAGGGCATAGATTATAAAATGCCCATGGCAAGCGCGCAGGTAAAATCAGCTGTGCTGCTGGCGGCACTCGGCGCCAGGGGAAAGACCGTCATAAAAGAACCCGTGGTATCGCGCGACCATACCGAGCGTATGCTGGAGTATTTCGGCGCCCCCATCACCCGGTCAAAGGGGATAATAACCATAAAACCGGGGAAAGAAATGAAGGCAAAGCCCGTGTTCGTGCCGGGCGACATATCATCGGCGGCTTATTTTATTATAGCCGGGCTTATGATGAAAAATTCCATAATAAAGGTCAGGAATGTGGGCCTGAACCCGACACGCACCGGGCTCATAGAAGTCATGAAAAAAATGGGCGGCAGGATCAGGGTCACCGGATTGAAAAATAAAAATAACGAGCCTGTCGGTGATATCATAGCCGTAACATCAAAGCTTAAAGGCATAACCATAGGCGGCGCCATGATACCGAAGCTTATCGATGAGATACCTGTCATAGCTGTTGCCGCGGCATTCGCAACGGGCAGGACGATAATCCGCGACGCGAAAGAACTGCGGTACAAGGAAACGGACAGGATAGAGACCATAATAAAGAATTTAAAGAGGATAGGCATCAAAGTGGATGAGGCGCCGGACGGCATGGTCATATACGGGAACAACGGCTCGCCTTTCAAGTACGCGGACATAGATTCATTCTCGGACCACAGGATCGCCATGGCGTTTTCCGTTGCCGCCTTGTCCGGTGAAAACGGGCTTTTGATAAAAGACGTGGAGTGCGTGAACACTTCTTTTCCGGATTTTTTCGACATAATGAAGAAAATATCGGTGAAATAATGAAGCTTGTGGAAAAAATAGACCTGTTTTTCTTTGTCGTAGTGCATAATTTTTCCAAGTTGTTCATGTGGATATTTTTCAGGCTGGTTTATTTTACCGAGATAATCGACTCGAAAAACGTCCCGTCAACCGGCGGCTTTATCGCGGCCCTGAATCATTCAAGTTTTTTTGACCCGCCGCTCATCGGGATATCCACGTGGCGCAGGATGTTCCGTTTCATGGCGCGCGACACGCTGTTCAGGTTCCCCGTGTGGGGGTCGCTCCTTCATTATCTCGGGGCCATACCGATAAAACGGGCGTCAGTTGACAGGAATGCGTGGGACAAGGTCATATCCACCGTGCAATCCGGGCATATAGTGAGCCTTTTTCCGGAAGGAACCAGGACACTGGACGGGGAGATACATGAAGGCAAGGCGGGAACAGGCATGCTTGTTTACAAATCAAAGTGCCGTGTAATACCCGTATACATAAACGGGAGCTTTAAGGCATGGAAAAAAGCAAGCCTGTTGCCGCTGCCGTTTATAAAGATGGACCTGATCTTCGGCGAGCCGCTGTCGTTTGAAGAGCAGTTCAAAAAGGAAGAAAAAAAGGAAACGTACATAGAGATAACCGCGATAATAATGGCTGAAATAAAAAAGCTGAAGGAAAAATATCTGTTAACGCACGGAAAAAAAATAAAATGAAAGTGTCGCTGGCTGAAGGCTCGGGTTTTTGTTTCGGGGTGGAGAGGGCCATGGATATGGCGTATAAATACGCCAAAGAAAAAAAAGGGAAGGAACTTTATTCTTTCCATGAAATAATCCACAACCCGCAGGAAGTTTTAAGGCTGGAAAAAGCCGGGGCAAAGCACGTGGATTCGATTGCCGCTGTTAAGAAGGGCTCTTCGGTCATTGTCAGCACGCACGGTATCACGCAAAAAGAGGAAGAGCTGTTGCGTGATAAATGCGCAAGCGTGCTTGACACCACGTGCCCGTATGTAAAGAAAATACACCGGATAGTGAAAAAGCTGACAGCCGAGAATTACAGGGTCGTCATAGCGGGCGACGCCGAGCACCTTGAGGTAAAAAGCATACTCGGTTACACGGCGGGCAACGGCGTCGTGGTAAGCTCGGTAAAAGAGATAAACAGCCTGGACATGAAGGAAAAAACAGGGATTGTTTCGCAGACGACGCAGAATGCCGGGACATATAATGCAATAATAAACGGCATACTTGAAAAGGCTTTTTTAAACAGGTGTGCCGAGGTGCGCGTTTTTAATACCATATGCGACGCGACAAAGAACAGGCAGAAAGCCACTTTGGAGCTCGCGAAAAAGTCGGATATCATGGTCATAGTGGGCGGGAAGAACAGCGCAAATACCAGGAGGCTGTTTGAAATAAGCGCCGGAATACTTAAAGATGTGTACCATGTGGAAGGCGCAAAAGAACTGAAAAAAAGCTGGTTTAAGGGAAAGAAAAGCGCCGGGGTCAGCGCGGGAGCATCCACGCCGGCCGGTTTGATAGATGAAGTTGTAATGAAAATCAGGAAAATTGGAGACGACAAATGATCAGAGACGGCATGATAATAAAAGGAAAAGTACTGCGCAAGAGCGACGGGGACATATTTGTAAATATTAATTACAAGTCGGAAGGGGTCATACCGAAAGAGGAAACCTCCAAATACGCCTATTACGATTCTATAAGCGAGGGCGATGACATAGATGTCCATGTAAAAAGGATGGAAACACAGGACGGCTTTGTGCTGCTTTCCAAAATAATCGCGGATAAGAAGATAGTGTTTGGAAAAGTAAAGAACGCGTTCAAGGACGGCGGTTTCATAGAAGGATCCGTCACCAAGGCGGTCAAAGGCGGTTTTATAATAGATTTTGGGGCAAATGTCACTGCTTTTCTTCCCATGTCGCATTCAAAAGCGTACGGGGAGGATATCGTGGGAAAAAAACTGCCGCTTAAGATCATACAGCTTGACGAGGAGAAAAGGAACGTGGTTGTCTCATATAAGGAATACATGACCGAAAAGGAAAAAACCGAAAGTGAGACTGTGGCGAGGGTTTATGCGTTAAATGAAAAAACAACCGTCACGGTGGCACAGGTGCTGCCTGACGGGATAGAAGTTGAAAAAGAGTCGATAAAAGCATTCATACCTTTCGCGGAGCTTTCATGGAAAACCGGGTCAAGCCCGGAAGAGGAAGGCTTCAAGGAAGGAGAGACCCTGGACGTGCTGGTTGTTTCCAATGAAAAAGGCAGGGTGGTCTTAAGCGCAAAGAGGCTCAGGGAGAACCCGTTCAAGTCGTTTATGGATAATTACAAGCCCGGCGACAGGCTTGATGTCCGCGTTAATGAAATATTCCCGGAAGGCATGACCGTATCCGTAAGTGACGGCCTGGAAGGGTTTGTCCCGGCCGGGGAGTTTTCATACTTCCGCAGGATAAAGGACGCGTCAGCCGTGTATAAAAAAGGAGATCCGCTCAAGGCGTGCGTCCTGAAAATCGACGAGGCAAAGAACAGGGTCATACTCAGCGTAAAACGCCTGGAAAAGAACCCGTGGAACTCGATGGAAGAGCGGTATCCGGTAGGGTCCAGGGTTTTCGGGATAGTCAGGACCCTGGTTGAAGGCGAAGGGGCCGTGATAGAACTTGAAGAAAATATTGACGCTTTTCTGCACGCGTCAAACATATCCTGGAACCCTTTTAGCAGCCTGTCCGAGGTGCTGGTTACCGGAGAGAAAAAGGAACTGAAGATAATGGAAGTTGACAAGTCAAAATACACGATAATGCTCGGCTTAAAGCAGCTGCATGCATCGCCGTGGGCGCTTTTTACATCCAGGTTCAAGGAAGGCGCGTATATTGACGCGAAAATAACCGAGATCGACGACAATTCGGTGACTGTCCTTCTGGCCGAGGGCGTGACCTCGAAGATAGGCATCCGGAACAAGGCAAAGCTGAGGAATCAAAAAGGCGACGTAATAAAAGTAAAGATCAACAAGATCGAAAAAGACGCGAAAAAAGTAATGCTCCTGGCCAAGGACCTGGAAGCCACGGAGGAACAAAAACAGATAGACGACTACATGAAATCCCACGACCATAATACTTTCAAGCTCAATGATATAATTAATTTTGGAAATGTGAACAAGGAGGATGAAAATGCCAAATAATAGGATACCCCTGCCTACCGTAAACAGGTTGTCACTGTATTTGAAATGTTTTTCCGAACTTGCTTCATCCGGCACCGAGTATGCTTCATCGGACCAGATCGCCCGGAGCATCGGGCTGAACCCGGCGCAGGTCAGGAAGGACCTCGCGTATTTCGGGAAGTTCGGCCGCCGCGGCTTCGGTTATCATGTCGAGCAGCTCAAAGAACACATATCAAAGATACTCGGCACGCACAAACAGTGGCGACTCGCCGTGGTGGGCACGGGCAACCTGGGCCGCGCCCTTTTGATGTACCCGGGCTTCCAGGCAAGGGGGTTCAAGATAATCGCGGGTTTTGACGTGGACCCGGCAAAAGTCGGATGGGAACTGGACGGCGCGAGGATATATCACATGGATGAGATCGAGAAGGTAATAAAAAAGGAAAAAATAGACATAGTTGTCATCACAACCCCGAAAGATTCGCTCGATGCGGTCATGGCAAGGCTTAAGGAAACGGACATAAAAGGCGTGTTGAATTTCGCGGGAAAGCATTTAAAGGATGAAAAAATCATTGTAAGAAATGTGGATGTGGCGCTGGAACTCGAACAGCTCACTTTTTTCCTCACAAATAAAAATATAGAATGAACAACGGGAGATAACAAATGGGCGCCATAAAGATAATCCTGAACGGGAAAGATATAGAGGTTGAAAAAGGCAAAAGAGCCTCCGATATCCTCAAGGAGGCCGGTGTCGACCTTACGGGGGCGCTGGTTGTAAAAGTCGGGGAAAAACTGTTTGACATGGGCGCGCCTTTAAACGAGGGCGGCGCCATGAAAGTCATCACTTTTAATGACGCGGAAGGCAAACAGGTTTTTTGGCACTCCACATCCCACCTTATGGCCGCGGCGGTTAAGAACTTATACCCTGAGACAAAAGTAACCATAGGTCCGTCCATAGACGAGGGTTTTTATTATGATTTTGACAGGGATAAATCGTTTACAGAGGATGATCTGCTTAAAATAGAGGAAGAAATGAAAAATATCATAAAGCTCAATCCCGCGCTTAAACGCACCGAGGTAACAAAGGCGGAAGCTGTTAAAATGTTCACTGATATGGGCGAGAACTACAAGGTTGAGATAATCGAGGGTATTGACGCGCCCACGGTCGGTTTGTACGCCCTGGATAAATTCACTGACCTGTGCCGCGGGCCGCATATCGGCCTGGTAAAGAAGATCAAAGCTTTTAAGCTGACAAAGATATCAGGCGCATACTGGCGCGCAAATGAAAAAAACAAAATGCTTCAGCGCGTGTACGGGATATCTTTTCCCGAGCAGAAAATGCTTGACGATTATTTTACGGTGCAAGAGGAAGCAAAACAGCGCGACCACAGGAAGATCGGGAAGGAACTCGGGCTTTTTTCCACCCATGAGGAATTCGGGCCCGGGCTGATATACTGGCACCCCAAGGGCGCGATAATCAGGAAAGAGATTGAGGACTTCTGGAGGAACGAGCATTTAAAACGCGGATATGACCTGCTGTTTACGCCCCATGTCGCAAAAATCGACCTGTGGAACACCTCGGGACATACTGGTTTTTACAAGGATTCCATGTATCCTTCCATGGTTATGGACGAGCAGGAGTATCTTGTAAAACCCATGAACTGCCCGTTTCATATACTTATCTACCAGACATCCATGCGGAGCTACCGCGACCTGCCTTTGAGATGGGCCGAGTTGGGGACGGTTTACAGGTATGAAAAGTCGGGGACTTTGCACGGACTGATGCGCGTGCGGGGCTTTACCCAGGACGACGCGCACATATTCCTGCGCGAGGACCAGCTGGATGAAGAACTTGACAAACTCATAGAGATCATACATTTCATACTTAAAACTTTCGGATTTGAGGGCTTTGAGGTTTTCTTAAGCACGCGGCCGAAAGAGTTCATAGGCGAGATAAAAGCCTGGGATATATCGGAAGCGGCTTTAAGGCGCACCCTTGAAAAAGCCGGCTTAAAGTACAGCGTGGATGAGGGCGGCGGCGCTTTTTACGGGCCCAAGATAGACATAAAAATAAAAGACGCACTGAACAGGACCTGGCAGTGCTCGACCATACAGGTTGATTTTAACCTGCCGCAGAGGTTTGACGTTAACTACATAGGCAAAGACGGAAAGGAACAGAGGGTGGTCATGATACACCGCGCCTTGTTCGGTTCGCTTGAAAGATTTTTCGGGGTTCTCATAGAGCATTACAAAGGAGCTTTCCCGGTCTGGCTCTCCCCTATCCAGACGGCAGTGCTTACACTGACGGACCGCTCCTCGCAGATAGCGGGCGGCCTGGTTGAAAAACTCAAAGAAGCCGGCATAAGGGCCAAGCTTGATGATGATAACGAGAAAATAGGCGCGAAGATCAGGACTGCGACAATGGATAAGATACCGTACATGCTGATAATAGGCGATAAGGAAGTGGAAAACAATACGGTGTCGGTCCGCAAACGCACAGGCGAAGAAACAAAGGACGTTAAGCTGGAGGATTTTATAGCCATGGTGAAGGGGAAGATCGCGTCGAAGGACCTGAGTATATAAACGGAATCCGCGATCCAAAATATCGGAAAGGAACATTTTGGCAAAAACAAAGACCTTATTCAGCTGTTCAAACTGCGGCGCGTCGTCGCCCAAATGGCTGGGTCGCTGCCCGGTATGCAGTGAGTTTAACACATACATCGAAGAAACCGTAATTGAGAGGAAAAAGTCCGGTGAATACCGAGGTTTTGACGAGACTAGGATGAGCGCGCTTGCCGACATAAACGTAAAGAACGAACAGCGCATTAAAACCGGCATGGAAGAGATCGACCGTGTATTTGGCGGCGGCATTGTCAAAGGTTCTCTTGTTTTGATGGGCGGGGAACCGGGCGTGGGGAAATCCACGCTGGCGCTCTCCATAGCCGATAAAGTGGCTCTGGCCGGGAATAAGGTCATGTATTTTTCCGGTGAAGAGTCTTTGGAGCAGATAAAGCTGCGGGCCGACAGGACGGGCGTTAAGGCCGAAAAGCTCATACTTGTGGTCGAGACAGGCATAGAAAAGATAACTTCGATCATGGAAAAGGAAAAGCCGGCCCTTGCGGTCATAGATTCCATACAGACCACTTTCAAGGAGGACCTGGATTCGGTCGCGGGCAGCGTAAACCAGGTAAAGGAAAGCTGCGCCCAGCTCATGTACGCGGCAAAGAAAAGCGGCATTCCCATAATAATCATAGGCCACGTGACAAAGGACGGGAACATAGCGGGGCCCAAGATGCTGGAACATATGGTTGACGCGGTCATGTATTTTGAAGCGGAAAAATATTACCAGTTTAAGATACTCAGGGCCGTGAAGAACAGGTTCGGTTCCACCAATGAGATAGGGATATTTGAAATGACGAACGAAGGCATAAAGGAAGTAAAAAGCCCTTCAAAGATGCTCCTGGACAGCTTAAAAGACAATAAGGTCGGGTCAAGCATAGTGACGGTCATGGAAGGCACGAGGCCGCTGCTGCTTGAGATACAGGCGTTAACGGCAAGGCGCAACTACGGCATACCGCAGAGGACCGTGACAGGCATAGATTACAACAGGTTCCTGATAGTCCTTGCCATACTTGAAAAGAAACTGGAACTGCACCTGGAAAACCAGGATATATTCATAAATGTGGCGGGCGGCATTAAAATAATGGAAACAGCCTGCGACCTGGGCGTCGCTGCCGCGATTTATTCAAGCTACAAGGAAAGCCCTGTGTCGACCAAAATGGCGTACATAGGCGAACTGGGCCTGGACGGCGAAGTAAGGCCCGTCCAGTTCATAGACCAGCGTGTCATGGAAGCCGAAAGGCTGGGTTTTACCGCGTGCGTAATACCGGCAAGGAGCGCGGCTGTCAAGACAACCATGGAAGTGGTGAAAATAGGCAACGTAAGCGAACTGAAGAAGTTGATATAATTTTAGGAAGCGTTGTCATTGTTTGCAATGATGACAGTATCATTCAAGGAATCAAATAAACTATAAAAGGAGGTGAAAACAAATGACAAATGCAACAATGTTAGCATCTGTAGTATCATCGGTGTTAGCCGTTATTTTCTTAATAATTATCATAGCCCAGTTCATAATTTATAACGGGAAAATTAAGAAAATGAACCTGTCAAAGAAGCTGGTAGACACCAGCGTCATCATTGACGGCAGGATTAACGACATCTGTGAATCAGGTTTCATGGAAGGACAGCTCATAGTGCCGCGCTTTGTACTGCAGGAACTGCAGTTCATAGCCGACTCATCCGACCACATGAAAAGGAACAAAGGAAGAAGGGGCCTGGACCTCTTAAACGCCCTGAAAAAGAATCCCGGGATCTCCATCGAGATCATGGACAGGGATTATAAGGAAATCAGGGCCGTGGACGAGAAGCTCGTGGCCATGGCAAAGGACCTCGGCGCTAAAATACTGACTAATGATTTTAACCTTAATAAGATCGCCGAGATACAGGGAGTAAAGGTTTTAAACATCAATGACCTTTCCAACTCCATCAAGCCGACCTTTCTTCCGGGAGAGAGCATCTCCGTCAAGATCGTCAAGGAAGGAAAGGAAAAAGAGCAGGGGATCGCCTACTTAAACGACGGGACCATGATAGTGGTGGACGGGGCCAGGAAGATGATGAACAAAAAGGTTGAAATAATCGTGACCAATGTGCTGCAGACGGACGCGGGCAGGATGATATTCGCGAGGTTTGAGGCGAACGGCAAGGATTATAACAACGAGCAAAGGAACGAGAACAGAAGGGACCCGAGGCACGATAATAACAGGAGAGACAACAGGAGATGAAGAACGCAGTTATAGTCGCAGCCGCCGGCAAAGGCAAAAGGTTCAAGAACAAACTGCCGAAACAGTATGTGAAGGTTAACGGCAGGGAAATACTGGCTTTGAGCTTGGACAACTTTGAAAAAACCCCGCAGATAGACGCAGTGGTGCTGGTGGTGTCGCCTGATTACGCGGTTTACGCGCGCAGGATGACGGTTAAGTACGGCTATAAGAAGATTATAGGCATTATAAACGGAGGGGCTGAGCGTTTCCGCTCCGTTTATAATGCCGTAATATTCCTTAAGGATTTCATGCCTGAGAACGTACTGATACACGACGGCGCAAGGCCAAAAGCCGGCGCGGCCCTGATCAGGAAGATCTTAACGGCGTTGAAAAAGGAAAAGGCGGTAATACCGGTAAACAGGATATTCGCGACGGTAAAGCAGGTGAAAGGCGGATATATAGAAAAAACCATAGACAGGAACACACTGAGAACGGCCCACACGCCGCAGGGTTTTAAGTACAAAGAACTGCTGAAATTATACGCGTTAAGCAGCCTGAAATCCCAAAAGCCAACTGATGAAGCATCGGTTTTTGAGGCCGCGGGGATTAAGGTGAAGATAATCGAGGATGAGGAAGAAAACGTTAAGGTAACGGTAAGGCGGGATATTAACAGAATAACATAAGGTTGCGTTATTAAAATTACTAATTACAAATTACTAATTACTAATTAAGGCAAACAATAAGCGCAATGCAGTTATTTTGGGTTTAATTAGTAATTAGTAATTTGTCATTAGTAATTTGTAATTAGTAATTGCCTAAAAGGAGTTCTTATGCGTATCGGGATCGGCTACGATGTTCACCGTCTTGTTAAAGGCAGGAAACTGTACCTCGGCGGCGTTGAGTTTGAAGACGCGGTATTTGGTTTAGAGGGCCACTCTGACGCGGATGTGCTCATTCACGCCATTATGGACGCCATGCTCGGCGCGGCCGGATTTAATGATATCGGGTATTATTTTTCGGACAAAGATGAAAAATACCGCGGCATAAGGTCAACGGAACTTTTAAAACAGGTCTCAATCCTTATAAAGAACGCGGGTTATTCGGTTGAAAATATTGACTCAATAGTAGTCGCCGAGTACCCCAGGGTTGCCCCGAAGATAGATGAGATAAAGCAAACTCTGGCAACAGCCCTTGGAATTAACGTAAAGCAGGTAGGAGTAAAAGCAACAACAGAGGAAGGCCTGGGTTTTACGGGAAGAAAAGAAGGAATAGCGGCACACGCGGTTGTGTTGTTGAAGTAAAATGTTCTGAATTTTTCAATGATCTTGTAGAGAGGGAGCTTGCCCCCTCTCACCTGTGAAGGGCGCCAGACAAGGGCCCGCAATTGAGAGGGAGCAAGCCCCCTCTCTACAGGAATACCAAACAAAGGATAAAACATGAGGCTTTACAACACGTTATCACAGAAAATAGAGGAGTTCGTCCCTGTCACCCCCGGCGAGGTTAAGATATACGCCTGCGGGCCCACTGTTTATAATTATTTCCACATAGGCAATTCCAGGGTGTTTACGCTTTTTGACACTTTGAGGAGTTATTTTAAATACCGCGGTTATAAAGTCACGTTTGTGCAGAACATAACCGACATTGATGACAAAATCATTAACAAGGCAAAAGACGAGGGCGTTTTATGGAGCGATGTGGCAAAAAAGTACACTGACGCTTATATCGAAGACATAAAAAAAATGAACATTGACCTGCCCGACGTCAGTCCAAAAGCCACGGAAGAAATACCTAAGATGCTGGAACTCATAAAAAAACTCGTTGATGAAGGCACTGCATATGCTTCAAAGAACGGCGTGTACTTCTCGGTGGATAAGTTCCCTGCGTACGGCGAGCTGTCCCACCAGGACATGGATGAGCTCAAGGAAGGCGCGAGGGTGGAGGTTGACGATGAAAAGAAGAACGGCCTTGATTTCGCGCTCTGGAAATTCTCAAAGCCCGGGGAACCGTCGTGGGAGAGTCCATGGGGGGCAGGCAGGCCCGGCTGGCATATAGAGTGCTCGGCCATGTCCTCCAAATATTTAAGCGACACTTTTGACATACACGGCGGCGGGGCGGACCTGGTATTCCCGCACCATGAGAACGAGCGCGCCCAGTCAGAGGCGGCAAACCACGTGAAGTTCGTGAATTACTGGATGCATGTCGGGTATATGAACATAAGCGGCGAGAAAATGTCCAAGTCAAAAGGGAACTTTGTTTTTGTCAGGGATATCATTGCCGACTTTCCGGCTGAAGTGATAAGGATGTTCAACCTGTCCGCGCACTACCGCGGGCCGATTGACTTTTCCAGGGAAAATATAGAAGCGGTCAAAAAAGGCTATACTGAAATCAGCTATACATTGCAGAGGCTGGCGCAGATCGAAGGTGTTTTGGACAATAAAAAAAGCCCGTATATCGCGTCTTTTACAGTGGCCCTGGATGAGGATTTTAATACGGCAAAAGCGCTCGGTATTATTTATGAAGCGGTAAACGACGCCAAAAATCTGATACTTGGAAAGAAAGTGGATAAGTATGAAGGCGATATAAAAGCAAACCTGAAGATGCTGGAATCGGATATCAGGGAAATGACCGGGGTACTGAAAATACAGCCGAAGTTTGAGCCGCCCGCGAAAGAAGCGGTCGAGCTGGTAAAACAGATAGAAAAAATGCGCGCAGAAAAACAGTATGAAAAGGCGGATGCCCTGAAAAAACAGGCAAGCCAACTCGGCTACATACTGGAATTCACCAAAACAGGCACATTCATCATAAAGGAGCTTAAATAAATTGTTCATATACGGCAGGAACGTCATCCGCGAGGTATTAACCGGCGGGAAAAGGGAAATAAAGGAAATACACATGATAGACAAAATAAAAGACGCGGGCGATATATTGACGGCCGCAAAAGCCAAAAACGTAAGGGTGATATTTGAATCCCGCGACAAACTGGACAAATTTACGGGTACGGACAAAAACCAGGGAATAGCCGCGATCATAGACGATGTGAAAACAGTGACCCTGGAAGAGTTTTTGTGCACGCACAATGACACCGGCATTACGATAGCGGTATTGGACGAAATTGAGGACCCGCATAATTTAGGGGCAATAATCAGGAGCTGCGAAGTATTGGGAGTTGCCGGCATCATAGTGCCGACAAGAAGGACCGCGCCGATCAATGACACGGTATTTAAGACCTCAAGCGGCGCCGTGGATATGATAGACATCATAGAAGTTGTCAACATAAACCAGGCGCTTGAAGTTTTAAAGAAAAATGGATTCTGGATATACGGTATGGACATGGAGGGCGAAAAGTTCCTGGACGAAATAGCCTTTGACAAAAAAACCGCGATAGTGCTGGGCAACGAAGGCAAGGGAATGAGGCCGTTGGTCAGGAAGAACTGCGATTTTCTGGTAAAAATCAGGCAGGCAGGCAAACTGGACAGCCTGAACGTCTCCAACGCCGCAGCCATAGTGTTTTACCAGGCCATGCTGCAGAACACGAAGGATAAAAATCCAAAATAACGTTTATCATCAAGGGCTTTCGGTTGAAATACTAATTGACAATTGCAGTATATTACGTTATTTTGTATACCGTTTCAAATTGGCGCTCAAACGTCCATCATTGAGTGCTTTTTGTTTTTTGGGGACGCTTAAGTCTTTTTGACTATTGAGATTTAAAAAAAGGGTGCTTAGCTCAGTTGGTTAGAGCATCTGCCTTACACGCAGAGGGTCGGGGGTTCGAGTCCCTCAGCACCCACCATTTTTGCCTTTGGCAAAAATGGAGATAGTAGAGAGTAGAAGGGTGAGAGTAGATAGATCAAAGGACAAATCAAAAGACTGTTCAAAAAAGCCTTGAAATTAGGGACTGGAAAGTATAATATAGATACGGTTTAGAAACGTTCTTTGGATAGTAACAGTGACTTTCGATTGAATATTCGTTCGAGAATTGAAAATCGAAAATAGAGTTGTTTGCGTAGAATTGGTCCTGGTGTTGTATTCCACACACCGGGTGCTAATCTGCCGCCCATATTGGGGGTGTAGCTCAGTTGGTTAGAGCGCCTGCCTGTCACGCAGGAGGTCGCGAGTTCGAGCCTCGTCACTCCCGCCATAAAAAAAGCCCGCGCAAGCGGGCTTTTTTTATGGCCTAGCGCTGACTTCTATATTATTATATAAATTTGAAGTCGGCGCGGTCAATTCTCAATTCTGATACCCATCGCTATTGAATCAATACGTTTAATAGTGTTATTATGTACCATGGATAAAAACATACAATCAAGGCTTTTAAAAGCATGCATTACAGGCAGGGGAACGCGTTTGGATATGTTCCTTAAAACATCTGCTTGCGTTACAAGGCTGCAGGCCCGGGAAATGATTGATCAGGGGCTTGTGTGGGTAAACATGCAGGTACAGAGAAAATATCACCGCATCATAAGAAACTCTGATGATGTACGCTATATGTATTACGCCAGGAACCCCGTAATTGTCATCCCCTGTGAGCTCCCCCTTAAGATCATATATATAAATAAAGACTTCATCGCCGTGGATAAGGAGGCCGGCATGCTGGTGCACCCCACCGCGCACAGGGAAACCAACACGCTGGCAAACGCAGTAAAAGCCCTGTATCCCGAAAGTACAATTCACGTCATAAACCGCCTGGACAGGGATACTAGCGGGATCGTTATCGTCGCGCTTAATAAGGAAACAGCTTCTGTGCTGACAAAAATCATGGTGAGCCGCGGCATTCATAAAGAATACTTATGCCTGGTACACGGCAGAATTACAGACGCAGGGGAGATAACCGCGGAACTTTCAAAGAACTCCCGCGAGGCAAAAATCCGCACCGTCGTGTCGACAGGCGGACAAAGCGCGCACACCTTGTTTGAACCTGTAAGTAACAACAAAACCACAACCCTGCTTAAAGTAATATTAAAAACAGGGCGCACGCATCAGATCAGGACCCACATGAAACACATAGGCCACCCGGTAGTCGGCGACAGGACTTACGGGGACATGGCGCTGGACATAAAACTGCTTGGCGCGGATAATCCGCAGCCCGGACAGATGCTGCACGCGCATAAGATGGAGTTTGTGATGCCGGGAACTCTCGAGAGAATAAATTTAACCGCAGAACCGCCATGGAATATCAATTTGTGGTGATATTTATCCTGATTAAGTTTGAGGGTCAAAGTTTGAGGGTCACGTCTTGACCTGATATGTGACGAACCAGTGCGGGGGAAAGCGGTTGTGGAAAACCCGGCGCCGGATATGCAGCTGGAATACGCCGGAATTCAAGGCTTTTTGAAGGATAAGATATGGCGGATGAGGAAGTTTTATCTTGCTATAACTATTTAAGCCACGATAGAGTTATCCAACGAAAGACAAAATTCCAATCGTTACGTTGTGAAAAGTAAATACTATTGTTCCAGTTCTATTGCCCTCACTTCTTACTTCCCCTTTGCCCTTTACAATGATAAAATGGTATTAGAACATGCATTAAAAGGAGAGATAGAGCATGACCGCAACCAGGATTGAAACAGGCGCTGACTACACTTTGAAAGAATACAGGGACTGGCATTTTTTTCTCTACTACGGCAACGGTATAACCGGGATTTTAAACACACTCGGGCTCATTGTAATAACTGCCATAGCAGGGTTCATACTGGCCAATAAAGCCCTGTCCGGCATATGGCACTTCAAATTCATAGAGATTGCCATGATAGCCATGGACCTTTATATTCTCAGCATACCCGCGGTTATACTCTACGATACAAAGGAAAGTTTTTCCTCCGACAAATTCAGGGCCGAAAACGGCAAATTGTTGATCACATCCGACAGCATAGAAATGTCATCCCCGATAGGCAGCGCCAGGATCACATGGCAGGCCGTAAAAAAAGCCTACATTACAAAAAAAGCCGTATACCTTGAATACAGTAAATTCAACGCAGTCATAATTCCGAAGAGGATGCTGAAAAACGGGGACGGGCAGGACCTGGTGAAACTGGTAAGTGAAAAAGTAAAAGTTTAAAAAGGTATAATATAAAGGACATATAAGGTTAAGATAATCAACTATTTAGCCCTTACGCAAGATTTTTACCAAACTTTTGGAGGTGCGGTATGGTTTTGAATTTTTTGGATAAGTACAGGGATGCGGGGTTATTGATCCTGCGCATCGGGTTCGGGATTATGTTTGCCATGCACGGCGCCCCGAAGATGTTCGGAGGGCCTGAAAAGTGGAACGCAATCGGAATGGCTATGGGTACCTACGGTATAAATTTTTTGCCTGTGTTTTGGGGATTTATGGCCGCTTTTGCGGAATTTGGAGGGGCCATATTGCTCGCGTTTGGCCTGCTTTTCAGGCCGGCCTGCATGCTGATGCTGTTTACCATGTTTATAGCCGCTTCGATGCATATGGCAAAAGGCCAGGGACTGGATGCAGCATCCCATGCCATAGAGGCCGGCGTTGTTTTTCTTTCGCTGATATTGATCGGCCCGGGAAAATACAGCCTGGATCATATGTTCGCGCTGCAGCCGCACAAAGCGGATTTAATTAATTCTTGATATGGAGCATATATGACGGAAAAAGAACGGAAGAAAAGCCTGTTAACAGATGCTGAAGAAAGGCTGCTGCGCGAATACGAGGAAGAGCGCCGGCGCGCGCGTGCCTTGATGGAACGGCAGGTGGAAAATGAGGTCCAGGCCGAGGTCAGGCAGCAGCTAAAAAAGAAATTCATCGAGGAAGAGGAAAAGCTCGTGAACGAATATGAAGTGCGCGGCGCCAAAGGCGCGCTCAAACCCGTTCCTGAAGCCGCGCCAAGCGCGGGCCACGGGCAGGTACGCCAGCACG
This sequence comes from uncultured bacterium, assembly GCA_937889595.1. Lineage (GTDB taxonomy): Bacteria > Oederibacteriota > PGYV01 > PGYV01 > Palsa-1178 > PALSA-1178. The sequence continues at coordinate 71,007 of CALAOR010000058.1, forward strand.
GGATAGGCATAGAGAATTTAAGGAAAACGATCGAGAAAGAGATAAAACAAAAACTTGAGTCGCGGCTCAGGGAAGAAATAGAAATAGACGTCAAATCCAGGCATGAGGATGATACAAAAGCCAGGATAGAAGAGGCAAAAACACTCCACGAACGGGAAATAAAGCGAGGTATGGAGGAAGAATCGCGGAAAAAGCTGGAACTGGCAAAAAAAGACATGGAGGAAGACGCAAAAAGGCGGATAGAGGAAGCCACGGAAAAAAAAGTCGCGGAAGAAACAACGAGGATAGAAGCTGAGGTAAAGCAGAGGATAACCCGTGAAGCGTCGGATAAAATAAAGGAAATAACCAGGCGCATAAAAGAGGAAGCGGGGGTGCGGCTCGGGGAAGAGATAGGCAGGCAGGTGGAGGAAGCAAAGCTGCGCCTGGAGCAGGAGGCAAAGGAAAATATCGAAGCCGCGCACAGGGCCAGGGTGGAGGATGCAAAAAAACAGTTTGAAAAGGAAATAAGGGTTAAGATAGAGGAAGAGGCAAAAAAGAGGGTGGAAGACGCCAAAAAGGAAATAGAAGCCGCGATAAGAAAAGAACAGACGGAAAAATACGCGCAAAAAAATGAGGAACTTGAGAGAAAGCTGGAAACCCTGAGGAAAATAGAGGAAGCGCAAAAATTTCCGGATATAACCGCCATAAAGGAAAAGCTCCGGGAGGAACTCAGGGCCGAGATGCAGGAAAACGAGAAAAAGAAACAGGAAGAAATGCTCGGGAAAATAAGGCAGGCCGCAGAGCAGGCGAAAAAGTCAAGGCTGGAACAGGAACAGTCCATGCTGGAAAAAATGAAACAGCAGATAAGCATGGATATGGAGGAAGAAAAGGAAAAAAAGAAAAAAGAAATGCTGCAGAAGCTTGAGATTTTAAAGGCGGAAAACGCGGCCCGGCCGGAAAAGCTTTCCGAAGCAAGGCTTTCCCATGAGGAAAAAGCAATGCTTGCCGGGATGTTCGATGAAAGCATGGCAGTAATATCTTTTTATTTCCAGGCCAGGACCGGCAGGGGAAGGCCTGATTTTGTAAAACTATCCGTAAAATCCCTGGTGGACGCGGCCAGGAAAGAACCGGAATACATAAGAAAGGCCCTTTTTGACGCTGCCGGAGTTTTCCGCACGGACGGGAATTTTGACAATGCCAAACTGATAGCGCTGGCGAACAATATATCCCCTGACGAGGCAAAAAGGGCGGAAAAACTCTGCAGTCTGCTTAAAATCCTGTTTGAAGAAAGGCTGATTGCCATAGAACAGGCGTCAAATGCGCAGATAAAGGGGAAGATAATCTCGGATTTCCTGTTTAATTTTAAAAAAGTGACCGGGACCAATAAATACACAAAGAGGATAGAAAGTCTTTTCCTGAATTACGTGGCGCCAAAGGGCGCCTGAAGGATGGGGCGGTTTATTTCAGCTGGTCCTTGTACTTCTTCTCCACGTTCTGCCTCTTAACCTTCAGTGACTGTGTCAATTCGTCGCCAATGGTGAACTTCTTTACGGTTGCCACAAATTTGGCTATATTTTCAAACGGCTTAAAACCGGTCCTCCTGTTTATAAGCCTTTTTATCTCTTTTCCGAGTTCTTCCAGCACTTTATTGTTTTTTATGATGCCGGTTCCTTTGGCGGCAAGGTCGTTCCAAGATATTTTCATGCGCTGCGCAAGATGTTTCAATTTTTTCTCATTTACGGCGATAAGTGCGGTTAGGCCCTTTTTGTCCTGGCCGAACACAACGGCATGATCTATGAATACGGATTCCATAAGTTTCTCTTCTATCGGTTCAGGCTCGGTATTTTCGCCTCCAAGCAGCACTATGGTTGATTTGGCCCGGCCTGTCATTATTATGTCGCCGTTAAAGCTCGGGACCGCTATATCCCCGGTATTAAGCCAGCCGTCGTCACCCAGCACAGCGGCCGTTGCTTCCGGATTTTTGTAATATCCTTTCATAACCTGGGCGCCTTTTACATAAATTATCCCTTTTTCACCGGGGCTTGCGGGCCATCCGTTTTCTTTCAGGATCTTAACCTTGGTTTCTTCAAGCGGTATGCCTATGGCACCCAAAGTATTGCGGTCAAGCCTGCGGGTGATTATGCCGGGAGAAGTCTCGGTCAGACCGTAGGCATTTACAAGTTTTATCCCAACTGCGTTAAAAAACCGGTCTATATATACAGGGAGTGAACCGCCGGCTGAAAAAGACGCGCGTAAATTACCTCCCATCAAATCACGCAGGGGCTTAAATACCTCCATGGAAACCAGATACAGCGGGTGCAGGAAAAAAAGCGCTGCGTGCCGGATAAACCGGCCGGCAATCACTTGTAATCCGTTTCTTTTTTTAAATGACAATACATGCCCCCGCACATAGTTGAAAGCGTTAAGCCTTATTTCGGACACTGCCAGGAACAAGCGGAAAATGAACCGCTTGAATTTTGATTGGGCGTCTATTTTGGACCTCATTTTGGCATAAAAGACCTCCCATATCCTCGGTACCGAAGCGACCAAGGTGGGTTTAAATGCATTCAGGTCATCCTGAAGCGTTTTAATCGAGGAGTAAACCGTACATACAGCGCCGGTTGCGGACAAGTATTCAAAGCATCTTTCATAAACATGCCAGCTGGGAAGTATTGAAACCGCACACTCGGCGGCATCGCTGTCTATCTGGAGCAGCGGGCTTATAACCCGCACATTATGGAGAAAATTATTATGGCTCAGCATTACGCCTTTGGGATTGCCCGAAGTGCCTGAGGTGTAGATAATAGTCATGGTTTCGTCAGGGTCGATCCCGGAAGTTAATCCTTCATAAAAGCCCGGATTTGCCGGCAAATAGTTTTTTCCGGCGGATAAAACATCGTCAAAATATGCAATTTTATTTTTTACGCTGTCAGGCGCCATGTCATCCGACCTGTCCATGATGAAAATCTTCTTTATTGCCTCCGCCTCTCCGGGTGTGAACTCCGCAAGCAGGTCGTTTAAGTACCGCAGGTTCTCCATGACCAGAAACTCCGAGTCAGAGTGGGTGTATATGAGTTTTTGTTCTTTTGGTGAAGTATCGGAACCTCTTGGAACGGAAACCGAACTTAATGCCATGAGCGCAAAGTCAGTCATGGCCCACTCATACCTGTTATCCGTGAAAAAGGACACATGCGCGCCTTTTTTGACGCCAAAAACAAAGAAACCCGTTGCCAGGTATTTTATGACGGATTGAAAATCTTCCCATGTTTTTGCGCCAATACCATCCGCTGTCCTGAACTTATGGGATATTCTTGCGGGATAAAGCCCCGCGTTCTTAGCCGGGATATCGCCCAAGGTCCTGTAAATAAATTTGTTGTTCAGACATCACCTCATTAATTGACCTCATGCGCCGTAAAGTAATACAAGTTTAGCAGAAAACACGGGTAAAGTAAATAAACCGTGCCTGAATATCCTGTAAAAGCCGGCACTAATGGCGGATTTTTGTTGTATAATATCTTTGACAATAAAAGCCGGGCAATTAAGAGCACGGCATAAAGTAAAATATATTTAAAAATCCGGGAGGTTTTATGGCTAAAAAACAAACAGCGGCGGGTCAGGTTTTTATGGCGATAATGGCCATGCTTTTTGTAATTATGTCGGGCACCAGCCTGTATAAATTTTACACCCTTTCAAAGAACGGCAAAAGCGCGCAGGCGCAGGTTTTACAATACGTCCCTTATGTCACCCATAGCAGGAACGGCAGCACCACCCACCACGCCCATATCCTGACATATGACGGTCACACGGAAAAAATCGAGTTGTTACGGGCTGTTACGCCGGGTGCGAATATTCAGGTAGTCTATATGCCGGAAAAACCCGAAGTCGCTGCCGAAGGCGCTCCGGGCGCGTCAATCAAACAATTGATGGGTGATAGTGAATTTTTTTCAGTGATTATTATGGAACTGATAGGTCTTGCAATCCTGATCGCGGCCATTGCAGGCGGACCCATGAAATTCGGGATGAAAGCCGGCGGTAACGTCAATGCTGATAAAAAAGCGCAGGACGGAGCCGGGGCAAATGTGTCAAATGACGTTAATAAGACAAATATAACAGCCGTCTTTTCCAAAACTTTCAGGACACTGGCAAAGATACCGCTGCGAAAAACTGATAACGTATTATCAAAGCCCAATGATTTTGAGGCAAAAAATATTTCAATCGTTAAATTCGGAAGGGAAGCGGCTGACGCCGGTTACAGGATATACATGTCAGGCGCTGAAAATCCCGAGGAAGCATTAAGCATGGAACTGGGATACCTGACCAAACCGCAGTTAAGGGACCTTATTCTATCCGCAGCATTGCTGGACAAAGCCGCGTCAAAGAAGACTACAAAGATAAATCTGGGCGCAGGTACTGTTGAAGCAGCCGCACATGAATTAAGCGGTGAAATTCCGGGATATTCCGAGGATACATATATTAAAGCCTTAAAGGCCTATTCGGTTTAATACAAAAATTATTGTCAATCTTTTGACCTTGACTTTGTTGTTGTAAGTATTAAAATATTAAAAACTAACTTGGGGTGATTTAATGCGGAAAGAAGCTCAGCCGGTTTTCAACGGATTAAAGCTGATAGGCGGGGCAATCCCGAAGATAAGGAAAGCACACCCTGAATTATTCAAGAAAACCGGATTAAGCAAACTTCCCGGAACCATATATGAAAATATCAGGAAAAGCCATCCCAAACTCGATGACGACACCAGGGCTTTCCTTCTTTATTTCACCGGAAACCTCGTGGAATACGTGACCGGCGACTATGCAGGGGCGGACACGGATAAAAAAGAGGCAATTGAAGCGGCTTATGAGGGTTTACAGGCTGTAGATGCGGCGATTACATACCTTGGGGAAAACAGGCCTGAAATATTTTCGGAATCCGAGGTGATAAATGTGCCGTCAAATATCACGGGTTTTATAACGGAAACCAAGTATAAGATAAGCAAGCCGGCAAAGGGCTTTCTGGAGCAGTTCCTGGCTTTTGTTTCTTTTAACCTGGAAAAGGGATTTATACAGTATGACCCGGGCAGGAAACACGCCCCGCGGCAGATGGAGCTTTTTTAATCACAGGCAGGCATAATAAAAAAAAGAGGTGATTCACATGGCTGATGATTTCAAGTATGAAGTGGTAAAGAAACTGGGGACAATAGGCCAGGAATCAAAGGGATGGAAGAAGGAAATCAACGTAATATCATGGAACGAAAGAAAGCCGAAAGTCGACATCAGGCCGTGGTCGGCCGACGGCCAGAAGATGGGGAAAGGTATAAGTTTGAACAAAGAGGAACTTACAGGCTTAAAGAAGTTTCTCGATGAAACAGATTTAAACACACTTGATATAGAGTAAAGCGGCTTGCTTTTACCGGTTATATCTGTTATATTATTAATGAGAGGTTTTATAGACTGCGCAAGGTAAGCCGATTCGCAAGAGTAGTTGTTTTAGACGGGTGGTAGAAGTAGACTTAAGAACTTGCTTTGGAACAGACCCAGACAGGTTACTGTTTTAGAGGTGGTTCGAAGTTCTGCTTTTACCCGGGTTCAATCATATACAGAGCCCGGGTTCTTTTTTTTTATTAAGCGTGTAATACCGCTTAAAAGCGCGGTAAATAATATGACGGATTTGAGGAGATGAAATGGCAAAGATCAAGAACATCGCGATTGTGGCGCACGTGGACCACGGAAAGACAACGCTGGTTGACGCCATGCTCAGGCAGTCAGGCGTTTTTAAATCATACCAAAAAGTTGAAGAGCGCGTCATGGATTCCAATGACCTTGAAAAAGAGCGCGGCATAACCATATTTTCAAAGAACGCGGCTTTTCACTATAAGGATTATAAGATAAACATAGTGGACACCCCCGGGCACGCTGATTTTGGCGGGGAAGTTCAGCGCATACTTAAAATGGTGGATTCGGTGCTGCTAGTAGTTGACGCATATGAGGGCACCATGCCGCAGACCAAGTATGTCCTGAAAAAATCACTTGAACTGGGATTAATGCCCATAGTGGTCATCAATAAGATCGACAGGCCGAACGCGAGGCCCGATGAAGTCGTAAATATGGTGTTTGACCTGTTTGTGGAATTAAACGCGGCCGACGACCAGCTGGAATTTCCCATAATATTCGCTTCAGCCAGGGACGGCATAGCAAAAAATCACATGAAAGATGTAAGCACCGACCTGATACCTCTTTTTGAAATGATAATAAACCATGTTGAAGATACCATGGGGGACGCCGACCAGCCTCTCCAGTTCCTGACATCGGCCATATCATACGATAACTATCTTGGAAAATTAGGCACGGGTAAAATATGCAACGGAAGGATCAAGCAGGGAGACGACGTCATGCTCATGAAACGGGGCGGCGCCAGGCTGCTGCACAAGGTAACAAAGCTGTTTTCTTTTGAAGGGCTGGCAAAAGTGGAGATAAAAGAGGCCGAAGCCGGCGACATAGTAACAATAGCCGGAATTGAGACCATAGACGTGGGCGAGACAGTGGCCTGCAAGGAAAATCCGCAGGAACTGCCTACCATAGACATAGACAGGCCCACCATGTCCATGCGGTTTATCGTAAACAACTCGCCATTTGCGGGACGCGAAGGAAAGTTTGTCACTTCCCGCAATATAAGGGAAAGACTGGATAAGGAACTCCAGACAAACGTGAGCATCATAGTGGAAGACGGGGAAACCCAGGATACTTTTATTGTAAAAGGCAGGGGCGAGCTGCAGCTTGGCATACTCGTAGAAAATATGAGGCGCGAAGGGTTTGAACTGCAGGTTTCAAAACCGGAAGTTATATTCCATGAGAAAAAAGGCGAAAAACTTGAACCTATAGAACACTGCATAATTGATGTTGCAAATGATTTTGTGGGTACGGTAATAGAAAAGATGGGTGTGAGAAAAGGGACCATGACCAATATGGTACAGGGAAATGACGGGTATACCAGGCTGGAATTTATGGTGCCGACCCGCGGGCTTTTGGGGTTCAGGAATGAATTCATGACAGAAACGCGTGGAACTGGTATAATAAACCATAGTTTCCACGAATACGGCCCATACCGCGGAGAAGTGCCGACCAGGACAAGGGGCGTGCTTGTGGTCATGGAAGAGGGCGTGTCAGTGGCATACGCGATGGACAAGCTCCAGGACAGGGGTAAGTTCTTCATCAACGCGGGAGCGGAGGTATACGCGGGGATGATAGCAGGCGAAAACAGCCGCGAAGGCGATATGGTAATAAATATCTGCAAAGAGAAAAAAATGTCAAATATGAGATCGACCGGTACGGATATGGCCATCAGGCTCGAGACACCGCGTAAGTTTTCGCTGGAACAGGCCATGGAATACATAGCGGATGACGAGCTTTTGGAAATAACTCCCAGCAATATAAGGATGAGGAAGAAAGTCCTTGATGCCAATAAAAGAAAAAGAGCGACCATAGAAACACAGAATATGAACTAATGATAGCGGATCAACAAAAAATACCTGATTTCCAGGAGGTTTTATGTTTGACCTGAAATTTACAGAAGAGAACAGGAACGGAATAACAGTGTTAAAATGTATTGGCAGGCTTGATTCTGAAACTTATATGGAAACCAAGGACAAGATACTCATGCTATTAAAGGAAGGCAAGGTAAAATTAGTGCTTGATATGTCCCGGACCCAGTATGTAAGCAGCGCCGGCTGGGGCGTTATACTGGGGCATTTAAGGGATTTCCGCAATAAAGGCGGTAATATTGTAATTTCCGGCGCTGTCGATCATGTCAAGAGCGTGTATGAGATCATGGACCTTAAAGAAGTCCTGGACAGTTACCCCGATCTGGAAAAAGCCTGCAGTTCTTTTAATGACGTTAAATAATCACAATGTCTTTCTGCCAATGGCGATCAAAGACTGTCCGAAAGGCGGTCTGATCATGTTTTCAATGGGTTTCATTATTGGAACCAGCAGTTTATCCATGATTCCCGCCTGATTTTCCGGGATAAGTTTTCTTCTTAGGATCCGGCTGTTAAATGCCCAGCCAAAGGCCCCTATCCAGTTCATGTAAAACATATTTTCAATCTCAAATCCATTATCCCGGTAAATCTTTATCATGTCCGGTTTTTCATACCTTTTATGATGGCCAAGCTGTAAGTCAAGCACGCCGTAGGCGAATTTCATTGCCGGAACAAGTATGACGGCACGGCCTTTTGGCTCAAGCAGGTTAAAGATACATTTAACCGCCTCATGGTCCTCTTCGATATGTTCAAGTACGTTTAAAAGTACAACCGTATCAAAACTCTGTCCGGGAAGGGCGCACCCCGGGTTTAGCGCGTCGCCGGCGGCGATCGTCACGCCGGGCGTATTTTTGTATTTCTCGCGGGCAACATCAACAAATCGTTCTTCTATGTCTATGCCGGTTATTTTTCTGCCCGGGGTTATAAAATAGTCCGTGATATTACCTATGCCGCAGCCTATCTCAAGAACGTTCCTGCCGATGTAAGATTTTATGTTGTCATAGATCCAGCGGTTATAGTTGTTAACCTTTTGAAGCTTGAATATGGAATCAGTCAGGGCTTCTGTATCCAATTTTGTTCCACCGTGTTTTTAGCCTTAAAGGGCCGTCTGATAAAATAAAACAAAAAGATTATAACATATATGGCGATTTAGTTGGAAAATAAATACGATTTGACGCTGTCGGACCCATGTGCAGGGTCAAACGATCTTTTCAAAGATATGTTTTGCGGCCGAAGCTTTGCGGAGGGAATCCATATGTACAAAACACCATGAAACACGGGTCTTTTGCCAACAGCCCGTGCATAAGCTAAAAATACTGAAAAATCATGATTTTTTTGTATTTTTAGCTTGACATCTATCTGCATTTTTGTTAAATTTTATACTCTACTGATTTGATAGTAGAGCTTATTTTTTATATATATAATTAAGGAGAAATGCAGAGAATTGTAATTTAAATGAGCCTCCAAGATAGGTGTGCTTGCTGTTTTTCTATTTTGAGGTTTCATTTTTTTTATTTTTTTTGCCCATGTAGCTCAGTTTGGTGAGAGCGCATCCTTGGTAAGGATGAGGTCGTCGGTTCAACTCCGATCGTGGGCTCCAGAAAATTTGCTCAAGCAAATTTTCAGAGCAGTGGAACAGGTGAACAGTTGAACAGTAGACAAGCGTGTTTGGAAAAAGCTAAGCGTGAACACGAGACACGGACCACTGCGATCAACCTGCTCAATCTGCTCAACTGTTCAGAACTTGTTGCGGAGCATAAAGACAGAATATAAAATTTAAAAAAAATATTTATCAGGAGGAAGAAAAATGGGAAAACAGAAATTTGACAGGTCGAAACCGCACGTAAACGTGGGAACGATAGGGCACGTGGATCATGGAAAAACGACATTAACAGCGGCTATAACGAACGTAATGGCGCAGCAGGGGCTTGCGACATACATACCGTATGACGAGGTGGCGAAAGCATCAGCGTCACAGGGAAGGCGCGACGCTACGAAGATATTGACGATAG
>CALAOR010000059.1 GCA_937889595.1 uncultured bacterium
CCGAACAAAACCACGGTTTTTATGAGCAAAGAACTCCTTGCCTTTGGAAACATTGATGATGGGTACAGCGGACGTATGAAATAGTGGAGGATTTAGTTAATAATTATCAACTCTCAATTCAAGGTGTGACCCCTTCAATCCTTAGCTGATTTAGTTCAATCGGCAAAAATGGGCATTTATGCGCAATAATTTTTAGGGCATATGACGAATGAAATATGAAAAATTGTAGTAAAAGTAAAAAAACATGCCGAGTAATTGCCGGATAATAATTTATAAACGCCGAAACAAAAAATAACAATCCCGAGTTAAAAACCGAATAATAACCTAAAATTCTTTTAATAAAGAAAATTAAAAAACAATATCAGTTCATTTAGTATCAATGACTATCTCTTGTAATTATTACAGAATTTGTTAAAATGCAATTGATATAGGGCATGTCATAAATGAGGAGATGGGAAATGGAACCAACAGGAAACCTTGATGCTACACCTTCCAAAAGAGTATTTCTATCAATTATGGCAGATTACGATTTAAATACCGCCATATGCGAACTTATTGATAACGCACTAGATATTTGGATGCTAAATGGCAAAAAGGATTTAATAAAGATAAATATAGAAACAGATCTAAATCAACAAAGAATTATCGTTAGTGATAATGCAGGCGGTGTAAGCGAGGAAGAACTTGAAGTCTTGGTAAGCCCAGGCAGAAGCACGAATGATAACACGCAAGAAATAATAGGGATTTTTGGGGTGGGAACAAAACGCGCAGTCATCGCTCTTTCACAAGACATAAAGATAACTACAAGACATAATGATAATCAAACCTTTGCAATAATAATTGATGAAAATTGGTTGGCTTCTGAAGATTGGAAGTTACCAAAGTATAAAACTGACAGTATAAGTACTGGTAGTACTTTGATCGAAATGCAGAGATTAAGACTTGTGTTAGATAAAGAAAAAATCAGTGATTTGGAAAATCACATTGCCTATACCTATGCCCACTTTTTATCTAATAGTTTAGTTGACATTAGATTAAACAATAAAAAAATAAGTCCGATGTTTTTTGAACAATGGTCATTTCCGCCAGATTACACTCCCAAAAAGCAACATGGAACAATGCTTTTTAATTCAGAAGAAATCAAATTTGAAATAATGGCTGGTTTAAGTGAAGAATCAAGCGCAAGTGGAGACTACGGAGTATATTTTTATTGCAACGAACGATTAATTGCGAAAGCTGTAAAGGATTATGATGTTGGATTCACCAAAGGTGTAGCCGGTATGCCTCATCCATTAATTTCATTAATGAAGGTGATTGTGAATTTGAATGGTAAGCCACATTTGATGCCTTGGAATAGTAGTAAGTCAAATATTGATTATAAAAATCCAGTATTTTCCATATTGAGAAAGTATTTGTTAGAAGTAGTAAAAACTTATTCTTCATTATCAAGAAGGCTTTCTACAGGCGGCGGTTGGCCAGAAACTGTTTATAAGTATAAAATCGGAAAAATTGATGAAATTGACTTGGGAGTTGTAAACGAAGATACGAAGTTATACTTACCGATTTTGCCAAAATCAAAACCAAGATATGCAGATTTAGTAGAAAGATCAAATAAGTCGGTGATTAAGAATAAACCATGGGCAAAAGGGCTTTGTGAGGGGATAGTTGCGGCAGACTTGATTTTTAAGCAAAAAAATATGGAACAAAAGAACAGGATCTCTTTGATTATTCTTGATAGTACTTTAGAAATAGCTTTTAAGGAGTACTTAGTTAATGATAGTGGGAATGCATATGGAAATGTCAAACTGTTAAATATTTTCAACAATAGACACGAGGTACATAAAGAAATAAAGAATTGTAAAGATATTAAAATTTCAGACGGGGATTGGAAAAAAATTGTGTATTTTTATAATATGCGTTGTAATCTTGTTCATGAAAAATCTAGCGTGGGTATTAACGATAATGAAATTCAAGATATGCATGCTTTAGCTTCAAAAATCCTCAATAAACTATTTAAGCTTAAATTGAATGATTTGTAAAAAGTAATTTTAGGTTATTTGAAAAACGCACTGTATAAACCATTGACAACAAAGCATACAAAGTGTATAATTGATTAAAGATGAGTTTGCTGATTAATGATGAAAAATTAAGTTTAACTTTATAATTACTAGAACAAAAACGATTGATTAATTGAATATTTAGTATAAACTATAGGAGTTTTGTATTTCTAGGATATTACAAACTACTTTAGATTACGGGTGAAAGATGATAAAAAATGCACTAGCACAGCCATTTTTAAAGTGGGCAGGTGGAAAAAGATATTTGGTTCCAGAGATACGAAAGAGACTCCCCAAAGGTTATAAAACATATTATGAGCCTTTTCTTGGTGGAGGTGCCGTTTTTTTTGCATTACAACCCCCAAAAGCGGTAGTAAACGATTTAAACTCTGAAATCATCAACGTTTATAAATCCGTCAAAGATAATGTTGATAAATTAATAATTGAATTGAAAAAACATAAGAATGAATCCGATTATTTTTACGACTTAAGGTGTCTTGATAGAGATGAAAAGAAATTTAGCAAGTTGTCAAGTGTTCAAAAAGCAGCTCGAATTATTTATTTAAATAAAACTTGCTTTAATGGGTTATTCCGAGTAAATAGTCAAGGACAATTCAACGCTCCATTTGCAAATTATAAAAATCCTAATTTTGTTAATAAAGAAGTGTTAAAGGCTGTAAGTAATTTATTAAATACCAGCGAGATAGAAATTTGTAATGAAAGTTATGAAAAAATGATAGGTAAGATACAGAAAGGTGATTTCGTTTATATAGATCCACCGTACGATCCGGTTTCTGACACAGCTTCATTCACGGGTTATAATCTCGAAAGATTTGATAGAGAAGAACAAAAAAAATTGAAGTCTTTTTGTGATACTCTTGATGAAAAAGGCGCATATTTTTTACTTTCGAATTCTTCTACTAACTTCATTAAGAAACTTTATTCAGCTTACACGATCGATCTTGTTAAAGTACCAAGGATGATCAATTCCGATGCATCAAAGCGCGGAAAAGTAGATGAAGTGTTAGTGAGAAATTATGAAGTCTGAACCAAAAAATGAATTATCTTGGAATGAGATATTTAGCGATCTTGATATATTAAATGAAATATTACAAAAAGGTAATTATGTTATAACATCAAAACATATTAACAAGTACAGAGAAAGCAGATTGATGACAAAATTTGACCACGAAGTAAATCTTCCAACAATTTTTAAAAAGAACAACCTGTCAATACTTCCTGTAAGTAGAGGCAGTTATGTAATAGCAAAATTTGAAGCTTATCAAAAAGTGAACTATTCAAAAATGGAACCAATCCCAATGCCAAAACGTGCGGATTTAGAATCCCTCGATTATAATAATATTTATTCAGAAGCATCGGCTATTAATTGTGCATTTTTGAGTGGGATTTTATTCGATCTAATCGGGGAGGATTGTGAATTAACGGTTAGCGGAAGGATGTCTAGTAAAAGTTTTGATTTTAATATAAAAACAAAAACGGTAGAACGATTTAGAAAAATGGAAATAAAGAATAGTCAATGTGAAATAGATGCCGGATTTGAAAGCAAATCGAAATTAATTATTTTGGAAGCAAAAAATGAGAAATGTAAAGATTTTTTAATAAGGCAAATTTACTACCCCTACAGGCTTTGGAAAAGTAAAATAAAAAAACAAGTCATTCCAGTGTTTATGACATTCAGCAACGATGTTTACACATTCTTTATATACAAATTCACTGATGATTCTAATTATAATTCGCTAAAATTGATCAAGCAAAAAAGTTATACAATTGAGTCTGAACCGATTAATATAGAAGATATAAAAAGAATTTTAAAGACACTTACAATTGAGCCGGAACCTGAGGTTCCATTTCCTCAGGCAGATAAATTTGAAAGGGTTGTGGATTTGCTTGGGTTGTTGATGGACAAAAACCTGTCAAAAGACGACATAACTTCGAAATATAATTTTGACGAACGCCAAACAAGTTATTACACAACTGCTGCAAGATATCTTGGACTGATCAAGAAATATAAGGACAAAAAAAATGTACTTCATTTTTCTTTAAATGAATCTGTAAGAAAAAAGCTTTTGTTGCCAAAAAAAAATAAGGATTTGGAATTTGTTAAAAGTATATTAATTCACAAACCATTTAATTTAACCCTGAAGAAATACCTGGAGAATTCGCAACCTCCCAAAATACAAGATATAGTGAATGTTATGAAAGATAGTAATTTATACCAAGTTGATTCGGATGTAACATATCGAAGAAGAGCGCAAACTGTATTAAAATGGACGGAGTGGATAATTGGCTTATTTGATAATTGATAAAATAGGGGAAGATAAATATTAGGCTTAAGCACTGATTGAAATGGATATGAGGTGTACAATGAACATACGAACGTACCATTCAAGTGATGTTGTTAATGAAACTGCAAGCCCGAACCAATACGGTACGATTAAAAATACAGACAAAATTTATCTTGAAAATAATGAATTAGAGGACATTAAACTTGAACAAACTACGATTTGGTCATTTCCAAAGAGAGGTAATTGGTCGACGCATAAAGGAAATTTTCGCGGTAATTGGGCACCTCAAGTTCCTAGAAATTTAATTCTTATGTACTCAAACGAGAGAGAAACAGTTCTTGATCCCATGGTGGGTTCCGGAACAACTCTTATTGAGTGCAAACTTTTAAATCGTAACGCAATTGGTTATGATATCAACCCGGAAAATGTGCAATTAACAAAACAAAGATTGAATTTTGAAGGTTCGGACTCAAATGTAATCGTTGAGGTTGGAGATGCGAGGAAGTTAAGCAAAATAGAAAATGAATCAATAGACTTAATTACAAATCATCCACCATATGCAAATATTATTCAATATAGTAATGGCATGCTTGAAGGTGATTTGTCAAATATAAGTGATATTAATAGATTTTGCGATGAAATAGAGTTGGTGGCAATTGAGTTTTTTCGAGTATTAAAACCAGGCAAATTTTGCGCCATTCTTATTGGTTCTACACGTAAAAATGGGATGTTTATTCCAATTCCGCATATGGTGCTAGACAGATTTTTGAGAGTTGGATTTGTTTTGAAAGAAGAAATTATTAAACAACAGCATAATTGTGGTTCAAATCAGTACTGGGGCTCTCGGTCGGCAAGATTTAATTTTCTATTAATAATGCATGAACATCTATTTGTTTTTAAAAAAGGAGAAAAGAATGGAAAATAACAATCATGAATTAGCAAATGTTGTCTATTCTGATTTAAAAGCAAATCCTTACAATCCACGTGAATTATTTGACCGGAAGGAAATAGACATTCTGAAAGATTCGATAAAAAATGTTGGCGTATTGGTTCCTTTACTTGTATATAAAAGAAATAAAGATGCCAAACTTATTATTATGGATGGAGAAAGACGATGGAGATGTGTTCGTGAATTGATAGAAGAATATCCGAGTGAAAAAAACAAGTGGGAAAAAATTCCAGTAAATATTATTCCGGAACCAGATATGGTAAATAATATTTTACGAATGTTTAATATTCATAATGTTAGACAACCGTGGGAACTGATGCCGACAGCGCTCAAACTTGATGTAATAATGAATAAGTTAAAAGAAAGAAATGATGATAAGATTGCAAAACTAACTGGATTGTCTCCGACTAATGTTAGAAGGTGTAAGATTTTATTAACTTTTTCCAATTCGTATCAAGAAATGATGATGCATCCAGATCCTGAAAAAAGAATCAAAGCAGATTTTTTTATAGAACTGTATCCATTGTTGTCATTGATTAGTAAAAATCTTCCAAACATCTCGCGAAAATATGATGGAGATAAAATAACTCAAATTTTTCTTGATAAATATATTGCTAAAACATTTAGCAATGTTATTGGTTTTCGGGATTTAACCGATACCATTAGACAATTGAAGAATGGTTTGATTGGTTTACATGAATGTGAGAAGTTTTTTATTAGCATTTTAGAATCTGACGTTGAGATAAATAGTCTTGTAAAACAAAATTCTTCTAGTTTAAAGAAAGCGGAAAAATTTCAAAAAACGGTTGAAGCCATGAATAACGAAATTAAAATCTTTGATCCGCTGACAGTTAGAGAACGTGACAAAATTCAGGATTTGCTAGAAGGTTTGATGAAATCAATTCAAGCCAAGTTAGTGGAATTGGAACATTTTGAGGATAAAGATTAAATGATTTCGCATTCGTTCTGGGCGCAACACAATAGCGAGATTGATCGTTTGCATTTTAGATTTGCATCATTTAGGGGCGTTACCAAAGAGTCAATAATCGCTTGGTTAATTCAATTTGAAAGTGATGAGCATGCTGCGATTGGGTTGAAATTGCTAGGTGCTGTTGATTACTATAACCAAATGAGAGTTATGAGTTCTTTTCATGTTTTGCACGGTATGATTGAGAGTAAATTGAGCAGAGTGGAAAGATATTATTGCGGATTTGGATATTCTGGTGAAAGCGGTTCCTCTTTGGTTAGAGAATTCAGGCAGGCCATTAACGAATCGTCGGATGCTTATCAATCAAAATATAAACATATGAACGACGTTCGTAATTTAAATACTGAATCCGAAGTTTATTTTATTATGATTGATGATGTTGTGGGCACCGGAGATCAATCTAGAGGATATTTGGAGACACTGAAGGAAATCCTTCCAGATAACGTTAAATTGGTATTAGCACCTATTGTAATTCCGGCAGACACTGCTTATGCTCTTGAAAGTGATTATGAAGTAAAAATTATATCTCCGAATTATTTAGATGATACACATAAATTTTTTAGCAATCACTACACGTTGTTAACGGACGCGGAAAAAAGTGTTATTAAGTATTATTGTGAAAAGGCAGGCGAAATGCCAACGGGTTACGGTGACGCTCAACTCACCGTGGTTTTCTCTACGAAAATACCTGATAACACCGTGTCCGTTTTACGTTGTAATAATTCACGATGGAGAGGTCTCTTCACAAACGAGGTTTCATATTTTTAAAATGTGGTTGAATGTTTTCAAGAAATACCACATCGTTTGACAACCATTCTTTTAGCTGCCCCAAAAGGTTCAGCACCTCGTCCCGTCTGGCTCGCCATATATACAAAAAAGTCCTGGTGCCTGATCACCGGGGTTTTTTTCATATATGACAATATGCATATATAGGTATGGGAGAGGGATGATGCGCCGCGCACGGACCTGTTTTCTGGAACATTTGCATGTTATTTTCTGTCATATTGTTGTAATGTTATGATAATAAAAGGAGGAAAAATGATTAATGGCAGGAAAATGGTTGGAACTGATATGGCCAAAAGGCATTTTTCCCGATCTTTAACTTATTCCCTGACAGCATGTTTTATATTGCTGTTTTGCCATATTTCCATGGCAGCTCCTGTCCGCGGGGTTGTTGGCGACAACTGGGCCGACATAGTTATAGGACAGCCTGATTTCGGGCAGTCAAAGCCGAACGAGGCGGTAAACAACCGCGTTTTTGTGCCGGGCGGAGTGCTGGTGGACCGCTCATCCAGCCCCCAGCGCCTTTATATATGGGACGCGGGCAACAGCAGGGTGCTCGGCTTTTCAGACATTTACAATGCGGTGCACCAGTCCGGGGGAGCTTTGTGCCTGGGCTCAAACGCAGCTGCCGTAGCGCAGGGCGCGGACATAGTGCTTGGCCAGCCTGATTTTAAACATTGCGCCTGCAACGGGGACTCGAATTTCCAGAATTATCCTTTACCTACCCAGCCGAACGCCTCAACGTTATGCGGTATGCCGGCAGAGACAATATCGCCGCTTGAAACCCACTTGATGGCAAATATGGCTGTGGACGCGGCAGGGGACCTTTATGTTCCTGATTTCATGAACAACCGTGTTCTGAGATATAATGCGCCTGTCACGAGCGGCCAGGCTGCGTCGTATGTCTGGGGGCAGGGCGCGTCGCTTTCAAATTTCACCACCGGCTACAATACATGCGCAGCGCCTTCGGCGACAAGCTTTTGTTTTAATTCGTATTTGCCGGGTACCGGGGTCGGGGTGGATACTGTTGGAAATTTATGGGTGGCCGATACCGGCCATAACCGCGTGCTGAGGTTCCCGGTTGACGCATACGGGGTGCCCCAGGCCACGGCAGACCTGGTGCTCGGGCAGGCGAATTTTAATTCACAGGTTGCACCGTCAGGCACATCGGACATGACAAAAATGCAGTTCCCGCAGGCGGTCAGGGTCGACAGCGCGGGCAATGTTTATGTGGCTGATAATGTTTATGATCCTTCAAGCCCGTGCGGCTACCATGTGAGCGGCAGGATACTTGTTTACCATCCTCCGCTGACTACAGGCATGGCGGCAAGCGCCGCGTTTATAAATAATATGGGCTCGGCTGTCGGGCTTGAATTCGACCCCGCTGGCGGGTTGTGGGTAAATGATTTCTGCGCCGGGCAGCTGCTTCTTTTGGGCGTGAGCCCGGGAAGTCCGGATAATTTTACAGTAACCAAGATACTCCTCAGGGACAGTCCCACGAATACATATAATGGGGGAGAGACGGGCCTGACCGGCGATGGCCCTAATTTTAATTACGCCGCGGGCGGCGCCGGCGGGTCTTATTCCGGGAACATGGCGCCATGGGGAGGCATAGGGGTGGACAATGACGGCAATGTGTTCGTAACGCCGAGGGAGGTCCAGGAAATATGGAGGTTCCCGGCGCCCATTCCCACCATGAATCCGGCGCCAAACCTTATAGCGCATTCGGCCGATGTGGCTTTATTTAAAACACCGCAGTGGGGCATATGGAACCACACGGGCATGATCGGGCTTTTAGGCATTGACGGCATAGGCGTTGCTGCCACAGGCGGACAGCTCATAGTAGCGGATGATTTTCACATGAGGTTCTGGAACATGCCGTCGGGCCCGGCAGGCCTTGCGAACGGGCAGGCATGCGACGGAATAGCCGGTGTTCCGACAGCATCTATTCCGTTTGAAATGCATCCGACTTTCAAGCACATACGCGAGGACCATGCCGCGCCCCAGCAGCATTTATGGGTGCTCAGGGAGGCGCATAATATCAGAATAGAAGTGTACAACCTGCCTCTTACCAATATGCAAATGCCTTTTAAAACAATATACTCTCCGCTGCCTGTATTGGGCGGCGGCAGTGTAAGCTGGACCGGGGTTGAAGGCGCTGTGCCCGATGATGCGGGAACCCATTTGTGGGTGGTTGACCAGCAGAACAGCAGGGTTTTCAGGATAAGGGACCCGCTGACATCGCCGGTGGTGGACATAGTCCTGGGCCAGCCGGATCTGTCGGGAGTATCGTGCAACCAGCCGTCGGGAACTCCAAGCTCGTCAAACCTATGCCAACCTGGAAATGCAAGACTTGATCACCATGGAAATCTTTATATATCCGACTCTTCGCTTGAAGCGTCGGGAAATTGGAGGCTGTTAAGGTGGGATAAAAGCACACTGCCTGACGCGCCTGCTGCCTGCGTTTTCGGCATAGCGGCGTCCGCAGTGTACGCGAGGAACGGGGATTTTACGACCGGTTCGGGCGGCTGCTTAAATCCGGCGGATCCGGCACTGAGAGCGTGCGGGCCGTGGGAACCGGCTTTTACCTCTGATGATTCTAAAATGGTTGTCGGTATGAACGGTTACACAGGATCCAGGTTCCCGCTGATATTTACTGACCCTGCCTATTCAGATAATATATCGGGCAGGCTTTTTGATTACGGGTCCATGTTCTTTACCTCGACTTTTGACGAGCAGGATAATTACTATATTGCCGACCTGGACAGGGGAAGGGTGCTGATATACCTTCAGCCTTTTTCCACGCCCACGTACACGCAAACCGCCAGCCCCACGGCTACGGATACCATACCGGCGCCTACGCTTACGGACACGCCGGTTGATACGGCTACGCCGGCCGAAACCCGCACTGCCACGATTACGTCGACCGTGACAGGCACAAGCACAGCAGCGCCTACCCAAACCTGCACTGCCACGGCTACTCAGACGGCTTTACCATGCGGGCAAAATAGCAAAATTATTATTTTCCCGAACCCTGCGTTTGACACAACCGCGAAATTACGTATTGGAGTGTGCGATAATTCAGACGTAAAGCTTTGCATCTATACGCTGGCCATGAGAAAAATACGGGAAGAGTATTTCGGGCATGTAATGCCGGGTGATGACATTGTTTTCAGCATTACGGATAACAATGGCAGGGCTTTTGCCACGGGAATATATACCGTAACGGTGAAGATAAGCGCGACAGCGGACCCGAAGAAAACCAGGAAATGGATAGGGCAAATGGTTGTACTGAAGAAATAGGAATGTCCTGCTTTTTTCTTACCTTTGCCCTTCACGATGATATTAACCTGTGCCTAATTAAGTTCTGTAAGTTGTCTCGTTTTGTCAGCTAAAATCAGCACAAACCCCACACAAAATCTTTCCGCTTCATGCCTTAACCGATTTATATACAACCACTATTGTTATTTCACAAATAGAACAAATATGTTTATATGTGTTTTTTAGAACTCGTAGAGAGGGGGCTTGTCCCCCTCTAAAATGCTGGCCCCAGTTATCCGCCCAGCCCAGATTGAGAAGGGGACGAGCCCCTTCTCTACGAAAATCGTTTTGTTTATAACTATTGTGTTTAGTTACAATAGTGGTTGTATATAATTGACTTTGAGGGTTTATATATATATAATATTGTCAAGCTTTTAGGGCAAATCTTACGAGGTGGATTTAATGCGGTTGTGTTCAAAAATCGCGATTATGGTTGTTGGTTTTATCATATTTGCGTATTCGTTTTCATCCGCTGTCGCATGTTCAAAAAGGCTGCTCGCGTATTATCCATACTGGAATTCAAATTACCGCGCCGATAAAATACAATATACAAAACTTACACACATATGCCATGCGTTCGCCGCTCCACAGGCAGACGGTTCCCTGTATGCCGATCCCGGCCCTCCTGCGCTGCTTGAACCTGCCCTTATAACAAACGCGCATGCAGCGGGCGTAAAGGTACTTATATCGATCGGAGGGGCATCTACGGCCGGGCAGCCACCGGATTCCACTTTCAGGACAATAGCCGGAAGCGCAGCCTTACGAACGGCATTCGCGAACAGTATCGAGGCGTTTTGCAGGACAAACGGTTATGACGGGGTGGATATGGACTGGGAAATGCCCGGGGCCATGGATCCCGGGAGCCCGGGCGCCACGGACAGGTCCAATTTTAATTTAATGATACAGGCGATAAGGACAAAATTCAATTCATCCGCGGCGCCCGCGCCTACATGGCTCATCTCGATCGCGGTTTCGTCGGGCAACTGGGGCGCGCAGTGGCTCGATTATCCTACTTTAAACAACTACGTTGATTTTTATAATGACATGACTTATGACATGCACGGCAGCTGGAACCTGACCATGGGATATAACGCGCCGCTGTATCAGGGGAATTACGCCGAGGACAACCTGTCGGATGCGTCAAGCATGGATTATATTTTAACGGCAAGGGCGGTTCCGCCGGACAAAGTAAACATGGGAATGCCTTTTTACGGGCAGTATTATCCGGGCCCAAATTCGCTTTTTTATACCTGCGGCAATTGCTCAACAACACAGGCAAATTATAACGCAATAGCGCCTTTGATAGGCAACGGCTGGACATACCACTGGGACGCCGCGTCGCAGGTGCCGTACCTGACAAATGATGGCGGGACCGGCATATATTCATACGACGATGCCCAGTCCATAGGCGCGAAGGCCGACTACGCGCTTAATTCGATAAACGCGGGCGGTGTCTTCATGTGGGACCTGTCCGAGGATTATATTACAGGCAGCGAACCCCTGCTGGACGCCATGTATTCCAAGGTCAGCGTTTTCTGTTCAGCCGGCTCCCCGACATTCACGCCGACATATACAAGGACGCTCACAGCCACGCCCACTTTGACCGCCACAAGGACAAACAGCGCGACAGCCACAAGGACAAGCAACGTGACCCCTACTATCACGCCGACCACGGGCCAATGCTGGACGCTTGTATGGTCCGATGAATTCAACGGCCCTTCTATAGACACCACAAACTGGAATTTTGAGACAGGGTGCACGGGATGGGGGAACAGCGAATATGAAAACTATACGAACAATGCCGCAAATTCCTACACGCAGGGCGGCGACCTTGTAATAAAGGCGGTAGACCTGGGGACGGGAGGAGGCAATTGCGGATATACTTCCGCGCGTATGACGACAAGGGGCAAAAGACATTTTACATACGGAAAGATAGAGGCCAGGATAAAGTGCCCTTATGGCCAGGGCATATGGCCGGCTTTCTGGATGCTGGGCTCTGATATCGACACGATAAGCTGGCCCGCGTGCGGTGAAATAGACATCCTTGAAATGATAGGCGGCGGGTCGGGCAGGGATAATGTGTGTTTCGGTACAGCTCACTGGGATAACGGCGGGAACCAGTCTGCCGGAGGCCAGCATTCGATTGTGTGGCCGGCGAAACTGTCGGATGACTACCATATTTACGACATAGAATGGGACGCTGTATCGATAAAATTTTTCATGGACGGCGTCAATTACAGCACAGTGAATACTACAGCGGCAGGCATGGAAGAATTCCAGGGAAAATATTTTTTTATTTTGCTTAACGTGGCTGTAGGCGGCCCAGGCAGCTGGCCCGGGGCCCCGGACGGGACTACGGTATTTCCGCAGATGATGAATGTTGATTATGTCAGGTGGTACCAGATGCAGGCCTGTGTCGTGTCGCCGACAATAACCCCGACTATTAACGGCACGGCGTCCAGGACTCCCACGCCTTCTTTTTCAAGGACCATGACGCCTTCAATAACCGGGACCATGACCCGGACGTGCACAGGTACGCCTTCTTTTACCCCAACATATTCTTTTACCCGCACAGCTACAGGAACAATAACATTCACAAATACCGCAACCCGCAGCGCGACGGCAGGCAGTACGCAGACTTTTACCATAACACCGACAAATATCGTGTCGCCAACGGCAACCCAAACATGGACCGGCACGCCGTTGATATTGACAAATACAGCGACAGCCTCCAGAACGCCATCATTTACGCCAACCTATTCTTCCACCAGGACATATACGCCGACGTTCTCATATACGGCAACTCGCAGCGCGATACCTTCTGCCACTGCCAGTTTCACTGCGTCTGTTTCGCCTTCAAATACTTATACATACACCGTGACCGGAACAATTACGGCCCTACCGACCCCGAGCGTGACAATAACGCCGTCTGCCACCGGCACTCTCCTGCCAAGTATTACACCGACTTTAACGGCAGTGGCGCAGGAAAAGCTGAAAGTGATAGATGTGCTGGTTTATCCAAATCCCGTACTTGCAGGCACAGACAGCTTAAACTTTGTTATTACTTCCACTGCTGCGCCGGACTCTGCCAGGATAAAAATATACACGAGGGCATTCAGGCTGATAAGGGATATAACCTTTACCTCGGGCCTGTCATATGAGAGCAAGGTCCGGCTTCCGCTGTCAATAACCTCCGGTCTTGCAAGCGGGGTGTATTATTATGACGTTATCCTGCACAACCCGCAGGGTGAACAGGCAAAGAGCAAAGCAGGCACGTTTATTGTTTTAAGGTGAGGGACAGGATTTGCTTATTGTTTATGGATTTAAAAAAATGTACAAGCCAGAGGATTATCTTCACCGCAAATTATTCACACGCACACCCGTCTGAAATAGCCGATATTGTATATTATTGTGTGTAAATTATAGAACATACTTGTTCTTTTATAAAAACGCATTCCCCTTCCCCCTTGAAGGGGGAAGGTCCGGATGGGGGTGGAGTAGCGGCAAAAACCACTGCAAATAAAACAAACTATTGGTTACACGCTGGTCTATGGTGATATTCCCTTGCGCCGCTGCTTCACCCTCTCCCTGACCCTCTCCCTTCGAGGGAGAGGGGAAAATATCAATTTACACACAACGACGGACAGTATCGAAATAACCCAGCATGTTGACATTAGGCACACATTGTGATATATTTGTCATATGAGGGTATTTAATTGGAACAGGGACAAGAATGAAGAGCTGAAGAAAGAAAGGGGAATTTCATTTGAAACTGTGGTATTTTTAATAGAAAAAGGGCTGATACTTGATGATTATATACATCCCAATCAGAATAAATACCCCGGGCAAAAGATATTTGAAATATTGGTCAAAGAGTATGTTTTTCTTGTGCCATATGTTGAAACGGACGGAGATATATTCCTTAAGACAATTATACCAAGCCGCAAAGCCAGACGAAAATATATAAAAGGAGCTGGTAAAAATGACAAAAAAGTATAAATTCAATGACGAAGAAAAGGAAGTATTAAAAGCATATAAAAAAGGCGGGTTAAAATCCATAGATAACCTTGTTGAAGAAATAAGCAAAGCCCAGGAATACGCTAGGAATACCATGAGACTTTTGCGGAAAAACAAGCGCGTTAATATCAGGATGTCAACTTATGATCTTGCCGGCATCCAGAGTATTGCCGCAGAAGAAGGCCTGCCTTATCAGACGCTTTTATCGAGCATAATACATAAGTACGTTAATGAACGCAGGTGAATTGGCCCCGGCGGAACTATCCAATCGCTAAAGCTTCGGCGTACTGGCAGGTTTGGAAGGCATTATGAGACTGTCGGAAAAGCCCGCAAAGGGCGGGCAGCATGATATGCTGCCCCTACAAATGCAGGCAGATATTTGTAGGGGCCGAATACGAAGTCCGGCAACACACAAAGTGTGTTGACAGGATTATTCGGCCCACAACGATGGCTTTTAGAGGATTTCCGAAAGTATCATTGTTATTACACATTACTTTTACTTCCGCCCCACACAAAAACTTGCAAAAACCGCTTTATATGATAAACTTATTTCATGCGCATATAATATGGAAGGCGGAATATGAGAAAAACTATAATTTTTACGGTTTTAGCCTTGTTTTTGACATCTGTTTCTTCCTTTGGCATTAATAAGATACGCTGGAAAGAAATGGACTGGAAGATTTACGAGACCGAACATTTTAAGATATATTATTACACAGGCGAGGATTTCCTTGCAAGGCTTACTGCGGTATACGCGGAAGAAGCCTACATACACGACACCGCAGTGCTTGATTTCAAGCCTAAAAACCCCATACCTTTATTCATATATGAGAACCATATAGATTTTGCGTCCACCAACATAACCCTGTCACCTTTAACTGAAGGGACCGGAGGCTTTACAGAGCCTTATAAGAACAGGGTTGTACTGCCCGGGACCGGGTCCTTAAAGCAGCTGCGGCAGGTGGTATTCCATGAAGTAACCCATGCAGTGCAGTTTTCCATATTATACGGGGAAGGGCTGCGTTCATACAATGTTGTATATAAGGACTTATTTAACCCGCTTTGGGTCATGGAGGGCATGGCCGAGTACTGTGCCGATGATCTTGATTCACAGGGCGAGATGGTCCTGCGCGACGCGGTCGTCAATGACAGGCTTGTGCCGCTGGACAAGCTTGACGGGTTCGCCCATCTTGAAGAAGTGTATCTTGCCTATAAGGAAGCGCAGTCGGTTTTTATGTATATGGAAAAGATACGCGGCCCGAAAGTCATATCGGAACTAATTAAGGCTTCTGGGGAAGAGGCGGGCATGGACGGGCCCTTCAAAAGAATACTAAGAATGGACTTTGATTCGTTCAAAAAAGACTGGGAATTTTATTTAAGGCGCAAGTACTGGGCCCAGGTGCAGGGAAGGGACAATCCCGGGAAATACGGGCCGCGTTTGACCAAAAACACACGGGAGAACTTTACTTACGACCAGGGACCCGTATTCTCTCCGGACGGCACAAAAATAGCCTTTATTTCCACCCGCGCTGGATATTACGCTTTATACGTTATGCACAGCGACGGCAAGGAGCAAAAGGAAGCCTTTTCTGGATTTGACGCCATATCCACGGAAGGCAAACCCATATCCTGGGCGCGGGATAATTCAACGGTTTATTTTGCGGCGACGGACAGGGGCAAAAGATATATATACAGGGGAAACACGGATACCGGTGCATTGCAAAAAATAGAGGTTCCCGGAATTTTTGACCTGTACTCGCCGGCAATATCCCCGGATGAAAAATTCATAGCCTTTACGGGAAACACGGAAGGCTTCTCGGACATATACGTATTGGATATCGCGGCCGGAAAAGCGGAAAAAGTGACGGATAATATTTATGAAAATAACAGCCCTTCATGGTCGCCTGACGGGACACAGATGGCCTTTACCGAGGAAAGGGACGATTATATAAGGATTGCGGCCATAGACTTAAAGACGGGAAAAAAAAGGTACATAACAAAACCCGCGCATTATAACTATGTAACGCCTTCATTTATTTCAAATGATGAGCTTATATTTTCTTCCGATAAAAACGGCATATTCAACCTTTATAAGATCAAGACATCCGGTCTTGGCGAAACACAGCTTACAAATGTGATAGGCGGCGCGCTGTACCCGTCATATAACAACGGTTATGTGGTGTACAGTAATTATGAGGACGGATGTGAAAATATTTACAAGTACCTTGATGACAGAAAAAGGGATTTTCCCGAAATGCCGCTGTCTTATGACGCATCTCTGCTTACAAAGGCAGAGGAAAAAATCCCGGCTGCAAATGCCGCTGTTTCGCCTACCCCCGCTGTCTTGATTACCGCGGCGGCGCGCCCGGATGACACGGACGACAGGAATAAAATAGAAGCACAAGCCCGTGAAATAATCGTAAAAAACGAAGAGTATTCCACAATGCTGACCCCGGACCTTCTTTTTGCCCTGTTCGGGTACGGGACAGACACAGGACTTGTCGGCGGAGGATACCTGACCGCGTCGGACATGCTGGGGAACCATAACCTGTCCCTGCTCGCAAATTTTGTGCCGGGATATTACTCGCAGTTTGAGCTTACATATCTTTATATGAGCCTGCCTGTTGATATAGGGCTGTCTTTATATTATGACCAGAATGTTTACCAGCTGTATGATACTAATACAGGCAATTTTTTGTCGCAGCTTAACTCCACGCAGGTTGGAGGTGCCGTCTCGATCAAATACCCTTTTAACCTCTATACGAGCCTGGAATTGGATATACAGTCTTCGAAAAATTCCGATAATTACACGGATTTTCAGACGGCAAACGCCTATATCTTTGAGAATTCAAACGGCACCCAGGTATTAAACAGCCTGGGATTGAAGTTCTTGTATGACCATTCATCCTGGAGGGATTTTTGGCCATACTCGGGCGAAGTGATCACGCTTTACGCGGAAGCCGCGGACAGGTTTTTTGACGGCACCGAGACGTACAGCCTGTATGAAGCTGATATAAAAAAGTATTTTGACCTTTCATTTATTACGGAAAAAAATCTGAACATATCTACACACTTGCTGCTTGCCTCAACGCAGGGGCCTGACAGGCCGCTTTTCCTTGTGGGCGGGCCGGATACGCTCAGGGGCCTGGAATACGGGGACCTCACAGGCGACTCTATCGCGCTTTTTTCCGCAGAGGTCAGGTACACCCTGGCCAAAAACATAAACGTGGATATATGGCCCCTGACTTTTATTATGCTGAAAAACATAAAGCTGGCGTTTTTTGACGATATGGGGCTGGTCAGGACGGGCAGCCTGAAGAACATAACCAATCAGGAACTGAAGAACGGCATAGGTTTATCCATGGTGCTGGATACGTTCCTGTTCCAGCGGCAGTTCATGCCTTTGAAGCTTGAGGTCGCGAAAAGGACCGACATAAGCGATAATATATGGAAGTTTTACTTTTCCATAAATACGGGATTTTAAGAATTGTTCTCTGTTCTGTGTTCTCTGTTCTCTGTTTTGGTACACAGAACACAGAACACAGAACAAAGAACAAAGAACAAAGAACAAAGAACAGAGAACAAAGAACAGAGGAGGACTTAAATGGATTACGTTCACGCGATATTTATGGGTATTCTGCAGGGGTTGACGGAATTTTTCCCGGTAAGCTCGACCGCCCACGTTGATATATACCCGCGTCTGCTTAAACTGACTTCGCCGGTATTGAACTCCCTGACTTTTGACGTGGCTTTGCATGCCGGGACGCTGGTTGCCCTGATAGTTTTCTTTAGAAAAAGGATACTATCGCTCTTAACGGCATTCTTCAAAGGGCTCGCAGCCGCAAAATCCAGGGACACTGCGGAGTTTAAGCTTTCAATTTATATTATTGTTGCCACCATACCCGCGGCGCTCGCCGGGGCGCTGTTTGAAAAACAGGCGGAAGAAAAATTAAGGGCCATAGCGATCGTGGCGGCTATGCTGATCATTTTTGCCGTAATATTGTATTTGGCGGACAGGTTCGGCGCCCGCAAAAAGGAAATCACGGCCATGAATTTCAAAGACGCTGTGATCATAGGGCTTGCCCAGGCTGTGGCGCTTATACCCGGGGTGTCGCGTTCCGGGGCCTCGATAACAGCCGGCCTGGCTGCGGGATATAAGAGGGAAGACGCGGCTGAATTTTCATTTCTCCTGTGTATCCCCGTAATACTCGGGGCGGTAATCTTAAAGCTCAAAGCCATAATCCATACGGCTTCTTCGGGGTCGGCCCTCGTCATAGCGCTGGGGTTCACGGCTTCTTTGATAGCGGGTATACTGGCGATAAAAGTGCTGCTGGGGTTTGTAAAAAATAACAGCTATCTGGTTTTTGTTGTTTACAGGATAGCTCTCGGGGTCACACTGCTTATTTTTTTTGCGGGCAGGGTATGAAAATAAAATTCCTCGGGACAGGCACTTCGCACGGCGTGCCGCTCGTAAACTGCGGCTGCCACACCTGTACTTCCACGGACCCGAAAAACACCCGGTACAGGTCGTCCGTCTGGGTGCATGACAACGGCGTTGACATCATCATAGACACGCCTGCTGAATTCAGGTTAAGGACCCTTGAATATAAAATACCGAAAATTGACGCTATTTTAATGACTCACGCGCACGCTGACCACATAGCGGGGCTGGACGACATACGCATTTACAACGAGATACAGTCCGGCCCTGTGCCGCTTTACCTTGATGAAAAAACCAGGGAGGAAATCTTAAGCAGGTATTCCTATATTTTTAAGGAAACCCAGGAAGGCGGGGGAAAGCCTAAGCTCCTGCTGGAGGGGATAGAACACGGGAATGTTTTTTCAATCAAGGGTATTCGTATAGAACCGCTTAAGGTAAGGCACGGGGGGCTTGAAATAACCGGGTTTTTGATAAACAATAAGTTTGCGTACATCACGGATTGTTCCTTCATGCCGGATGAAACGCTTGCCGCCATCAAAGGGGTAAAAGTCCTTGTATTAAACGCATTGAGGCACAAACCGCACCCGACACATTTCAACCTGGATGAAGCCATAGCCGCGGCTAAGAGATCCGGCGCAATAACGTCATATTTTACCCATATAGCCCACGCCCTGGAACACAATATAACGGAAAAAGAGCTTCCTTTGGGCATAAAGATGGCATATGACGGATTGGAAATTGAAATTTAGTTTTAAATGCGTTAAAAATTGTTGTTTTTTATGAAGCAGCCTCCCCAAAACCGGTCTCAAAATCCCCAAAAAAGCCTTTAAAAGCTACTACTTTAGTGGTATTTAAGCCAAAAATAGTTTCCCGCCTTTCTTGACTTTGGGTATTTCTGTGCTATAATTTTAATGTTGAAACCAAGGATGAGGTGAATTAAAGAGATGGAAAACATGCAGGAAAAAAAGGACAAATCAGGAAATTACGTCAATGCACTCTGGTCCACTTTTGAGAAGACAGGTTCGGTCAGCGCGTACCTTCTGTACAATGTTGTGAAAGAAAATGCTGAAAAAGGCCTGCAAACTAAGGAAGAAAATAATACTTTACAAAAATAAACTGATAAAGTATCATAGTTGCGTAAAATAAAAATCCGGGCTTTTGCCTGGATTTTCTTTTGACAGTTAGATTTGAGGAGCTTGCGCGACGAAAATCTTACTGTCAAAAGTCCCCGATCAAGTCTCCGGCTAAGCCGGAGACAAGCGGGACAACTTAACATGCTTGGTTTAAAAGGTTTAAAAGGTATGATTTAAGGCATGACTAAACGAGGGGTTTACATGGAAGATCTAAAAAAGCAGATCAAAGCAGACGCGGAAGCCGTCAAAGACACGGTTGCGCTGTCACAGTTTAAATCAAAGTACAACGGCAAAAAGGGGATTGTAACCGAACTTTTTTCCACCTTAAAAGACGCCTCTGACAGGAAGGAAACAGGCAGGCAGATCAACGAACTTAAAGTATACGTGGAAACGCTGTTCGCGGAAAAAGAAACCGCGCTGCTAAACATAAAAAAATCGGAAGAACTTAAGGGCATGGATGCAACCCTTCCCGCATATGATGTGTCGACAGGCACACTGCACCCGCTTACAAAAGTCATGGATGATATAAAATCCATATTCACGCGCATGGGTTTTTCCGTAGAGGAAGGCCCGGAAATAGAAAAAGACTATTACAATTTTACGGCCCTGAATTTCCAGCCCGAGCATCCTGCGCGCGACATGCACGATACTTTTCATATCAATGACGAATACCTCCTGCGCACCCACACCTCCCCCATACAGGTGAGGACCATGGAAAAATATGCGCCGCCGCTTAAGGTGCTCGCTCCGGGCCGCGTTTACCGCAGGGACGCCATAGACGCTTCACACTCGACCGTCTTCCACCAGGTGGAAGGATTTATGGTGGATACAAACATAAAATTCAGCGACTTAAAGGGAGTCCTGGATCTATTCATGAAGGAAATATTCGGCTCTGATTTAAAAACAAGGTTCAGGCCGAGTTTTTTTCCGTTTACGGAGCCGTCGGCCGAGGTTGACGTGCAGTGCGTTCATTGCCGCGGCAAGGGCTGCAATGTGTGCAAGCACACGGGCTGGCTGGAGATTTTAGGTTCAGGCATGATTCATCCTAACGTATTGAGGGCCGTCAGGATCGATCCCGAGAAGTACACCGGATTCGCGTTCGGTATGGGAGTCGAAAGAATAGCCATGTTAAAATATCAGGTTGATGACATGAGGCTGTTTTTCGAAAACGATCTTAGGTTCCTCAAACAGTTCTGACGCCGTGAAGATCATATACGCGCTTTTTCTTTTCGCGGCCGCGGCGATCCTCGTCTACTATAACCGTGTGATCAGGCTCTATATCCTTTCAAAAATCAATGATTATAAATCAGGCGTGAATTCCATCATCAAATCAAGCATCACGGGCATAAAAACAAGCGCCATCATCAGGCTTGAGATTTCAGTCGCCTTGTTAACGGCTTTTTTCGTAATGCTGACCGGCCAATGGCTTTTAATAATTTTCGGGGCGCCAATCATGCTTGTTATCCCGAAAATGTACGCGGTCAATGAAAGAAAAAAATACATAAGCCAATATTATGCCGGGCTCACGGGATTTCTGGAATCGGTTATCTCGGGGCTTAAGGCGGGTTTGAGTGTGGTAGCTGCTTTTCAGCAGATAGCTGCCAGGGATAAGGGCCCCATAGGCATGGAAATATCGCAGGTTTTGAAAAAAGTCGGCTTGGGCAAAAGCCTGCAGGAAGCGCTTCTGGAGCTTGCCGAAAAAATCCCGCTTAAAGAAAATGAAATAGTGGTATCCGCGGTAAATACCGCGATGGAGACCGGCGGCAATATAACGGAAGTGCTTTCAAATATACTGGATACGATCCGGAAAAGGGAAGAACTTGGGCGCGAGGTAAAATCGCTGACTTCACAGGGTGTTTTGTCCGGCATCATAGTCGGGCTGCTGCCTGTTTTCATGATAGTTGTGATTTCTTTCATGGATCCGTCTTACATAGAGCCGTTATTTAATACAGGCATAGGTCTGGCCGCGCTTGCGGCAGCGGTTGTAATGGAAATAACAGGAGCGGTGGTTATCGCAAGGATCGTGGACGTAAAATGATTAAGGGGGTTTTATGAAGGTTTTATTCACGGTGTTTTTATTCGCTGCCATAGCCTCGTTTGCGGGCGCGCTGGCGCTCATTGTTTACAGGCAGAAAGCAATGAGGGCGCTGCAGGGGCATAAAACACCGGAATTATACAAAAAAATCGGGGAGATATTCGGTTATCTGAAGGCTTATATTGTTAAAATGAACTTAAACCTTGTAAAAAACAAGAGATATAAAAACATCACCAGTCTGCTGGTAAGAATCAATTATGAGGACAAAATCAGCCCGGAGTACTTTTTATTTATTGAGCAGACGGCTGTTATAGTGGTTTTGTGCGTTACTTTTGCCCTTTGCGGGGATTTACTTATAAGCTTTTTTATTGGCGTGTTTGCATTTTTCATCCCTGAACTTATATTGCGGTCAAAAGTCAGGAAAAAGCAGGATGAAATACTCAGGGAAATGCCTGATGCTTTTGACATCATAGCCGCGAATATCGAGGGAGGCCTGTCGCTTAATGCTGCTTTGGGCAGGTATTCTACCAGGGTTAAGTGCTCTTTCGCGTCCGAACTGATGATTGTTATAAAAAAGACACAGCTGGGAAAAAGTTTTAGTGAAGCCATGCTTGAGCTGGACGAAAAACTGTGTGTAAAAGAACTTTCCGGGTTTGTAAATGCTTTCATACAGGCGGATAAAATGGGCGGCAACGTCAAGGAAATAATAAAGGGCCAGTCCGCGGAAATCCGCCAGAAAAGGTTCCAGTACTTAAAGAAAAAAGCCCACGAAGCCCCGGTAAAACTGCTCATCCCCCTGATGCTTTTCATATTCCCCGTCATATTTATTGTGCTTTTTGCCCCTATTGTGATAAAATTAATGCAGGGATTTTAGAAATACGGTTTAAACCGTAAGATCCTTAAAACCGTTGGTAAGGGACATAAGTGAAACTATTCAAAGGAAAAAAGCTGCTTTTAAAAAATATAACGACAGCCTCCGGCCTTTTCGGCCGGTTCATGGGGCTTATGGGCAAAAAATCCATCCCTGCGGATTATGCCATGTATTTCCCGGCCTGTAATTCCATACATACATATTTTATGAAAATGCCGATTGATGTTATAATGCTCGACAGCAAAGGCCGGGTTGTTTTTACGCGGGAAAGCATGATGCCGTGGAAAATAGCCGCTTGTTTCAGGGCAAAAGACACCATAGAGATGAGATCCGGAAATGTGCGAAGGCTTGGATTGGCAATTGGCGATATTTTAACTGCTAAAAACAGGAGCTGAAATGGAAGGAATAAGCCTTTTTTCAAAAAAATTGGACCTGAACTTTTACCACAAAGATTCCGAGGTCAATTACGACCCCACAAACAAATATTACCAGGCTACCTTTGACTTTGAATTTGAAAAGGAAATCAATGATTTCATGCATTCCTTCATACACGAAGCTGTTTTATCCGAGGAAAAGTTCAAGGATTTCGGGGCCCTGCCGCAGGACAAAAATATGGTTAATTTCTACTTCGACATTCTGGGGGATTTTAACAACGCGCAGTGGACGGATTTTAACGCGTGGTACTATAGCCACAAAGCCAGGCTTCAGGCAAAGATAAAACAGATCGTCTTAAACAGCATAATACAGCAGAAGGAACTGAAAATAGACGACCTGGAGTTTTTTACATGGACCTCCATAATCACACTGATCGCGCTTATGTCCGAAGAATATTTTCAGAAACATTTTGACACGCTTAAGATAATGAGGGATACGCTTATAATCAGGCTCGGAATGGCTTTTGAGGTTATCTTAAGCGAGATTTTTTGTGACGAGGAAGTCAGGAGAAAACGGTCCGAGAGGACGGGACAGGACGGGAAAAAGATCGAGCCTTTGATCAACCGTTACGTGATAATGTACGCGGATACGGCCGACATGACCCACGTGGAAAGGATAATATTCGCCCGTGACAGGGCCATATACACCGACAGGACTATTTTCAATAAATTTAACGTTTTTTTTGAGGACATGGCCGGGTTTTCGAAAAGGATAAAGATAAATGACGGTTTTAAGAACATCCTGTCGGACATGGAGAGCATAAAGCTCATGCTTAAAAGTAAAAAAGACAGGCACATCCTCATGAAACTTATAGACAGGGACAGGGAATTTAAGGAAAAAATAACCGTTAAATACGAGAAAAGCAATATACGGAGGGTTTTAAAGGAGATAATAGCGGAAACCGGGAGCAGCGACCTTTTGAATTTTATACGGCACGACAATGTGATCGAGGATATTTTCAGCGAGAACAAAGTGAAAAATTATTTCATAAAACTGCTGAATATTATAGGGAATAAAAAATCAAAAGAACTGGCCCGTTATGCCGGATTTGCCTGCGACAGGGTTCAAAGAAGCGCAAAACCGTTCTTCGGCGGGCTCAGGGCAAAAGAGCTGGAAAAAATACTCACGGCCGGCATTGAGAACTTTTCCTACTGCCTGAGGCTTATGAACAATTTTTATTCCATAAGGTCGAAGTACGGGAAGAAATCGGCGTACAGCGAGGAAATGCTCGGGATAAAAATAATGAGGCAGAGCATGCTGAAAACCGGGACAGACCCTGACACGGGAAGGGAATCTATAGACTGCGTCAGCATAGCGTCCGACCAGAAAACACGCATAGAGAACCTTTTTGAGGAAGGCAATTTGTTCTATATCCGCGCGGAAGGGCCCATATACCGGGGAAGCGAAGGCGCTGTGAGGGGGAAGAAACTTTTTATGTTCGCGGACCTGCGCAACTCCACGGAAACAACCATGAAACTTACGAAAGACACAGCCGGATTTTTGAGCCCTTACCTGAATACGGTTTATAAGACATCGATCGCCAACGGCGGAACCGAGATATATTTCGCCGGCGACGGATTTGCCGCGCATTTCGCGAAAGTAAGCGATTGTTTGAGGACGGCGTATATCATCCATAAGGAATTCGCGGCGCTCAGGCGCGAAGCTGAGGAAAAGATCAAGGCCAAAGAAAAGTCCGTCTTTAAGGAATTGGTCAGGATAGGCGCGATCACCACGGAAATGAACACAGGAAACCTGTCAAACATAGACCATAATGCCCAATCCGGTGAAGTAAGGGATTTTCTCGCGATGATAATAAGGAACCCTGGGATGAAGATAGAGGAGGGCCTGCATATTGTGGCCGGCGAGTATTCCATGCCGAGGGTGGAGATAGGCATAGGGATCACGGAGGGCGAGCTTTTTTTTGCGGTGATCGGCGAGGAAAATAACGTCAGGTTTAACATAGTATTGTCCCCAAGCTTAACCCAGGCCGCGAGACTTTCTGGTTCTGCCGCTGAGGTTAAGGAATACCTGGAAAAGCTTTACGGCATCAGGAACATACCGCGCAAAGCCTATTCGCAGAATAAAAAGCTGTTTAACCAGGGAATAGTAATTACGTCGGACGTGTTTAATACGCTGAGGAACGAAGTCGATGTAAACATGGTCGAGGCGGCGAAAATAGAGCTTTCTTATAATGTGTATTATTATTTTGACCCGGTCCTGGAAAAATACATATCCCTTTCAAAACTTGAGCAGCCCATAGCCTTAAAAGGGATAGAAAAAGATGTGGAAGTCTTTGAAGTCTTCACAACCGCGACCCAGGTGGACGCGTATGTGAATAACTGGCTGAAAAAGCAGAAAAGATGAAAACACGGGTCATTTTTTAGTTGCTTTAAAAAAGAGGATAATGTAAAATTGTTTTACTTTGAAAAGCGTGAAAGTTAAAAAATTCCAGATAACTGTGGGGCAGTAGCTCAGCTGGGAGAGCATCAGGCTGGCAGTCTGAGGGTCGTCGGTTCAATCCCGATCTGCTCCACCATTTTTTCCGGCCCGGCTTTGCCGGGCCGGAAAAAATGGAGATAGTAGAAAGTAGATAGTTGAGCAGTAGATTGTGGTAGGTAAAGCCTAAGGGCATTATATAACGGCTCTACAGGTTGTTTTTTTGATTTGTAGAGAGGCTGCTTGCTGCCTCTCTGACGCGGGCTTTACAAACGCAGAACCATGCAAACGGCCGTTCCAAAGGCCGACGATGAGCGGCAGCAAGCAGCCGCTCTACAGATTTATTGAAGTTATTATTTTTGAATTTGTAGAGAGGGGGCTTGCCCCCTCTAAAACGCGGGCTTTACAAACGCAGAACCATGCAAACGGCCGTTCCAAAGGCCGACGATGAGCGGCAGCAAGCAGCCGCTCTACGGATTTATAGAAGTAATAAATCCATTCCCGTCTTCATAGCCTTTATAAAACAACTAAGGAGAAAATAAAAAATGGTAGAAGCAATTCTTACAGTCTTAAGCCAGTTTGTACAGAATATGTTCATGTTTTTCGGGCCTTTTGGCATTGGTATAATCCTGGCCATGGCTATTGAGAGCGCTTGTATACCTCTTCCCAGCGAGATCATCATGCCTTTTGCCGGATATCTTGTTATAACCGGCGGTTTGAACGGCGCGCCTTTTTATCATTTCGGCGGGCCGCAGATGACCATATTTGTCGTGGGGATGCTCGGCGCTTTGGGCTGCCTTGTGGGTTCCATAGCCGCTTACGCTTTGGGAATATACGGCGGCAGGCCTTTCCTTAACAAATACGGGAAGTACATGTTCATATCGCATCATGATATGGACCTGGCTGATAATTTTTTTAATAAGCACGGGGAATTAGCCATTTTTTTCAGCAGGCTCATGCCTGTTGTGAGGACCTTCATATCACTCCCTGCCGGGATCGCGAAAATGAACTTCTGGAGATTCTGTTTTTACAGCATGCTGGGTTCCATACCGTGGTGCTGGGCTTTGGCCTGGGTCGGATGGAAAGTCGGTTCACACGCCGGTGACATCACGGGTTATAAGGAAGCGCTGAAGCATTCCCTGGGAAAATGGCTGCACCTTGTTGACGCGGTAATATTGCTGCTTTTAATCGCGGGTGTTGTATGGTATGTCATGAGGCACTTGGGGCTCATGGAAAAGCAGAAACAAAAAGAAGCGGCTGAAGGCAAGACAACAAAAAAAATAAAAAAGAAAAGATAAAAGGAGCTTACTTTGCATTTTCAGGACCTGATATTTACCCTGCAGGATTTTTGGAAGAAAAAAGGATGCATCATAGCGCAGCCTTATGACATAGAAAAAGGCGCGGCAACTTTCTCCCACTCCACTTTTTTCCGCTCGCTGGGGCCCAAGCCGTGGAATGCGGCATACATAGAGCCTTGCAGGCGGCCCAAAGACGGGCGCTACGGCGAGAACCCGAACCGTTTTCAGCACTACTATCAGTACCAGGTTATCATGAAACCGGCGCCCGGGAACATACAGGAGATGTACCTGGAATCCCTGGAAGCCATCGGCATCAAAGTAAAGGAACATGATATTAAATTCAATGAAGATGACTGGGAATCGCCCACGCTTGGCGCGTCGGGATTGGGCTGGCAGGTGTGGCTTGACGGTATGGAAATAACCCAATTCACCTTCTTTCAGCAGATGGCCGGCATAACGCTAAACCCCATATCAGCGGAGCTGACATACGGGCTGGAAAGAATAGCCATGTACATACAGGGCGTGAACAGCGCCTTTGACATCAAGTGGAACGGCACGGTCACATACGGCGACGTGTTCCTGGAAAACGAGAAGGAATACTCGGCTTATAATTTTGAACACGCCGATACGGTCATGCTGCTTTCCACCTTGAATAATTTTTACAGGGAAGGCGAAAGGCTCTCGGGCCTTAACCTGCCCATACCGGCTTATGATTATGTGCTTAAAATATCTCACTTGTTCAACCTTTTGGACGCGCGCAGGGCCATATCCATCGCGGACAGGCCGTCATTCATAAAAAAAATAAGGGACCTCGCGAAACTGTGCGCCGATGGATACATGAAACTGACAAATCAGCCGGCGGAGAACCAGGATGCAAAGGCGGGCGGCAAATAATGTCAAAACTCATACTTGAAATAGGCGTAGAAGAAATACCCGCGGATTATCTGGCTCCCGCCATAAACCAGCTCAAGGAAGAGGCAAAGAAGGCACTGGACGCAAAGCTTATAGGTTACAGTGAAATTTCCGGGCTGTATACCGTGCGCAGGTTCATACTTTTAATCGACGGTTTGGAAGACAAACAGAAGGACCTGTCATTTGAAAAAAAGGGACCCAGGTATGACATAGCCTATAAAGACGGGGATATGACGGACATAGGAAAAACATTTCTGGCAAAAAACAATATAAATGAAAAAGAACTTAAAATAAAGGAAGAAAAGGGGCAAAAATACCTTTTTATCGATGTTTTTGAAAAAGGCCGGCCGGTGAAAAAAGTGTTATCCGAAATACTGCCGGAACTTATCCGGGGTATGCGTTTCCCAAAATCCATGGTATGGGATGATAGCCTGGTAACTTTTGCCAGGCCCATCAGGTGGATACTGTGCATGCTCGATACTGAGGCCGTGCATTTTAATTTTGGCAGGATACAATCGGGAAATCTAACCAGGCTCCACAAGTTTATCCACGATAATAAGGCGGTGCCGGTAAAAGATGCCGACGATTATCTCAAACAAATGGTAAAAAACGGGATAATCTTAAGCCAGGAAGCGCGCAGGAACGAGATACGTTTTAACGCGAACTCCCTGCTGAAAAAATCAGGCCTGGTCCTCATGGAAGACGATGACCTGCTTGAATCCCTGGCAAGTTCGGTCGAGTCGGTTACCGCCATGACAGGAACGTTTGACGAGAAATTCCTTTTCCTTCCCAAAGAAGTCATAATAACCGCCATGCGCGAGCACCAGCGTTACTTTGCCGTGTCAAAAGAGGACGGGACATTTACCAACCGTTTTGTAAATATCCGCGACGGGGGCGATAAAAACAACGATTTCATCGCAAAACAGCATGCAAAGGTCCTGTATTCGCGCTTATACGACGCCGAGTTCTTCTATAAAGAAGACCTAAAAACACCGCTTGAAAACAATAATGAAAAACTGAAGGAAGCCATATTCATAACGGGCCTCGGCACCATGTATGAAAAAATGGAACGCTTAAAAATGATGGCCGCGCGGTCAAAGGACCTGTTCGGATACGCGGATCCGCAGATATTATCGGAGGCCGCCTCATTTTCCAAGGCTGACCTCATGACAAATATGGTGGGCGAAAAAGAATACGCAAGCCTGCGCGGTTTTATGGGCGGCGTATATCTGGCAAAGCAGGGCAAGGAAGAAAAAGTCTGGAAAGCCGTAAGCGAGCATTACCTGCCTAACATGGCGGGCGATAAGCTGCCTTCAACCGCAGAGGGAGTTTATTTAAGCATGATAGACAAGATGGACAACATAGTAGGATTCTACATAGCGGGATTTAAGCCTACGGGAAGCAAGGACCCGTACGCGGTGCGACGTCAGGTCCTCAATATCATTTATACGGTCATGGAAAAGCAGATCAACCTGGACCTGGCCTTTTTCATATATGAAAATGCGCTTGCATACAAAAAACAGCTCGGGAAAGATACCGACACTGCGGAGATAATTGAATTTTTCAGGCAGAGGGAAATAAATTACTTCAGGGAAAAAGGCATAGACTACGATATAATCAGCTCGGTTTGCCTGGGAAAAGTTATGAATATAAATGACGATTTTAAAAAGGCTGAGATGTTCATGGAGGACCGCAAGGACACAAAGGATTTTAACGCCATAGTGTTCGCGGTAAGCCGCATGGCAAACATAGTGCCGGCAAAATATGAAACCGGAAAAACAGACAGATCGCTTTTTGACGCGCCTGAAGAAGGCGTTCTGTATGACAAGTTCACTGCGGAAAAAAACGCGGTTGAGAATATGATAATTGAAAAACGATACAAAGAAGCTTTTGACAGGATAGCGTCTTTCAAGCCGGCCATAGATGAATACTTCAACAAAGTAATGGTAATGGCCGAGGATATAACGAAAAAAAATAACAGGTTGAATATGATGGCGGAAATCAGGGACGTTTTTTACAAACTGGCGGATTTTTCCAAAATCGTGGTGGATAGGAAATAAAAGCAAAAAAAAGCAGGAGTGAGAAACGATAAATCTTGAAACTATACTTTACCGGAGGTTTTTATGGGAAATTCAGTGGAAATTACGGACGCAAATTTTGATGTTGAAGTAAAACAGTCAGCTATCCCTGTTTTAGTGGATTTTTGGGCTGCTTGGTGCAATCCATGCAAGATGATAATGCCGATGATAGAAAGGTTGGCCGCGGAATACAGCGGAAAAATCAAGGTTGGCAAGATCGACATAGACGTGAATTCAAACACTCCTTCAACCTTCGGCGTCAGGAGCATACCGACTCTCCTGTTTTTTAAGAACGGCCAGATGGTGGAACAGATAATAGGCGTAGTGCCGGAAGCACAGATTAAGAAAACAATTGAGAAGGTTTTGGCGCAGTAATCATATTATTTAATTTATATCCTATCTCGGTTTCCGGGCACCCCTAACAAGTTGACAAAAAACCTTACGCAGAGTATAATTATAACAAGTACGGGTATATGGATTATTTATGCGGATTTTTATGCCCTAACCGCCAAATCAAACAGAGGTTAAAATGCCGGACAAAAAAGTAAGATCAGGGTCAAAACAGACGCTTGTTTTTCTTGGTTTTATTTTAATGTCATTATTTATCTCAAGACCGTTGTTTTCAGCGTGGTGCACACCGACTGCCGCCACTCTTTGTGTAGCCGCAGACGACATAGCTCAAGTATGGATAAATGACAATTTCGCGGGCTCATTCACATACGTAAACTGGGATCAAACCGGGGTTTACCCGAAGTGCATATCAATACCCGCCGCATGGATATTTGATTCGGTTCCCAATGTAATAGCCATAGACGTAAGAAACACCCGGTGCTGCGAAATATGGGGAAGCTGGACCATAGAATCTATGTGCCAGGACGGCACCCACTCGTGCTTATCCAGCGATGACCCGGGAATGATGCTGTACAACGCGCTGACCCCGCAGCCGACTCCGTCACCGCCGCCCCCTGACGGCAACGGCAAACTCTGGTGGCAGGTGCAATATACGGCTGTTGCGACGCCTATTTGGCAGTCCGCAGTTGTCGATAACGGGACTATTTACGGAAAACTTATTTATAACCCGTGTACGGGTAAAAGATTGCAGCCGCTGTCTTATAGCAGCGGAGGAAGCGGTCCTGTTCCAGAAAATCACATATACATGAGGCAGCCTTTCAGCATGAGCCCGGTTCCCACGCTGCCGCCCGCAAATTTTACCATATCAAAATCAATTGTGGGAGCGCCCCTTAACAATGTAAACACCGGCGACCGCGTGACATACCAGCTGCTGGTGTGCAACACCGGCCAGGCAGTTGTTGATTCGTCCGTGCTTCTTACCGATGACTATGACAATGGATTTTCTTTTGACGGGCCTTACGGCGGCGACTGCGCGGGAAACGGCGACGGAAGCCCGTGCAGCCAGAATGGAACGGGCATATTCACTACAAGTTGGATGCGGGGATTCCCTGGAATGACCTGCGTGACTATCACGGGAAAAGTTGTGGATTACTATGTAGACGGGAGCGAGTACTGCCAGTACAGGTCCAACTGGGCGGGTGTGCACTGGACAGGCGCGGTCAATGACGCCGTATCCAATACCGTAGTCGTGCGCATAACATGCCCCGGCACGCCGACATACACGAAAACACTCACACCCACATTTACAATTTCAAATACAAATACTTTTTCCCCAACACAAACCGCCACACCCACAAGGACCAGAATATCCACGCTGACACAGACTTTATCGTTCACCATAACACCCACAATAACATTGACATGGACAGTCTCGCAGACATGGACCCCGCACGCCGGGCTGAGCAACACATATACGCCGACTATAACCATGACACGGACCCAGACAATAACATTGACGTCAACATACACGTACACGCCGACTTACACGCCTTCTATCACGGTTACACCTACGTCAACCATCACAAACACGTGGGTCAATGCCGTAAATATATCAAAATCAGAGGACAAGACACAGGTGCCCATGGGTGACACTGTCCAGTACTGCATAACATTTACAAATGTGGGCGCAGGCCCGGCTA
This sequence comes from uncultured bacterium, assembly GCA_937889595.1. Classification (GTDB taxonomy): domain Bacteria; phylum Oederibacteriota; class PGYV01; order PGYV01; family Palsa-1178; genus PALSA-1178. The sequence continues at coordinate 32,112 of CALAOR010000059.1, forward strand.
CTTTTGACATATGGGACACCATACCGGACGTGACCAATTTCCTGTGGTGCACCGAAGGATGCACTGCGCCGTCTTCGGGAAGCCAGGGCAATACTTATGTTGTTGATTGGCACTTAACCAATGTTCCGGCGGGGGCTTCAGGAACGGTCTGCATGTGGGTTCAGCTTGAAAGATGGCCTTACTTCAGGCCGGGGAGGCTGAAGGAGTATTTTGCCGGGCTTAAGAACAGGCTAATGGCGTATTTCAGGAATGACGATTACAGTTTAAATTCTAATTACCAATGACCAATTACTAATTATAAAAAAAAAACGATACTGCCTGTTCTGTTGAATCTTTGAAAACAAGAGTTTTACTCTGTTTAATTAGTAATTTGCAATTAGTAATTGTCCTTAATTGAACTGGTTCAAATTATTTTCCGCCAAAAATCCTCCCAAAAATAGAAATTTTGTCTATCCATTCGCCAAATTTGACCGCGAGTTCCCCCCCAACATATGTATATTATAGAAAGAATGTTAAAAAAAATCATTTTTACGTTGAATTGAATGCAAAAAAAATAGAAATTTTTGTAAAAACCATAAAATGCCATACAAATAAGGCAAAAAAACCATACATATTACTCAAAAACAGGTGCTTTGTAAATTGACAAAATAGCTGTTTGTTTGTATACTTTAAGTAGGGAAATGGCTTGAGAATATAGAGTTTTTTAGAACAAGACAGTAGTGTCTATTAAGGCATTGTTCTGTACCTCGGAAAAGTGTGTTCAAAATGAAATGTATGTATTTTGTGAGGAACAAATACAGCTAAAAAAATTGTTGAGGAGACGGGAAAAAATGAGAACAAAAATTAATAATACAGTGAATAGAAAACTGATAATATTAATTTTCGCGGTATTTATTACCGCGTTTCCGGTTTCATTATTTTCAGCCACGCTCACGGTTTGCTCAAGCGCGTGTTCTTACACTACCCTGGCCCTGGCTATTGCGGGAGCGGCAAGCGGGGACACGATACAATTACAGCAAAACATCACGGAAGACATAACTTTGGATAGTTTCAGCAAAACTTTGACGATTACCAGCGACGGCACAAGAAGGACATGGACCAACAGCAGCGCCAGGAACCTGTATTTTACAAATACCGGCGGATATAACATAACCATCCAGAATTTAGACATGGTAAATACAGGCGGCAGTGAAACCGTACTTATGAATCAGGCCGGAAGCCTTTACTTCAGAAATGTGAAGATCTCAAATACCACGGGCAGCGGAAAGCTGGTATACATGCAAAACGGTGGCAACATGTATTTTTACCAGTCGGAATTAGTGGGCAACGCGCTCACCCCGGTCGGCATCCAGATAGCATCGGGCGTTAACTACCCGAGCGGTGTTTACGCGGAAAACACGATTTTCAGGGAAATAGGCAACGGCAATGCCGTTCAGTGCGATCAGAATTCGGGAAGCAACATGATGTACATATACAACTGCACGTTTGAAGGGAATAAAACCGCTTACAATTCTTTGTCGGCCGGGCTTATCAAGAACTCGCTTTTTATCAACAATACCGACGATGTCAGCGTTTCAGGCAGCGGGGCATTGACTAATTTTACTTACTGCGGATTTTCCCAGCAGACAACCTTTAGCGGAACGACAGGAAATATATTCGGCCTTACACCCGTCAATGTGGTCGTAAACCTTTCCGGACATGACCTTCACCTGGTTTGCTCGGGTAACTCCGTGGTTGACGCGGGAACCGACATGTCGGCATTTTATACCGTTGACAAAGACGGAGTAACAAGGCCGCAGGGGCCGGCTTATGACATGGGCGCGTACGAATGTCCGGTATTAAATTTGTCAAAGTCGGCAAGTTCCACATTTGCCTACCTCGGCGATACAATAACTTACTGCCTGACATATACCAATTCTTCCTCTTCAGACAGGGATACGAACATATGGGATACGGTCCCCGCGAATACTTTGTACCTGGGATGCAGCGGCGGGTGCGACCTGGTGGGGGGCACCATAGTGCACTGGTTTTTGACGGTAGGCGCCGGTTACAGCGGCACGCTTTGTTTCTGGGTCAAAGTGACAGGGTACCCGTTTATTAACGGGGAGAGCGGGTTCTTCGCGGACGCGGACTTAAGGAAATTACAGGCATCAGGCAGCACTCACTCAATCCTTGCGCTCGACGGCTGGAAGTTCTGGATGGCCGGGGCCGATGGTTATGTTAAAAAAAATAGGGAAGAAAGGTGATGAAAATGTTTAAAAATAAATTTAACCCGCTTAAATCCGGAATGATACCGGTTGTATTTGCGCTGATTTCATTTTTAATTTTATCATATCCGGTTCCGGTATATGCGGCTGCGTCATTAACGAGTTTTACATCCAACCCTGTTTTGCCTTGTGGTGCGGCCGGGCAGACTATAACAATCACCACCGTCGGAAAAGCCGCTGCCTATATGACCTTAAATTATGCAATTTTTTTCTCGGCAAATACAACTGCCGGAGACGCTGGTGATGTCAGGGTGACTGGAAGCGCGTGCGGTCAGGGAGGGGTTGTCGGAGTAGAGGGAGCAACGTCTGTAGATATGACAAAAGTGGATGTTATTACAATCCCTGCAGGCACGTTTAATTATATTATTTTGACGCTGACTGAAAACAGTAGTTATGATTGCACAAATAAAGCCCAGCTTTCTTTTTCTACCGCCTGCGCAGGCAGCCCGATAACGGCTCAAAAGTCCGCGTCGCCAATGTCGGTTTGCGTGGGAAATAATGTTACATTCTGTATTACCGCCACAAACACAGGCGGCTCGGCATACACGTTTAATATCTGGGATACGGTCCCGGCAGGTCTGACCTTTGTCGGGTGCGACAATTCATGCACACTGTCAGGCGGGGTTGTTTCCTGGACAATACCAAGTCTGGCCGCAGGCGGCTCCGTGACAAGGTGCTTCTGGGCATCCGCAAATACGGTGCCTTTTTATGAATTGCATAAAATATTTCTTGCCAATAACAGCTGGAATCCATCAGTGGGAAAAAGATACAGCGTTCTTTACATGCTTGGAAATTATGATAGTTTTGAAAACTGAAAACGGAATATAAATCTAAAAAAGGAGCGACGGCATGAAAACAAACAGGCTGTTCCCAGTGAAGAGCGGGATAGGCTTGTTTGTATTTTTAGCTGTTGTATTTTTGATTTTCGTAAATCCGGAGTCAGTAAATGCGACTGCGTCCTTTGTAAGTTTTTCATCCAATCCATCGCCTGCCTGCGGAGCGGCCGGATCAACGATATCACTCACCAGCGTCGGACGATCCGCGGCGAATAGCACATTGTCCTATTCTATATGCTTTTCTGCGGATACTACCGCAGGAAACGCAGGAGATGTTTGGGTAATTGGAACAACGTGTTCAAATGGAAACGTGACTCTTGGAAGCGAGGGTGGGACGGTTGTAGATTTGACAAAAACAGATACGGTTACAATTCCGTCAGGTACGTTTAATTATATTCTTTTGAGACTAAATGAAAACAACGGGAATAATTGTACTATTGGTGGGCAACTTGCTTTTACTACAGTCTGCGGTGGCCCATCAAGCACGGTTTCACCGACCATAACGCCGACCATAACGCAGACAGTGACGCGGACCGTGACGCAGACTGTGACGCGGACTATCACTCAGACCATAACGCAGACTATGACGCAGACCATATTTCAGACTATAACGCAGACTCCCACAATAACAAATTCGCCGTCGTCGACTTTTACTCTTACGCCGACAAGGGTGTATATCAGCAATATCGCAAAAGCAGACGGGGGAGATACAAATTCCGTTCTGATAGAGGTGCTTCCATATTGCGGGTCGCCGACGAATTCTCCGACCATGTCACCGACATGGACGCTGTCATCCACGCTGACGGCGACCCTTTCACCGACGATTACAATAACAAATTCGCAGTCGCCTACTTATACGAATACTGCGGTTCCATCAAATACAATTTCGCCGACGTTAACCATGACTCCGACTTTTACAGCGACGGTTTTTTGCGCAATAAGGAACATCACGGGAAACGCGAGTGGCGGCATGCCTTATACGGATTGTAACGGGAACGTATGGTCCGCGGACCAGGCGTATTCCGCCGGAAGCTGGGGATATACGGTGTCCGGCGCGGCCACAAACCAGGGCGCTCCGACCGGAGCCTGCGCCGCCGATAATACAAATCTTTACAAACCTGAAAGATACGGCTCGACGGTTACTTATAGATATGACAACCTGCCCAACGGGACATACCAGATAATCCTGAAATTTAACGAAGCAGTCGACACCAGCGCGGGGTACAGGACCTTTGACATACAAATACGGGGTACGACCGTGGCGACGGCTTTTGATATATTTGCCGCTGCCGGGGGCCAAAATAAGGTCATAGATAAGGCGTACTACTATACGGTAACAGACGGTTATATCACAATAAGCCTGGTCAGGAACGGCGGAACAGATGCCAGCGCTAAAATAGACGCCATCGCCATATTGGGGGGGGCATGCCAGTTGACCCCGACTATTACAATGACAATTACGCCGACGTCTACAAATACAAATCTGCCGTCACCGACTTATACGGGAACCATAGCTCCATCAAATACAATAACACAGACCCCTACATTTACTTACACCCCTACATGGGGAGGGGGTTATATATATAACACGGGTAATACTTCCTATGGGACGAGCAACCAGGTTGCGGTGGCTGTTTACAGCCCGCTTGGCACCGTGAGTTATACCCCCACATTTACCAAGACATATACCGCTTCACCTACCGCCACAAAGACTGCCACGCTTACTTTCACATATTCCCCGACCGTAAGCCCTACCGGAGTGCAGAATGTCGCGGAATGGGATAATGATTACTCAAACCATGTCGGTTTCATAGTAATAACCAATACGTTCACGCCAACCAATACCCCGACATATACAAGCACGGCCACCCCCACAAACACGCCTTCTTTTACCGCGACATTTACAAATACGCCTTCTTTTACCCCTACATTTACCTTTACCCTGACGGTAACCCAGACAATAACACAGACATCGACCAAGACTATAACACAGACTGTAACGCAGACTGTGACGCAGACTGTGACGCAGACCGTAACACAGACCATAACGCAGACAGTAACACAGACCATAACGCAGACAGCAACACAGACCATAACGCAGACAGCAACACAGACCATAACGCAGACTGTAACACAGACCATAACACAGACTGTAACACAGGCTATAACGCAGACATCCACTACGGCCCAGACTAATACATATACTGTGACAGTAACCCAGACAATTTCCCCGACAATAACGCCGACTAATACGCCGAGTATAACGCCTTCCATTACGAGTACTATAACCCAGACCGTCTCTACAACAATAACCCAGACAATAACCCAGACAACGACGCAGACGATAACGCAGACGACAACACAGACGACAACGCAGACGATAACGCAGACGATAACACAAACGACAACGCAGACGACAACGCAGACGACAACGCAGACAGTCACGCAGACAGTCACGCCTACTATTACCAATACAACAACACCTTCTGTAACCCGGACAGCGACCCAGACTGTAACGCAGACAGTAACAAATACAACCACTCCTTCAGTGACGCAGACGGTTACGCAGACTGTAACTTCTACAATAACCAATACAACCACCCCTTCGACAACACAGACAGTAACGCAGACCGTAACTCCAACAATAACAAATACAACAACTCCTTCAGTAACGCAGACAGTGACACAGACTGTAACTCAAACTGTAACACCGACAATAACAAATACAACCACACCTTCAGTAACTCAGACAGTTACCCAGACGGTCACGCAGACAGTTACTCCGACAATAACAAATACAACCACGCCTTCGGTGACGCAGACCATGACCCAGACCGTCACGCAGACAGTTTCAAGAACAGTAACGCAGACCATGACACAAACAATAACACAGACTGTCACGCAGACTGTAACTCCTACAATAACAAATACAACCACACCTTCTGTAACTCAGACAGTAACGCAGACCGTGACACAGACGGTAACTCAAACTGTAACGCCGACAATAACAAATACAACCACACCTTCAGTAACTCAGACAGTTACACAGACGGTCACGCAGACAGTTACAAGCACAGTGACGCAGACCGTAACGCAAACAGTAACGCAGACAGTGACACAGACCTCAACCCAGACAGTGACGCAGACCGTGACTAAAACTGTAACTCCTACAATAACAAATACAACAACGCCCTCTGTAACGCAGACAGTAACGCAAACTGTGACGCAGACAATGACCCAGACAGTTACACAGACAGTAACGCAGACGGTTACACAGACGATCACGCAGACTGTAACTCCTACAATAACAAATACAACCACACCTTCGGTAACTCAGACAGTTACCCGGACGGTCACGCAGACTGTTACACAGACAGTAACGCAGACGGTAACGCAAACCGTAACACAGACAGTGACGCAAACCGTGACACAGACAGTGACGCAGACTGTAACGCAGACCGTAACGCAAACAGTGACGCAGACAGTAACACAGACAGTAACGCCGACAATAACAAATACAACCACACCTTCAGTAACGCAGACAATCACGCCTACTATAACTAATACGACAACACCGACGGTAACGCAGACCGTGACGCAGACAGTAACCCAGACAGTAACACAGACAATAACGCAGACTGTTACACAGACAGTAACTCAGACCGTAACTAAGACGGTTACACAGACAGTGACGCAGACAGTGACGCAGACAGTAACACAGACAGTAACACAGACAGTAACGCAGACCGTAACGCCGACAATAACAAATACAACCACACCTTCAGTAACGCAGACCGTAACTCAGACTGTAACGCAGACCGTGACACAGACGGTTACACAGACGGTAACACAGACAGTAACACAGACGGTGACGCAGACAGTGACGCAAACCGTGACCAGGACTGTAACTCAAACCGTGACGCAGACCGTGACTCAGACAGTAACGCAGACCGTAACGCAAACAGTGACGCAGACAGTGACACAGACAGT
>CALAOR010000060.1 GCA_937889595.1 uncultured bacterium
CTGCGAACCGTGTCATGTACCTGAGCTACTGCGAATGGTACATGATGGTACATGGGCATGCCATGTACCTGATCTACTGCGAATGGTACATGGTCTTTATGATAGGTCGTGTCCGGTACGAACTTTAATTTTTCTATGGATTTTGCGCCATGAACCACTCGCTGGGCTCGGGTTCATGGCAAGCTTATATTATATAGGGGAATCGCGCAAAGGCCATAGAAAAATTAAAGTTCGTACCGGACACGAAAGGAAACACGTCATATTAATGAAGGTTTTCCGACAGGATCATATAGTTTCGTGAATTTTCGTAGTTATCCACATCCTATCAACAGTTATTAACAATATGTTAATACAATAAAATGTTATATTTTATTGGTATATTATATAACTTCATATATATACGTTACAATAATACACAATAAAATATCAGAGTTAGATTACAATAACATTTGTTTTTAATTCTGCGCCGTTGATATTAATTACGCCTATTGAGCAGCACTCGGAACTTGCCGTGGGGCTTCCCGGGTTAAAGAACCTGATTCCGTTATATTCAGATTCTCCGGCTTTATGCGTATGACCGTATAAAATAATAGAAGGTTTATAATGGATAAATTCTTTATAAAGCCTGTGCATAATGTCATTATGGGAGCCACTGCCGTGCGAAACACATATTTTATGGATGCCATTTACCAGTATAACTTCAGTAACCGGGAGTCCAAGTCCCTGATTATCCATATTCCCTTTTACGGCAATAACAGGCGCAAGTGTTTCAAGTTCTTTGATTACGTCCTGGGATACAATATCCCCGCAGTGTATGATAAGCCCGGCATCCTTAAAATAATCATTAATTACCGGCGGCATAGGCCCGGTCCATTTGGATATATGGGTATCGGAGATAACGCCGATCTTTGATATGTTATTTATTTCCAGCATCTTTTTTGCTTAAATCGGATAGCATCTTAGCAAGATCTGAACTGGATAGTTTGTCCAAAGCCGCGTCAAGTTTGTCTTTGCGGGGGTTTGATGATTTGACTTCCCCCAGCTTATCAAGTCCGGCCGCTTTTACGTATTTTGCCTGCAGGTCGCCTAAAATCCTGTATAACAACTTCATTTCACCGGGAGTCAGGTTATTTTTTGATTTTTCCTGTATGGCTTTTATCATGTTAACGGACTGCCTCGCGTGAGGCAGGTTTTCTGTTTTTTTGCCGCCAGCGAAGCGGGAAGATTCGCCCAGGGATATCAAGGCATTCTGGTTGAGCATAAGTATAAGGTTTATCAGGTCTATATTATCTTCCTGCTTTTCAGCCATAGTTCACCCCGTTCATTTTATTTAATGGGTCTATTATAAGAAATAAACCGTAAAAATGCAAATCAAAACGGTAAATCATATTGGGTTTATTCATTAAAAACCTGTTGACCTTTAAAAGGCAAAAAGCGTATAATCTTAACTTGAAACAAAGTCATAACCCCTGAGATGTTCTGACTTAAAACCATACAAAGCAAAGGATGGCACATGTTACAGATTAATGATCTATCAATTTCTTTTTCAGGACAGCAGGTTTTAAAGGAAATAAGTTTTAATATACATGCGGGAGAGCGTATAGGACTGGTCGGCCGCAACGGGTCTGGGAAGACCACGCTTTTTAAAATAATCACAGGCGAACTGCACCCTGATGAAGGCCGTATTTTAATACCTAAAAATTACACCATAGGGTACTTAAAACAGCACCTTAAGTTCAACCAGCCGACCCTGCTTGAAGAAGCCTGCCTGGGGCTGCAGGAAGACGAGAAGGACCAGATATGGAAGGCGGAAAAGATACTTGCGGGCCTGGGGTTCACCGAGGAAGAACTTTATAAATCCCCGCTGGAATTCTCAGGCGGGTTCCAGGTGCGTTTGAACCTGGCAAAAGTCCTGCTTGGAGAGCCGCACCTTTTACTTCTTGATGAACCGACAAACTACATGGATATCATATCCCTAAAGTGGCTGACGCGGTTTTTACAGCGCAGGGAAAACGAACTTATGATAATAACCCATGACCGCGATTTTATGAACGCGATCACCACGCATACAATGGTCATACACAGGAAAAAAGTCAAGAAGATAGAAGGCGATACCATAAAGCTGTTCGAACAAATAGCGGTGGAAGAGGAAGTATATGAAAAAACACGGCTAAAGGACGAAAAAGTCCGCAAAGAAACCATGGATTTTATAAACCGTTTCCGCGCGCTGGCCGCGCGCGCCACGCTGGTGCAATCCAGGGTAAAAGCGCTTGAAAAAATGGGAAAAAAAGAGGAACTCACAAAAGAAGCTGAGCTGGGTTTTAAATTCAACTACCTGGATTTTGAGGCGCATTATCCCATGCGCGTCGAGAACCTGTCTTACGGTTACACACCTGATAAGATACTTTTTGAAAACCTTTCAATAGACATAAACAAGGATGACAGGATATGCGTCATAGGCAAGAACGGTAAGGGAAAATCAACGCTCTTAAAGCTGCTTGCCGGGGAACTTGAGACAAAAACCGGAAAGGTATACAGGCATCCGCAGTGTTCCATGGGATATTTCGGGCAGACGAACATAGAACGTTTAAATCCCGATAATACCGTTGAAAAAGAGTTCCAGATGGTCAGGCCCGAGATGGCCTATACGGATATACGCAGGACATGCGGGGCCATGATGTTCTCCGGCGATGCGGCTTTAAAGAGCATATCAATTCTGTCAGGCGGGGAAAAAAGCCGCGTGTCTCTCGGTAAAATACTGCTTAACCCCGCAAACCTGCTGCTTTTGGACGAACCGACCAACCACCTGGACATAGAATCCTGCGATTCCATGATAGTGGCGATTGATAATTTTCCAGGCGCCGTCATCATAGTTACCCATAGTGAAATGTTCCTGCATCACCTGGCCAACAGACTTATTGTATTTAACGAAGACAAAGCTTTTGTATTCGAAGGGACATATCAGGACTTCCTGGACAGGGTAGGCTGGGAACCGGAAGTAAAGAAACAGAAGAAAGAAAAAGAATCCGGACCGGTTAAAAAGGTAAACCCGCAGGCTGCCGCGGCAAACTACAAGAAACAGCGGAAGAACATAACAGACAGGACAGCTGAAATAGAAAAAAAGATAGATGAAGATGAGGCCATTTTGGAAGCAATGAACCTTAAAATAGCCCAGGAATCGGGAAAATTAGGCGGCGCGGAAATACAGGCCATGCAGATAGAAAGCCACAGGCACCAGCAGGAAGTGGATAAAGGATATAAGGAACTTGAAACTCTTGTAGCAGAGCTGGACGTGCTGGATAAAAACAAGCCGGAGTAGTTATTACGAGACTGCCGGGCTGCGTGTTTAAATACAAACTGATTGCCAGGGGTGATAAAATGCCGGCACTTGTAAGATTGAAATCAATGACAGACGAAGAAATCCAGAAATGGCTGATTAAGGTTGATGAAAAAGTGGATGTGAAAACCCTGGCTATTGCGCTGCTCGGGGTGGATGATGAGATAAAGAACTGCGTTTTCAGGAATATGAGCGGGCATGCATCGGCCGCGCTGAAGGCGGATATGGAGAAATTCAGAAAAATGGACGCAAAAGAAATAATAATACATATGCACGGGAACATACTGGATAAGATGATTTAAGAAGGGATGTACCTAACGGCTGATATTGTAGAGAGGCTGCTTGCTGCCTCTCACCGTTGTTTGCCGCCCCTCACCGTTGTTTTAAACCCTGCGTTTACAAGCCTGCTCAGAGAGGCAGCAAGCAGCCTCTCTACATCAAATGCCAACGAACGATGCGAAAATATTTTTTACCAAACGATCAGAACACCTTGAACATTTTGAACTTTTTCACAAACAAATCCCAGTGTTCCTTGAAGTTCCAGTACCTTCCTGCATAGGATGTTTTGCCGGACAATATGGCTTTTTTGAAGTCCTGTTCTGTTTTACCCTTGAAAATCGTATATGCGTCTCCTATGTTGTCCAACGAATGGGAATCAGATCCGCCTGTTGCAGGCAGTTTCCAATACGAATTATTCAGTTTGATCGCTTTCGGGTCTGTTACCCTGCCCGCAATCGCCGGGTTTATCAGTTCTACGGCGTCGAAGTACACGTCGTCGTCTTTGTGTTCCATGACCTTTCTAAAGGCCATCTCTCCAACGCTTGTGGTCAAGTACGAGAGAGGGTGGGGGACTATGACTATGGCGCCCTGGGAGTGCATTTCCTTGATTGTATCTATCAGTCCCGTATAGCGGCGGATGCGTTTTTTCATGAACAATCCTATCAGGTGGCCTTTTAATGTGCTGACCTCTTCGCCGACAATGACGTCAATTTTGTATTTTTTCTTTAGGGCATATTCCCTGGCGGCTATACCGCCTTTTATCTGGTCATGATCGGTTATGGCAATTACTTTTAAGTCCGTATTCTTTTCAACATGGTCGACAATTTCCTCCGGCGAGCAAACAGCGTCGCCTATTGACGTGTGAATGTGATAGTCGGCCTTGGCAAAACCTTTCGGCAGTTTTGGTATTTTTGCAGCGATTTTTTCAGTCATTTTATCCTCAATTCGTCTTATTCCAGAAGTCCCGGAACATATACCACTGTTCGGGGTGTGCCATGATGAGTTTTTCAGCTTCGGTCAATAAAGCCTGGGTCATTAACTGTATATCCTTATCTTTGTCGCCAGTCGGGGTATATTTGATGAGTTCTCCGGGCTGACCGTAGAAAGAGCTGCCATCCCTGACTGCGTAGCCTACAAGCATGTTTGCGCCTGTTTTAAGGGCTATCCTGGCCGCTGCCGTGGCTACATAGGCTTTTTTACCGAAGAAATCAACCTCAACGCCGCTTTTATCGGTACGCGGCAGGGGCCTGTCAACGAGCACGTTCAAGATACCCCCGTTTTGAAGGCACATATAGGCGTCTTTTAAGTTCTTATTCGGAAGCACCACATGTATGCCATAATGTCCGCGTGATTCCTGCACAAATTTTGAATAACCCCCGCCCAGATCATCTGCTATGGCCCATACTTCACGGATGCCCTTGTAGTGCCCTGAAATGATGGTGCCTGCCGCATCCCAGTTTGAAAAGTGCAGGGTGCATATCATCAGGCCTTTGCCTGGTTTTAAACCGTCTTCGATCCTTTCGGGATTTTTTATTTCAGGAAGGGCGGACATGCGGACAATCTTATTTATGCATAAAAATTCCACGTTAAACATGCCGTAGTTATAAAAATTGTCATTCATGATTTTTTTGATCTCCGCGTCAGTAGCGGGGCGGCCGTACTTTTTGGCTAAAATCAGGGAGTAATTCCTGTAAACATTATCGCGTTTTTCCTTCCAGAAAGTGAAAACAAGTTTTGTGATAAAACCGGCAACAGCGTAAAGGACATTGATCGGGACAAGCAATATAAAAAACTGCATCATGCGGAGGAAGTAATACATTTAAACCTTCTTTCTTTCATGGATTATTTTCCTGTAAAAATCCAGATTTGCAGCGGCTATTTTTTTCCATGTGAAATTACGCGCTTTTGCCAGCCCGTTTTTTCCAAGTTTTTGCCTTAGTTTTATGTCAACTATAAGGGATTCAAGTTTTTCATAAAGGCTGTGGATGTCCTTTGGAGCGGACAAAAGCCCGTTTATATTATTATCCACTACGTCCCTGTAACCGCTTATACCGGAGGCCACAATCGGTTTTCCGGACGCCATGGCTTCCAGAAGGACTATTCCGAAAGACTCGCCGAACAGGGCGGGGGAACAGAAAATATCAGCCGAGGCAAAATACCTGGGAAGCATCTGCTGCGAAACAAATCCCTCAAAATGAACGCCCCTGATGCGGTGTTTGATGATGTACTTCCTGTGATTTGTCAGGAGCGGTCCGCGTCCGACCACTATCAGCCGTATGCCCGGATATTTTTTCTTTAAAAGTTTATAAGCCTGTATCAGGTATATTAAGCCCTTGCGTTTTTCTATCCTGCCGGTAAAAAGTATGTTCAGCTTGCCGTCGGAATATTTTTCCAGCGGTTTGTTTGCCGGAGAAAAACGTTTTATATCCACGCCGTTCGGTATTATCTCCACGTGCCTGTCGGAAAAATATTTTGTTATGCTGGCTTTTGCCGAAGGCGAAACAGCTATCCTCCCATGGATTTTTTTCCATAAAGGTTTTAAAACAGAACCGCCATATTTATAAAACGCGTTCTTGTCGAAGCTGGCGTGAAAAGTCGCTATGTTCAATGCGGATGAATTCCTGATAATGGCGTGGGATAAAAAAGGCACGAATGGCTCCTGATAGTGGATGACGTCAAATTTATGTTTTTCCAGAATATCCCCGACGCGGTCCGCTTTCCTTAACATGATTATCCGGCCAGTGGAGCCGTTTATCATGAAAGGCAGTCCGCGGCCTATACGTATGACATCTTTTTCGTCATTGCTGCGTTCTTTTATAAAATTTCCGGTTATAACCCGGACGTAATACCCCAACTTCTTGTACTCCTCTTTAAGGTGATAGACATACTCCTGAACGCCGCCGTAAAGGGGATAGTAGTAAGGGGTGACTATGGCGATCTTTTTAAAGGCACTGGTCTTGTTCAAAGAAAAATCTCCATGTAGAGCGGCTGCTTGCCGCCGCTCATCGTTGTTTTAACCGCGGTATTTAAAAGCCGGGGCAGAGAGGCAGCAAGCAGCCTCTCTACCTGACAAAGAACTGTTGCAGCATGCACCACTGCAAAGGGTCCTGTTTTATCAGTTCTTCCATCTGCATTATAATATCTTTTGTAAGTTGTTCAATGTTTTCTTTTGTGCGTTCCATGTTTTCCGTATTTAAAATAACCGGATTTGCTTTTACAATGAATTTCATAATGTCTTTTTCGCTGCGTGGAAAAGAACCAACAATAACAGGCGCGCCTGTCATAAGGGACAGTTTGGCGGGGCCGCTGGGGATATAGGCTTTTCTGCCAAAAACATCCATTTGAAATCCGGTTTTTTCTATGTCCCTGTCACAGGCTAGAACAAGGAGCTCGTTGTTATTTAGGATTTTTATCATCTGTTTTATATCCGTATGGCTGATTATCTTCATACCGATTTTTTCCCGGGCCTGCTTGAACCATCTGAACATGGCAGGGGACAGTTTTTCCACCACTATATTTACCATACCCGGGAAACAGCCGGCGGCATAAGAACCGGCCGCGTCCCAGTTGCCAATATGCATGGATACTATGATAAACCCCTTCTTACGGCCAAGAAAATCCCGGATCCTCGGCACAAAGTCCGCTTTAAAAACCGCGTCAGCGGTATTTTCGGCGCTTTCAGGGAATTTTATATGGCCGCTGAAAATATCAAAGTAGTAACGGCCGTAATTTTTATACACGGACAAAAGCATTGGGTAAGTTACTTTGCCCCGGCCAAACACGGCTTCAAGGTTGATCTTTAAATTGCGCCTTCTTTGCCCGGAGAAAACAAGGAAAAAAAAGGAAAAAATATCGGAAAAAAAATATCCCGCTCTGCGCGGGATATTTTTAAATATAAACTCTGTTATTTTGAGCAGGTAAAACATATTATTATCCTCTGATGAATTCTTCCACCATTTTCTTCGCTGTAGAGTCGCTGTATTGTTTTGGCGGTGTTTTCATGAAGTACGCACAAGGGCCCTCCAGCATACCGCCGATCTTCCTGTCCAAAGCTATTTTTGCGCATCTTACCGCGTCGATTATAACTCCCGCCGAGTTGGGAGAGTCCCAGACTTCAAGTTTTAACTCCAGGTTTAAGGGAACTTCGCCGAAGTTTGAGCCTTCAATGCGTATGAAGCACCACTTTCTGTCTTTAAGCCATGGTATATAGTCGCTTGGGCCGACGTGAACGTCTTCTTCCGCGTTTATATGGTTCTGCATCTGGCTGAGCACGGAGTTGGTTTTTGAGATTTTCTTTGAGTAAAGCCTTTCGCGTTCCAGCATGTTCATGAAGTCCATGTTGCCGCCAAAGTTAAGCTGGTATGTCCTGTATATCTTGCAGCCCCTGTCGCCGAAAAGTTTTGTCAGCACCCTGTGTACTATCGTGGCCCCGACCTGTGATTTGATGTCGTCCCCTATTATAGGCACGCCGGCTTTTTTGAACTTCTCGGCCCAGGCCGGTGTTGATGCCACAAAAACCGGAATGGCATTTATGAAGGCAGTTTTGGATTTTAAGGCTTCCATGGCATAATACTGGACAGCCATTTCAGAACCGACAGGCAGGTAAGAGACAAGGACATCGGCTTTTGTCCTTTTTAATACAGCCGCCACGTCAACTGCTTTTGATTTTGATTCCTTGACTACGGTCTGGTAGTATTTGCCGAGCCCGTCCAAAGTCCTGCCTTTCATGACTTTAATGCCTGTTTTTTTGATCTTGGCGAATTCTATGGTGTTGTTTGGGAAGGATTCAAGGGCGTCTTTAGCGTCCTTGCCCACTTTGTTCGCGTCCACGTCAAAAGCGGCAACCAGTTCGATGTCCTTTATCCTGTAACCACCCAAATTGGCGTGCATCAAACCCTGTATCTGCGCGTCATCAGCCACATTTTTATAGTATTCCAGCCCCTGTATGAGCGACCAGGCGCAGTTCCCAAGCCCCGCAATTGCCAATCTGATTTTCTTATCCATTTTCCGAATTTCCTCCTTGATAAATTAGTTCATTTTTTGATCTTGTCCAGTTTTTGTGCCTCGGTATAAACCAGCCACATACGCTGTATGACAGTGATGAAAGATACTGCTGATATAACTATCATTATCACAAGGACCTGGCCAAGCAACAGTCCAATTATGAGCGCAATAAGCCTTTCAGGCCTTGTAAAAATCCCTATTTCGCAGTCAATTTTCAAGCCGCCTGCCCTGGCCCTGATATAACTGACTAAAAATGAAAAAAATAGCGTAAGATAACTCAGTATTATGCCGTTTATATTATTAGTTCCGCTATAGTATATTAAAATACCGAAATACAAAACTCCTTCCGAAAACCTGTCAACTGTGGAGTCTAAAAAACCGCCGAATCTGGTTTTTGTGCCTGTTTTTCTGGCTAAAGCGCCGTCCAGCATATCAAAAATGGAGGCAAAGGTAATTATCAGGGCAGCCAAGGCAAAATAGCCTTTTGCAAGAAAATAAACCGCGGGCAAAAGCAGCACAAACCCCACCCAGGTGATAAAGTCCGGTGTTACGCCTATTTTATGTAAAAGAACCAGTAATGGGGCCAAAACCTTCTGCCCAAAGCCTTTTATAGAATTTCTGACTTCTTTATATCCCATTTTGGCAAAAAAACTCCTCAAGCAAAAGTCTAATTTTGCTGGATTTTTAATAACCCGTATTTATACCACCATTAAAGAGTAATGTCAATTAAAAATTGGGGTTTTCAACGTTTTTAAAGGTGTTTTAAAGGAATTTGCTTGCTTTTTAAAGGTATTGAACATATATTATAACCATGCTGAAAAATGGAGACAAAGTAAAGTGGACATATCCGATATAATATTTTGGGGATTTTTTGTGATTTTTACGGCAGCCCAGGCGGCTATTATGTTCATTTTCAGGCTGCCAAAGAATAACAACCTAAGATACTGGGTGGAATCTGTTTTTTTCGCGATACTTATAGCTGTTTTCTTAAGATTGTTTGTTATCCAGGCTTTTAAGATACCGTCGTCATCCATGGAGGATACCCTGCTGATCGGGGACCGGATAATGGCGGCCAGGTTCACTTACGGAACATCCCTGTTTGGAACAGACACTAAAATCCTGAAATTTGCCTCCCCAAAAAGGGGGGATGTCATAATTTTCAAATATCCCGAGGATCCCAAGCTGATGTTCATCAAGCGCTGCATGGGACTGCCAGGGGATATTATCATGGTAAGGGATAAAAAGTTGTTTATTAACGGTAATAAAATAGACGAACCTTATGTTTTTTACAAGGATAAAAAGGTTTTTGGCATAAAAGAGTCAATGCGTGATTTTTACGGGCCTGTAAAGGTGGCACAGGGGACTTATTTTATGATGGGAGACAACAGGGATTTCTCGGATGACTCGCGTTTTTGGGGGTTTGTGCCTGAAAAGAACTTACGCGGGAAAGCATGGATGGTGTACTGGCCGCCCAAACGGTGGAGGATGGTTAAGCATTACAATATAATAACGAGTGGAATAAAGGCAGACAAGAGAATGGAGACCGGAGCAAGGTAAAAATAACCAAACATAGTCGCGGGTTTTACTCCAAGCTCCAGTCTCTTGTCTCCAAAACTTAATCAAGTTATTTTATTTTAAAATAAGGAGTACTTATGCTGGGTTTGTACATCCACATTCCGTTCTGCGTCAAAAAATGTCCTTATTGCGATTTTTCGTCTTTTGACGATGTCATGTACCTTGCCGACGATTACATAGAGTGCGTCCTGAAAGAACTCAAATATTATAAAAATAATTTTGACATCGAGTATGAAACACTTTTTATCGGCGGCGGCACGCCTTCCATCCTTTCCGAAAAACAGCTGGACAGCCTGTTTTCGGGGGTTTATTCCCTGGTTGAAAGAAAAAAATTAAAGGAGATAACCCTGGAAGTAAATCCTGAAACAATAACGGATAAAAAAGCTAAAATTCTTGAGGTAAATGTCAACCGCATAAGCCTGGGCTGCCAGAGTTTTCATGACAAATTCCTGGAAAAACTATGCAGGATCCATGATGCGGATACCATATATAAAGCTTATGATATCCTGAGGAAGAATAACATAAAGAACATTAATTTTGACCTTATGTACGGCATCGAGGGTCAATCGACGGTTGATGTGCTCCACAACATTGATGAAATAGTAAAGTTAAAGCCGGAACATGTTTCTTTTTACATGCTTACAATATACAATCACACCGAGTTCGGCAGATTAGCCTTAAGCGGTGAGATGGTGCTTCCGCACGACGACATCATAGAACATATGTACGAGCGCGGGGCACAGGCGCTTGAGAAGGCCGGGTACAGGCAGTATGAAATATCAAACTTTGCATTGCCGGACAGGCAGTGCAGGCATAACCTGAACTATTGGAAACCCGGCGAGTATATAGGGATAGGCTCCTCGGCCGCTTCATATTTCAGGCAGGCAAGGTATTCAAACACGGAAGCGCCGTCGGAATACATAAAAAGAATAAGGGCGGGAAAGGACCCGGCTGATTTTACGGAAAAGATCGACGAAGAAAAAAAGAAAAAGGACTATATAATGATGAGGCTGCGCACAAAGGACGGGCTGGACTACGCGGAATTTAAGGCGATTTTTAAATTTGATTTTATTTCCAAATATAGTAGTATAATAGGGAAATTGAAAACAGAAGGCCTTGCTGAAAATGAAGATACAGTACTATCCCTTACGCGCAAGGGTTTTTTGCTGTCAAATGAAATAATACAGCAGTTTTTTTAAATACTAATATCTGGAAAGCGGGACAAAAGAATGGAACTTGGGGAACAAGTGGCTATGCAGGTAAAAAGAGCCAAAGAAGCGTCTTATGCCATGATGAAAACCACGACACAGGCAAAAAACAACGCCCTAAATATTATGGCCGGGGAACTGGACAAAAACAGGGCGCTTATAAAACAGGAAAATAAAAAAGACATAGAGGCCGGGCGGACAAAAGGCCTCTCAAAAGCTTTTATAGACAGGCTCACCCTGGATGACAGTCATATAGATGCCATGATAAAATCGCTGTCTGAAGTCGCAGCCTTAAAAGACCCGGTCGGCGAAATAACAGAAGAGTGGACAAGACCAAACAACATGATTATTTCAAAAATGAGGATGCCTTTGGGTGTGGTCGGTATAATTTTTGAGTCCCGCCCGAACGTGGGAGTGGAAGCCTCATCGCTGACTATAAAATCAGGTAACAGCGTGATACTGCGCGGCGGGTCCGACGCTTATAATTCGAACATGTGCCTGGGGAAAATCATAAAAGATTCCGTAAAAAAAGCCGGTCTGCCTGACGGCGCCGTGGAAGTCATTGAAAATACAGACAGGGAGACCGTGGGCATACTGCTTAAACAAAAAGAGTACGTGGATGTCATAATACCGCGCGGGGGACGCGGCCTTGTGGATTTTGTGGCGGGGAACACCATGATACCCGTCATATACCACGACGCCGGTATTTGCCATACTTACGTGGATAAAGACGCTGACCTGGATATGGCCGTAAATGTTTCAATGAACGCGAAGGTCCAGAGGCCGTCCACCTGCAATGCCATGGAAACCCTGCTCGTACATGAGACAATAGCGGGAAAGTTCCTGCCGGTGATGAAACTGGAGCTGATCAACGCGGGTGTGGAAGTCAGGGCTGAAGAGAAGGCAAAAAAATACCTGCCTGATGCCCTGGACGCAACTGAAAAAGATTTCAGGACAGAGTATAACGACCTGATACTGAACGTCAAGATAGTTGAAAATCTGGATGAAGCCATATGGCACATAAATAATTACGGTTCCCACCACTCCGACGCCATAATAACGAAAAATACTCAAGCCGGCGAAAAGTTCACAAAAGAAGTTGACTCGGCCGTCTGTTTTATAAACGCGTCCACCCGGCTCAATGACGGGTTTGAGTTCGGCCTCGGCGCGGAGATGGGGATATCAAACCAGAAACTGCATGTCAGGGGCCCCCTGGCCCTGAAAGAACTGACGTCGGAAAAATACGTGATAAAGGGAAGCGGGCAGATACGTGTCTGATCTAAAGGACATCGGAATATTCGGGGGGACCTTTAACCCGCCCCACATGGGGCATTACTCGCTTGCGGCGGAAGCCAAAAAAGAATTTCACCTGGACAAGGTCTTTTTTGTGCCCGCATACATACCGCCCCACAAGGAACCAAGGAACGTCATAGACGCGGAGCACAGGCTGGAAATGGCAAAGCTCCTGATCAACGGCAACCCTGATTTTATCCTTTCTGATTTTGAAATAAACAGGAAGAATGTTTCATACACGATAGATACTATAAGGCATTTTAAGACCGAATTCCCCGAGACCAAAATACACTTTTTAATAGGTTCGGACGCCTTCTACCACATAGACACATGGAAGGACAGCCAGGAAGTCCTGAAACTGACGGATTTCATTATTTTCCCGCGCGCGGGCAACACAAAGGAAATGATAGCCAAAAAATTCGGCAATTTTACCAATGTGGTTTTTTGGGCGCACACAGGGCTGATACACATAGCCTCAACCGACATCAGGTTCAGGATAAGGAGCGGCGAGGACTGCGTGGAAGAGCTTGGGCCGAAGGTAAGCGCGTATGTAAAGGAACATAAGTTGTACAAGTAAGGCAAGTTAAGTTCGGCAAGAGCATAAGAAAAATGTGGAGTTGATGTGAAAAAAATAATTATTTTGGCATTCCTGCTTGTAAGTTTTATCGCTGCCGCACGTTGTGAAGACACCATTTGGAACCGGGTGTTTTTCCTTGATTTTCAATATATGGGACAGGCTATTATAGACAATCCGGTTAAAACAGGGCTTATAGCGGGCGGGTTCGGGGTTGCGACTTATTTACTCATGAAAAATGATTTGTGGCTGTCACAGTCTGTCCGTTCAATTCATAATGATTTTAATGATGCGGTTTTTAACGTATTTAACAACGCGGGCGACGGCGTTTATGTGCTTGCGGCTGATACGCTTTTATTTTCGCTCGGCGGGGAAAAGGAAAAGAAGACCGCTGTAAAAGTAGTTGAAGGGCTTGCAGTTTCAGGCGTCATATCATATGCGGGTAAGGTTATTTTTGGAAGGGAAAGGCCCTCTGCCACAGACAATCCCGGAGTATTTAACTGGTTTAATTTTTCGGATAATTCGTATCCTTCGGGCCACACAACAGTTGCTTTTGCGTGGGCAACAATCATAGGGGATACTTATGACATAGGATGGATAACATATCCTGTGGCGGCCCTGACCGGCATCGCGAGGATATATAGACAAGCTCACTGGGCGTCTGACGTTCTGCTGGGGGCATTTATCGGCGTTATCACGGGAAAGATAGTTAATTATGAAGGGCCCGATGTGAAAATATCAGCCGTGCCCGGAGGTTTGGAAACTTCATATAAGTTTTAATTTTGTTTTGTAAAAGCCGGCCTATTCTGTTAAAATCAATCATCTAAAAAAAACAGGTGGAATGTGACAAGGAAAATAAACTTAATTTTGGCGGCGGTACTGGTTTTATTCTCTTTTATGGCGGCAGAGGATGAGCCTAAAGAAGGGGATATAACAACCATATATGACAAACCCACAACCCTTGTGTACCCGTCTTTCTGGCACACTCCTTTCGGCATACACCGTGGGACCCAGGTGCACCTCAAGCTATTCCTCGGCAACAGGACATACTTTGACGACCCGCAGGACCTGGCGGCAACCAAGCTTGTCGTGGATTACGGGAAGATAAACAAGGATAAGGACGACTGGCAGCTTACCGTGTATGGGTGTAATTCAGGCAGAGGGGAAATAATTTACAATATTTCCATGCATTCGCTGGGCACGTTCGGGAGTAAGGGCAGCCGCGACGGCCAGCTTTTAAACCCCAAGGGTATTGCATGCAATGAATACGGGGACGTGTATGTGGTGGACACGGACAATGACCGGATAGCCCGGTTTTATAACAGCGGTAAAAAAGTGAAATTCATCAGGAACATAGGAGGCCCGGGAAGCGAGCCCGGTAAATTCAACAAGCCGTCGTATGTTGCCCTGGACTCCACTGGAAAAATTTACGTGACAGATACGGGAAACAACAGGATACAGGTTTTTTCCAAATCAGGCGGATATCTTTACTCCATAGGCCAGGAAAAAGGCATATCGAACCCGCAGGGTATATGCGTTTGCGACGAGGGAGAGCGCTACTCCGGGTATAAAAACAGTTTCATATACATAATAGACGGCAACTATAACCGTGTGATGAAGTTTGATTTGAAAGGCAACCTGGCGCAGGCGATCAGGGTCAATGAAGTGCTAGGAAAAAATGTAAAACTGACCACGCTTGAGCAGGATTATTACGGAAATGTTTACATGGTGGATAATTTAAATTCGCAGGTATATAAGTTTTCCCCTGATCTGAGGTTTATAACCGATTTCGGGTCATTTGGGACAAAAGATTACGAGTTTGAAAGCCCGACCGGGATAGCCATATACAAGCATTACGGCCAGATATTTGTGTCTGACAAAGAGTCTGCGCAGTATTTCTGGATAGGGAGCGACGCTACAAATTTCAAGGCAACCCCTATCAAGGCCCCAACAGGGTCAAAGCTGCAGTTTGATTTTTCGCTTACCGAGAAAAGTTTCATAACCCTGCAGGTGGTGGATGCCGGGGGTAATACTGTGGAAGTATGCCACCAGATAGGCGCCGAAACCGGTAAAAATTCCATAGACTGGGATATACCGGACATGTATAAAAGCATCATAAAAGGCGGGAATACGTACAGTATATATTTGAGGATCATGTCCACGTATTCTTCCTATCCTAATATAGAAAAAGTTTTAAAAACCACGGTTTATATAGAATAAACCGTGTCATGTACCTTAAGCTACTGCGAATGGTACATGATGGTACATGGGCATGCCATGTACCTGAGCTACTGCGAATGGTACATGGCCTTAATGATAGGTCGTGTCCGGTACGAACTTTAATTTTTCCATGGATTTTGCGCTTATATTATATAGGGGAATCGCGCAAAGGCCATGGAAAAATTAAAGTTCGCACCGGACACGATAAAGAATTACATGGATTTATAGGGTTTTCCGGCAGTATCATTACACCAAGGAGGATTTTTATGAATATGCGCGGGTGGCAGTTTTTTGCTTTTGGATCGGCTTTTTTTGCCGGGCTTACGGCCATACTCGGCAAGGTGGGAGTGCAGGGGATTAATTCCAATCTCGGTATGTTCATCCGCACGGTCGTCGTACTTGCCATGACCGCGCTTATCCTGACTTTCAGGGGGCAGTGGGCCAAAACCGAAGGATTGAACACCCACTCAATGATCTTCCTGGTATTGTCCGCCCTGGCCACAGGAATGTCCTGGCTGTGCTACTACCGCGCGCTCCAACTCGGCCCCGCGTCAAAAGTCGCGCCAGTGGACAAACTCAGCGTTGCTTTTGCCATACTGCTGGCAGTGATATTTCTGGGGGAAAAACTTACATGGAAAACCATGATAGGGTGCGCCTTTGTGGTCATAGGCTCGGTGGTGCTCGCGTTGGGATGACGGATTGTTCTTTGTTCTCTGTTCTCTGTTCTCTGTTCTCTGTTCTCTGTTCTCTGTTCTCTGTTCT
>CALAOR010000061.1 GCA_937889595.1 uncultured bacterium
ACAATTACGGCCACGCCAACGCCAAACATCAATTTTACGGTGTATGCGTACAATGACGGGTCAAAGGTTACGGGGCTGAATATGCAGATGTCAAACGGAACATTTAATACGCTCAGTCAATCTACCAACACCAACGGGATATCGTCGTTTACCTTGCATTCAACAGGTCCATGGACAATTTTAATACCGGCACAATATGGATGGGACAATTTAAATTATATTGTGGACGCTACAAGCACGACGTGTTTTGCCTTTGACCTGGGTGCACAGTCTTTGTCAATTGCTTTAAGTGGAGGAAGTGAAAGCCTGACTATGGCACCGTCCACAATCTCTTATACAGTGACTTTTGTGACAGGCGCTACGAAGTTGTATAATCTGCAGGTGATAGGACTTCCGGCCGGAATAAGTGCGACCATTAATCCTTCACAGGTTCAATTTAACGGAGATACCGCAACTGTTGTTTTGACAGTTCCAAAGAGCTTTGAGAATTTTACCGGAGTGGACCAGTTTCAGTTCTGGGTAAAAGGCACTGACACACAGCCCATTTCAACAACCATTCAAACACAACAGCCGCGCACAGTAATCAGGGGCTGGCATTACAATGTATACGCAGATATCACCATTCAGAAGTTGGGTCAATGTGGTCCCTACGGATGCGTAAACCAATATATGATCTATTACGTTGGAGCCAATAATTTTACTTATGAGGCTCAGGGTACGGCAATGACACAGGGAAACATAGTAAGGCAGATTACAAGCGCCGCGCTAATAGGCGATCATGTTACTTATGTTCCTGATCCTGTTTTTGCATCACCCGGTGCTGCTGGCTGTACAATTGGCAATTATGACAGTCTTGCGACTTTTGCATCAACGAACTACAACATTTCAACAAAGGACCAAGTATGGGGGCATTGGGGGCTGGACGGAACCATTACCCTTAGGTTTACGGACGATGCCAATCTTGACGTCACGAGGACGTTTACAACAACAAGTTCAGGGAATGGCTGGGGACAGGCATGCGGCAGGTTTACCCAAACCTGTGAGCTTGTTGCAACTGGTGACTTTGACCATTGCGGATCCTATCCTAACACATGGGGATGTTCATACATTGTCCGTATGGGGCATGATGAAAAAACAGATCACATATTGGGAACGAAATGAAAAAAATAATATTTACTGTATTGGTTTGTTTAACAAGCATTGCCCTTTACGCGGCGGAGCCGGTAAAGGTGACTGCTACAGCGGAGCCTGTTGCGACAGAGACTGCTTCTGTCTTACAGGCGCCGCAGGGCAAGAATATCTTTGAAGGATCGGTCAGTAAGATAAGTTTTGACATAAAGTCCGCATACCAGGACGACGGGGCAGGGCAGCTGTATACCAACGAACTATCAATCAAGGCAATGCAGACGCTTTTTGAGAATTTTACCGCCGATGTTTTCATAAGGTTTAAAAAGCCCATGTCGAATGAAAACACGCCGGTTATAACCGAGCTGTTGACGGCAAAATTCCAGTATGTCAATAATTTTATCCAAATAGTCGCGGGCAGGGCAGAGCTTACAAAGACAATATCAACCCTGAACTATTTCGGGCCTTACAGCACAGCCGGCCAGAGGTATCTTGACCTTGTGGGCTTTACCATACCGTTTTTTTTAAAGGCAGGGGTGCCGGAACTACAGGAGATCGATCTTCCGCCGTTGGCGTTTTCCATGTACTATTTTCCAACCATGCTTAACTTGACTAACACGACGTATAACGGGTATCAGGAGTATTATCTGGCCCAGATCAGGGCAAATGCCATGCTTTGGGATAATCCTTTTCAGTTCATGTTAAACATGGGAAAAGGTACAACAGAATATTTCATGTACTCAATTTTAAGCGGTAAGGTGGTAGTGGACACGTCCGCGAGCATTGATTTGTTCAAGCATTACAAAATAAACGCGTCATACGGGATTTTAAACACGGATAAGACAAATCAAACGTCGGTCATGGCCGCAGGTCTGGAACTGCATGATTTTAACAGCTGGCTTTTTGTGATAAATGATTTGATATTTGAGGTTCAAATGCCGCTGGGTAGTTCATCAGGCGAGTTTAAGCCGGAGAGTTTGCCGTGGTTTATTGTTTTACGTAATAAGATGGGCAAGTTCAGGTATGGTTTGGCCGCAACTACAGCGGCAAACGACTACACTTTTAAAAACATTGTGTCGTATGTGCCCGGATTTGCCGGCCCCTTCGGGTCCGGGAACGTCTACGCGCCTGAAGGATTGTCTTTTACACAAAAATCGGGGCTTGGTACGTCATGGTACGGCTATATCGCGTATGAGTTTTGAGGATTAAATGATTAAAAAAATATCGATAGCTGTATTGTTGTTCTTTATGGCGTCCGTTACGTTCGCCGACCGGGATGAGTTGATTCTGTTCCAGAATCATTCTCTTAAAATAATGGATTTTTTGGATAATGAACAGGCCAAAGAATCTGTTAAGCAGGTTGAATATAAGCCACAGGCGATAAATAAAAAGAAATCTGCGGCAAGTAAAATTGACAAGGATTTTAAGCCCGCGTTCACTCCGGCAAGGTATGACTTCTCATGTAAAACAGCTTATGGAGAATTCAAGGTGCTTGTTTTTGAAGAAACTGAAAACAGCTTCAAGGTTTCTTTTTCTTCGGAATATCCGGTACAGATGTACCAGCTGACAGACACGGCTACAAAGAACACGACAAAGCAGGAGAGTATTAACGACAAGCTGAATTACAGCCTTGAGGTAAGCAAAAAATTTGAGCCGAAATATGTGCTCATACTCTCGATGTTTAAGGATGATTTTTTATCGCAGAATATAATTCCTTTATACAAAAAGGAAACAACAAAAACCAAATAGGAGGTCTGTTATGAACGAAAAATTATTGGCGGCAATAAGAAACGGTCTTTATGCAATAGTGGCTCTTTTAGCTGTTAATGCAATTTTCCTTTTTATGATTTATCAGAAATTTTCAGAATTTTCAGTATCAACGATAGGTAAGTAAGAATGAAAAAGATAATATCGATAATCTTATCAGTTTTAATCGTTGCCCCTGCTTTCGGATACGACGAAGACCGGGCCAAAGGTCTTACAATGATTAAAAGCAAAATGGAAAACGTTTTACAGAATTTACAGAGTAGCAAGACCGTTGATGGTTCGCGTGGATACGGAGATACAACATATAAGACACTTTCCAAGCTGAAAGCAAAGCTCGACACGGATTATTTCAACAAGACGCTTGCGACGGATTATACAAAGAGCAAGATTATGACCATGCTCGCACAATTGGCCATTACAGCGGCGCATTCCATAGGCACTGCGGCCCAGGGTGAGCAGACAACGCTTATTCAGACCACTGGAAGCAGTTTACAGGCCACTAAGGACCCGCAATACCAGGCAATAGGCAGTCAATTTATCACGCTGGCAGGGCAGATATCCCAGGGGAAC
>CALAOR010000062.1 GCA_937889595.1 uncultured bacterium
CGGCATACGAGATATTGGCGTGACTGGAGTTCAGACGTGTGCTCTTCCGATCTACTGCAGGCCTGCTCCGGTCATCAGGAGTATCACGGCTGCCAGGCCGAATACCTTCACGTCAAAAACGGAAAAGAAAGCTTCCTTTAAGTTCCTGAATACGTTTTCCTTTTTCGCAAGTTTCCGCAATATCCCCTGCCTGTGAACGCCCCATATATCCGCTGAAAAATTTATCCCGGCGTTCCCGGCGGCTTTTTTAACCAGGTTCAGCTGTTTTATTTCCGCGGCGCATGACGCGCAGGTTTTTATATGCGTTTCGATCCCCGCACGTTTTGCCGCGTCTGTTATCTCGCCGTATATGTAATCGACGAGAAGTTCATTTGTGATCCCGCATTCTTTTTTCATGACTCCCCGCCTCCAAGCTCTTTTTTTATTTTATCCACGGCCCTGTTTAAGTGCGACTTCACGGTGCCGTCCGACATGCCCAGTATTGCGGCCACTTCCCTTATTTTAAGCCCTTCCGTATTTTTAAGCACAAAAACCTTTTTTTGCGCGTCTGTCAAAAGTCCGAGCGCACCTTTGAGTTTTTCCTTTAATACTTTTTGTTCATAATCCTGTTCTATGTCTATAACGTCCTTTATTTCAAAGGGCCTCTTGTCATCGTCATTCTCATAGCTGGTAAAATCCCCGATTTTAGCACGCGCTTTCTGGCGCCTTTTATGGTCGTAAAAAGTATTCATAATGACCCTGTATAGGAAGGTCCAGAACGAACTGTCCCCCCTGAAAGAACCTATGTACCTGACCAGCTTCACCATGGCTTCCTGCGAAACATCCCATGCTTCGTCATAATCCAATGTAAGGCCGTAAGCCGTATTATAAACGCGCTTTTGGTACTTTTTTATAAGTTCATCCACAGCAGCGGCCTTGCCTGATTTTATATCAGCTATTATCTCTGTATCCCCTCGGACTGTATATTCCTCATGATGTTTCATGATGCCTCTTCATTATTATTAGACGCCGGATGCACGTGTTTTGTTTACGCATTTTTCGTTATTTTAAAGAGTTTTCCACATTAAAAGCTCGTCTTCTTTGCCGTCATAGGACTTTTCCCTCCGGCCTTTTACAACGTACCCTGATTTATTATACAATTTGACCGCCGGTTCATTTTTTTCCCTTACTTCCAGGGTCAGCGAGAAAAGCTTTCTTTTTAAGGCTTCCCTTTCAACGGACTTTAAAAGTTCGCATCCCAGGCCCCTGTTGCGGGAGCTTGGGGCAACCGCTATGTTTAATATATGCACAAAATCTATAATAACATTTCCA
>CALAOR010000063.1 GCA_937889595.1 uncultured bacterium
ATGCGTTTTGGAAATGAAGCCGTTTTCAGGTTGTTATTCATCGTAATCCCGCTTTTTGCATACCTTTGCTGGCGGGTATGGAAGATCGTTAAAAATACCTCTGTCTTTTTTGACAACAAAACAGGCCCCAAAATGTTATATGGCGTATCGAGTGTCATGGTCATAGTCAAATATGGTATCATGTTTTTATCCCTTATGCTGATAATAACAGCCCTTGCCAGGCCGTGGGGAAAACCGATAAAATCGGAAATAGAAATGAGCGGCATAGATATCATGGCAGCCGTGGACGTATCATCTTCAATGGCAGCGGGTGACTTAAAACCAAGCAGGATGGAAGTCATCAAGCAGGGGCTGAAAGATTTCACGGCTTCTCTTGCCGGTGACAGGATAGGCATGATAACTTTCGCGGGGACTAATTTTGTGCAATGCCCGCTGACAAACGATTATGACGCTTATGACCTGATCATAGACAGCCTGTATCCGGGCATGCTTTTTAAGGACGGCACAGCGCTGGGCGACGCAATAAAAGCATCCGTGGAACGCATGGTGGAAAAAGGCGGGAAATCCAAGATAATGATGCTGATAACCGACGGCGAAAGCAATATGGGCATGGCGCCTATAGAAGCCGCAAAAACAGCAAAGGAACAGGGGATACCCATATATACAATCGGGGTTGGGACCGAATCCGGCGGCCGCATACCCGAAGGCACGGACATGTTCGGCAGGGTGTACTTTAAAACGTATGAAGGCGCTGAAGTCATAACCAAACTTGACGACCGCGAATTAAGGGAGATAGCCGGGTTAACCGGCGGGAAATATTACAGGGTGACGGACTTAAACGCTTTTAAATCCATAAAGGATGACATAAGGCATATGGAAGAGAACAAAACAAAAAAAGAGGAAATCAAACACGAGGAAAACTATGCGCCATGGCTGCTTTGGGGCATCATATTCTTTGTAATTAGCCAGGCTCTGACCGTGAGGAAAATAACGGATTTTAAACTGCCGTTCATAAACACAAAAAAAAGCAGTTAATGGGATGTTTGCTTTTGTAGGGGCGCGACTTGGCGCGCCCTGGGTAGTATAACGACCCACTGCGGGCGGGCCGAGTCCCGCCCCTACGAGTGCAAATACAGCTCTAAACCACCGCTTTATAGATCATCCAAACCGCGATCGTCAGCTGCAGTATAATCAGCGCCGTGGTTAAAAACTTTTTGTCAGCCTTCACCAGTATCCTTGTGCCGACGAGCGCGCCCAGGAAAACCGCGATTGAAAGCAACCCCACGAGCTTGAAATCCACATGCCCAACCGCAGCGTGGCCCAAAAAACCCGATGCCGATGTCACAACTATCATCGCGGAAGATGTGGCCGCGGCTATCTTTATGGGAACTCCGAACACTATTGTCATGAGAGGCACCTTTAAAAACCCGCCGCCCAATCCTGTTATTGACGACACAAAACCCGCCAGCATGGATACAGGAGCAGCTATCCAGATATTTATGGAGTAGCGGTCGTCCTTATTCTTAAGATGGAAAATCCCGGGAAATACCGATTTGGGCGCCGAGGGAAGTATGTTTTTCTGCGGCAGTTTTCCCATGGCGGCAGCTGTTATCATGGATGCGGCAAAGAATATATATAAAACCTTATCCGGAAACAAACCAGCAAAGTAGCTCCCAATCAACGCGCCTATTACGGAGGCCGGTTCCATAACAAGGAAAAGCTTCCAGTCAATAAGCGAGTTTGTATGATAGATAATTGCCGCGGTAAAGCTCATGACCAGCATTATGGCAAGCCCGGTCGGAACAGCGGCGTGCATGCTCAAGCCAGCCTTGAGTAAAAGAGGTATGTATAGTATGCCGCCGCCAAGGCCGAGCATGGAAAAGATGACAGCAACGGCGAAAACCGCGATGAACAAAAGGGAGGTCATTGAAATTTCGGAATCATTTGTACAGCCCTTTAACCCCGTTCAAACGGATCTTGAACAGTTCCGCGAACATCCTGATCGAGTCTTTGAAAAAACTTACTTTCGTGCCCGGGGCGTTATACCATTCCACCGCTGATTCCTTTATGGAAAGTTTGCGGCGGTGGGCTATGAAAAGTATTTCCACGTCAAATCCGAAGCCTGATATTGTCTGCCTGGGAAAAACAAGTTTTGCGGCTTTTTTGGTAAAACTCTTAAATCCGCACTGCGTATCATGGATAGGCAGGCCCGTGACAATGCGCACCATGATATTGAATATCTTGCCGCCTAATTCCCTGAAATGTGACTGCGGGACCATAACTTTGGATTCCACCAGGTCGCGGGAAGCTATCACGACTTCATAGCCTTCATTATGATATTGGATAAATTCCGTGAGGTGTTTGATCGGCGTGGACAGGTCGGCATCCGTGAACAGGATTATATCCCCCCTGGAGTTTTCCACCCCGTTTTTAACTGAAAAACCCTTGCCCATGTTTTTAAGGTTTTTGATCAGTCTGATCTTAGGGCTTTTAAGGGCCGTTACAACAGCTGCCGTATTATCCCGGCTGCCGTCATCCACTACAATGATCTCTGTTCTTATTTTATTTGCGGATACAAATTTGAGGATCTTCCTTAATGTGTCAGGAAGGCGTTTTTCTTCATTGTAAGCCGGTATTACTATGGAAATAAGTGCCATGGCTCTCCTTAAAAAGTGTATTTTAACCATATTAATAGAAACGAAGAGAGATGTAAAGGCAAAAATGGGAGCCAAATCAATGCGTCAAATCAATGCAAAGTACCGCGTGCAGGTGACACAGCGGGTCACCCCTACAAAGACGGACAAGTTTTAATGCCGCGTAGGGGCGCCTCGCCGGGGCGCCCCTACGGGCTTTTATAATCGGGGGCAGGTAAGTTCTGCCGGTAGTAAATTAGTCATTGTTAATTTGTCTTGGGGACCTGTGATAAATTTACTTCATTTTCCTGCCTTGACAACCACCCCTTTTGCGTTATAATTGGTAAACTCAAAATCAAAACAGGAGAAAAAAGATGGACAGGAAAAAACTTATAAAGCCAAACCTTACTGAAAACGCCCTCAAAGTCCTTGAGAAGCGCTATTTCCTTAAAGACGACAAGGGTGAGAGCATTGAAGACGCGGCCGGGCTTTTAGCCAGAGTTGCGCAGAATATAGCCGAAGCCGACAAATTGTATGATAAAAAAGCCGATATTGATGCCGTGGCGCTTGAGTTTTATAATGTAATGGCAAATCTTGACTTTCTGCCCAATTCACCCACCTTAATGAATGCTGGGCGCGATTTGCAGCAGCTCGCGGCTTGTTTTGTGCTCCCGGTAGAGGATTCGATCGAGGGAATATTTGAGGCTATAAAAAACGCGGCGCTCATACACAAGTCGGGCGGCGGCACGGGGTTTTCATTCTCGCGTTTGAGGCCAAACCGCGACAAGGTTAAGACCACTTCGGGCATTTCTTCAGGGCCTGTTTCTTTTATGAAAGTCTTCAACGCGGCGACCGAAGCGGTAAAGCAGGGCGGGACAAGACGCGGGGCCAATATGGGCATACTGCGCGTAGACCATCCGGATATAAGGGAATTCATCACATGCAAGGCCAATGACAGGGAAATAAATAATTTTAACATCTCGGTTGCTTTGACCGAGCCTTTCATGGAAGCCGTGAAAAAAGGCGAAAAATACAACCTCATAAATCCGCGCGGAAAAGAAGCGGCGGGACAGGAAGACGCGAGGGAAATATTTGACATGATAGTGGATAACTCGTGGAAAAACGGGGATCCCGGCATAATTTTTATAGACAGGATAAACAGGTCAAACCCGACCCCGAATGTCGGGGAAATGGAGTCCACCAACCCCTGCGGAGAGCAGCCGCTTTTGCCGTACGAGGCATGCAATTTAGGCTCGGTAAATGTGGCACAGATGCTGGATCCGTCGAAAAAGATAGACTATCAAAAACTCGGAAGCGTGGTTAAGACAGCGGTTCATTTTCTTGACAATGTCATAGACATGTCCAAGTACCCGCTGGAAGAAATCACGAACATGGTGCGCTCTAACAGGAAAGTCGGCCTGGGGCTTATGGGTTGGGCCGACCTTTTAGTCCAGATGGGGATCCCTTATTCCTCCCAGGAAGCCATAAACCTGGCCGGGGAAGTTATGAAGTTCATCCATGACGAGGCTGAAACCGCGTCAATTGAGCTTGCAAAAATACGCGGAACCTTCCCGAACTTCAAGGGCTCGGTCCCGGAGAAACAGGGGAAGAAACTGCGCAACGCGACTTTGACCACGATCGCGCCTACAGGCACCCTCTCCATGATAGCGTCATGCTCTTCAGGCGTCGAACCGCTGTTCGCTATAGCTTATACAAAGACAGTCATGGACAATACCAAACTTCCCGAAGTGAACAGGTTTTTCCTGCAGGCCGCGAGGGACAAGGGCTTTTACACCGACGCGCTCATGATGGAGATAGGCAGGACCGGCAATGTCCTGCATCAGGACGGCGTACCCGACGAAGTGAAAAAAGTTTTTGTGACAAGCCATGACATAGCGCCGGTATGGCACATCAGGACGCAGGCGGCTTTCCAGAAATACACGGACAATGCGGTTTCAAAAACAGTCAACTTTAACAATGGCGCCACAAAAGAAGACGTACGCGAAGTTTACATGCTGGCTTACGACCTCGGCTGCAAGGGCGTCACGATATACAGGGACGGTTCCAGGGATGAACAGGTTCTGACCGTATCCACGGTTGACAAATCAAAAGACAATAAGCCGGCGCCCGCGGAGCTTTATAAGCGCGAGATAGAACCGAGGAAAAGGCCTGAAATAACCACAGGAAAGACGATTAAAATGAAAACAGGTTGCGGGAACCTGTATGTTACCATAAATGAAGATGAAAGCGGGCTCTGTGAGGTTTTTACCGCCATGGGTAAATCAGGCGGATGCGCCGCGGCCCAGTCAGAAGCGATATCAAGGCTGGTTTCCACTGCTCTAAGGGCCGGTGTAAAACCTGAATCCATAATCAAACACCTGCGCGGCACAAGATGCCCGGCCCCGGCATGGCAGGAAGGCGGCATAGTGCTGTCCTGCCCGGACGCCATAGGGATAGCCATGGAAAAGTACCTGCATGACAAACATGATTCACCGGAAAAGTTTGTTTTTAAGGAACAAAAACAATTGTTTAAGGGTGATACATGCCCCGAATGCGGAGCCACGCTCGAGCACGAAGGCGGGTGCAATGTTTGCAGGGTGTGCGGATACAGCAAGTGCCTGTAA
>CALAOR010000064.1 GCA_937889595.1 uncultured bacterium
CGTGTCATGTACCTGAGCTACTGCGAATCGTGTCATGTACCTGAGCTACTGCGAACCGTGTCATGTACCTGAGCTACTGCGAATGGTACATGATGGTACATGGCGTTTTAAAGTTGTTGGGCGCGAATATTGTAAGCGTTGAAAAAGTAATACCGTAAAGCCTGGGAAGGTATTTAGAGACTGCCCGAGAAGCCTTTATGTTAAGTCGTGACTGGTGCTGATAAGATTTTGCCTCAGGATTTTGCGCTTGAATTATAAAGGGGTATCGCGCAAAGGCCTGAGTCAAAATCTTATCAGCGCCAGTCACGATAAAATAATACGCCATATTAATGAGGGTTTTCCGCCACTATCATTTACATTTGTTTTAATGTGCTCTGTAATGAACGAAATAGAAATAAGGGGATTGCGGGACGGGAATACATAATTCCGGGAGAGGGCAAACATATCATGTTATACACCAAAAAATTACTGAAATCTTATTACCGGTTTATAAATGCGGCCGGGCCTTTTAACCTTATTGTATTTTCCTTTTTTTGCGGGTTATTGGGGCAATATTTCCTTTATACCATGAAAAACCTGCCGGCGGGACTCGCGTTCTTTCTGGCCGGCGTGCTTTTTTTTGTTTTAGCCGACGCTTCGGCGGTAAAAAAACAGGAGCCTGAAAAAATACCGGTAAGATTGGAAGTTGTTTTGTTTTTGTTCATCCTGGCGCTGGGCATATTTTTCAGGGTTTACAGGACCGGAATGGTCCCTCCGGGTTTCTTCCCGGATGAGGCACAGAGCAGTCAGGACGCTCTGTCGATAATGAACGGCCGGCACGTTTTGTACCAGGAAACGTCCCTGCCCATATACATAAAAGGGCAGGTGGACAACCCGGCCATGCTCATATATATCGTTGCCGCAGTTTTCAAATTATTCGGAGCCGGGATAAACCAGGCAAGGCTCGCAGGCGCGGCCCTGACCGGGATACTCGCGATCCCGGCGATATATTTCCTGGTGCGTTATCTTATGGGCGTAAGGCCCGCGTTAATCGCCGCATTCCTGCTTGCTGTAATGCGCTGGCACGTAACTTACAGCAGGATATTTTTCCATGCGGGCTTTTGTGTATTCATAGTCGTGCTTTTCCTGTATTTTTCATATAGAGCCTACAGGGAAAAGAAATGGGCCGACTTTATTTTATCGGGGTTTACGTTGGGGCTAACCCAGTATACTTACCAGCCTGTCAAGCTGCTGTTGGCTTGGACGGTTATATTTGGCGCATATATTATATGGAAGGACAGGCGATTTTTCCCTGAGAATTATAAAAAAATCATTGTTTCAGCGGCTATTTTTATCGTCATGCTTATCCCGCTCGGCAATTATATAGCAAGGAATCTTACGGATTATTCTTACAGGATAAAGCTGCTGTCCGTGTTAAACCCGGACGCGGTCAAAGACTGGATGAACGGCAGGTATACTATGGCAGGGCTTATCCTTGAAAACACCAAAGATACCCTGCTTATGTTTAATTACAGGGGCGACGATAATCCCAGGCATAATTACAGGGCACAGCCAATGCTTGATTTCATAAGCGGAACAACGGCGTTCCTGGGTTTTGGATTCCTGCTATTTAAGTGCCTGCAGCCGTTTCCGTTTTTTATCCTGTCCATATTCGTTATCTCGCTTATGGGCAGCATCCTCAATATAGCCGCGCCGCACGCAACCAGAGCCATAATGGCAATACCGCTACTCGTCATTTTCAGCGCGGTTTTCCTGCAAAAAGTCTTTTTATATTTTAAGGAACAATACGGGAACAAGCAGGGGCCTGGGTTTACGATGTTTGTTTCAGCCGTGCTTCTATTCAGCGGCTGGCTCAATTTCAACAGTTATTTCAACGGGTATGGGAAGGATATTGACATCTGGGACGCTTTTACATCAGACGGCAGCGCAGCCGCAAAATATCTCGCGTCGCTCGGCCCAAAATGGCACGGGCTGGTCGAGACATACTATTATTCGCAGTATTACAACAGCACGCCTTTTAATTTTGTCATGCAGGTGGATAACACCCTGAATTATGAGGGTTTTGATATAGACAGTTCGATCCCTATTAAATCGGCGCTAAAAAAGAATTTTGTGTATTTATTTCCGGCCGGTTACGAGACTATCGTGCCCCTATTGCGTAAAATGTACCCTGATGGGAAATACAAGCCTTTTCAGAAAAGGTATAATGAAAAATCCATTTCATTTTCAAGTTATGAAGTTCCCTATGAAAACGTCCGCGATTATACGGGGCGCGGACTGCACAACGGCCTAACCGGATATTATTACAGCAGTTCCGACTGGAAAGGTATGGAAATCCTGAAGAAACATGATTGGTTCATATTGATACACCATTCGCCCGCGGTGAGCAATAATATCAAGTCGATCATGTGGAAAGGGAAAATAACGGTCCCGGACGGGGGTAAGTATGTATTCGTGGGAGATTCCGAAGATGACGATTACTGGGATATAAGCATAGACGGCGTTAAATCGGTTGTAAGCCCCGTCAAAAAGGGAAAAGTAATCGACAAGGGCGAGGTTATAATAAAGCGGGGGGTTCACGATTTTATTGTCCGGTGTTCCAGCTTCAGGGATATACAGAAGATGAAACTTTTCTGGATACCGCCGGGCGGCGGTGACAATCCGGTCGTTATTCCAAACGAACTGCTGCTGCCCGAATAGCAGATAGGATACTGTCCGCCTTCGCTAAAGCTCCGGCGGAATTGTTGATGGACTTCGTATTCGGCTCCTACAAATATCTGCCTGCATTTGTAGGGGCAGCATATTATGCTGCCCGCCCCTTGCGGGCTTTTTCGACTTTTTCAACGATTACAATATTCGCACCAGGCAGCATAAAACGCCATGTACCATCATGTACCATTCGCAGTAGCTCAGGTACATGACACGGTTCGCAGTAGCTCAGGTACATGGCATGCCATGGTACGGATAAATAAAAAAGCCCCGTATATGACCGGGGCTTTTTTATTTTGTTTTTTTTTCAGGCTTTTTCCGAAAAAGTCATGCAATCCGCATGCTCCCCGTGCCATCCGACGTTGACTTTATCAGCTTCACAAAGCATCATGTTGTTAAAGCGGCAGTTTGGGACCTTGCACGCTCCGACGCTGCTCGATATGCTGTCGTTGCCCGCCTTGTTGCTGGACTTGATAAAAGTGTCGCACTCCTGGTGCGGCCCGCCGACATTGATGCCAAGCGCATGGCAAGTCTGATCCTGGTTAAACGAACATCCATCCACCTGGCACTTCACAACTTCCGGTTTGAAACACTTCATGAATTCCACCTCCTAAGTGTATTTATATAATTTATACCATCAGCGCGGGTCCTGCGCAACGCGCGGTTTCTTCATTTTTTTGACTTTTCTCCACTTGGGGGGAATATCGCATTGACAAAGCGCCAGCCACGGGTATAATTTAAATACTGCCGGACATTATAAAGAATTCCATGGTTTTATATGGTTTTCCAACAGTATCATTTAAAATGAGGAGGCGGCAAATGAAAAAAATTGTATTTTGCGTTATTTTTATTCTTGCATCGGCTATGATCTGGGCCGGGAAAATTACGATTGGCGAAATTACGGCAATGCAGTTTATGGAACGGCAGAACCGCATGCAGGACAAAAAGGTCATCGTGCAGTATGACGCAAAGGCGAAGCTGACTTATGTGTATTTTGAGGACGTTATGGGCGATTATGCCGTCGTACTCGGTGGAAAAAATAAAGCTGAACTCCTGGGCCTGATATCTTTATATTTAAAGATGGAAAAAGAAACTTCCGAAAAAGGGATAAAGGCGCAGAAACGGCTGGGAAACATAATAACCAGTCTGTATTTTAAATACAATGATAAATGGTTCATGTCCGCGCCCGATGTGCCTGTGTTCGTCAAATTCCTTTCCCAGTCTGATTCGGTGCACCAGATGGTATTCACGTACGGGGCGGCCCAAAATCCCAAAAATTTGTCTATAACACTATCGCCTTCCGACAGGTATTTTTCAAAAGAACAGGCCCGGCTGCTTTATACCGCGCTGGAAAAGGGAAGCGCCGGTGTAAAACGGAAAAAACCCGCGGCAAACGGCAGATGAAGGGAATAAATATAAGAACGATCCTTGACAGGCAGAGAAAATATTTTGCGTCACACGCGACAAAAGGAATTGATTTCCGGCTGAAACAGCTGAAGAAATTAAGGGACGCGCTGCGCGCATCCGAAGATAAGATAGCTGTCGCGCTGTATAAGGACCTGCATAAATCAAAAGCCCAGGCGTATTTGACCGAAACAGGGATATGCCTGCAGGAAATAACGCACATAATAAAAAACCTGAAGGCCTGGGCCGGGCCCCAAAACGCGGCATGGCCGGTGCTTTTTCCGTTTTCAAAAAACTATGTACGGCGCGAGCCTTTCGGCGTTGTGCTTGTGGTTTCCCCGTGGAATTATCCTTTTTTTCTGTCTCTGCTGCCGCTTATGGGCGCACTCGCCGCGGGCAACTGTGTTATTTTAAAACCTTCAAGGCACTCGCCCGGGAGCGCGCTGGCGCTTGACGAAATCATATCCGGCTGTTTTGACGAAGAATACGTAAAAGTTCTGCGGCTGGCCCCGGGCTCAAAAATGGATATTTTAAAGGAAAAATTCGATTACATTTTTTTTACAGGCGGGGAAGACGCGGGGAAAAAGATCCTGTCCGCCGCCGCAAAGCACATAACGCCTGTGACCCTGGAACTCGGCGGGAAATGCCCGTGCATTGTAGATTCAGATATTGACCTTGAAAAAACCGCAAAAAGGATAGTCTTCGGGAAATTCCTTAATGCCGGCCAGACGTGCGTCTCCCCTGATTATATACTGGTGGAAAAAGGGATAAAGGACAGGCTTGTACAAAAGATAAAACAAAATATAGCGCGGATGTACGGGGATAACCCGCAGAAAAGCGCGGATTACGGAAGGATCATAAACAATGATCAATTTGACAGGATTGCGGGATATTTAGGTTGCGGGGATATTGCTGCAGGCGGGAAAATGGACAGGAGAACCGGGTATATGGAGCCGGTTCTGCTGGAAAACGTTTCGCAGGGAAGCAAGGTAATGAGGGATGAAATTTTTGGGCCTGTTTTGCCTGTCATCACGTATACGGGGCTGGAAGAAGCGATAGATTTTGTAAACAAAAGGCAAAAACCGCTTGTTCTTTACTTTTTTTCAAGGGATAAAAAAAAGCAGGAAAAAGTCCTGAACGAAACATCTTCCGGGAGCGTGTGCGTTAATGACACTGTCATACACCTGTCGTCAAAAGAACTGCCTTTCGGAGGCACGGGTAACAGCGGATTCGGAAGGTACAGGGGGAAGTCCAGCTTTGATACATTTTCCAACGCCAAAAGCGTTTTGAAACAGACCAACCTGTTTGACCTGGACCTGCGGTACCCGCCGGTTGCAAAATGGGCGATGAAACTTTTAAAATTATTCCTAAAAGGTTAAAGTCCGGTTATATCTTGTCTGATTTAAAAACTTGACAAATCCCCCCCTGCATGGTATTTTTGTTCAATATGGAACTGTTCTAAATAGAACAATCTGACGGAGTTAAAACCATGAAGGCAAAAAAAGAGAAAACAACGCAGGCGGCCAGGATCATATCGCTGTTAAGATGCGCTCAGATGTCCTTAAAGCACAGGATCATGGAAAGGGCAAAGGATTTTGGGCTTACCGTGCCGCAGTTCATGGTCATTCACGAGATTTCAAAGGGAGATGGGGCGACAATGCACGACGTGGTTGCCGCGCTCGCGCTCCCGAAGAGCACCGTTTCCAGGATAGTGGACCAGCTGGTGAACATGTCCATAGTTAAAAGCAAAAGGCCCTTTGATGACAGGAGGACGGTGAACCTGTCCATTACGCATAAAATGAGAAAGTCCAAAATGAAAGTCATGGAATCTGTAGGGGCGGATATCGAGAGGAAGCTTGGCAGGAAAAAAGGCGCGGGGATAATAGCGGCCCTGGAAGAGATAGTGGAGATTATTAAATACTGAAAATAAAGCGGAATAAAATCAGGCGCTTAAATAAGCGCCATAACTGAAGAGGTGGATTATGCCGGATAGAAAAGAAGTACACGCACATCATGAGGCAGCAACGGTCCCAAAAGCACCGTGGTGGCAGAATAAAAACGCGAAAATGGCGGGTATGATAATAGGCTCATTATCTGTCGTTGCCTTTATCATGTGGCTTATATTTTTTATGCCCTACACCGCGACCGATGATGCCAGGATAGACGCCGATGTGATAAAAGCGGCAAACCTCGGCGCCAGCGCCCAGATAATAAAGATATACGTGAAGGAAGGCGACAGGGTAGCCGCAGGCACGCTGCTTGTCGAGCTCGACCATACCATGGCGCAGACACAGCTCGAAAGGGCCCAGGCACACTCGAATTACACGGCAGTTGACTTCAAAAGGAACAAGAATGTCGGAAGCCAGCAGGGCATAAGCCAGCAGCAGGTGGACAGGACCTTTCAGGAAGCGGCAATCGCGCAGGCTGACGTAAAGCTCGCGCAGATAGCCCTCGACAGGACATATATCAAAAGCCCCGTGGACGGGGTTGTGATACAGAAGACCGCGGACGAAGGAAATATACTCGAGACAAATCAGACAGCGGTCATCATAGCGGACATGGGCCACGCGTGGGTTTCGGCGAACATACTGGAAAAAGCTGTGCACGACGTGAAGATCGGACAGCGGGTTTATGTGTCCGTCGACGAGGGCGGCGAGCTTAATGGAAAAGTTGCTGACGTGCGCAAGGCGTCGGCTTCGATGTTCGCGCTCATACCCTCAGACAACGCTTCGGGCAATTTTGTGAAAGTCGAGCAGAGAATACCCATAAAAATTGAACTTGAACCGCATACCGACAGGGAACTAAGGGTCGGGGAATCGGTGCAGATCAGGATAAAGATCAGGTAGGCTTTACGCGCGCTAAAAAAAACAACGGCGGGATAATATAATGGAAAACGCACTACTGCAGACTCCCCGGGAAGTACCTCCGGGTTACAAGTGGACCGTGATGGGGATCATCATGCTCGGTATCATGATGGCCACCCTTGATTCGTCGATCGTCAACGTATCGGTACCGAAGATCATGGCTGACTTTGGTTCGAACATAGACGACATAGAGTGGATTCTTACCGGTTATATGCTGGCTTTTGCCACGCTGATGCCTTTGACGGGCTGGCTCCGCGACCGGATAGGATATAAAAAAATATATGTGGGATCGCTTTTTATATTCACGCTGGGTTCGGTATTGTGCGGCTTTGCGTGGAACCTTCCGACTTTGATACTGGCGCGCGTCATTCAGGCCATAGGCGGAGGGGCCATGCAGCCCACCGGAATGGCGCTTCTTACGGAACTTTTCCCCCCCAAAGAACGCGGCAAGGCCATGGGAATGATGGGTATAGGCATAATACTCGGGCCGGCAATAGGCCCGACTCTCGGCGGGTACCTGACCGATTATTTTGGATGGCGCTCGATATTCATGATAAACCTTCCCATAGGCATTATCGCCACATTCGCGGCCATGGAACTTATGATGAACGATGAACCGCACAGGATGTCAAAAAAGCCGTTTGATTTCTGGGGATTCGGTTTTCTCGCGGTTTTTCTCGTCGGGGCGCTCCTTGGAATGAGCAAGGGAACGAAGGAAGGCTGGACATCGTTTTACATATTGGCGTGTTTCTCCTCGGCATTGATCGGTTTTATAGGCTTTATGCTGGTGGAAACGCACGTGGATAACCCGATCATAGACTTAAGTCTTTTTAAAATACCGACATTCGCCGCGGCTTCCATGATAACAGTCGCCCGCTCAATAGGGCTTTTCGGGTCCTTATTTCTTATACCGGTTTTTGTGCAGCAGCAGATGGGAATGACCTCGCTTCAAAGCGGTTTGCTCATGCTTCCATCGTCAATATTTATGGCCTTTTTATTTCCGGTAGTCGGGGCTCTTGCCGACAAAGTCGGGCCAAGGACCCCGTCGGTAATAGGATGTATTATAGTCGCGTACAGCCTTTATCTTTACAGGTTTATTGACCTGAATACCAGCTACTGGGGATTGATTTACCCTATGATGGTAAGGAGTGTGGGCATGGCCCTGCTCATGGCCCCTATTATGACCGCTGTAATGAATTCGGTGCCTCCGAACAAAGTGGCCGTCACGTCCACCATGAACAATATAATAATGCAGGTCGGGGCTTCCCTTGGGATAGCTTTTTTCGGGACCGTACTGTCGAACCGCGCCACATTCCATATGACAGTTGTGGGCCAGGCGGTCAGGATGAACACACCGGCGTTCCTGTCGGCTTTTGGGAATGTAATGCAGCGCGTCCACGGACTCGGGTTCAGTTACGGCAACGCGATCGCGGCCTCAAGGGGCATGGTGATGCAGTCAATGATAAAATCAGGCATGGTACTTTCTTTCCAGGATGTTTTTCTTGTGGGCGCCATAGTGGTGGCCTTTACCATACCCATAGCGTTTTTCCTGCCAAAAGACCTGGTACATTCGCCGCACGGTAAAAAGTCGGAAGAACAAATGTTGGGCGAATAACCTTGAAATCGCGTTAGATATTCTTACACCGCGTTTTGTGCGGTGTTAGAATATCTTATGCCGGTTTTCTCGGCGTAGTGGTCCTAAAATATTATAAAAAAAGAAGGCTGCGAATTGAAAATAATGGCGGTAGACGACGAGCCGGATATACTGAAAGTTGTTTCCATAACGCTGGTCATGAACGGATTTGAAACGGTTACCGCTGCGTCCGGGCAGGAATGCCTGGCAATGCTGGAAAAAGGGGTCAGGCCGGCGCTTATTTTGCTGGATCTCATGATGCCGGGCATGGACGGTTTTGAAGTGTGCAGGAAAATACGGGCAGTTGAAAAATACCGTGATATAAAGATAGTAATGCTGACGGCAAAAGCACAGAACCGGGACGCCGTAGACTCATACAAGTTCGGCGCGGACGGGTTTATAACAAAACCTTTTGAGCCGGATAAACTGATAAGCGATATGAAATTATTTCTTGGAGATTTAATGTAGCAGGGTATGCCAAATTTTCTGATGAAAATTTGGGAGGATTAAGAGTTAAGGGTTGAGGATTAAGGAGAACGGTTGAATACTCGCAAACTACAGAAAATTTCCTTAATTCTAAACCCTTAATCCTCAACCCTTATAAGCAGGGTTCAAAACCCAGATGCGAAGGTCGTCCATTATGTCCAGCCAGATTCAGGTCTAAAACCCACCCAACATTTTGTTTAAATTCCCGTTTTCCTATTTTTAAATAAAATACATTTGAACTGCATTTTATATGTACAAAACGGATATTCCGGATATAATAAGCATAATTATTTGAGTGAGGTTAGAAATATTTTTCGCAGGAGGTTTATTATGAAGAAGATAATAATAATAATTATGGTAATTTTTCTGTTTGTAGGTTGCGCTACGACCGGTGTTACCATAGATGATTACTCAAAGACCGGGCCGCATTACTTTAAACAGCCGGAACCGGAAGGGGAAAAGACTGTCGGGCACATAACGGGAATGTTAGAGGGGGCGGCCATAGGCATGTTGCTTGGAGGCGGTGCAGGCGCTATTGGTTATAACGTTTTTTCAGGGAATAATATTACATTTGATGTTGCAGCCTTTGCTGCGTATCTGAGCGTGGGTGCTGTAATTCTTGGCACAGCCGGCGGCATCATAGGATGGAATTTGCCGTATTTAATGATCGGGGCAAAGACGGAAGAGGACAAAAAGAAAGAAAGGGAAAAGCAAGAGGAAGAAAAACTGAGGGATCTTTTCAAGGATAAATAATAAGCAAGGTCCGATCATTTTTTCTGATTTAGCCTGCGCATGGACAAACTATCGGGTTTTGGTATGTTTAACTGGGTTGATGTGGTTCTCCAAATATATGACGGCCTGTCATGTTTTGCATAGTAAGATTAGAGTACTTGGTGTTTTTCCTGGAACTTTTTTAATAGGATTTTGTCTAATAATTTATGTAATTAATTTATAAAGGAGCGCCGATGCCTGTCTGCGATACTTGGAAAGTAACACGAAAAATATCCCGCATATTTCTTCCTGTAATTTTGATGTCTGTATTTGTTTTCTATCTTTGCGATCATGTGATTGCCGCGCCTGTGCGTGGAACCGCGGGCGACTTGTGGGCTGACAAAGTCCTGGGTCAGACAGACGGCGGAATACCGAATTCAAGTTTCGGGGAATTAAAGCCCAACCAGGCGACAAACCGCAGCGTATTCAATGTGGGCGGGGTGCTTGTGGACAGGTTCTCAAACCCGCAGCGGCTTTACCTATGGGACGGCGGCAACAGCCGGGTGCTTGGTTTCAGCGATATCCGCATAGCATTGACCAAACAGGGCGGGGTACTGGGGACAGACCTCTGCCTTGGTTCCGATCCAAATGCAATACCGATGGGAGCCGACATTGTAATAGGCCAGCCTGATTTCAGCCACTGCGCCTGCAACGGGGACGGCAACATGCAAAATTACCCCGCTTACACCCCTGCGACCGCTTCAAAACTCTGCGGCATGCTGCAGACACAGCTCTCGCCATGGGAGGGCGGTTCCTATTCCAATATGGCGGTGGATTCCCAGGGCAACCTGTATGTGCCTGACCCATGGAACAACCGTGTACTCCGTTATGAAAGCAGCAGCCTGACACCGGGCGCCATGGGGCCGGCGGCGTCATACGTGTGGGGACAAACGGATTTTACAGGCATTGAAGCGAACCGGGGATTTTCAGCGCCGAACAACAGCACATTAAGTTTCAGCGTATTAGGCGGGGCCGCCATTGATCCTGTTGGAAATCTGTGGGTTGCAGACACGCAGAATAACCGCGTATTGCGTTTCCCCAACCCGAACGCCCCGAACCCGGGCGTACCGCTCAGTACAGCCGACCTTGTGCTGGGACAGAACAGTTTTAATACGGTCATACCGGCAGCCGCAACTTCCGACCTGTATCATTTAAATAACCCGACCGCGATCCGGGTGGACTCCTCCGGCGACATTTTTATATCCGACGGTACAGTCAACGGCAGCACAACAGGCAGGATTCTTATATATAAGCCGCAATCGGTGATAGGCGGGATCCCGCAGTATACGAGCGGAATGCCGG
The DNA here is from genome assembly GCA_937889595.1 of uncultured bacterium. GTDB lineage: Bacteria > Oederibacteriota > PGYV01 > PGYV01 > Palsa-1178 > PALSA-1178. Next base: position 11,170 of record CALAOR010000064.1, read on the forward strand.
CGAGCGCCGCAATAACGGACGGTGTATCAACGCCAATGTCGCTGGATCTGGACGCCTCAGGCAACCTGTGGGTCACGGAACTGCTGTATAACCAGGTTGTAATGTATAACGTCAATTGCTCGGCAAACCCGCCTACAGCGGTACCTCAAAAAGTGCTCCTGCAAAACCAGCTTTCGACGGTCCAGGGCACTAACGCAACATCAGGCGACGCGCCGGACTTTCAGTACATGTATCCTGCCGGAACAAGGCCGCAATCCTGGTTTATGTACGGGCCATACGGCGCGGCAGTGGACAAAGACGGCAATGTTTTTGTATGCGTAAAATCAAACCAGCACGACCTCTGGCGGTTTCCCGCGCCCATACCCGACATTGGTACTCTTCCGGCAGGGCAGGCGCACTCGGCTGACGTGGATGTTTTTAAGCCGAGCCAGATGTGCATGAAAAACCTGATAGGGCCGGCTAATCTCGAGGAGGGGGTTGGCGTAGCTGTCGCGCAGAACATGGCGCCGCAACAGATAATAGCGTCCGATGATTACCGGCTCATGTACTGGAACATGTCTGCAGGCGGGCCGCAGGTATTAAGCAACGGGCAGTCGCCGGACGGGTACGCGGGAGTCAATGCTTCAGATGTATTTGAAATGGGCCCGGTTTCATTCAGCCGCATAAAGGCCGATAACATGACATCGCCGCAGCATTTATATGTAATTGCATACGAACCGGGCATGACCGTGCAGGTTTACAACCTGCCGTTAACGGCTTACGCTATGCCGGTAATAAAGGTGGCTTCCACGCTCCCGGTGCTTGGAGGAGGATCTGTCTCATTTTCAGTGGTGGACGGTATTGCGCCTGCCCCGGACAGCTCGTTCCTATGGATATCCGACAGGACGCAAAGCAGGGTAATGAGGGTCAGGAACCCGTTGACCGCGCCTATAGTAGATATTATACTCGGCCAGACAAGCTATTCAGGAATAGATTGCAACCAGGGAGGTTCCCCAAGCGCGTCCACATTATGCTCCCCTGGCGCAATAGAATTGGACCACCACGGAAATTTGTATGTGGCGGACGCGGCGCTGGAGACCGCAGGAAACTGGCGGATGCTGCGATGGAATGCGGCCCAGATACCGGCAAATCCCGCAACCTGCGTTTATGCCATACCGGCTGCGGGTGTTTTCGCGACAGGCGGGAATTTTAACACTTCCCAGGCCTGTGTTCCGGCCGGCAGTCCGCCAATAGCGGAATGCGGCCCGTTCGAGCCCGCTTTTAATTCGGATGACAGCATCATGGTGGCGGGGCAGAACGGGTACACGGGGAACCGCTTCCCGGTTGTATTCAGGAACCCGGGGCTTGGCGACAATCCAATAGCGATCCTTAATGACTTCAGTTCAATGAGCTACTCAGCGGCTTTTGACAACCAGGATAACCTGTACGTGACCGACCTTGATAGGGGAAGGATGTTTATTTATCTTCATCCTTTTCCGGCCCCTACTTCCACGCCCCTTACGCCGGCGCCGACCGCAACCTTAACCGCCACTGCCACGCCGGGCTGTTTCCAGGAAGGGCGGAGTTTGCCGGACCAGTCGGGCGGTTTCTATTCGCCTTACGGAGTGGTGGTGGATACAACACGGCATTATATATACGCGGTTGACGCGGGGCACTATAGGATACAGGTATATTCGTATGTCCCGGGCAGCCAGCCTGTGCCGGCCGGTACTTTTGGAACGCAGGGATCGGGCAGCCTGCAGTTTGACTTACCAGACGGCATCGCGGTGGATTCAGCGGGCTATGTTTACGTGGATGATTTTAACAACGGCCGCGTACAGAAAATATGGTTTGACGGCGTAAATGCGACCCTTATTGCCATATTAGGGGCACCCGTGGACAACATAGGACATCCAAGGGGAGTATATGCCGACCCGGGCGGAACCACGGTTTATATCACCTCGGATAACGGCCTTGTTTACAGGTACGACGGCGGCGGCAGCGCGTATTCTTTGACCGCTTCTTTCGGGAGTGGGCTCAATGCGCCGATAGGAGTAATGAAAATAGGCAACATCATTTACGTGGTGGATAATGGCAATAACCAGCTGGTATACTTTGTTGAAACGCCGGGCTCGCCTCCCACTTACAGCGCGGCGGCAGTTGTGGATACCGGCGCAGCGGCTGGTTTGCTGAACAATATGTTTTTCATAACAATCGACAAGGCCGGTTACATATACCTGACATCCGCAAATGATTTCCGGCTTCTGGTTTTTCAAAGAATGGGGACGGGCTCATTTTATCTGCTTTACGATACGATCATTTCAAATACCCCGATAGGAGTGGCGGTTGACGAGCAGGGCAATATTTATGTAAGTAACGGGGGGGGGAACAAAGTCGTGGAGGTGCGCGGTTGTTTTACGGAAAATACCAATACCCCGACGCCGTCAATAACGGTAATCCCAACAAACACGCCTACTCCCACATGCACGGGTACAGGGTCTGCGACATCAATGCCCACCATAACCGCCACAGTACCTGCGGATACGTTTACATGTACGCCCACGCTCACTCCCACGTTCACACCCACGCCCACTTCCACAATCACGGCAACGGCAATGCCGCCGTGCGGCGACGGATCGGATATCAGGACGTATCCGAATCCATGCATGGGCACAGACGGATATTTCAACCTGAACCTTAACCTATGTTACGTATCAGATGTAAAGGTAAAGATATATACGGGTTCTTTCAGAAAAATCATCGAAGAAACATTTTTGGGCACACTGGCCGGACAGAATATAAAAGTGACATTTGCGGTAAGCGGCAAGCCTACACTGGCGACAGGGATATATTACGCCGTAATTACAATAAAGCCGTCTGCCGGTTCCGGGTATGCGGTAAAACGAAAAGTGATACCAATTGTAGTTATGCAGTGAATTTAGTATAGTGTTACACAACAGCTAAATATCGAAACTGCCCGGTATTTTAAGCGGGTTTATCGGATTTGCGGTATTAAGTCAGTTGCGAATACCGCCCGGTATTCCTATAAACGCGGCATCGGTATAAAAAGCACGAAAAAAAATTAAGGGAGAAAAAATGGATCTAAAAAAACGCGCTTTGTTTTTATCATATTTTACTGTTTTATATAATATATTCGAAGGGATTGTTTCAATAGTTGCGGGATTGTTGGCCGGAAGCATAGCGCTGGTTGGTTTTGGAGCCGACAGTTTTGTTGAATCATTATCGGGCGGGGTTATGATATGGCGTTTTTCATCGGGAGATAAGCTTAGCAAAGAGGAAGAGGAGAAAATAGAACGCGGGGCTGAAAAGTTTGTGGCAATTACTTTTTTTGTCCTTGGCGCATATGTGTTGTTTGAGTCTGTAAAAAAGCTTATATTGCATGAAGTCCCGCAGATAAGTGTTTTAGGTTTTATCATAACCATTTTATCCCTGATAATCATGCCTGTACTATATCTGGCGAAAAATAAGACAGGAAAACAGCTAAAAAGTAAAAGCCTGATAGCTGATTCAAAAGAAACGCTTGCCTGCTGTTATCTTTCCGCCTCTGTTCTAATCGGCTTGATCCTAAATGCGTTGTTCCACTGGTGGTGGGCCGACTCTGTGGTCGGACTGTTTATAGTATATTTTCTTGTAAAAGAGGGAATTGAAGCATGGAATGGCGGTTGTGAATGTGAAGATGAAGATTGAATTTAAGCCTTAAATTTAATGGTTTTGATTGTTATTTTTTTGGCGCCGTTCCTGTACTCTATATCTGCGGTAACGGATAATCCCGTATAATACGATTGCAAACGTGTTCCTTGCGTTGTTTATGCGCTGTTTATCCAAAAAACAGTAGAATATTATTATAAATATTGTTATACTTTACGTCAATATCATGAAAATCGCGGGATATTTTTTGGCTAAATCCGCTTAATTTACGGGAGAATTATGGACGACAGGGCTTTTGAAAAGATGGAAAAAGAGATCCGGGAGATAAAGGAAGAAATAAAAAACCTTAAAAAACTCGAGAGCACAGTTGATGAAAAATACGGGCAGCTTCTAAAAAAAGAGGAAGCTTACCTCGGGGAAATTAACGAGTCAATAGAAAAAGAGCTTACTGTCATAGTGCTCGGGACCGTGAAGAAGACCATAAATAAGGAAATGACGGCCCTTAAAATGCTCAGGCGGCATATCCGCAACCAGGTGCGCCATCAGGTAACGAAGGAGATCAATACGGCCATCGGCCACCTTATACCGGAACTCAAGAAAACCATCAAGGATGAAACCAGAAAAGTATCGCTGGATATCATGAACCAGTTAAGGCGGCAGACCGGTAAGCGGCTTGAAAAGGAGGTCGTGGAGCAGATAAAGGAATCAACCAGCGTGCTTATGGAGCAGAAGGAAGATTCGGAACGCAGGGCCATTACGGACCAGCTTACCGGGTGTTTTAACAGGCGCTACTTTGAGACGCGCATGGATGAGGAGCTGTCGCTGGCAAACCGTTTTAAGAATAAAATGTGCCTTATCATGCTTGATATAGACCACTTCAAAAATGTCAATGATACTTACGGCCACCAGGCCGGCGATACCGTGCTCGCGGAAGTCGCGGAGACGGCGAAAAGCTGCCTTAGGGGCGAGGATTATCTTTGCAGGTACGGCGGTGAGGAGTTTACAGTAGTCATGCCTGAAACAAAAACGGAAGAAGCCCATGAGGTTGCGGAACGCATGAGAAAACTCATCGAAGAACACGCTTTTTACGGCGGCAACACCCTCATCAATATCACCATCAGCCTCGGGATCGCGGAATATCCCGAGAACGCCATAATCAAGGAAAAACTTATAGAAAAAGCGGATGAAGCCCTGTATGCCGCTAAAAACGCAGGCAGAAATAACACGAAAATCGCGGCAAAGTAATGTCCATCAAAAATCTCAAATGCACCGTGGCTTATAAGGGCACGGCATATTCGGGCTGGCAGAAACAGCAGAATTTTCCTACCGTCCAGGGACTGATAGATTACGCGCTTTTCAAACTGTTTGGCGGCGAGATAAAGACAACAGGCGCTTCACGCACCGATGCGGGCGTACACGCCATGGGGCAGGTTTTCAATTTCTGTGTCGAAACAAAGTTCGAACCCGATGGGATAAGGAAGATGCTTAACGGGCTGCTGCCGCAGGACATACGGATTAAAGACTGCGTCGAGGTTGATTATAATTTTTCAAGCCGTCATAACGCGAGGGAAAAATTCTACAGGTACATCATATACAATCGCAGTACCATGCCCCCCGTTTATAATGACATAGCGTGGCATGTATACGACAGGCTTGCTCCGGCAAGGATACACGAGATCCTGCCGCTCTTTAAGGGTAAGAAGAATTATTTTACTTTTTCGGCGTCTTCGGACGCCAAGAGGTACGAGCGGGAGATAAAATCCATAAAGATAAAAGTGTCGGGCCCGTGGATAATAATGGATTTCAGGGGGCGCAGTTTCCTGTACAACATGATAAGAAGGATGGCCGCCGCTTTCGTGGATTACGCCAGGGGAACAACTAACATGGCGGACGTGGAAAAGATGTTCGAAATAAACGACAGGGCAAACCTGACATCCACGGCGCCGGCGCACGGGCTGCAGCTGGTGAAGATAATTTACAACAAACATAACCCGCACACGAAGGCCGAAGTTTTGTAGCGATACGGTAAATATTGGAAAAAGAAAGGTGCAACTCAAAAATGTCAAAAACATTATACGTCATCGATGGCAACGGCTACGCCTATAGGGCTTTTTACGCCATGCCGCCTTTAACAACCCACGACGGCGTGGAAATACATGCCGTGTTCGGGTTTTATAACATGCTCATGAAAGTGCTGCGAAATAAAAAACCCGATTATCTTGCCTTAACCTTTGACCATCCTAAACCCACGTTCCGGCATAAAATGTACGCGGAGTACAAGGCCCAGCGCGAAAAAATGCCGGAGTCTTTGCAGGTACAGATGAAACTCATAAAGGAAGTCGCGGTCGAAGGCAATATTCCCACATTTGAAATGGAAGGTTTTGAGGCGGACGATATCATAGCTGCTGCGGCGGCGCTGGCCTCGCCTGACATGAAAGTTGTAATTATCACCACTGACAAGGATATTATGCAGTTGGTCAATGAAAATGTCAGCATATTGAAATTCGGAAAGCAGGAAGAAATAATAATCACGCCGGAAAAAATAAAGGCTGATTTTGGCATAGCTCCGCCGTTAGTGGCTGATGTCCTGGCCCTGATGGGCGACGCTTCGGATAACATACCCGGCGTTGAAGGCATAGGTGAAAAATCCGCATACAAACTCGTGCAGGAATTCGGCACTGTGGAAAATTTGTACGCGAATCTGGATAAAATAAAAGCGGAAAAACAGCGGGAGCGCTTAAAGGCCGGGGAAAAGGACGCGAGGATATCCAAGGAACTGTCCATACTTAAGCCCAACCATGAATTGCTTGAAAAAATAGAACTTACCCTTAAAAATTGTTCGACACACCTGATAGATTTCGACAGCTTAAATCATGAATTCATAGCGTATAATTTCAAGTCCCTTGTGGCGGATAAAGGCATGTTCTTTAAGGCGGCGAGATCCGCTCCCGGGGATAAGCCCAAAGCAGGAACCAAAGACGCCGTTAAAGAAGATGAAAACGGCGGCCCGACAGCGGAGGCAGCGGCGCAAGGGCAGGCAAGGGAAGCCGGGAAAAAAGACCTCGAGGCAATAAACGCGGCGGCCAAGCTTGTTATACTTTTTGACCGCAACGATGATAAAATGCAGCTTGTGTCCATCAAGGCTGACAATGAAAATTACTATATCGACGGGGAGGATTTTAAGCCTTTGGAGCTTAAAGGCAAAGAGATAATAACAAACTCATCCAAGGAATTATATAAATCCTGCGGATGCCTGCCTGCAAAAGCAAAGGACCTTATGCTCATGGCATACCTTCTGGACCCCGAGAAAACCAAACCCCACCACTCTCTTATTTTTTCGGAGTATTTAAGCGGTTTTTACCTTTCATACGAGGATGCGGCAGGCAAAGGAGCAAAGCAATTGAGTTCAAAAGAGGCTCCACGGGCAAAAATCGCGGAATATGCCTCAACCAATCTTGACGCGGCTGTAAAAACAGCGGAAATACTTGAAATAAAGATCAAAGAACAGGGGCTCCTGCATGTTTATGAAACCATAGAACTGCCGCTTGCGGAAGTGCTTGCCGGCATGGAACTTTGCGGGTTGAAAATAGACACGAAGCTCCTTGATGAACTCATAAAAAAGACAGGCGCTCAAGTGGCCGAACTCGAAAAACGCATCTACAGGGAAGCGGATGCCGAGTTTAATATAAATTCCCCGAAGCAGCTCGGAGAGGTCCTTTTTGAAAAACTGAACCTGCCCAGACAAAAGAAAATAAAGACGGGTTATTCCACGGATAATGAGGTTTTATCCGCGCTTGAATCAAGGCACTCGATAGTTGCGGACATACTCAGGTACAGGATGTTAAATAAATTAAAAACCGGTTTTCTGGAGGCTATTCTCGCCAGGACCGTTAGCGGCGCCAAACTTTACCCGGTATACAACCAGTCCGTGACCGCGACCGGCAGGCTTTCTTCATCCAACCCCAATATACAAAATATACCGGTGCGCGGGGAAGAGGGCAGGGAGATAAGGAAAATATTCATACCGTTAAACAGGAACGAGCGTTTGATAAAGGCCGACTATTCCCAGGTCGAACTGCGTATACTTGCGCATTTTTCAAAGGACGAAAAACTCATTGAAATATTTAAAAAAGGCGGGGACATACATTCGCTTACGGCTGCGGAAGTATTCGGGTTGCCCGTGGAATTTCTCACCAAGGACCACAGGCGCGCGGCCAAGACCATTAATTTCGGCATAGTGTACGGCATCAGCGCTTTTGGCCTCGCAAAACAGCTCGGGGTTTCAAACCATGAAGCCGCGGACTACATAGACAAATTCTTCATTACTTTCCCGGGGGTGCTTAAATACCAGCAGGAAACAAAAAAGGACGCTGTATTAAAAGGCTATGTGGAAACCTTAACCGGAAGGAAAAGGTATATGTCCGGTATACACAGCGCGAACAGGAACATACGCGAGTTTGCCGAGCGGGCGGCCATTAACGCGCCCATACAGGGGACGGCTGCCGATATGATTAAAATAGCCATGATAAACATAAATCAGGAGTTTAAAAAAACCGGCATTAGTGCTAAAATGATATTGCAGGTTCACGACGAGCTTGTTTTTTCGGTTTTGGCAAAGGAAACTGAAAAAGTGAGGGCGATCATAAAGGATAAGATGGAAGGCGCGCTGAAAATAGGCGTGCCTTTGGACGTCACAATAGGCGAAGGAGACAACTGGTATGAGTGCGGCTAAAAAGAAAATAGTTGTGGCTGTGACAGGCACCACCAAATCCGGAAAAAGCGAGGCCTGCGGGCACCTCGCGGAAAAGTACCCCGTCATTGACGTCGATCACCTCGCCCACAAACTCTATAAAAAAGGTTCTTCATTATATTACGTCATGAAACACAAATACGGGCCCGTGATAATAAAAAAAGACGGCGACATAAACAGGCGCATACTTGGAGAGATCATTTTCGGCGACCGCAGGGATTACTGGGATTTTACCTGCATAGTCTATCCGGCGCTGATCAAAGCGCTCATTAAGGAGATCAAGAATATAAAAGAACCCGTAGTCATACTTGACATGGCTGTCCTGTTTGAAAGCGGGTTTTATACCAAGGCGGATAAGATAATATTCGTGCGTACCAGGGATAAAGAATGGAAAAAAAGGATAGAAAACGAATCCGACCGCAGGTACTTTGAAAAAATAAGGAAATTCCAGGAATATTTCCCGACCCCGAAAAAGATTGCATTAAGCGATTATATTGTATATAATAATGAAGCAAAAGAGGAACTGCACAAAAAAGTTGATAAAATAATGGCGAAAATCTGAAAAGGAGCCCAAATGGACCCGAAAGAACAGGAAGAAGCCATAAGCAAAATATTAAGCAAAATTAAGGCGCTCCCCACACTTTCAATAGTAGTGGCAAAGGTCATCCAGGTCGTGTCAAACCCCCTCACTTCGGCATCCGATCTTAGCAAAATAATAACCGTGGACCAGGCTTTGACCGCTAAAGTATTAAGGCTGGCAAACTCGGCTTTTTACGGTTTTCCTTTCAGGATAAAAAATATCACCCAGGCGGTATCCATACTCGGTTTTGACACTATACGGAACCTGGCTTTGACCGTTTCAGTATATAAAGTTTTTACCGGCGAGAGCACCAGCGAATTTTCACATCAGGATTTCTGGAAACACTGCGTGGGGGTTGCCATATGCGCGAACCTGCTGGCAAAAAAAATCAAATACCGTTCGCCTGAAGGCGCTTTTACAGCCGGCCTGCTGCACGATATAGGCAAGAATTTTTTTGAACAGTATATGCACAAAGAATATTCGGAAGTCCTTAAATATGCCAGGGAAAACAACCGCTCCATGTATGAATCCGAAAAAGAATTGCTGTCCATAGACCATACGGTTGTCGGAAAATTGATGGCTGAAAAATGGAACCTGCCGCACGAGCTTGCCGCGGGCATAGCGTCTCACCATAATCCGGAAAGTGAAAAAGAAGAAAACGTCATGGCGCACTTAATTAACGTGGCTGACACGATATGCAAGAAAAAAGGCATAGGATTTTCCGGGGACTATGTCCAGCTGCCTGTAAGCAAGGAAGGCAGGGAACTTTTCTCGCTTAATGATGAAGGCGAACAGGAACTGATGACCCTGCTTGATAAGGAACTCAAGGAAGCGGAAACTTTTGTAAATATGCCGCAATAATTATTTGACGGAGGAATATTTTGGGAACTGCCGAAGAGGATATAAAAGAACTCAGGGATTACATAAAAAATCTTGAAGTTATAAATGAGGGCTTGAGAAACTCATTTGAAGAGCTCACTACTTTATACCGCCTTGTGGATATCATAACCGAGTCCAAGACACTTGAAAGGGTCTTAAATTCGCTGATGGACATGGTCACTGAAATCATTTCATGCGAAGGCGCCATGCTTTTTCTGGTCGATGAGAAAAACGGGGAGCCGGATGTGGCTTTAAAGCGCAATATCAGCAAAAAGAACGAGGCGAAAATAAACCTGCAGATGAAGCAGAAGGTCATTGAGTGGACCTTAAAAAAAGGCAAGACCATCGCCATGCCGGATATAGACGAAGATGCCAATGATACGGACAAGACCACTTTTGTCCTGGTTCCGCTTATCGCCCATGATAAGCCTGTGGGATTGATAGACATCATAAGCGACACGCCCGAAGGGGACATTACGACAAAGGACCTCTCGCTTTTAACCATACTCGCCAAGCAGGCGGCATTGGCAATAGAGAACGTCAAACTTTATGAATCCATGAAAAAGGACCAGATAAGCATTATACGCGCTTTATCCTCGACTGTTGACGCGAAGGACCATCATACATCCGGGCATTCGCTGAAAGTGTCGGAGTATTCGCAGAAAATAGCCGAGGCTTTGGGAATGTCTGAACGCGATATTGAAAACATAAAATACGCGGCATTGCTTCATGACATAGGCAAGATAGGCATACCGGACGAGATAATAAAAAAACCAACGCGCTTAACCCCCGAGGAATTTGAGATTGTAAGAAAGCATCCGGTAATAGGCGCCAGGATAATAAAAGAGATAGAATCGCTGTCCCCGATGGTTCCCATCATACTGCACCATCATGAACGTTTTGACGGCAAGGGTTATCCTGACGGATTGAAAGGCGAGGTTATCCCGATAGGCGCGCGTATCGTGCATGCGGCCGATGCATATGATACCATGGTTTCCGCGCGAGCTTACAAGGATATGCTTCCGGCAGAACTTGCTGTTTCCGAACTGCGCAAGAATGCCGGCACCCAGTTTGACCCCAAGGTGGTGGAAACATTCATCACGATTCTGAGGAGAAGTTCGGTGGGATATGACGATAAGATCGATTCTTGACAGCTTTTATTATAAAAATAACGGGTCGCTAAAGTTTATAATCCTAAACGCGGCGGTCCTTTTGGCGCTTATGATCACATCTTTCATGTTTTCCTTAAATCTAAACGATCCTGTGCCTTTCTCGCTCGGCCTTGCTTTTTTGGTATACGCTTTTTACGCGCTTGGCAGGGGAGGCGGTTTTTCCTACGGCATTGTTTACTGCGTATTCTGCATGCTTATGATATTTTCCAGGCCCGAATCCGAAAGGGCGCCGTACATATTTGCGCTTGTATTTTCCGGATTGTACATGCTGCACTTTTCGCGTTTCATAGATTTGACCGATGAAAAAGAACGGAGCAATGAAATAGCCGGGAGTGAGCTGGATTTGGATATGGTAATGTCGGAAGAAAAGATAAAAAAAATAACCGGGGCTATAAAGGCGAATAAGGGAAAAATAGAGAACTACAGGATGTTAAATAAGGTTGCCGAACAGCTTTTATCCACCCTTGACAGGGCCGAGATGGTAAAAGTAATCAGCTCTTATATACCGAAACTGATCGGAACCAAAAACATCCAGTGCATGCTGCTGGTGAAAAACGACGATTTGGATACTTTTACGGCGACAAAAGACAGGGATGACGAAGAACTTCCCGTAAAGGGGCCGGTCAATATTTATAAAAAGGACCCTTTTGACGAGTGGATAATTAAAAACAAGTACACTCTCTTTATTAAGAACATGGATGATGATATAAGGTTCAGGAACTTAAGGAAGGACTGGATCATGTTCAAGTCGTTTATAGCCATTCCCTTGTTTGAAAATAAAAGGCTGATAGGAATGCTTAAATTTTATTCCAAGGAACCTGACGCGTTCGGCAATGAAGACGTAAGACTGCTTAACTATCTAGGGGACATCAGTTCTTCCGTAGTTGAAAACTCAATCCTTTACAAGAAGACCGAGGCTCTGTCGATCCAGGACGGATTAACCGGGCTTTACATAAGAAGATACTTTATAGAAAAGCTTGATGAGGAGATGAAGAGGGCGCAACAAAGCGATGTGGTGTTTTCATACCTGATGATAGATATAGACCATTTCAAGGATTGTAACGACACCTACGGGCATCTTTTCGGGGACAAAGTCTTAAAAATCCTGGGAGGGTTCTTAAAGGAAGGCTTAAGGGATGTGGATATTATAGGCCGTTATGGCGGCGAAGAGTTTGTCATAATACTCCCGAACACCAACATGAACGGAGCCAAATTTGTGGCCGACAGGCTCAGGGACGGTTTTTCCAACTTAAGGATATCCGTCAATGAAAATGAAAGCATGAAACTTACCCTGTCATTTGGCGGTGTGGAATTCAAAAAAACCATGAAATTAACCGAAATTGTCAATAAGGCGGACAAGGCGCTGTATTATTCGAAGGAAAACGGACGGAATAAAGTAACTTTCTGGGAGGATATATCCGATGAAGATTAAGCTCCCGGTCTTCTGGATTATTTACGCCGTGTCCGCAGCCGCGGTTTTTGGCATTAACATCTGGTTAAAAAAGCCCGGGGGTAATCTGGCCGCTGCCGGGCTGGGCATACTGATACTTATGGCGCGCCGCGAATACGGTATAATACAACAGCGGATAACATTTGTCGGTGCATTAGCCTGCGTCGCCGTCATGTTCTTGTATTTTAAACAATTATCCCCGCAGATCGCACTGGGCCTCGGGATCATATTCTGCGCGGTCTATTTTTTCAGCGCGTCGTCTGCTTTTTACCTTAATAACCTGACTGCGGAGGAGGGGAAACTTAACGACCGCAGGGACAAGCTTAAAGAGGAAAAAGAAGGCAGGATTTCCTCTGCGCAGCTCGAAGACGACATCTTCGAAAAAGAGATAAAGGACATCAGGTCGCTTTATGAAGCCGCGGAGGAACTCGGATCTTCGCTTAACCTCGGTGAAACCACGGAACGCACAAGCGAGATACTGAAGAAAATAATAAAGAACAACTTCAAGATCCCGCTTGAAGAGATTAATTTCCTCATTATTTTTAAAAAGGAGCACGAGTACCGCATAGTCCAGTCTTTTGGATATGATGATGAACAGCTGAAGGGAAATGAGAAAGCATTCGTGAACGCGGTATTAAAAATGGGCGGGAAGAACCAGGCGCATTTTTACGTGCCCGATATGTCCAAGGTCCCGTCCGAGAACGGGCAGATTATGGCCATGAATAAGAGCATGATCTACATCCCTTTTATAGCGGAAAAGAAGCTGCTCGGCGTTCTCTTCATTTCCGGGAGCAGGGTTAATATGTTTGACACAAAGCAGGTCGATTCCATACGGATATTGTCCAACCAGATCGCGCTTTCGCTTGAAAAAGTCCACCTGTATGAAGAAGTGGAAAAACTATCCGAGACAGATTCCTTAACCGGCCTTTATGTACACAGGTACTTCCAGGAAAAACTGGAAACTGAAATAAAGAGAACGGCGAGATACGGCGGCAAACTGTCGCTTGTCATAGGTGACATAGACCATTTTAAGGCGGTTAACGATACCTTCGGACACTTGGCCGGAGATTACATACTGAGGACCGTTGCGGTTATATTGAAGAACCATACTAATGAGCTTGACTCCGTGGCCCGTTACGGCGGCGAGGAATTTGTCATAGTCCTGCCTGACCAAGATAAGGAAAAGGCTCACGCGAAGGCCGTAAAAATACGGAAAGAAATAGAAAAATACCCGTTTAAGTACGAGGATATTTCAATAAAGATAACCATGTCCATGGGTGTGGCGGAATATCCGGGCGACGCGATAGCAAGAAGGTCGCTCATCGATAAGGCGGATAAGGCGCTATACAGGGCCAAAGAAGAGGGGCGTAACAGGGTCATAAGGGCGTAAATGCAAATTACTAATTACAAATTACTAATTACTAATTGAAACGGGACGCTGTTTGTGTTTCAATTAGTAATTAGTAATTTGTAATTGGTCATTAGTAATTTAACGGCACAAAACGAACCGGAGTTGGCATGGAAAAAGAGTCGGAAAAACAGGCGGTTGAAGAGGCAAAGAAGGATCCTGCGGCTTTTGGCGTTATTTTCGAAGCGTATTATCCGGCTATATTGCGCTACGCTTTGCACAGGACCGGAAACGCGGCTGTAGCGGACGATGTAACTTCCGAGGTTTTCTTCAAGGCTTTGAATAAATTATCAACTTTTAAGTGGTCGGGCGTCCCTTTTTCAGCCTGGCTTTACAGGATAGCAGGCAATGAAATAATAGATTACTACAGGAAACACTCGCGCGCCCCATACTCTTATGACGATCCCGGCACGGGATGCGATTTACCCGATAAAAGTGCGGGCAATGACATGGAAAACGAACTAATAAAGGCGCAGGATGAAATTGACAACAACACGAACTTTCTTAAGGTAAAAGAAGCCTTAAAAACGCTGCCTGTAAAATATCAGGAGGTTCTTGTTTTAAGGTTCCTGGAAGATAATAAGATCTTCGAGATAGCCCAAGTCCTGGGCAAAAGCGAAGGCACCATAAAGTCGTTAATATCCAGGGGCATAGCCAGACTTAAAAAGTATTTTGACGGTAAAACGCAACCTTTGGGCGGTAAAACCGTTATATAGACAGATGCAAGGTTCAAAAATGAGGTTGAAAAACATGGATGAAAATGACGTAATAAAAAAGCTTACAGATGCGAAACTGCCCGATATTGGCATGCCGGCCAGAAAAGCCGCCCTAAAGGCAGCTTTGATCAATGCTGCTGCCGCAGGGAATAAAGCGCCTTTTCTTCCGTTTTTCAGGAAACTTATTCCCGTTTTTATAGCCGTATTGGCGGCCGCAGGCACGACTGTTTATGTTGTTGATAATTTTGATAACGGCAGCAAATTTAACAGCCACGGCGGTATCTGGTCGACATACTCGGACGCGCAGGAAGGCGGTAATTCCTCAGTATGGCCGGAGGCCGGTCTTAATAATGACGAAGGTTTCATAATGTCCCAGCCCGGCACAGGAGGGAAAGGCTACGCTGCAAGGGTTACCGGCAGAACAGGCACGGCGCTTGGGCTCAATTATAATTATCTTGGTGTTGTTGTCAGGTTTGACGCCCTTTCATCCTGCCCGACATGCAAAGGCGCTGATATTAAAAAATACAGCGGCATAAAATTTTCTGTGAAAGGAAATCTTGAAGGCGGTATCCTGTATTTCATACTTCCATATGAAACAAGCGAGTGCGTACCCAGCCGTATGACATGCAAAAGCATGACTGATTACGCAGATTACGAAGCTGATATATCCAAGCAGGTCGGCGGCGATTGGAGTACGGTTGTGATTAATTTCAGGACCGACCTTCAGCAGCCGGACTGGACGGCCCAAAACAGGAGATTCCCGGTGGAAAAGGTGCTTGAAAACGTTCATCTTTTTAAATGGCAGTATAAAAACGGCAACGGCAAAGTTATGGACCTGTGGATAGACGACCTGGTGTTATTTTAAATACTGCAACCTTTGGCGCGGCGGGCCGTTAATTATGCAAAGAGATAGTTGGAGTTAAAATAAAGGAAGGAAAAATTTTAAGGAGGGATTGCGTTGAAAAAATTTGTAACATCGGTTCTTGCGGTAATCTTTTTATCGGGTTTGGCCCTTTCTGTATTTGCCGAGGGCGAAGACATAGCGGCAAAACACAGGATAAAGTTGTGGACATTTGAAACCGGAACGACCGAAGGCTGGCACGGGGTGGGAAAGTGGAGCAAGACATGTTCGGTGACCACGGATAAGAGATACGTAACAGAGGGCAAATACGCGATGAAGGTTGACCTGACCGGTTCCATGGATTGGAACCAGGATGTCATGGTTATAGCCCCGCCGTTCGACCCGAATGTAAACAAGCTTGTCGAGATCTCAATGGACGTCACGGTGCCGGAAGCGTCTGTTGCCGGCCTTGAGTACCAGGAACTTTACATGATTTGTTCAAGCAAATCAAATGCGTGGTATCAGCTTAAAAGCCAGCTTATGCCGGGGCAGAACAAGGTCGTCTTCAAGATCGACAATGCGAAGGTAAAGCAGGATATGTGGAACATATATCTGGTTACGAATAATTCCCAGCCGTATAAGGGGCCCATCTACATAGATAATATGGTTGGAAGGCTTATGGGGGAACCCGGCAACGCGGAAGGCAGGATCATAGATAAAGCTACCGGAGCGCCGATCAAGGACGCGAGAGTTGTGCTCGGGGATTCTTTAACTGTTACGGACGGCAGCGGAAACTTTAAGGTGACAGTTCCGGAAGATGCCTATAAATTTGTTGTGGTTGCATACGGGTACAAAGATTACAACATGGACGCCGTGATCCTGGCAAACGGGACAAAAAGTTTCGGCGACATCCCGATGTTGCTGAAAAAAGAACCGGTAAAAAAATCAGTGGTTATAAATATAGACCCGGCAAAGATAATCCGCACCATTGACAAGCATAAGTTGTACGGGCAGAATATAGCCGCTTGGCACAAGCCGCAGGGCTACAGGGATGCGGAAGCGCTTGCGAAGATTAAAAGGATAGGCGCGACTTACTTCAGGATACCCGGAGGGGACTACGCCAATATTTACAACTGGAAGACCGGCGAAGCATATAAATACGACGGCACGATCAAGGACACTCAGGAATTCAGCTATATGGGAGGCATGGTACCGTTCATCAAAAGGATGGATGTCATGACAAACAGCTCGGTTGAGGTGCTGCCCACGATCAATATCCTCACTCCCGCCAGCAAGACTATCAATCAGCGGCTGGATTATGCGCTTGACTGGCTGCAGGATATGAAAGACAAAGGCGTTAAGTATAAATACGTTGAAATTGGAAATGAGCTTGATAACAAGCCCCTGGTCCCGGGGCCGGCAAAGGCCAAAGAAGGGCATAGCCAGCTGGATTCCCAGACAGACATGAAAAACGTACACTGGTGGACCGTGATCTCAAATTACTGCAAGGTCTTTAACCAGGCTGCGTATAAGATCAAGTATTTTGACAAAAGCCTCAAAATTATGGGGCCTGTTCCCATGCAGCCAATGAACCAAGAAAGGCCCGAAGGCGATCCATGGAAGGCCACCGGGACAAAAGCGGCTTTTTGGGTGGAAAAATTCCTCTCGCTGTCGGGCAAATATGTGGATACGCTCGGGGTTCATGAATATCCTTTCTGGGCGAACAATGACGCCAGGGCCCTGCTTTCCAAGCCACAGACAACATGGCCGGTTTACATGCCGAAATTCAGGGCATGGATCAAAAAATATGTAAATAAAGAGTACCCGAATAAATATGTTGAAGTTGCGCTCACTGAATGGAACTCGGGTGACGAGAATATCATGACGGTTATGATGGAGAACGCCCTCTTCAGCGCGGATTATCTTGGATCGTTCATGAAGGAAGGCGGAGATATGGCATTTGTATGGGACTTGTATACGCAGAAACCCGGATTGGGCGGGGGACACGGGCTTATGGACGAGGAAAATGACGCGACCAGCAAGTTCTCTGAAAGATGCGTGTACTGGATATTTGATATGTATTACAATGATTTCGGCACTAAAATGATACAGTGCGAATCAGACAACCCGGATCTGTCGGTTTACGCGTCCATGGTAGACGACAGCACCATATCCATCATGGCCATAAACAAGACAAGATTGTCGGTATCCGCCGCAAAGTTAAATGTAAAAGGATTTACCCTGTCAGGTTCGGCCAAAGCATGGCAGCTCTCCGACAAGGAGTATGTATGGTCCAAGGAACTCTACAGGCCCATAATTAATTCCGGCCCTGCGGAGATGGATGTAAACCTGGACAACGGCACATATAACTTCCCGCCGTATTCAGTGACAGTGCTCCAGGTAAAAAAGTAAAGTCAAAACATTCAGATAGTAGATAGTAGATGGATCAATGCGCAGTGGCCGGATAATATCCGGCCACTGCTTTTTTTAGGCAAAAATATGCGGTTAATGTAGTGGCCGAATATTATTCGGACACTCGTTGGTTTGGACATCCTACCTGTGGCGGCAGTATATGCCGCCACTACAATATGTATTTCAAAATCCGAATTTGATTATTTTATCCTAAAATAGAATTGACTTTCCGCCTGTTTTTATTATAATAAACTCACATTTTTATAAAACGTTTTTAAGGAGAAAATCAAATGGCAAAAAAGGCTAAAAAGGCAAAAGCACCAAGTATAATAACTATACCGCCGCAGGGCATGACAATCACCATTCCCAATAAGTTTTATCTGGTGGCGGGCGCTTCGGAAGGCATGACGCCGCTTAATGCTTTTGACAATGCGCTTGTGGACGCCGGCATCGGGAATACAAACCTTGTTAAAATGTCATCAATACTTCCGCCTGGCTGCATAAATATAAAACCGGTAAAACTGCCTTTGGGTGCGCTTGTTCCGGTGGCTTATGCCTCGAAAGTGTCCTCGCAGTCCGACGAGATTATCTCGGCGGCGGTCGCGGTTGCAATACCCAGGGATAAAAAGAAAAACGGGCTTATCATGGAGTACTCGGCGGCAGGTCACAAGGAAGAAGTTGAAAAGATAGTGAGGCATATGGCTGAAGAGGGTTTTAGGCAGAGAGGTTATGAACTAAGGGAGATCCTTTCCATCTCCGCGCAGCATAATGTAAAAAAGATAGGCGCCGCGTATGCCGCGGTTGTTTTGTGGTGGTAGGCTGATGGGGAAAATGACAGGCAAGTGGTGCACGGAAGTATATAAGGATACGGCGCTTTCTTTTAAAATAAAAAAGAAACTTTACGGTAAAAGGTCCAGGTACCAGATGGTGGAAGTATATGAGACTGAAAAACACGGCAACCTGATGGCGCTGGACGGCTGCTACATGGTGTCCACTGCCGAAGAGTTTGTATATCACGATATGCTCGCTCATGTCCCCCTTTTTACCCATCCCAACCCGGAGAACATACTTGTGATCGGCGGCGGGGACGGAGGGACGGTCAGGGAAGTCATGAAACATAAGTCCGTCAAGTCAATTGATTTTGTGGAAATAGATGATGATGTTTATACGGTCTCAAAAAAATATTTTCCGGCGCTTGTTAAAGGACTGGAGCAGGATGACAGGGTGCACTTTTTATTCGGGGACGGCATTAAATTTGTGAAAGATTCCAGGGATAAATACGATGTTATCCTTGTTGACGGCACCGACCCGTCGGATATAGCGGGAGGGCTTTTTTCGTCCGATTTCTTTAATGACGTGCATAATGCCTTAAAATCAGACGGTATCATGGTTATGCAGTCCGAGGACCCCTATTACGACTCTGATATCATAAAGAACGTACAGGACAGGCTGAAAAAACTCTTCAAGCAGGTGCATCTTTATCTCGCGTTTATTCCCATTTACCCGTCAGGCATGTGGAGTTTTTCTTATGCTTCAAAAAAATATGACCCGATGGTAATAAAGAACAAAAGATCCGGGATATCAAAATTCAAATACTACAGCCCGGAAGTCCATAAGGCGGCATTCGCGCTTCCGCAGTTTGTGAAAGACGCTATAAAATGAACTTTATCAAAAACGCCGGTTTTATAGCATGCGACGCCGGGTACAAGGCGGCGCACACGGTATTAGCGGGGCTGCCATATGACGGCACATCTTCTTTCAGGCCCGGTTCGAGGTTCGCCCCTGATTCTATAAGAAGGTATTCCTACGCCATAGAAACATTTTCCCACGAGCAGGAACGCGACATAACGGATTATAAGGTTGCCGACCTGGGAAACCTGGAAATGCCTTACGGCGACAGCAAAGCCGTGGTAAAATTGGTTGAAGAACTCGCTGCTAAAATGCTCAAGGATAAGAAAAAAGCCCTGTACATAGGCGGGGAGCACCTGCTTACATATCCCATCATGAAGCAGTACTCGAAAAAGTACAAGAACTTAAAAGTCATATATTTCGACGCACACGCTGATTTCAGGGAAAGTTTTACAGGGAGCCGTCTTTCACACGCATCAGCCGCGAGGCTCACGGCCGGGGAAGTCGGGGATAAGAACCTGTTCATGTTCGGAATACGTTCTTTTGAAAAAAATGAGTGGCTGTATATGAAAAAACATAATATATTTGTGGACAGCAAAGCCGGACGTTTTGATGAAGTGGTTGATAAAATAAAGGGCTATCCGGTTTATATGTCTTTGGATATGGATGTTTTTGATCCTTCCTGTCTGCCGGGCCTGGGTACTCCGGAGGCCGGCGGTATTTTCTATGATGATTTTATGAAGCTCCTTCCGGGCCTGTCAAAACTTGACATAGTCGGAATGGATGTCCTTGAGATATCGCCCGAATACGACCCGCACGGCAACTCGAGCATATTCGCGGCAAAAGTCATAAGGGAACTGATCCTTAATACCGCTGTCAAATGACAGCAAAAGACAAAGTATATAACGGTATACTTGCTTTAATGCCGTTGATTGTCTTTATGCCGATGTACATTTCAAATCAGGTGGTTGGCTGGCTTGACTTTCCGTTTTATTTTCTCCCGTTCCGCATGCTGACCGCTGATTATATACAGCATGGTATTATGCCTTTCTGGAACCCGTATATATACTGCGGAAACCCGCTTATGGCAAACATGCAGTCCGCGGTTTTTTATCCATTAAATATTTTCTATCACGTCCTGCCGGCGGTCCTTGCGGTAAAAATCACCACTTATATAATATTCACCGTAATGGCGCTGTTCACTTACGCGTTTATCAGGCTTTACAAGGCCTCGGAAGAGGGGAGTTTCCTGGCTGCGGTTGTGTTTGCTTTCGGATTCTACAGCATGGCCAAGGCCGTTGAATTTGCCGAGATCAATGTCATGGGGTGGATGCCCGCCGCGCTGTATTTCACCAAAATGTGTTCCGGGTCGGGAAAGATCCGTGATTTGTTCATGATATCTTTTATGCTGTGCCTGTCCCTGCTCGGCGGCCATGCGCAGTTCTTTATTTATGTTTGGCTTATTTTTTCAGTTTTCTTTATTTATGAAAATATTTATATGACGGGACGCTCCGTGCCGGACTGTATAAAAGACTTTTTTATCATAAACATCATACTGCTCGGATTGTCATCCATACAGCTCCTGCCGACGGCCAGATTTATTCTTCTTTCAAAAAGAGCCGTGGGCGGCCTTGGGTACGCGAGCGTTATGTCCGGTTTCTTAAGTTTTGACCATATAGTAACTTTCATTTTTCCTTTCCTTACAGGTATTTTTTCGAAGCAATCCGGTTTTTTAAACTGGTTCGGACTTGTAAATGCCGGTATACTTCCCATATTGTTTATGGTACTGGGCGCGTTCATGATCAAGGAGACCAGGCTCAGGCTTTTTCTCATCTCGGCGTTTACATTATTTCTTTTACTGACGTTCATAGGGCGGATGCCTTTTTACAGTGCTTTATTTCATATGCTGCCTTTTTTAGGGTCCATAAATTACCAGTCGAAGGCGATATTGGGGCTGTTTTTCATTATGTGTCTTCTCTTTGCAAAAGGTTTTGACGAGCTATTCAGCAGGCCGGGCAAGGAACTGAAGGGTTTTATGCTGTTTTCCTACATATCTTTTGCGGCCGTGTTTATTGCGTATATTTGCGCGGAACTGTATAAAAATAATATTATGATATTTTACAGGAAAATTTTTGCGCCGGGAGCGAGTTTTGAGAGTGTATACAGCGCGGTGCAGTCCTATGACCGGCTTCTTTTTAATTTCATGCTCTTTGTGGTTATTTTTGCCGCCGCAGTGCTGATAATCCATATTGCCGGAAATGAAACAAGAAGGGGGACGGGGATTAAGACTGCCGCTGTGGCTGTATCCCTGATAAGCCTTTTTACTTTTCAGCACTGGGAAGAATTCATATATTACGATCCGGCGGTTCTGTTTACAAAAACAAAACAGATGGATTTCATCACGAACAAAAGTTCAATCGGACAGTCAAGGATCCTTGCGCCGGGAAGATATAACCGTTTTAGCCTGCAAGTAGACACTGCAACGGTCAATGACCTTGTTTATTACTACCAGGATACGTTTTCACCCAACTTCCCGATGTATTACAGGTTAAAAAATGCAGACGGGTTTGATTCGCTGTTTCCGGGCGATTTTGCGTTCTTTAAGGGCTGTTTTAACGTAACGGAAACTCCCTGGACCATGCCGGCTTTCTCGCTTTTCTCGGCAAAATATGTGGCAAGCATAGCAAAAATAAATGATAAAAATTTAAAACTTGTAAGTCCCGGTTATTCCAATATATATGAAAATTCAAACTATCTTCCGCCCGCATTCATGATCGGATGTCCTTTTGAAGCCGCCGCTGTGGACAGGGATAAGGCCAGGGAAATGCTTTCAAAACCTTATTTTAACCCGCTTAAAACGCTGATTATGGAAAAGCAGGACGCTGATCCTAAAAATCCCGCAGCAGGCCTTGTGAACCTGGAAAAACAGGCAGGTGATCCGGGGAAAAAAGAAGTAAGCCTTTCCATGCCCGACCCAAATACGTACGTTGTTAAGACAAGCTCGCCGGTTGCCGGCGTGTTAGTGCTGACTGATAATTATTATCCGGGCTGGAAGGCATATGTTGACGGCATTGAAACAAAAATATTGAAAGTGGACATAACTTTTAAAGGCGTATTTCTTGGTGCGGGAAGCCACGAAGTTCGTTTTAAATATTCGCCGCCGGAATTCTTTTACGGAGCGCTTATTTCCATACTGTTGCTTTTGCTGATGATCACGGTTGTGCCGTTCATTGCAGCTTTGTTTTAGGTCCGCTTATTTTAACCGGGGTGTTATATAGATGAAAACAAACAGGATGTTGGTTACGGGTGTCATGTTGTTTTTTACGGCTTGTTTTTGGCTGTATTTTTCAGGCATGGCGCCTTCATATAATTCGGACGACAGCCCTGAAACTTCAGCGGCTTACTATACCCTCGGGATACAGCATCCGCCCGGTTATCCGCTGGCTACGCTTATAGGGAAAATATTCATGAATGTGCAGTTGGGTTCGCCGGCATTCAGGGCAAACCTTATGGCCGTATTTTTCAGCGTGTTTGCGGGTTTCATGATATTCATGCTCGTTTACTTCTGCATAACATCCCGGGACAAAAAAACAGGCAACTTTACATCTGCTGCGGTATCCGCGGCGGCAGCCTCATTTTATCTATTTTCAGGATCGGCATGGCTGCAGGGAAGCATAGGAAAGGGCGGCCTATACGCCTTAAACTCCTTTCTGCTGGCCTCCTGTCTTTACGCTCTGTTCAGGATGAATGAAGGAAAAAAATATCTTTACCTTTTTGCCGTTATATACGGGATTTCCATGGGCAACCACTGGACCAGCATGATTGTCATATCTCCGGCGGTTTTGTACTATCTGTTTATGGAAAGAAAGAATTTAACCCTGAAGCGTTTATTAACGGCCGCGGCATTTTTTATTCTCGGGGCCTCGGTTTATATTTACGTGCCATTAAGGAACCTTACGGGTCCGGCTTACTGCTGGGGGGACGTAAAAAGCATCAAGGATTTTATATGGCTTATTTCCCGCGCCCAGTATTCGGGAATAGAAGTAAAACACAGCCTCGTAGATACGCTTAATCTGCTGGGTTACTATGTTAAGAACCTTTTCCAGTCCGAGTTTCCGTGGGGAACGGCCATACTGATATTGCCCGGCATGGTAATGCTGGCATTAAAACAGGCGAAAAAAGGCATTATGCTGATTGCCGCGTATTTGTTTATCATGGTAAGTGTAGCGTCTTTCGCCACCCCGCCTCCCAAAACCGAATGGCTTATCAAACCATACCTTGTTTCCACAAATATTTTTGCCGCGGTTTTCAGCGCTTTTTCAATTTACTATATAGCGGCCATGTTTAAAAACACCATGGTAAAAAGAACCCTCGCCTTATTTTTGGCTGCGGTTGTCACTGTTATTTTAATCGCCGCCAATAGGCCCGGTTACGGGCGTTATTTTATCGGCTATGATTACGGCAATAACATGGTGAAATCGATAAAACCCGGTTCAATAATATTTCTTGAGGGCGACATGAACGTCGGAGCCATGATTTATAAATCCCTCGTTGAAAAGCAGAGGTTTGTTCCGGTAATACCCGTTGTGTCGCTGTACGGCTGGTATCAGGAACAGGTTACGCGGAATTTCGGGAGTTTAATCAATATGCCGCCGCCCTTAAAAGACTTAAAACAGTATATGGGCTCCATAATGGCGGCAAATCCGGGCCGCGACTTTTACTACTCCAATATTTTCACAAAACAGTTCGTGGACGAGGGGGCGCTGAAACCCGAGGGAATCGTCATAAAGATCATGCGTAATAACATGAGAAGCGTTATATCGGATTATTTATTCAATATTTATTCATACAGGGGAATGGTGGAAGACAAGGTAAAGAGCGATGAATTCACCCACAGGCTTGTAATAGAAAATTACGCGATGAGTTTTTTTAACCTGGCCGACGTGCTGAGAAATACGGGTAACAATAAAATAGCGGCCAAATATTACGAGCGGGGCCTGATTTTCTACAAAAACCACGGGGCCTATATAAATGCGGGCCTGGCGTGTTACTATGCGGGCGAATTAGACAAAGCCGAAGCCATGTGGCAGGAAGCCTTAAACACGGACCCGAAAGATTCAGTATCGTATTCCAACATGGCCTTCATTTATCTGAACAAAAAAGACATACCCAAAGCAAAAGAATTCATACAAAAAGCCCTGCAGCTTGACCCGAACAACCAGACCGCTCTGTATCTGCAGAAGAACATTAAATGATACTGCCGGAAAAGCATGATAGGTCGTGTCCGGTACGAACTTTAATTTTTCTATGGATTTTGCGCTTATATTATATAGGGGAATCGCGCAAAGGCCATAGAAAAATTATAATTCGTACCGGACACGATAAAGAATATCTGCCTGCATTTGTAGGGGCAGCATATCATGCTGCCCGCCTTTTGCGGGCTTTTCCGGTAGTATCATTCGTTTTAGGGTGAGGAGGAAGGTGTTCTTTGTACCGGTGTTCTTTGTACCTTCATTTGTGATTGATTTACCCGCAGCTAAGTAGTATAATCATCAAACATCATGGAAAAAGTATTGTTAATAAAGCTTTATCAGAATCAGGACAAAAATGACGTTGCGTCCGATATAGAGGAGATGAAAGGCCTTATTTCGACTGCCGGAGGGGAGTTGGTTGATGTTATTTCCCAGAAGCGGTTTGATATATCTCCTGCTTTCTATATAGGCAAGGGTAAGGCTGAAGAAATAGCCGTTACTTATAAGGAAACGGTTGATGTCATCATATTTGACGCTGATTTAAAGCCTGCCCAGGTGCGCAACCTTGAGGATGTAACCGGCAAGCGTATTGTGGACAGAACCCAGCTAATACTTGACATATTTGCCGGCCGCGCCAGGACCAATGAAGGCAAGCTTCAGGTTGAATTTGCCATGCTCAACTATATGCTGCCGAGGCTATCCGGGCGCGGGCAGGACCTGATGCAGCAGACAGGCGGCATAGGTAACAGAAAAGGGCCGGGAGAGACAAAGCTTGAAGTGGATAAAAGAAAGATAAACATACGCATACAGAAAATAAGGAAAGAACTGGAAAACATAAAGGTAAAACGGGTGATCCAGCGCGAGCGCAGGAAAATGCTGCCGGTACCGCAAATAGCCATTGTGGGATATACAAATGCGGGAAAGACCATGCTGCTTAACAAACTGACCAACGCAGGCATGCTTTCTGAAGACAAACTTTTTGCCACGCTTGATCCCACGATCAGGCAGTTTACCCTCCCGAGCAGGTACAAAGTGCTGTTTTCAGACACGGTGGGATTTATTAAGAACCTGCCGCCGCACTTGATCGCTGCTTTCAGGGGAACTTTGGAAGAAGTCAGCGGCGCGGACATAGTCCTGCATCTCATAGATGTGACCGACCCTGCCTGGGGGGCAAAACGCGATGTGGTTTACGGCATACTGAAGGAAATAGGGGCGTATGAAGGCAAAAAAATCATTGAAGTATTCAATAAGATAGACCTCATAAACAAGAGGCGCCGCACATTTAATGCGGATGAAGGGATTTATATTTCGGCTTTCACGGGCGAGGGGCTGGAAAAGCTTATGAAAGAGCTTGAAAAAGCAGTGGAAGTTAATTTTATTGAAAAAGAAATACTTGTTCCTGCGGGCATGGAAAAGGCCATGCAGGTTTTTTACGGGGAAGGAGTCATAGTAAAACGCAGCGATACGGAAAAAGGCATAAAGATTACGGTCAGGGCTATGGAGAAGACCTATGAAAAATACATGAAAATGGTGAAGGAGAAGCAGCGTGGATAATGTTATCAGGGTCGGCGTGGTCGGCGTGGGAAGTTTGGGCCAGCATCACGCGAGAAATTATGCGAGCATAGACGGGGTAAAATTAACATGCGTGTCAGATGTGTCTGAAAAGGGGAAAGAGATAGCGGACAGGTACGGCGCGGAATTTTTTACCGATTATAAAAAGATGCTGGACAAGGTGGACGCGGTAAGCATAGTGGTCCCTACCACCCTTCACCACAAAGTCGCAAAATTTTTTATTGAAAATGATAAGCACATACTGCTGGAAAAGCCCATGACAGCCACCGCCAAAGAGGCGGAAGACCTGATAAGGATATATAAAAAGAAATCGGATAAGCTTATTTTCCAGGTCGGCCATATTGAGCGTTTTAATATGGCGGTTAAAAAACTCCAGGAGCTGAAAAAAGTCCCGGTCCTTATTGAAGCAAGCAGGCTCGGCCCTTTCACCTCCCGCAGCCTTGACACGTCGGTCATACTTGACCTGATGATACATGACATCGACATCATCCTGCAGATAGTAAAGTCAAAGGTAAAGAAAATTGACGCGATAGGCGTGCCGGTCCTTACCAAGTCCATAGATATGGCCAATGTAAGGCTGGAATTTGAAAATGGCTGCGTCGCCAATGTGACGGCCAGCAGGGTGTCGCCCAAGCGCTTAAGAAAAATCAGGGTTTTTGAAAACAACCTGTATATGTCCATAGACTACATGAGGCAGTCGATAAAAATTTATAAGGTAAAAGACGGGCTTGAACCGGACAGAAAACTGGCCTGGTCCGACATGATGGAGATGGATTCTTTCCCCATGGAAAAAAAAGAACCGCTCGGCAGCGAACTCAGGTCGTTCGTGGATTCCATCAATGGAAAGAAAAAGACGGAAGTCACGGTATACCAGGCTTATGACGCCCTGAAAATAGTGCTGGATATAGAAAAGCAGATACAAAATAAATTCAAAAAGATAAAAGGAAATATTATTTGAAGAAGATCCTTATTTCAGCCGGCGAGGCAAGCGGTGATTTCTACGGCGCAAAGCTTGCGCTTGAGATCTTAAGGCAAAAAAAGAAAAATATAACCATAATCGGTTTTGGCGGCCCGAAGATGATCGGGGCTGGCATTGATGTAAAGTTAAACCCTGTTGAGCACGCCGCCATAGGTTTTTGGGAAGTTATAAAGGATATATTTACCCATATTGGCCTGTACCTTAAGGCGGTCGATATACTTAAAGAAGAAAAACCGGATGTTTTGATAGTTATAGACAGTCCGGCATTCCACATGCCGCTTATAAAGCAGGCAAAAAAAATCGGTGTAAAAAAAGTCATATATTACAGCACGCCGCAGGTGTGGGTATGGAAGCCCCAAAGGATCAATGAACTTAAAAAATACACCGATTTGTGCGTAGTTGTCCTTCCTTTTGAGGAAAAGCTGCTCAAAGACGCAGGTATTAATGCCAGGTACTTCGGGCATCCTATGGCGCCGTATCTTACCCCGGCAAAACCTTCTGCCGGGGAAAAAATTGTGGGAATATTCCCGGGCAGCAGGGTAAATGAGATTAAGTCATTTACCGAAGATATCCTCAAAGCCTGCGCGCTTGTAAAACTTTCGCTTAAGAACGTGAAGTTTGTGCTCTTTAAAGCCGATACCATAAAGGATGAACTTATCAGTCCCTACCTGGAAAAATACCAGGGCTTAAAAATAAAAGTCGCGCAAGGCGCTGACCTTAAAATGAAGTCATCCCTGTCCGCCGCTATCGCGAAGTCCGGCACCGTGACGCTTGAACTGGCCATTATGGGGATCCCCATGGCCATCGTATACAGGGTATCCGGGTTATCGTACCTGATGATGAAAAACATAATTAAATTGAAATACGTCGGCCTGCCCAACATATTGCTTGATAAACCGGCGGTTAAGGAGTTCCTCCAGCATGATTTTAAGCCGGATAAAGTCGGGCATGAAATAACAGCCATCTTAAAAGACAAAAAATATTCGGCCGGGATAATAAGGGACCTTGATAAACTGCGGGGGAGGCGCGCGGACGCCTCAAAGGTCGTGGTAAACATTGCGCATGAAATCATCAGAGAGGCCTCCCTGTGATATATATATATAATTTTTTCCTGTATATATCCGCGGTTATTGCCTTGCCTTTCATCCTGATCCTGCTTGTATTCAATAAAAAGTGGCGACAAAGCCTGCCGGAACGTTTCGGATTTATTAGCAGGGAATACCTCGCTGAAATACGCGGTAAAAATGCTATATGGTTCCACGCGGCTTCTGCCGGGGAAGTGCAGGCATTGGCTCCCGTAATCAAGGAATTCAAACTTATGAAGCCGGACAAGTGCCTGTTTGTAACCACTACAAGCCTGAACGGAAAGAAAAAAATTGAAAAAGAACTGCAGGGAGTGATCAACTGCGGTTTCCTGCTTCCCCTGGACATTGATTTCATTATAAAAGGCGTGGTTGACAGGATAAAGCCCGGGGCCCTCGTGGTGGTTGAAACCGAGCTCTGGCCAAATCTTTTAAACTCCGCTAAAAACAGGAAAATTCCTGTTATCATGATTAACGGCAGGTTATCCGTAAAAAGTTTCAGGTTATATTACGCGTTCAGGTTCTTTTTTTCATGGGTTCTCAACAGGTTTGACATGCTCATAGTGCAGAGCGAGAAAATGCTGCGCAGGTTAAGGCGCCTGGGAGTCACGCAAAAAAAGATAATTATTATGTATAACACCAAATACTCGTTTGAAATTGATTCAACCCGCGCGGACGGGATAAGGCGTACGGATAAAAAAGGCAAAACTATCGTGGTGGCCGGGTCGATCAGGGAAGGCGAGGAAGAGACCGTTATAAGAGGGTTTGTTTCTTCCGGCGTGAAAGATTCCGTGCTTGTAATAGCGCCCAGGCACTTAAACAGGGTGGCGGTTATTGAAAAACTTCTCTCAACGGCCGGCTTAAAGTACGCATTGTGGAGCACTTTCAGGGATTATGGGCGCATCACGCAGTATGACGCTGTTATTATAAATACCATAGGCGACCTTTCGTATGTTTACACCGCGGGTGACGCGGCGATAATCGGCGGGGGATTCATGAAGTTCGGCGGTCATAACCCCATGGAAGCGGCCGCGGCCGGCCTTCCGCTGATAATGGGTCCTAATATGTTTAATTTCGAGGACACCGCGGACCAGTTTATAAAGAACGGCGGCGCATACAGGGCTGATTCCGCGGAGCAAATAGCTGAAAAGCTTAAACTCCTTATGTCGGACAAAGCGCTGAGGATCTCAAACGGGGAACAGAACAGGAAAATCGTCGAGCGTTTCCGAGGTTCCGCGTCAACCACCGCGATGCTGATAGACGAAGTGCTGATTGATTTTAATACGGAGAAAACAAATGCTTGAAAACTTTTGGTATCAGACAATATCAAAGAAAAAAAGGAACCTGCGGGAATTATTATTTTTCTGGTTCCTGACAGCGCTGTCGTTTCTTTACGGCGCCGGTCTTTTGTTCAGAAAAGCGCTCTATAAGCTGAATATTATCAAAGCAAGATCATACGGGGTAAAAGTCATCTGCGCGGGAAATATAACCATGGGAGGCACGGGCAAAACCCCTTTTATAGAAGAAATGGCAAAACGGCTGATCCGCGACGAAAAAAATGTGGTCATAGTATGCAAGGGATACAGGCGGGATAAAAAGAAGCCCATTGACGTTGTCTCCGACGGCCTGCAGATACTTTTAAAGCAGAGGTACGCGGGTGATGAAGCCTACATGCTTGCCAGGGCTGTCAATAAGGCAAAAGTAATAGTTGCCGACAATAAGTTACAGGGACTCGCGTACGCGGCGGAACTTTTTAAGCCCGATTATATCCTTTTGGACGACGGTTTTCAAAAGCGTGGCGATATAGCAGGCGCTTTCCAATGCGTCCTGATAGATGCCATAAATCCGGTTGGGTTCGGCAGGTTGTTCCCGGCTGGCATGCTGAGGGAACCCATGAATGAAATAAAAAGAGCCGACGCGGTCCTTATCACGAACACAAATCTGGCAGATCCGGGAAAAGTTGAAAAAATAAAGGAAATGGTGCTGCTTTTTAATAAAAACATGAAAATCTTTGAAAGCGAGCACCAGCCCAAAATGATCTATAATGTTTCGACCGGCGAAAAATCCGATCTTGGGGCAATAAATGAAAAAAAGATCATTGCCTTTTCAAGCATAGGCAACCCTGTGGGTTTTGAAAAAACATTAAAGGCCCTCGGGGCGCATGTGATCGTGGGCCTGCGGTTTCGCGACCATCACAGGGTCGATAAGAAAGAAATGGAAGCAATCATGAAACTATATGAAAGCACCAAAGCGTCCATGATAATTACGACTGAAAAAGACGAGGTTAAACTGAATAAGAAACACATAATAGACAACAGGGTATTTGCCTTAAAGATAGGGATGTTCATAAAAAATGTAAAGGAACTTGAGAAAAAAATGAGGATATCGTGAAAAAGGCGCTTGTAATCAGGCTTTCGTCGGCCGGCGACATATTGATCACAAACAAGCTTATAGCCGGTTTAAAACAGTCGGGTTATCAGGTACATTTATTATGCAAGGAAAAGTTCAGCCAGGCAGGCATGGCTGCCGGAGCTGACAGGGTAATAAAATATCCGTCAAGCATGTTATCCGCCGCATCCATTTTATCCCGGGAAAATTACGACGCTGTCGTGGACCTGCAGGATAATCTCAGGTCATTTTTGCTTAAAGTGCTGGTTAAGAGCGGCTATACAAAGGTTTATAACAAGGACACTGTCAGGCGCAGGCTTATGGTCCTTTTTAAATGGTTTTTAAAGGATACAAAAAGTGTATCTGAAAAATACCTGGAAGCTGCCGCGGGCCTAACGCCCGGCGACAATGCCGTCAAAAAGAAAAGCAAATCGTCCTTGAGGAAGAAACCTGTTATAAATGTTCTGATCCATGACGGCGCCAGATGGAAAAATAAACGCTGGCCGTATTTTAAGGAGCTGGTCAAGGGGCTCCTGAAACTTAAGAAAGTCCGCGTCACTTTAACGGGCGTAAAAGATGAGGTTGATAATTACAGCCCTTTGTTATATCATAAAGACAGGCGGGTCAGGGACCTGACAGGTAAGACGGATTTTACTGGTCTGCTCAAAGAGATACGCGGGGCCGATGTGTTCGTGGGCAATGATACTGCCGCTGCGCATGCGGCCCGGCTTTATGAAAAACCGGCGCTTATATTCCTGGGGCCCACGGTACAGGCATTCGGGTTTATAACAGAAAAGGATTTTATAATAATGGAAAACAGGGAACTTATGTGCAGACCATGCGATTTGCACGGCGGTGATAAGTGCCCGATCGGGAGTTTTGACTGCATGAAGTCAATCCCGCCCTCTGAAGCGTTACAGAAGATAAAAAAAATAATTTCCTGAGGTTATGAATGGCACAACCATTTAATCCGTCGAAAGTAAAGGAAAAGGAAAAGAAAAGGGTACTTAACGCCAAACAGATCAACTTAAAGCAGTTCTCAAAACTTCTTGTGATAGCTCCTTTTTCCATAGAAGACTTCATTTTATGCACGCCTGCCATAGCGGCCCTAAAAGACGCCATGCCGCCTGAAGGCAGGATAACCGTGCTTGTATCCGACGACGTGCTGAAAGTTTCCAGAGGCTGCAAATATATAGACCGGGCGCTTCTTATCAGGTCAATAAACCCATTCGCGGTTGTTTCCACGCTTGCTGCGGTTAACGCGGCCAAGTACCAGCTCGTAATAAGTTTTAACCAGGACCTGTTGACCGCTGTAATGACAGGCGCGGCCACGTTCGCGAAGGCGCGGGTAGCTTACGCCGTGAAAGACGAGAAGAGCCTGTACAACCGCCTTCACAACCTGCTTTTGTATTCAAATGACACTTCGCAGCATAAGATAATAAAATATTTAAACCTTGCCAGGTTCATAGGCGCGAATTCATATGATTTTATACCCAAGCTGTCCATACCCGGCGAAGATTTCGCTTTTGCCAAGGATTTTCTCAGAAAGAACAACATTACAGGCTCCGACATCCTTGTCGGGGTGCATCCGTCGTCCAAAAACGGTAAAAAGCGGTGGTCCATCGGCAAGTTCCAGCAGCTCACAAACAACCTGACGGATAAATATGGATGTAAAATTGTTGTTTTCGCGCATAAGGATGAGCATGTCCGCTTAAATGAATACATGGTTGTCACGAAAAAGAAAGCTATCGTGGTTGATACGGACGATTACATGAAGATGGCGGCCATATCCAGGTTTTTGTACTGCTTTGTCTGCAATGAAACTGATTTCATGCATGTTTTTGCGCCTTTTACAAATATTGTGGCCATATGGGGAAATACCGACCCGGAAGAAAACAGGCCCGCGGGCCAGCATAATGAAATACTGACCTCGCCTGACGGGAATGCCGATTCCATACCGGTCTCAGCGGTCACCGATGCTGTCGGTAAATTCATATCACAAAATGAACGTGCATGAAAATAAGCGCGGCTGTTGTAACTTTCAATGAAGAATCCAATCTTGAACGCTGTTTAAAAAGCCTGGATTTCTGCGATGAGATCGTGATCGTGGATTCCAAAAGTACGGACAAGACGGTATCCATCGCCCGCAAGCATACAAAAAATATATTTTCCCGCGATTTCACCGGCTTTTCCGATATAAAAAACTTTGCGCTGGACAGGTGTAAAAATCCGTGGATATTGTCAATTGACGCGGATGAAGAAATAAGTTCCGCGCTGAAAGAAAAAATAAAAGAAATTGCCGCGGTCAACGGCGCTCTTGACGGGTATTATATCAAAAGATCGGATTTTTTCCTCGGAAGACAGATCGGGCACTGCGGCTGGGACAGGGATTACCAGTTGAGGCTGTTTAAGAAATCAAAAGGCAGGTTTGACGGCAAGCCGGTGCACGAGTCCGTCAAAATAAACGGGGCAACCGGGAAAATAAACGAAATTATTTATCATTATTCCTATCCAAACAGCCTGGTTTACTTCAATAAAATGAACCGGTATACCTCCATGCAGGCGGATGAAAAACGCAAAGGTATGCTTGTCTTTAGGATACTTTTCGCGCCATTCCTGAAATTTTTCAGAATGTACTTCCTTAAAGCCGGGTTCCTTGACGGGTTCCAGGGTTTTGTTTTAAGCGTATACAGCGGTTTTTCCGAATTTGTCAAGTTCGCCAAGATGCTGGAGAGGGCCCGGGAGGCCGGCAAAGGGGCCATACTGCTGCGGGCGCCGAACTGGATAGGCGACGCGGTAATGATGACATTTGCGCTAAGGGAAGCAAAAAGGCTGTATAAAAAAGTGTTTGTCGCGGTGCCCAACGCCGGGGTTAAGGAAATACTGGAAGGCAATCCTTATATAGAGCGTATAATACAATATGACAGGAAGTCTTTGCGTTCGACGCTGCAGGCGGCAGCTATCCTGAAAAAAGAGAACATCGGCACAGGTGTATCTTTTTCGCCGTCGCTCTCTTCGTATTTATTCCTGCTTTTATCCGGCGTGAAAGTCAGGGCGGGATATGCATCGGATATGGGCGGCTTGCTCCTGAACTACACGTACAAACAGGACTTAAGCCACAAAAGGGAGCATGTGACCGAAGAATACAAAAAACTCCTGTATCTGGTCAATAACGGCTTTGATTTTTCAGGCGCAAAACAGGAACTATTCCCCAAACAAACGCCGGCTGCTTCGCGCGCGGGGAAAAATATCTTAATAGCGCCTTTCGCCAAGTTCGGGCCGTCAAAAATGTGGCCCATGGAAAACTATGTTGAACTGATAAAACTTATCCTGAAAAAACAAAAAAAGGCGATTATTACAATAACCGGCCTTATGGAGGATAATAGCTTCGTGTTGCCAAAAGAAATTATTGATGATAAAAGGTTCGTGGATTTACGCGGCGCTGATTTAAACCGGGTAATGTCGACGGCCCAGAATTCTGATTTATTCATAGGAAACGACTCGGGTATCATGCATATTGCGGATGCTTTTGAAGTCCCCATTATCGTCATATACGGCTCAACCGCGCCGTATTGGGGCGGCCCCATAGCGTCAAAAGCAGAGCAGTTCTACGAAGGCCTGGATTGCCAGCCGTGTTTTAAAAAAATATGCAGGTTCGGGCACTACAATTGCCTGAAGAATATAAAACCCGAAGATGTGTTTAAGTAGGTAATTAAGTACATCAGATAGCGGTATGGAACCGGACAGAAACGCTACTTTTCCGTCGAAAACATCACCTGCCCCCACTGCGAGGGGTTTTTGTAGTAATCTTCATTGCCTGTCCATCTGACCTGCAGGTTTCTTCCGGATTTATCGTCGGCATTGTCTATGGCAGCGTCAAAAGAGATGATCTTGTTCTTTATTCTGCAGAAACAGCCTGTGTTAAAATTGGACCAGGGAATGAAGGCTTCTATGGTATAGCCGCCTTTTTTTTCGTTATAGAAAATAATCGGGTTTATCAGCGGGGCTTTTTTTGTGAAATTCCATGTTTCAGTGTCCTTGGCGGCTTTTATGCCTATCTGGAAATCATAATTATCATAGGATGTGCGCGCCGGGTCGGCGTCCGGATTTGTGCATAGCGCCAGTTCAAGCGCGTCGCCGTCCCATATGTCCGCGCCTTTTTTCAGGTTTATGCCCGGAGTTTTGTCGCTGATATCTGCGAAAATATAGATGTTGGTTGAATCGTATCCCATATAGAGTTTTCCTGAAACACCTTTGGAATTTTGCCCGATCAGGATGGGTTCTGTTTTTATTTTTTCGTTAAATACGCCGTCGATCACAGCGTCCTGAACCGTCTTGACCAGCATAAACGGTTTTTTGTTGTCACGGATACTTTTTTTGGGGCCTGTGGCTTTGTCAACGGGGTCTTTTATGGCCGCACTTAAAGTGATGGTGTTCTTAGCCGCGCTTTCAAGGCCTTTTTGCGATACAAGGAAAAATTTTGAGGAGAGGGTTTTCCGGAACGATCCTAAAACTTCAGGGGATGAGTCCACCCTCCAGTCAGCCTCCTTATTTAAGTCAAACCAAACCACGGATCTTATGCGAGGGAACTCTTTCAACTCGGTTTCAAGCTGCCCGGTCCACTCGGATTTGTCCCCGCCCTTGTCCGCACATGCAAATTCCGCAAGCATGAAAGGTTTTCCGGTTATAGCCGAAGAGAGTTTTTCATACATGCCGCCGAATATTTCGCTTAAAGACACCCATTTGCTCCAGCTCTGTGTGCTTCCGAAATTGTAGCCGTCCATGCCTATCCAGTCCACGTACGCATCCCCGGGATAAGCCAAAAGCGGGTCGTTCCACGCGCTGTCCGGAACAGAAGAGCAGTTCGGCGCCCAGATCCACTGCACGTTATCAGCGCCTGCGGCTGTAAATATATCATGTATGTGGATGTATGCTTTTTTATATTTTTCAGGGTCATTATTGTTCTTTGAAACGGCCCATGGATACCAGTTGCCGTTGAATTCGTGGCCGACCCGCAGGAAAAGGGCGCTGCCATATGCTTTTGCGCCTTTGGCAAAAGTGTTTATATAAGTGTCAAACTGGCCGGCGATTATTTTATCCAGATTTATCGCTTCCTTGTCGCTCCAAAGCCACGGCTCCCATGTGATGTGGGGTATATAACCTGATTTATACAGCACGGTGCAGTGCGCAACGGGAAAATCAGAGTTCCAGTCAAGGAACCACATTATCTGTGACATCTTTTTTCCCGTATTATCCTCAAACTGTTTTATTGATAAAGGCAAGGGTTCGCCGCCCAGGAAAGCGCCCCAGTAAACCCCGGTATTTGACGCCGTTAAGCCGGCTTTCTTGGCGGAAGGCTGTTTGAAAATTACATTAACTTTTGCAGTTGAGGTGTTGGAACCCTCCGCAAAAATCAGGAAGGGGAAGAGAAGTAATAGGACCAGAACAGGACGTTTCATAATTATAGGCCTCCAATAATGAAGTTTAACAGATAAAGATTAACATTATATTTAACTGCTGTAAATTGAAAATATTGGTATGTATTATAGAAGGACTTAAGCCGCTTTAGACTTCGTAGAGAGGGGGCTTGCCCCCTCTAAACAGGGACGGGGGAAAAACAGTCGAGCCGTTTGAATGTCTATTGCTGCGGGCTGGGTCATATCGCTTCGTTCATGACCCGCGCCCTTGCAATATTATAAGTGGAGCGAAGGGCATGAGAGAGTAGATAGTTGAGAGTAGATTTAGCAAGCTTGGAAGGTTATTATATTAAAACCAAAAATGGATTTCCGGATTACCCGGAAATCCAAAATAATAAACTTGCAATACAACCGCTATTTTGTTATAAGATTATGGTTCGTTGATGTGGCGGTGTAGCTCAGCTGGTTAGAGCACTCGGTTCATACCCGAGTTGTCGGGGGTTCGAATCCCTCCGCCGCTACCAGATTTTCGCTTATGCGAAATATGGAGATAGTAGATAGGTGAGAGTAGATAGTAGATAGGGCAAAGGCGGTCAACATTCTACACTCGGCATCAAACAAAACATCCGATGAGCAATTTCTTTTCGGGGAATGGGAATAAATACATGGACTTGCCCGGGTATTTTTCAAAAAACATCCACAAATACGTTTCCCGCGGGGATTCTATAGTTATTGCCCTGTCCGGCGGGCCTGATTCTGTGGCGCTTTTACACCTGCTTTATTCCATCAGGGACGAATATAAGCTTAAATTATACGCGGCCCATTTTAATCACATGCTCAGAGGACGGGCGAGTTTTAATGACGCTGTTTTTGCGGAAAAACTATGCGTGTCAAAATCCATTCCTTTTTTCCTCGGGAAAAAGGATATCAGGAAGATATCGTCGGAAAGAAAAGGCGGAGTGGAAAAAACAGCCAGGATTGAGCGCTATAAATTCCTTATGAAATGCGCGGCAAAAGTGAATGCTGGGAAAATCGCGGCAGGGCATAATCTGGACGATAACGCGGAGACGGTACTGATGAAGCTCATATCAGGCGCGGGAAGCGAAGGATTATCGGGCATAGCGGATAAGAGGGTGATATATCCCGGAGAATTCAATTTCAGCATGCCGCATGCGCAGCGGAGTTCTTTTACGCTTATCAGGCCTTTAAGCGGCGCGCATAAAAATGAAATACTTGGGTTTCTTAAGGCCCGGCGGATTAAATACGCGGTTGATAAAACAAATGGGAAAAATGTATATACAAGAAACAGGTTGCGCAACCGGCTCATCCCTATGATCGCCAAAGAATTTAATCCACGCGTCAAGGATGCGCTGGCGTCGGCCGGCAATATTTTATCCGCGGAAAATGATTACATGGATAAAGCCGCCCTTTCAGCACGCGCCGCCGTGATCATACACGGCAAAAACGGCGCGCAAATGGACCTGAAAAAATTATTTAAATACCATGAGGCATTGCGGAGACGGGTTGTGCGGCAGGTTTTAAAGGACGTATTCAAAAGTCCAAGAAAAGTTGATTTTGACGCGGTAGAGTCGGTTTTGGAGTGCGCCGCGGGTCATAAGCCTTTGCAGCTGCCGGAAGGATTCTTTTGCTCGGTAAAAAACAACATACTGGCAATATCCCGTAAAATCCCGAATACACCTTACAAACCTGTGATAATTGGGTCCTGCAAAAGTCCTGATGCTGTCTTTAACGGCTTTAAGTTCTCATTTAAAACAACGAAGAATATTGACGGGATGGATTTCAGCGGCAGGGATACAGCTTTTATCGATCTTGATTCTGTCAGGTTTCCCCTGGCTATCAGATTAAGAAAACCAGGGGACAAATTCATACCGTACGGGATGGACGGGGAAGTCAGGATGAAAAAATTTTTCAATACATGCGGGCTTGAACCCGGCAGTCCCGTTATAAGCGACACGGAAAAGATCATATGGGCCGCCGGCGGCCGTATAGACAACAGGGTCAGGGTCAAACATTCTACAAGGTGTGTTCTAATTATTGAAAAAAGCAGGGCCGGGCAGTAATATTGACTTATTTCCGTTCAAATAAATCCAAAGTGTATATACAGTGGGTTATTCGTTGTTGACATAAGCTTTCTGAATTTATATAATGAATCACAGAAATGCGAGGTGTCCCATTAGATACACTGAACGCCGTGTAGTTATCACCGGGTTAGGTATTATCGCTCCGAACGGCAATTCCAAGGTCGAGTTCTGGAATTCCCTGCTTAACGGAATTTCAGGCATAGGCCATATAAAATCTTTCGATACATCCGAATACACAACCAAAATTGCCGGTGAAGTGAAAAACTTCGACCCTTTGAAGTATTTTGACGCCACTGAAGCCAGGCGTATGCCGAGATTCACCCAGTTTGCAATAGCTGCTGCAAAAGAGGCTATTGCAGACTCCGGATTGATAATCAACCATGATAATTCGCATGATACGGGCATAGTAATAGGAGTAAGCATCAATGCACTGGAGATCATAGAGGAACAGATGAAAGTATTGTATGAAAAAGGGCCGACAAAAATCAGCCCTTACACCGTAACCGGAGCGCTCCCCAACGCCGCAGCTGGTTTCATGTCCATCGCCCTTGGGATTAAAGGCCGGTCTGCCACAATATCCACGGGCTGTTCTTCGACCTTAAATGCGCTGGGACACGCTTTTGAGCTTATTAAATTCGGCAAAGTTGAAAGGATACTGTGCGGCGGGGCCGATGCCCCCATCACTCCTTCCATCATGGGGGCTTTCTGCGCGTCGCGCTCGCTTTCAAAACGCAATGAGGACCCGTGCGGCGCCAGCAGGCCATTTGACATGAACCGCGACGGTTATATAATAAGCGAAGGCTCGGCCATGTTCATGATGGAAAATCTTGAATCAGCCTTAAAGCGCAACGCAAAAATTTACGCGGAGATAACGGGTTTCGGGAATACTTCCGAGGCGCTTTCCATGTATAAGATGGACGACACAGGCAACGAAGCCGCGCGCGCAATGAATATGGCGATAAGCGACGCCGGGATAAATTCCAATGAGGTTGATTACATAAGCGCCCACGGGAGCTCGTCGTTGGTATCCGATGTCAGGGAGACCAGGGCCATTAAAATGTTATTTGGCGGGCATTCTGAAAAAGTAAAAATATCATCCGTGAAATCCATGGTCGGTCATCCGCTGGGATTGTCCGGAGGGTTCCAGACTGCGGCAACTATCCTTGCCGGGAACAGCGGATATATACCGCCGACAATAAATTATAGAAACGCGGATCCGCTGTGTGACCTTGATTATGTCCCGAATGAATCAATAAGGAAAAAAATAAATACGGCCGTTGTCAATTCCTTCGGGCTCGGCGGGAATAATTCAAGTCTGGTGCTGAAGGTTTACTGATTTGAAGTTCGAAGGTTAAAAGGTTCGAAGATTCAAAAAAATTGGAGATTGCCGTGGCTCAGCTTAAGGGAAGTTTTACCGAAAAGATATTATGGGATTTTTACGCTTCTGCTTACGACGACCTAGCGCGATATTACGCCCCTTACAGGGAAGTCATGGACGAAGCTGAAAAAGCATTAACGTCCGGCAAAAAAAAATACAGTACAATCCTCGACGCCGGCTGCGGCACAGGGGAGCTTGCCATAAGGCTTTTAAACCACGGCAAAAAACTCACATGTATGGATGTCTCCGACTCCATGCTCGCGTTATTCAGAAAAAAGCTGGAACGGATGCCTGAAAAAAAAATCAACTGCGTTGTTTATAAAGGCGACCTCAATGACAAACTGGGCCATAAAGATAAAAGTTTCGACGCCGTATCAAGCATACACGCATTGTTCATGCTTGACGACAAGTTCAAGGCCTTAAATGAACTCAACAGGGTTTTAAAACCCGGTGGCAGGATGGTGATAGCCCACGTAAAACCCGTCTCAATTCCGCGCCTGTTGAAGCTTGAATACGCTGAAAACGGTTTTTTTGCGGCAGTATTGGTTTTTTTCCGGCTTTTTAAGGTCGGGTTTATAAATATAATCGTGTCCGGAAGGCATAAAAAAGTCTATGGAATTACGCCGGCTGATGATATAATAAACCACATGAAAAGAAAAGGTTACAGCCTGTCGGCTAAAAAAGTGCTGTACCGCGGTTTTGATGATTTCATGGTTTTTGACAAAAAGGCGGAAAATGGATCACGCAAGCGTTGATTTCTACCAGTTTCAGACGATAGTATCCTTCACGGGTATTTTCATATTCGGCGCCATAACTTTTTTAAAATCCCCGGGCAACAGGCTTAATATCGCGGCAGCGGCTTTTTTTATATGCGTTTCCCTGTGGCAGCTTGACCTTTTTATAATAAGGGGGGCCCAGTCGCTTGAAGCCGCCAACCTGTCGTCCAGGATATTCAGGCCCGCCCTGATATTTGTGCCTGTTACACTGCTGTCTTTTGCGATACTCCTCACCAAAAGCAGGGGAAAAATACTGTTGCTTGAAAAAATCATGTATTTAACAGGCGTTTTGGGCACAGTGATGTGTTTTACCGGGATAGGCTTTAAACCCATGGTTTATAAACATGGCATCGGTTATACCGCACAGGCCGACCTGATATATATCCTGATCATAATTACTATCGCAAGTTCGCTCTGCGGGGTGTTTTTTGCGCTGCTGAGAAAGTATTTTTCAAAGGATATATTGTCCCAGGAAAAAAAGCAGCTGCAGTACCTCATGCTCGGGGTAACCGCGGGGTTCGTCGGCGCAGTTATTAACCTGTTGAATATTTTCGGCCTGAAGATATTTCCCATAGCCGGATTTCTTATATTGGTATTTTTCGCGCTTATCGCATACTCGGTGCTGACCTACGACCTCATGAATATAAAGGAATTATTCCAGAAAACACTGATGTACATTTTAACCGCCGCGATCATAGTTGTGATATATTCCATATTGAACCAGATGGTCTTTGAACACATAGGCAATAACTGGTATAAGACAGTTCTGTTTTCCATATGTACGCTTTTTATAGTCCTTGGTTTTGAGCCGACGCTTAAGATACTCGACAGGATAACCAGAAAGGCGTTTTTCATATCCAATTATGACTTTCAGGTGCTCCTGCAGCATGTGCTTTTCAGGATAAGGTTCCTGAAGGATTTTGAGGAAATTTTTGCGGTAGCTTCCGCAAATGTCGTAAATATATTAAAGCTCAAAAACTCGATGTTTTTTTTCTGGGACACGTGCAGGGAATGTTTCGTGCTGTACGCGGCGCGCAAGGATGAAGAGGTGTGCCTGTCAGTCAGGCATCCGCTTTTCGCGTATTTAAGCCTAAAGAAGGAACTGATCTACTACAAGAAACTCAAGGACGACATGGCATATGACATGACATTAAGCAAGAACTACAGGGAACTTGATGTGCTTGAAATGACGCAACTGCTCAAAAAGTATGACGCTGAGATCTGCGTGCCTGTTTTGATGAACGGGGAAGTGAAAGGCATATGGATAATCGGCGAAAAAACAAGCAAGGCTATATTTACGCGCGAGGAAATAAACTGGATCAAGAACATAGCCGCGCAGATCTCCATCATAATCGAGAACATAACCCTTTACAGCCAGCTGTTAAAATCCGAAAGGTTTGCCATGCTCGGCAAAATGTCGGCCGCTGTCGCGCATGAAATAAGGAACCCGCTGACAGGACTTAATGGTTTTGTCCAGATGATAAACGCGGACAGGGGCAACAGTGAGGCATTGAACAAGTTCCTGAAAATAGCCCCCGGTGAGTTCAAAAGGCTGGGAAAACTTACCGACAACCTTCTGGCCTTGAGCCGGACCACGGCGCTCAGGCAGGAAGAAAAAGACCTGACGAAGATCATTGATGAAACCCTTGAGCTGACTTCACACCTTCTGCGGGACAGGAACATAAGCATTGTTGTAAATTATCTGCCTGTGCCAAAGGTGAGCGTGGAAACAGAACAGATAAAACAGCTTGTATTGAATATTATAATCAACGCTTCCCAAGCCATGGAAAAAGGCGGTTCCCTGGATATAACGGTAAATGAGGGGGAAATATCGGACAAAAATTATGTTATAGCGGCGTTTTCCGATTCAGGGCCGGGCATTAACGAAGGGATTTTAGGCAGGATATTTGAGCCGTTTTTCACGACAAAGGCCGAAGGGACGGGGCTTGGGCTTGCTATTTCCAGGAACATCATGGAGGCCCACGGCGGCCTGATAAGCGCGGAAAATAATATGGTAAGGGGATGTACGGTCAGGCTGTTTTTTCCCGTAAGCGAATAAAACCGGTTGTGTGTCTTAAAAGAACCTTGACTTAAATGCAATAAAAGTGTATACATATAAGTACCAAAATACTTAAAGGGGGCATCTGTTATGCGCGAAAAAGGCAAAATGAAAAAAGTGAAAAAGATCCTGATCAGAGTCAATAAAGACGAGAAAAAACAGGCCGAGTTGCTTGCCCAAAAAGAAGGCAAGAACACTTCCGAGTTTTTCAGGAGCCTGCTCCGCGAGCATAGCGACAAGAAAATGCTCGAAGTACACCTGAATATTGTGGACAAGTACGAAAATGTGCTTGGCAAATACAGGGACCTCCTTACCAGGTTTGAAAAGAACAAGGACAACTGACGG
This sequence comes from uncultured bacterium, assembly GCA_937889595.1. GTDB lineage: Bacteria > Oederibacteriota > PGYV01 > PGYV01 > Palsa-1178 > PALSA-1178. Next base: position 54,005 of record CALAOR010000064.1, read on the forward strand.
CCCACGGCAGTTGACTTACGCACACATTGCTAATTGCGCGCCGCTGATCTTAAGCATAAAACTTAATTGGAGCGTTGATGGAAAAACCTTCTGCAATAGCCCAGAGAAAAATACTTATCGTTGACGACGAATATTCCATAAGGGAAGCTTTGCTTATGCTATTTTCGTCAAAAGGCTACAGCGTGCAAAAAGCGGAGGACGGGGTTGAGGCCTTAAAACTCCTCGACAGGGAGGATTTTGACCTGATTATATCCGATATCAGGATGAAAAACATGGACGGCGTCGCCCTTGTCAGGGAACTCAAGAACAAAAACAAGAAGATCCCGGTGATATTCATAACTGCGTATCCTGAAGTGGATAATGTCATAGAAGCCCTGCGGTGCGGCGTTGTTGAATATATAAAAAAGCCTTTTGACATGGAATATATCGCCGAGCGCGCGGCATGGGTCATTAATGAAAAAGCAAAAACAACCGAGGAAAAATACAATAAAAGGTTCAGGGAGGAAAAAGTCGGGTTTTTAAACCGGCTGTCCCATGAACTGAGGACGCCCCTGACCCCGGTCGCCGGATACCTGAAATTGCTTTTGAAGAAGGAATTCGGGGAACTCTCCCCGATACAGATCCAGATACTGACCGACATGGCAAGGAACAGCGAGCGGCTCAAAATGACGGCTGATGACCTGCTGATGCTTTACGAACTTGAAAATAATGAAGGGCCGCTTTTGCTGAGAAAAGGCAGCATTTCAAAGATCATCAGCGACACCATGTCCAGCCTGGAAGCCGCGTCAAAAAGCAAAAGGCTTTCCGTGGAAGTCGAGGTATTTGATTCCATAGACTGCATACACTGCGATGATAAAAAAATAAAAAGGGTTTTCTACCATCTTGTGGAAAACGCCATAAAATTCAGCCCGGAAGCCTCCATGGTGAAGATCATGGCAAGAAAATATGCGGACCAGGGAAATGATTTCATAAAATTCTCCATCGCGGACGCGGGTAAGGGGGTTTCAGGCAGGGACAACAGGGAACTCTTCCGGAGTTTTTACAATGTGAATCCTTCAGGCGACGATTATGAAGTGAACAGGCAGGTCAGGGGGCTGGGCATCGGCCTGACCCTTGCAAGGGCCATAGTTGAGGCGCATTGCGGCAGGATATGGGTGGAAGAAAATAGCAGCCCCGGGCCAAAAGAAACGGTTTTCAATTTTACACTGCCTGCGTTGTGAATATTGAAGGCAATTTATGCACATGATTTCCAGGTTATCAGGATTAAAATTCTAAATCCATCAAATACAATTTGTTTGAATTGGCAGGTTATTAGATACTTTCTATAAAGAATTTCATGGTTTTATAGGGTTTTCCGACAGTTTCTATATTATATGGCTGTTTGGCGGCAAAAACCTGCAAAAAATCTAAAAAACCACTTGATTTATTTGCCGATTTTTATTATTATATTAAGGTATATTAAATTGTCAACTATATCACAGGAGGTTTTTTTAATGAAGTCTAAAATGTCACTATTGTTATTAATATCTTTATGCCTGCTGGCTTTTTCAAGCCGGGTTTTCGGGTACAAATATTTGGTTGTCGCCCCGGGACAGACCTGGACCGCGGGCGCCACGGGTAATGGCATTAGCGGCGTACTTGCCAGCCAGGTAGCCGGCGTTCCTTTCAATGTTTCAGTGGTTGCCATAGATGAATCGTTCGCGACCGCGACTGCGTTTAACGCTGCGAGTTTTCCCGTGACCATGACATGCAACGCAACATCATTGATCACCCCCGCAAATCCATTTCCGCTGAACCAGCTATTAGGTTCTACTCCAAACGCGTTAAAGTATCCCGTAACAGTCACACTCGGCAATGCGATAAGCGGAAACGTGGTTATAGCCGCAAATCCCAACGCCGGCGGCCCGTCGTTCGGCAGTGTGACCATCACGTCCCAGATCATAACTCAATATGTATTCAGCCCAATACCAAATCAGACGGCAGGGCAGGGATTTTATATCTCAGTATCGGCCCAGGCAAGTGTTGCAGTAGTGACAGGATTCAACGGTACGGCCCAGATTACGGCAAATTATCCCGTAATAGGCCCTGTCCCGGTAGGAACTGTTCAGTTCACAAACGGGAATTTTTACGGTTTCATAACCTTAACTGCCGCGACGCAGGCAAACATGACCCTTACATGCGCTTCCACAACACCGGCTGCGACAGGCAACAGCAACACTTTTAATGTCGTGCCCGGCGCGCTCAGTGGCCTTGTCATCATAGGCCCGGGGCAGACATTCGCGCCCGGCAGCGGCAACGGCAGGCTGGGAAACTCAACATCTACATCACAATCGCAGACGGCAGGCTCTTATTTTTATGTCACGGTTTACGCGGTTGACGCGTTCTTCAACACATCCACCACATCAACGGTAATTGCACTTTCATCGTCCGACCCGAATTGTGTTATTACCCCGGCAAACCCGGGCGGTGTAACAACCACAGCCGGCCCGGATTTTGGCAGGGCCATATTCACGGTGCAGATAAGGACAGTTGGTTCAGGGACCCAGATACTGACTGCGACCGCGCCCTCGATTACAGCAAGCCAGGATACCGTGCCTATGACCTTCGGCGCGCTCGACCATTTTAATTTTTCCCAGCCCATAACAGACAAGACAGCGGGGGAGTTGTTCACGGTGAATGCGGCGGCAGTTGACCTTTATAACAATACTGTAACCACTTTTGCCTCGACCCCTGCGGTAAGCTTTTACTCCAATACTGGAACTTTCCTGCTTGATTCATACCACACTTACAATCACATAACTCCGTTCTTAAACGGGTTGGGAAGTTTTTTAGCGAGGATATACAAGGTTAGCTTAAACGCGACGATCAAGCTTACATATCTGACAACAAGCGGGACAAGCAATCCCACCTTTAATGTCGCGCCTTCTGATTTTTCTAAACTACTTTTTGTGGCGGATGGGCAGACATGGGATCCGGGCAGTATAGTAAACGTCGGGGTTTCGGGTAATCCAAATCAGGCGATAGCGGGTACGTCGTTTACCATGTCTGTTTACTCCACCGACTTCTGGGGAAATCAGATCAGTTCGGTAAGCGATAATGTTTCAATTACAGCCACTGACAGCGTTGCCAGTATTACCGGCGTTACCCTGCCGGCCAATGTATCCCTGTCAAGCGGGTCGGCTACTTACAATATCATATTCAGGACAGGCGGTGCAATTACGGTCAATGGCACGGATACAACGACAACCGGCATCACTGACGCGTCGTCTATCATTAACGTATTGGCTACCGGGTTGTCGGATTTTGCAGTAGCAAATGTTCCAAGTTCAACTGTTGCGGGTCAGGCTTTTACGACGTTTATCAAGGCAAGGGATCAGTATGGCAATGTAAAGACGGATTTTACAGGCGCAGTTTATCTTTCCGCAAATACGGATTATGCGCTGCCTTATGAATCAACCATGCAGGTAACAGGCCCGCCCCTTACCACGGGCGCATACTATCAGACGTGGAAGGTTACTTTTACGGCCGGTGACCAGGGTGTCAGGCAGTTGACAGGCTACCTTTACAGGGCCGCGACTTATACGGCCCAGATCTTTGCAAGCGATAACTTTATAGACACGCCCATAAGCCACAGCGGGCATTTTGGACTTTCAGGTAACTGCACTGTAAATGCCGGAACAGCGGTTAAATTGCAGGTTTTACCTCCGGGAATGGAAGCAAGACCGGGAACTCCTGACGGAGAAAACAACACGCCTACGGGCCAGTCTATCAGTTCGGATTTTTCATGTACTGCCGCTCTGGTGGACACGTGGTGGAACATAGTAAAGGGCAGTATCCACCAGATCAGCGTGACCACAAGCGATTTTATAAATTCCAGTATAAACGACGTAAGTATTGCTTCAGCACCGGCGCAGTTGTTCATTAGCAGCACTACAGGCACAGTGACATTTAACGCCAGTTATGCGAGCCAGAGCAGCGCTTTTAGTATTATTGTTTCAGATGTTTCTGTCGGAGGAATAACCCCGGATACGTCGCCAAATATATTTATATTCACCCTGCAGGGCATAGCCATTCAGGCGCCCGGCGGAGCGGATTTTGCGGCACAGACAGCGGGAGTCCCTTTTTGGGTGTCGATCACGGCGTATGCAAATGTCGGCCAAGTGGCCACGGGATTTAACGGCACCATGAAAATCAGCGCAAGTACTGATTACGATGCCTCCAATTTCACCATAACGCCGACCAATTCCGTCACATTTACCGCAGGCATAGCTGTCATGCAGGTTACCATGTGGAGGGCATGGACTAATTACGCCGACCACAGCGGAGCGTATATTATCGCAACGTTTGGGTCAAACGTACTACCAGCACATTCAAATAATTTTGACGTCTTTTGGGGGCCTCTTACCAATGTCCTGGTACTTGCTGACGGCATGACGCATAAGCCGGGATTAAAACAGGATGGCATACCGGGTTACAAAGGATATGCGGGGACTCCGACCACTGTCGAAGCCGGTTTTGGAAAAATGCTTGATGTGCTGTATCTCGATGATAACTACAATATAGTTTATTTTTCCCCGACAACATACACCGCATATACAACATACGCGAAGTTAACGTCAACGGACCCGCTCGCGTCAGTGGACGGCAATAACCTCGCGGCAAATAATATATATGTGACTATCACAGCCGGGACAGGAAAGTTCCACACGGACAGCGGGATGGTTTTAAGGACAGTGGGCAGCACGGGTCAGCAATCTATAACCGCTGAAACAGGCGGAGCAGCAGGTAATAACACAACGCCTCCTATAAACATGAGGCATACGACATTCGACCACTTTGGGGTCTCGGCGCCGGGCGGCCCTGTAATCGCGGGAGTTCCTTTTAATATCACGCTGCAGGCTTTGGACCAGTTTCAGAACATCTGTGATGATCTAAACGGCGGCACGCCATATAACAGTTCAGCCGCTTTGCAGGCAAAAACAAGCGCAAATACCGCAAATACCATGCTCCCTGTTTCGTACCTGCTCTCCAAGGGGGAAGCAATAGCATCCGTGCAGTTGTTCCAGGCGCCCGATACGAACATACACATAAACGCGGGTTCAGGGTCAAATTTAGGGGCATCGGCCGCCATAATAACCGCACCAAACGAGTTTAAACGCCTGCTTGTTATGACTGCGGGCATGATAAGGACAAACGGAGTTTATTCAACGGGTTTGACTTCGACGGTATTTACCATGTATGATACCACGTTGCCGCCATTCTCGCCTTCAAACCAGGTGATAGTCAATGACGCGGGTCATACCCCATCAGGATACCCGTTCACTATATACTCGTGCGACGCATACGGCAATATAACGGCAACGGCTGACGTTCTTGGGCAGACCATCACTGTGACAACCAATGACCCGTATGCGCTTCCTGTGACTTTAACGTCAATTGACAGCGGTACAGGATTGGTTGGTATTAATATGGTTTTCCACAGGGCCGCACCCGGGATATTTGTCTCAGCTTCCATTACTAATCCGCTGATACAGTCTTTTACAACGCCAAGTTTTACAACGCTTGCCGGTACTCCTTATGGCCTGCAGGTGGTTGTACCGGGCTTGACGGCCGATAATGGTTCAGGGCATCTATCAGGGCCGGGATGGTATAATGGAATGACCGGAACACCTCAGACACAATTGTCAGGCGGCCAGCCTTTTACAATAACCATCCAGGCCAGCGATATATACGGCAACTTTACAAATAGCGTGACAGATCAGGTAAATTTGATATCTAATTCTTCCACTTCATTCCCCGGAGACGACACTTTAAATCCTTCATTTATAGGCACCTTAGGGCAGCCTGCTGACGCCGGAATATCTACGCTTTCGGCGCAAATGGTAGTGGCTTCCGCGATGAATGTCCAGTTGAATCCATATGATATAACTGACCCGACCAAGAACCATATATTGAAGCCTTATCCTATTATTTATGTCGCGCTCAGCGGGTCGCTTCAGTATAGCGTGCTCGCGGATCCAAATACATACACGGCAAATACAGACGCCGCATATACAGACTTCGGCGACTCCTCCAATTCGATTAACGCGTTAGCGAAGCCTGCCAAGTTTGCTTTCAGGGTTAATGTAATCGACAGTTTCTCGAAACAGCCTGTATACGGGGAAACGAATAACTTCATGTGCACCCCGGTTGCTTATCCCGACTGGAACATCGTGCTCGGCGGAACACTCGGCATAGCGCAGGGGACTTCTGTAAATGGAAAATACCAGACAATAAATCAGAGTTACACTGGCGCGACGTCATTCAGGATAAGGGTATCTGATTTAAGCTCATCGGGGCTTCTCGCGGCGTATTCGCCCATAATAGTAATGGGCGCAAATCCTAATTCTGTCACGCTGACCGTAGGCGTGCGTAATTCCAGCGGTTTCCACACGGGTATATATAATGTACAGGCTGCCACTGATACGGTTATTACAGGGCATCTTACCGACGGGAACGGAAATAACTTAAACGGGCCGCCGGTTTCTTTCAGCGTGATAACAGGTTCGGGAACATTTACCGGCAACACAAAGAACGCGACGGCTGCCACGGTTAACGGCGACGCCACAGTGGATTTCTTCGGCGCGTTTACGAACGAGAACAACCTAATACGCGCTTCATACAACGGATACTATGCCTATATAACCATGGCTGTATCCATAGTTGACCCTGTATTGGGCCAGGTTTCAAACTATCCAAATCCGTTCAGGGCAGGCTCTGAAAATACCAACATATCTTATCTGCTTGACGCGAACTCTGATGTTAAAATAAGGATATATACGCTCTTTGGGGACCTTGTATTTTCCAGGGATATCCCAAGCGGCAAGCCCGGCGCTGCCGGTGGAGCGGTAAATAACTACGTATGGGACGGTAAAAATAATAAGGGCGCGGTCATAGGCAACGGCGGGTATATATGCGTTGTTGAAGCGACAATTAGCGGTGCAAGAAAGAAAATGATAAGGAAGATAGCGGTCGCCAAGTAATAAAGATTTTATAAAACAACGGAGGTTTTATGAGAAAATTTGGTTTAATAATTATTCTTGCGTTCGCGCTTGGCGCCGGGCTTTTTGCGGCCGGTGATTATGGCGCGCCCGGCGAGTTTTTAAGCTGGGGGGCCGGAGCTAGGTCCATGGGATTGGGCAGGGCTTTCACGGGTCTTTCTGACGACCCGTCAGCTGTGGTTTATAACCCGGCAGGTTTGGCGCAGCAGAACCCGCTGCAGATTACCCTGGAGCACGTTGTATTGTTTTATGACACCATGTATGATTTTGCGGCTGTCACATATCCTGTATCGGGAATAGGCACTTTTGCGGCTTCTTATATAAGGCTCGGTTCCACGGGGTACGATTCAAGGAATTCACAGTGGGCCACATTAGGCACATTTGGGATCACGGACCAGGCTTTCCTGCTGTCATACGCCAGGGATTTTACAAACTGGTTTGCCGCCGGATTTAACGTCAAACTGATAAGCGAGTCGGTTTTCGACAAGAACGCTTTTGGATACGGCGCGGATATTGGCGCGATGTTCACGCCCAATCAAATAATAAATATAGGCCTGTCTTTGATAAACATCATACCGCCTTCCCTGAGGCTGGACCAGACGGCGGAAGCTTTTCCCATAACCTTGAAATTCGGCATGGCGTTTAAGTTCTTCGGGGACAGGGTCATACCCCTTTTTGACATAGAAAAATCTTTTTCCAATAAGGATATGAAATTCAGGCTCGGACTTGAAGCCTATCCCATACAGGACCTCGCTTTAAGGGTGGGGCTTGATGAAACAGAACTGACCTTTGGCGCAGGTTATTTTATAAAGCCGGTCAGGATAGATTATTCAATATCATCACAGGTGCTGGGCCTGACGCACCGCGCGTCCATAACCATGGCTTTCGGCGGCTTTGACATAAACTTGAAAGCGGATCCGTCGATATTCTCGCCGGTGGGCATAAGGAAGAATACGACCATATCCATATATGCGGTAACCAAGTACCAGATAAGCGAATGGGAACTCAACGTGATGAACGAAGACGGCGACGCTGTCAGGACATACAGCGGCGACGATAATCCGCCCGCGACCATAATATGGAACGGAAAGGACGACAGGGGACTGCCTGTGGCCGACGGTGAATACAAACTTGTCATGAAAGTCAAGGACAAGAACGGCAGGAACATAGAATCGGGAAAAGAGTCGGTCAAGGTTTCAAGTTCCATACCGCTGCAGCCTGGCGCCGTTAAACTCGAAGAATAAATATAAAAAAAGGTGAGGAAAAAGAAATGACAAAAAAAATCACGTTTATAGTTGTGTTTGCATCTTTTCTTGCGGGCTTCGCGGCCATGCCGGCCGCGATTCAGGCTGAAGACAACGACAAGGAGATGCAGAAAAACTGGACACTCGCTTTGGATTCCGTAAAAACAGCGCCGGCTGACCAGGCGACCTTTGACAAACTTGACAGTTTTGCCGCCAGATGGAAGGATTCAAACAGGCTTGATGCCGCCAAAGCCGTATATTTGAAGGGAATGCTGCAGAACAAGGCCGGAAAATATAATGCGGCGTATGGTACTTTTAAAGGGCTTGTTGAACAGTATGAAAATTCGCCTTATTCGGACAGCGCAAACTATAAAATGGGCGAGGACCTGTATAATACGGGCAAGTACACCGACGCCCTGGACGAGTGGAGCAAATACCGTTTTAAGTATTCAAACAGCCTTTATATCATGGAAGCGGTTTACGGGATAAGCCTTTCAAATCTTAATGTAAAGGAATTCAAGAAAGCCGACAGGGAACTCAACGATTTCCTTGCCAAGTATCCTTATTATGCCAATGACGATGACGTAAAATTCATAGGCGGCCTTATAGCCTACTACCTGGGCAGGTATGTTGAAGCCGCAGACAGGCTCAAAACGCTCAAGACAGACGCCGCTTATTACTACCTCGGGCACAGCCTTTTAAAAGAATCAAAATATCTTGACGCCTCCGAAGCCTTCAAACAGGTAAGCGAGGGTGATGGCGCCAAAAAAAGTAAATATCTTGAAAGCGCTCTTTACAATAAAGCGGAGGCTTTTTACAAGGGCGAAAATTATCCCGTGGCAGCCGATGATTACCTTAATTTTATAAACTTGTTCCCTGCGAGCAATCTTGAGCCTTACGCGGTATATAAAAGGGGCTCCGCCATGTATAAGGACAAAAAATACGACGCGGCCGCGGCCGTGTTCAGGCAGGTTATTGACTCCAGCGGCGACAAAAGGGTAAAAGCTTACGCGCAGTATCTCATCGGGGAGTGCCTGCTGAAAGCGAACAAGTTTGACCTGGCGCTTGCCGCATATGAAAAAGTGACGGCAAATTACCCGGATGTTTACGATGCTTACGCTTCAGCCCTTGTAAAAGCGGGTTGGTGCTATGTTTCACAGTCTAAATACGACAAAGCCGAGGAAGTGCTCAGGTCATTTACGGAGAAATTTACAACGCACGACAGCCTGCCCCTGGGCTACTATCTTCTCGGTAATTCATATTACAGCCAGAAAAAGTACGGCGCCGCGGTTGAAGCTTACAAGTTCATCCTTGATAAATTCAAGTACAGCGATCTGACCGAGGCCGCGAACCTCATGGTTGAACTTTGTTATTTCAACCAGGGTCAGTTTGCCATATTGACCAGCGAATCCTCGGTTACCCTCGGGATCTTATCGGATAAGTTCCAGACCCCAAAGACCAATATAAGGGCCAGGTCATACTATTACCTGGGTACTGCGTACATGAAGAGCGGGATGTTCGGCCTTGCAGCGAAATCGTTCCAGGAAATAGTTGACAATTATTATGACAGCGATATTACAACCGAATCACGCGCCAACCTGGCATGGTGCTTTTACGAGGTTGATAATTTCCGCGGCGCAAGGACCATGGCAAAGGATGTCGTATCGACCGCATCGGCATCGCCTGACGTGAAAAAAGCGTGCGAGATACTTATAGCGCATTCATACTTCTCGGAGAAAGATTATGACAAGGCGTCTGCCGCATACGGGGCATTTGCCTACGCCCATGAAAAAGACAAGGATTCCGAACTGACGGCTGAAGCCCTTTTCCAGCAGGGTAAGGTCTACTCGTACCAGGAGTTTTATAACGACGCCATAAAATCATGGCAGGTGCTCGCCGGAAAATTCCCAAAGTCAAAACGGGCGGCGGAAGCGCTTTTTAATATGTCCGACATATACAATAAAGCGGCCCAGTATGAAAAGGCGCTTGCCGGATACCAGGAGATACTCACCAAATACCCCAAGGACGACAAGGCGGAAGACGCTATGCTGGCTATTGCGGAAGTTTACTATAACTCGGACCAGGAAGCAAAGGCCGTGGAGGCGTATAAGAAATTTATGTTAAGATTCCCGGATTCAAACAAGGTTACAAGTGTTGACGAGGGGATGCAGAGGGCCTCTTACAGAAAAGCCGAGAAGTCAAACGACCCGAAACTGCTTCTGGAGTTCTACGCAAAATTCCCGAATTCAAACCTTGCGGTCGGAGCGCTTTATAAGGCGGCCGAGACTTATTACACCAATAATAAATTCACCGAATCGATCGCCGCCTTTAATAAGCTTATAGAGCAGTTCCCGAACGATACCATGGCGATAAACGCGCATTATTATATAGGCGCATGTTACGAGGCTTTAAAGAAGAGCGACGAGGCGGTCGCGGCTTACAAGGCTTTTATCAAGAACTACCCGAAACACGAGCTTGCATCTGACGTTACTTTCAGGCTTGCAACTTCCGCCTACATGTCAAAAAATTATGCGGACGCCATATTTTACTACGAAAGGATCATAGAAAAATACCAGGGTACGGATTATGAGATAAACGCCATGTATAACGTGGCTCTGGCTTACGGCGACTCGGGCAAGCAGGATGACGCTATCAGGTATTACAAACTTTTCGCCAAAACCTTCCCAAAGGACCCCAAGTCAAAGGATATACCGCTTCAGGTGGCAGGCATGTATCTTGAGGCAAAAAGGTATAAAGAGGCTATCGCCGCGTATGATGACGCATATAAGAACGCGGCCAGCGACGCTGTAAAAAACGAGGCGCTTTACAGGACCGGCGATGTTTACGCGACCCTTGAGCAAAATGACAAGGCCATAGAGACATATGCGCTTCTCTTGAAGGCGCAGCCAAAGGATAATGTATTCAGGGTCACGGCCTTGATCGCGCTTGCCACATTGTATGAGGGAAAGCAGGACTGGAAATCAGCCGTGGATGTTTATGAGGCGGTTGCCGTATCGGGCGGACAGAAAGAATACGTTGACGGTGCGAAACAGAGAAAAGAAGACATAAAGGCGGCTTATCCCGACGCGTTCAAAAAAGCGGCCTCCGGAGCGGCCCCTTCGGCTGTAACACCGGCGGCATCCGCAAAATAATTAAAACCCCGGGATTATTGACGGCCTGATGGAAAATAAACATAAATTAAATAAAACCAAATCGGATGAAGGAGGACAGACAAGATGCAATTTGACATGATGCAGTTCTTAAGAAGCAGCTGGGTTCTATTACTTATGGGTTCATTGTCTATCGTAGTTGTTGCGCTGGCTATAGAAAGGTGGTTTTATTTCCAGAGGACCAAAATGGATTCAGAGGCTTTTATGGAAAAAATAAAGGGTTTTATTGTGGACGGCTCATATAAAGAAGCGGTGGAATATTGCAAAACTTTTAAGGGAAACGTTGCCGCCGTGGTCCGTTTTGGGCTTGAAAACAGGCAGTTTCCCAGGGAAGAGAACGATAAGCTCATGGAAGCCAAAAGAATGGAAGAAAGGCTTAACCTGGACAGGTACCTTGATATTTTGGGAACGCTCGGAAACACCGCTCCTTTCATGGGACTGCTTGGCACGGTACTGGGCATCATGCAGGCATTCAGGGACCTCGCGAATACCACGGGAGCCGGGCCTGAAGTCGTCATGGTCGGGATCTCGGAAGCCCTGGTGGCGACGGCAGCCGGACTTGGTGTTGCCATACCGGCGGTTATCATCTTTAACATCTACATGAAAAGGGTAAAAATAATATCGGTTGAAATGGATGCCGTATCCAAAAAACTGCTGGTACTGCTGGCAAATTACGGGGAGGGCGCAAGTGGCCGGAAGCGCGGATGAAGAATCAGCAATAACAGACATTAACGTAACGCCCCTTGTTGACATATCGCTGGTGCTGGTCATCATACTGATGGTTATTTCGCCGTCTGTCATACAGTCGGGTATAGTTGTTAACTCGTCAAAAGTGACCGAGTCGGTGGGAAAAAGCACCAAGAGCGAAGCGGTAAATATAAGGGTCACAAAAAAAGGGATCACGATAAACAACAACAAGATTACCGATGAAAATGCGCCTCAGGCCCTAAAGGCCGCGGTGGAAGCCAATAAGAAAAAACTTGTCATGATAACTTCAGACAGGGACGCATCGCACGGCAGGCTGGTCTGGGCTTTGGACGCGTCCAAGATGGCCGGCGCGAAGACACTGTCCATAATGAGGGAAGACAAAGGAAAAAAATCAGCAGGGCAATCCGAATAAGGAGGAAGATAATATGAGCATGAAAACAGGCGGCGGAGAAGACGAGCCTATAACCGACATAAACGTAACGCCCCTTGTCGACGTATCGCTGGTTCTGGTTATCATACTTATGGTAACGGCTCCGATCATGGTACAGTCCGACCTGAAGGTAACGATACCAAAAGCCGTGACTGACGAAGCGAAGAACGAGGATCATGTTACGGTTACAATAGATAAAGACGGTAAATTATCCGTTAATGAGAAAAAAGTGACTGTCGGACAGGAACTTGAACAGTGGACGGAGCGCAAGCTTGATAAGAGTACCGATAAGGTCGTGATAATAAAGGCGGACGAAGGTGTGGACGAAGGCATAGTACTGGACGCCCTGGATGACATAAAAAAAGCAAAGCCGAAAAAGATCTATTTTGCGACCGTTCAAAAAGACAGGTCGAAATAAGGAGGAGATAATAATATGTTCGCAAACGACCGGGATGTAAAAGGAGTAAGCGGTTCTTTTATATTTTCTGTGATAGTTCATCTCCTGATTATAATCCTTATTTTCAGGGCGCAGCAGAAGTCAAAAGAACTGGCCGATTACAAGCTCACCGAAATAACCATGCTGGAACAGGTGCCTGACGAAAAAAAGCCGGTGGAAATAGAAAAGCCAAAAAAGATGTTTGACATATTAAAACAGCTCATACCCATCAAACAGAAAATGGATCTGGCCATAGAAAAGCCCAAGGCTTTGGACCTGAAAAAGCCCGAGATGAACCTGGCAAAACCCCAGGTGCTTGCGCTTGACAAGACCAAGCTGGATACCTTAAAGTCGGCTTTAAAGCTTGACCTGGAAAATGAGATAGGCGCGAAAAAAATATCGCCGCAGATGGTGGAACAGCAGAAACTCGCGCTTGCGCAGGAAAGAAAGCTTTCGGCCGCGCCGGCAAGGCTTAACATTAACATGAGCGCTTCCAAGAATAGTTTTTTGCCTGTGGCAAGGCCGGCTGTTTCCATGGATTCCATGAGAGCGGGCAGCGGGCTTAAAACCGAGGCCGTAAAGATCGTTTCGACCCCGACGCCCAAGCCTTCTGCGGCCGAGGAAAAGATAAGCATAGCTCCGCAAAAAGGCACGGCCCTTTTGATTACCGGCCAGTTGTCGGGGAGGAATATTATAAGGAAAACATCGCCTCAGTACCCGAGGTGGGCGGAGGAGCAGGGAATACAGGCCCAGGTTGCCATAGATTTCACGGTGCGTGCCGACGGATCCGTAAAGGAAAACCTTATGGTATCAAGACCATCCGGATATCCGGAACTTGATGACCTTGCAAAAGAAGCGCTCGCGACATTCATGTTCGCGCCTCTTTCAAGTTCGGACGACCAGACCGGCACAGCCGTATTTGTATATAAACTTTCGAGGTGAAAAGCATGAAAAGATTGTTTTTGCTTGTATTTTTAGCGGCAGCGTTGGCTGTATCCACGGTTTATGTTTTTTCCGAGGATAAACCGCAAGGCAACAGTGATTCGTCGCAGGAAGTCGTGGTTAAGGGCCAGTTAAAGATCAAAATAGACGCGGAAATGCCGGACATCGGCATAAAAACAGATACTAATGAGGTGGCGCAGTCCATAGTGACCACAGAAGAGGGTTTTCTTTCAATATCCCCTGAAGACGTGAAGGACGTCAAGGCATCATTGCCTGATAAGATAAGCGCTGAAAGGGCGGATTATCACGCAAACCTGTCTTTTCTTGAAGTCCAGCCTATTTTTAAAATTACCCCGAAGATGGCGAGCATCGACATAGATAAATGGAACTTTAAAGTCACCGATTCAACGGGAGGGACCGTATTCCTTCAAAAAGGCGAAGGACGCCTGCCTTCTGTAATTTCCTGGGACGGCATTGACCGTGACGGAAGGATAATGAAAATGGGTTCGCCTTACTGGTATGTCCTGACCTACATGGATAAGGCCGGCAACCCGGGTTCGGTGCGCCGCGAAACGCCAAAGGAAGTAACGGCGATAAAGTATCACAAAGATAATAAGCTTTATATTGAAGTGTCGTCAAAAGTCATTTTTGAGGAAAAAAGGAAAGAACGCCTGACCGACAACGGCAAGCTGATACTGTCTGAAATACAGGATTACATAAAGATGAGCAATACTTTCCCGACGGCCATCCAGGTATACTCCGATGACAAGGGCATATCTGCGGATCAGATAAGGACCCTTGAGAAACTTTTTTCCGAGCAAATGAAAGTGCCCAAGGAATTTTTCAGGATGGAACCCCTGATAGACAACAGCGTTCCTAAAAACTACAGGATAATCTTTATTATAAACGGCTAAAGGCGGAAAACATGATCTATCTTAAATACAGCGGCAACCTGCAGTCAAAAGATCTGATAGCACAGTTAGTCGACGAATTTGTGGACATATGCAGGATTTCCGGATGGGATTATTCTGTAATAAAAGAAAATTTTCAGACTATGACCATGAGGCCGTCTTCTGCCGGCCGGAATCCCATGAAAGATGCGGATGCGATGGAAACACAGACCTTAAGCAGTTCGGAAGTGTTTTTGGAAGGCATAGCCATAAAGATAAGGCCGGATTGCGACCCTATCAGGTTAACCTTTGACAAGGCGTGCAGGCTTGCGACAATAGCTTTTCTGGCCACTGATACATCGGGATTGCATATGAAACTTACTGTAAAAAAATACGAATTCCTTTATTATCCATTCGTGAAGCTTTATACCGCCGGAGCGGAGTACCATTCACAGGTCATTAAACTTCTCGACTATGTAAAAAAAAGATATGTAAAGGATCTTGAAGTCATAGATTCCTCGTTTTTTTGGGAGACACGCGATGAAGAAATGCTGCGGGTGAAGATCTGGAAATCTTCAATAAAACAAAGAAGTATCTGAAATATTTTACGGCAATATTATTTTTGGTGTTAACCCTTTTACAGCGTCCATTTCCCGTTATAAATAAGCCATATCCGTATTAATTAAAATAAAACAGCTTCACATACAAAATCAGCAACCTTTATCCGTAACGTTTTGCTTATACGGACTATAGGGTTGCGGAACTTGAATTAACGGAGGAACTTGTGATTAAAAGAATAGCCGTAATGACCACCGGCGGCGACGCGTCAGGCATGAATTCCGCGATAAGGGCCGTCGTCAGGACTGCCATAGCATCCGGTGTGGAAGTTATGGGGATAATCGAAGGCCTGCACGGGCTGCTTCATAACCAGTTCATTCCCATGGATATGGCATCGGTAGGCGGGATAATAAACCGCGGCGGGACGATTCTTCAAACGGTCCGTTCAAAAGATTTTTATAAGAAAGAAGTCAGGAAAATAGCTTATGATTACCTTTTGGACCGTAAGATTGACGGCTTGATCTCAATTGGCGGGGACGGTTCGAGGCGGGGCCTGAATGTCATAACAAGGGAAACGGGAATACCCTCATGTTTTATTCCGGCATCCATTGATAATGACGTGTATGGCACGGATTACACCATAGGTTTTGATTCTGCTGTAAATGTGGGTCTTGACGCCATAGACAAGATAAGGGATACTGCGGCATCCCATCACCGTATCTTTATTGTGGAAGTTATGGGCAGGGAACATGGCTTTTTGGCGCTTGAAGTCGGATTAACAGGCGGCGCCGAACTCATTTTGATCCCGGAGTTTAAAAAAGACCTGAAGATCAGCTCCATAGCGGCAGTCTTAAACAGCGGAATGAGACGCGGCAAGAACAGCAGTATAATAGTCATGGCTGAAGGCGTCGGTCATTCTGCTGCGCTGGCGGAGAAGATCGAAAAAACGACCGGATTTGAAACAAGATATACGGTATTAGGCTACATACAGCGCGGAGGCGCCCCTACTTCTTTTTCAAGGAAACTCGGGCTTACTTTCGGATATGAAGCGGTAAAATGCCTGTTGAAGCTTAAAAGGAAACGGAGCATGATGGTCGGAATGCGTTGCAATGAGGTTGTTGTAATGGAAATGAAAAGCGTTATAGGCAAAGAACGCGGGATTGACGCGGCCGCTTATAACATGAATAAAGTATTCTCACTTTAAACCGGAGGCTTTTTTGATAAAAATTCAATTTTTCGGAGCGGCAAGGGAAGTAACCGGTTCGATGCATGTCCTTGAAAAAGACGGATACAGGCTGCTGGTGGACTGCGGAATGATACAGGGGAAAAGAAAGGAATCATATGACCGCAACAGGAACATAGCTTTTCCGGCGTATGACATAAATGCCATGATATTGACGCACGCCCATATAGACCACAGCGGTAATATCCCCACCCTTATTAAACAGGGTTTTAAGGGAAATGTTTACTGCTCGCATGCCACCAGGGATTTATGCGAATTGATGCTTCCTGATTCCGCTTATGTGCAGCTAAAGGACCTGGAATACGTCAATAAAAAGCGTTTAAAGCAGGGCAAGACATTATTTGAGCCGTTATATTCGCTAGAGGAGGCTGAAGCCTCGCTTAATTTCTTTGTGACCAAGAATCTGGGCGAGAAAATATCATTCAGGGAGGATATTACCGGTTATCTTCTTAACGCGGGGCATATATTGGGATCCACTATGGCTGTAATAAAATTACAGGAAAAAGACAGGGAAGTAAAAATAGGTTTTACGGGTGACTTAGGGCGAAAAAGCCTGCCAATACTCGCGGACCCGGACCAGATAAGGGATGTGGATTATCTTGTGGTTGAATCAACTTATGGGGGCCGCGACCACAAACCCATAGCCACGGCATATTCCAGGCTGTCTTCCATAGTAACTGATACATATAACAAGGGCGGCAAGATAATAATACCGGTTTTTGCAGTGGAGCGGGCCCAGGAAGTCCTGTATGTATTAAATAAACTTTTTCTGTCGGGAAAAATCCCGGCAATGCCTGTTTTCGTTGATTCGCCGCTTACCGTGAAAGTTACCGAAGTATTTAACAGGCACGCGGAGTGTTTTGACAAGGACATGCTCAAGTTCATAGCTGATAATAACGACCCGTTTCACCTTGGTCTTGTGAAATACACGGCCAGCGTGGATGAATCAAAAGCTATCAATGATTATGAAAAACCCTGTATTATATTATCCGCGACAGGCATGTGCGAAGCGGGACGGATACTCCACCACCTGAAGAATAATATCGGAAACCCGAAGAATACCATATTAATCGTGGGATACCAGGCTGTCAATACCCTGGGACGCCGTCTTGTTGAAGGCGACAAGATCGTCAAGATATTCGGCGATTCATACAATGTACAGGCGCAGGTTATCGTTATAAATGAATTTTCAGGCCACGCTGGCCAGAAAGAACTGATAAAGTTCATACAGGCTACCGCGAAAATGAGCGAAGGCCGGTTAAAGAAAGTTTTTCTGGTACATGGCGAAGAGGGCCAGCAGGAGGAACTGATAAACGCTCTGCATGTCTGCGGAATGCAGAATGTGGACAACCCCGGGCCGGGCGAGGAAGTTATCCTTTGATAAAATTCAACCATGTTTACAAAGTATTTGAAAAGGATATCAAAGCTTTGGATGATGTCTCCTTTTCCATAGAAAAAGGCGAGTTTATTTTCATAACCGGGCCTTCGGGCGCTGGTAAGACAACCGTATTTAACCTGCTATACAGGGAAGAAACAGCCGATATGGGGACCATATTCGTCGAAGATACCGACATATCGCATCTGCATAATTCCAAGATACCTTTTTACAGAAGGCGTATAGGATTTGTTTTTCAGGATTTTAAGCTTTTATTTGACCGGTCGATATTTGAGAACATAGCCCTGCCTCTTGTAATTACCGGCGCGCCGCAGGAATTTATACGAAAAACGGTCACTGAGGCCATAAATAAAATAGGGCTTGCCGGCAGGGAAAATTTAAATCCATGGCACTTATCCGGCGGTGAAAAGCAAAAAACAGCAATCGCCCGCGCGACCATATTAAACCCTCCCTTTATCATGGCTGATGAACCTACCGGGAACCTGGACGAGGACAGTTCCTGGCAGATAATGAATATGTTTCAGGAACTTAATAAAAAAGGGACAACCATAATGATCGCGTCGCATAACAAGGAAATTACGGCGAAAATGGCAAAACGCGTGATAAGGCTCGAAGCGGGCTCTGTGGCGGCTGTATGAGGTGGTTAAGGGAAGTGTTCTTAAATTTCAGGCGAAGCGGTTTCATGAGCCTGATATCGATCGGAACCATAATACTCGCGGTAACGGCCCTGGGCGGTTACTACCTGATAAACGAATCGATTATCTACACGGTAAAAAGAGTGCAGCAGAAAGTTGAAGTTGTTGTGTTCCTGCATGACGGCCTTGAAAAAGAAAAGATAGACAATATAATAACCGAGGCGCAGTCATCGCTTTCCGTACAGGAAATAAAGTTCACGTCAAAAGAAGACGCATATAACGAGTTTTTAAAGGACCCTGATCTGGCCGAAATTATGAAAACTTTTGACGGCAACCCACTGCCCGACTCAATAAATGTAAAGCTAAAGGAATATTCAAAGGACAATATAAATAAAATAGTTAAGTTTTTTGACTCCAAGGAAGGCGTCGAGGACATTCAATACGGCGGCAACGAGATTGAAACACTGATCAACATCATTAATGTTGTTAAAATGATAGCCGGGGCCGCGGGTATAATATTCATTGTATCCGCGCTGCTTGTGGTGTCAAATATAATAAAACTGACCGTGTACGCGAGGCGGCAGGATATATATATATTCAGGATGATTGGTGCCTCGGAATCGTTCATACGAATGCCGTTTATTACCGAGGGAATTGTCCATGGATTCATAGGTGGCCTGACAGGCTGGGGGCTGTTGTACGCAGTTATCAGTATTTTGATAAGCCAGATCAGGAAGGAAACCGGGATAGACCTGTCGGAATTTTATCTTTTTTCCCCCGACTTCTTTAATATCAAATTCATGCTTGCTTCCATAGGCACGGGTACCCTTTTGGGATTTACCGGAGCCTTATTCGCACAGGGGAGACTTTTCAAGTGATGCAAAGGACGGCGCGCTGCCTGATGCTTTTGGCTTTTTTTTGGCCGCTTCAGGCAGGGCTGGCTTTTGACCTTAAGGCGGCTGTAATAAAGGAGGAAGTCAGGGACTATAAAACCAATCTTGACAAAACAAAGAACGACTTAACTTCGATCAAGGAAGCAATTAAGCTCCAGCGCGAAACAATACTGAAGGAAAAATTCCGCGAAAAAGCAACCACAAAATACATACAAAAAATCGACAAGGAACTGGATATAACACGGAAGGAACTTTCGGTATATAAGAATAATATAGTAGTGCTTCAAGCGGGTATTGGCGACCTGGATTCAAGGATAAAAGAAAACGAAAGAGAAAAAAAAAGCAGGGAAAAAGCCGTTATGTCTGCCTTAAGAAGGCAGTATGAGAAGCAGGATAAGACATACCTGAAGTTTTTGTTCAAATCCGGGGGCATATCGGATTTTATCAAAAGATATAAGTTTGTAAAAATACTCTCGCGCAAGAACGCAGAAGCCGTGGAACAGTACATGATGCTTATGGAAAAACTTCAGTCTGACAAAGCTGCTATTTTGGATTACAAAAGCGAACTTGATTCCGTCAAAAAGGACAAGGAACTGCAGTGGAAACGCTTCAGGGATGAATCCTGGCAGAAAAGGGCCGTGCTTAAGGGCATACGATCAAATATAAAAGAACGCGGGAAAATGATCAAAGAACTTGAACTCTCGGCAAGAAAACTTACCAAACTGCTGGATACCATGGAAGCGTCGGTTGAACTGTCCGACAAGGATGCTGAAACGGCATTTTCGCAGAATAAGGGAAAATTTCCATGGCCGGTTGATTCGGGCAATATACTGGCAAAGTTCGGGAAATACAAACATCCGCAGTTCAAAACAATTGTGGAGAACCGGGGGCTGCACATAAGCGAAAGTTACGGCGCGCCGGTTTATTCGATCTTTTCCGGCGTTGTTAAATACGCCGATTGGTTTGAGGGCTACGGGAAAATGATAGTCATATTCCACGGCGGCGGATATTACAGCATCTACGCGCATCTTTCGGAAATAAACGAGTCCAAAGGCAGCCAGGTGGGTATAAAGCAGGTCATAGGCAGGGTCGGTGATACGGAGTCTTTTTACGGAGATGAATTATATTTTGAACTGAGAAATAAGGGTACCCCTGTTGATCCGCTAAAATACCTGAAAAAAAGATAAAATATGGAGGAAATAAGGTCCCTGCTTCAAACGCCCTATCTTTTGACTTTCATCAGTACGCCCAGGCCGATGAGCAGGAAAAACATGTTGGCCATCCAGGCCGCGAAAACCGGCGGCATAGCCCCGACCTTTCCCAATGAAAGACCTACGGTGACAAAACCCATATAAAAGAAGGATATTACTATGGTTGTAATGAATCCCAATGCCGCATTTAAGAAGCTCCTTGTGGTTGAGAACATGAACGGTATGGAGATGCCGAGTAACGCAAAAATGAAAGCGGCAAAAGGGAAGGCAAGCTTTAAGTTCATATTGGTTTCTTCTTCGCCCGCTGAAAATCCGCTTTCTTTCAGGAGTTTTATAAGTTTATTGAGCCTGAATATGTTTACCGTCAGGGTGTCTTCCGGGCTTTTTCTTCTGACCACGAAGTCTTCAGGCGCGTCCTTTACCTCAAGCGTGTATAAAGGTGATTTTTCTATACCGGTCTCAATGTTGTTGGAAAATTTACGGTGGACCGCGTCTTTTAACAGCCATTTATCCTTGTCCCATGTACCTTCCCTGGCGTCAAGGCGTTCAGTTATATTGAAATTATTATCAATAGTAAGTATACAAACACCCCGCATTAATCCAATCAACCCGTCGAAATACTTTATGTAAAACACCTTGCCTCCGGACGAAAGTTTTGCCAGGTCCTGGCGTATTTCAGTGGATGTATTGCCGTTCTTTTCTATGAGCACATTCTTTATATAGTTGGCTTTCTCGTATGAACTGGAAACAACTGTTTCGTTAAATACAATGGTGAACAGGCTCACAACAAGGGCGAATGCGAGGATGGGTTTTATCAGGGAAAAAAAATCGATGCCCGCTGATTTCATGGCGTTTAATTCATTGGTCCTGTTTAACTGGCTGAAAACATACAATATGGAAAGAAGTATGGAGAAAGGAAGCGCTTCAGTGGCTAAAAAAGGAAGCTTGCAGACAAAGTAATTAATAACAAGCAAAAGCGGGGGCTTGTGGCTCAGCATGACGGGGGTTTCGTCAATCAGGTTCGAGATCAGTATGAATAATACTATGGCCGAGATAATCAGGAAAAATGATTTGATAATTTCATTAAGTATATACCTGTAAAGTATTTTCATCCCAGGGATACCTTCTTTTTAAAATATGGTCTTATTGCCATGAAAACAAGAAGCAGCAGCCCAAAGCCGACCAGGAATATATTGGGCAGCCAGACAGCCAGAAAATAATTCCACTGTCCCTTGTACCCGTAATTTTGCCCGGTCGATAACAGCACGTAGTATATGAATATGAGCACCAGGGAAAAGGCGATGCCGCCTATACGTCCGCCTTTTTTTGTCATCAGCCCGAGCGGTATGCCGACTATGGCAAAAGCGATGACCGCGAATGGTATGGAAAATTTTTTATGAAATTCAATGAAAAGCCAGTTTTTGTCATGCTTGCTTTCTTTGCCTTTTTTTATTTCTGCGGCGATCTCTTCGCCTGTCATTTCCCGGGTGCCTTTTATGTCATCCGGTTCGTTCCTGTTCTTAAACAGGCCCTTTATGTCAAGGTCGACATAGTTCGTATTATAAAAGATCTGGCTTAATTTGTCCGGGTCCGCGTATGAACCAAGCTGTATGATGCCGTTTTTAAGCTTCAAAGCGAGCCTGTAGCTTTTATCGTCGTTGATTATTTCCCCTTCGCGGGATAAGATAACTTTAGCCGGGGTGTCGGGGCTGGTATTGTCCTTGACAAAAACTATCACATTTTTAAGCAGGTCGTTTTTGCTGTCCTTGTCGCCTATATAAAACACATAATCGTCAAAACTATTGATGAAAACATGTTTCTGGATCAGCATTCCCGAGCGTTTCTGGATAATGTCATAATATATTTTTTTGTAAGTCAGGTTGGCGGCGGGCAGTACGTAATTATTGAACAATATCATTATTATTGTCACAAAAACAGCGAGGTATATGGAAGGCAGCACTATTGATCTTACGCTGATGCCCGAGGCCTGCATGCCGTGGTATTCGTTGTCCTGCACTATCCTGGAATAGGTGAGCAGGATGCCCACTAAAAAAGCCATGGGTACCGTGACTGCGACTGTGGAAGGCAGCAGCAATATAAGCAGCTGTCCGACCTTGAAAAGGCTGACCCCGTACTCTATGACAAGGTCGCTCATGACAAAAAGGGAGTTCATTATAAGAAAGAAAGTAAAAATGAAAAAACTAATCAATGACACCATGGATACTTCCTTGATTATACTTTTATTAAGGATCTTCATTTTAATTTTATTCCTTTTTTTATCCGGTTCCGCCCGAATGAAAGACGCGGCCCCCGCCGAAGCTTTAGCGAAGGAGGGGCACCCCGCCGAAGCCTTGGCGAAGGAGGGTTATTTTAACCCTTCAAAATAGTCCATATAATATTTTCTCATGCTTATGCCCGGTATTGCAACATCAATTTCTTTGGTGAAAATCCGGGTCTTGAAAAATTCCGCCATTTCCCAGCTCTCCCATGGTTCAGAGTAAACAAACAGACAGTTAAAGCCATGCAGTTTTTCATAGCCGGTCCAGAACCTGTAATTTTTGTTTGACTCGTGTTTGATAAGAATATAAAATTCCGGCTGTTTTGGCATGTAAAAACCGAGCAGGCTTGACATCTGGTAATGCCGTGAAGAAAGAAAAGTCCTGTCTTTCGCGGGAAGCCTTTGGTACTCGGCGTCAACCCCGGCAGCGAGTTCTTTAAAACCGTAGGTTTTTTTCAGAGGATTGTATTTTTCGGGAATAATAAAAATCGGGTTGACTGCCTGGATAAATGCAAAGATAATTATCAGCATGCCCGACAATATGACAGCGGGAGAAACAACGTTGAAAATGCGTGTTTTTAACGACGAGAGATAGCCGGTTGCCAGGAAGAAAAGGGGCAGGAAGGTAAAAGCCGGCCAGTTGGCCTCAACCCTGTTTTTTAAGCTAAGTATGAAGAACGGAATGATTGTGACCCAGAAAAGGGTGGCAAAAGCAAAATCTAAATTAAACGCGGGTTTTTTTATGTTTTTAATGAAAACCGGGATGAAAAGAATAAATAACATCGGCGAGATAAGTCCGGCCTGCGATCCTAACAGCTCGATAAAAAATTTAAGCGTAAAGCCGGATTGTGAGCCGCCGCGGATGAACAGGTACTTGACAGTCGCAAAGTCATGGACAAAATTCCAGTATATATAAGGTAGCGTAAGAAGAACGGTGAAAAGGGTAAAAAAAATGAAACCCTTCAGGTACTTTTTAAAAGTCCCTGTCAAAAGGAGAAATGTCGCCACCCCAAGATACACGGTTCCCATGGTCAGTTTTGACATTATGCCAAGGCCGAGTAAAATGCCGGCGTGCCCCCAGTGTATGTTGTTTTCCGGTTCTTCTATGATATAAGTCAGGCTATAAAGGAATAAAGCGTAAAAGAAGACCATGACAGTGTCGTGCATCATTAAAACCGAACCAATCGCATAGATTAGCGATGAGTTCATTAAAAGCGTGTTTAAAAGGTTCTCTTTGTCAGCCGTGTCGGAGGGTTTAAATCTTTTATATGTGAAATACGCCGTGATCATGGTTGCAAGAGATAATAGCACTGCTCCAAGCCGTATGGTGAATACGGTGTTTATTTTAGTGAAAAATGTAAAGATCCAGATGACCAGTGCCGTCATGGGCCCCTGTTCATAATAGCCCCAGTCAAGATGCCTGGCCCACTGCCAGTAATAAGCCTCATCCCCGAGCAGAGGGAGATAATTGATATATATGAGGCGGATCAGCGTAATTATGCCAATAATGATAAAAATCAGGTGCTTGTTTTTCATGGTCCTCCTTGAGTAATATGATACATATAATATAAAACATTAATGGCTTATGGACAAGGGAAATTTAGGGGGGCAGAGGGGATAGATTATACACTGCCTGAAAAGTCCTTAATGATAGGTCGCGTCCGGTGCGGATGAAATTTTTCTATGGATTGTGCGCTTGTATTATAAGGGTTTTAGTGGCGCACAGGCCATAGAAAAATTTCATCCGCACCGGACACGATAAAGAATTTCATGGATTTATGGGGTTTTCCGGCAGCATTATTTATCAGTGTTAATACATTTTTCATGCAACTTTAATGGCCCTGCAATGTCCAATATAACGTAGAGGTTCTTAAATAGTTAAAAAAATGTGAAGATTCACGAAATAAAGATAACCCGGCCTTAAGCAAGCCGGATATTGTTCTTTGTGCTATTTCCCTAAAAAAGCCCCTCAAAAAGAGGGGCTTTTTTATAGGTCAAAACATTAAGATAGTAGAAAGCAGAGAGTAGTGGGTCAAATACAAGAAAAGCCGGGTAGTGGCGGCATATTATGCCGCCACCGGGGGAAACGTGAAGTTGGTTAATTATTTGTGGAAATTTATACGATTTATGCTATCATATATCACATGACAAACACAGAAAACAATTTTTATGGCCTGGGGATTGCGCCGGGCTTGATCGAAGTAATAGAAAAACTTAAGTTTACAACTCCTACGCCCATACAGCTTAAGGCTATACCCATAGGCATAGAGGGCAAGGACATCATAGGCATAGCGCAGACCGGCACGGGTAAGACGCTTGCTTTTGGCATTCCTTTGGTCCAGCGCTTGGCGCTTACTACAAAGGGAAAAGGGCTTATAATCGTCCCCACCAGGGAACTGGCCGTACAGGTCAATGAAACCATCATGAAACTCGCGCCTGCCGGCGGAATGAAAACAGCGGTTTTAATAGGCGGGGAATCCATGTATAATCAGATCAATGATTTAAAAGCCAACCCGCGCATATTAATCGCGACACCCGGGCGTCTTTTGGATCATATTGAAAGACGTACGGCCAGGATAGATGATGCATGCATACTTATTCTTGATGAAGCCGACAGGATGCTTGATATGGGTTTCATGCCGCAGATAAACCGCATACTCAGGATGATACCCAAGGAAAGGCAAACCATGTTATTTTCAGCGACCATGCCTTCAAGCATAGTTTCAATCGCGTCAAACCACATGAAGCTTCCGGTCAGGACGGAAATTGCCCCTCAGGGAACAGCATCTGATCTGGTATCGCAGGAAGTTTTGGTTGTGAAAAAGGAACTCAAGGCAACGGTTCTACTTGAACTTTTAAAGAAACACACGGGGTCGATACTTTTATTCACAAGGACAAAAAGAGGCGCGCATAAAGTTGCACAGGCTTTAAGGAACGCCAATCACAGGGCGGCGGAAATACACTCGGACCGCACCATGGCCCAGCGCAAGGAAGCACTGGCTGGTTTTAAATCGGGAAAACACAGGATACTTGTGGCAACAGACATAGCCGCAAGGGGTATAGATGTAACCGGTATAGAGGTGGTTATTAATTATGACCTGCCTGATGACCCTGAAAATTACGTCCACCGTATCGGCCGCACAGGCAGGGCCGGTCTAAAAGGGCATGCCATATCGCTCGCAACGCCTGACCAGCGCAGCGATTTGAAAAGCATAGAAAACATCATAAGGACAGCGATTCCCATATCCACACCCGAGAATCTTCCGATTGCAAAGTTTGATGCCGCATTGCCGGCGTTTTCAACGGGAAGAAATTCCAGGGGCAGGGGCCGCGGTTATAGGGTTTAAATTGCCATAAGTCGCATGGCAAAAGGGACGGTTTAAAATTCGGCGCGGAACGATTCAGGCACAAAGTCACAGATTGCAAACCTAAAAATCCGGCTGGAAAACAAAATTTTATCTTACGGAGGCATCGTTATGAAGAATTATGTTAAAAATGTTTTAATTTTAGCGTTGTTTCTTTTTGCTTTGGGCGGATCCATGCTGCATATGTATATTCATCCGATCGCAAAACACTCATATGGCTGGGTTCCGCTTATATCCACGGTTGTCAGTGTCGTGGTTATACCTTTGTTGTTCATGTTCCGCAAAACAATTCACTGGGCTTACATTCTTAACGGTTTTACGGCAATTGTCGGCGTGATAACTATGGCGCACTTTTCAATTGTAAAGTCCCCGATAATCCCGGACATTCTGGTGCTTTTAGCCAAGCTGTATGTGGGCCGCGCGATTTTTTGCGTTGAAATCTTCCAGATGGAAACCGAAGCTTTTAAACCGACTTTGCTCCAATACATCCGCTACCCGCATATGGGTTTTTGGTACGCGCACTTTATACTGCTTTCCCTTGTGTATTTCCTCGGGAATTTATTGTGGAGGTAAGATAAATGGACAAATTTAAATTTTTAAAGCCGTTGTGGTTTGTATTGCACATAATTACGATACCTTTTATGTTCTGGCTGGGGCATATAGTTAAGTTTAAATGACCTTTTCCGCATTAGCAAAGTACTAGCGCAAATCTTACCCTATTCTATTTCCAGGCTTATTAACGCGTCTTGTTAAATACCCCTGTATTGTATATAATATTAACGGAACACATGTCTGCGTATATTGTCCAATATTTGCGGCGTTTAAAGCCCGCGTTGAGGTGCTGTTTGAAACGGATAGTATTCGCAACCACAGTCATCATAGTGATTGCTGCTTCAACTTACGCGGCGACCATCACAATTAATACAAATAATACCCGTTTGGCGATAAGCCCATACATATATGGGACAAACCAGCAGATGGAAGGCGATGAGAACCTGACTATTATGCGTTTGGGCGGCAATCGTATGACCGCGTATAACTGGGAAAATAACGCTTCAAACGCCGGTTCTGACTGGTACCAGTCAAGCGACGATTATATGTGCACAGCCATTGAATATCCGCTGTCCGCCACTGAATGCGCGTCTTCCTCGTCAGGCGTGGTCGATCATTTTGTGGAATACAGTTTAATTCATGGATACAAGTCCATAGTAACCCTGCCCATGGCAGGTTATGTGGCGGCGGACAAGGCCGGAGATGTCCTCGCGGCCGATACAGCGCCTTCAGCCAGATGGAAGGTACAGGTTCCAAAAAAGGGCAGCGCGTTCCAGTACCCGCCTGACACAACTGATAATTACGTTTATGACGACGAGGAAGTGTCGCACCTGGTACAGAAATACGGCAATGCAGTTTCAGGCGGGGTTAAGATATACCAGCTTGATAATGAAGGCGATATATGGAATGCGACACATCCCCTGGTGCATCCCGCGCTTACCGGAGCTGCTGAATGGGTGACGAGAGGTACGGCCCTGTCAAAAGCCATAAAGGACGTGGATGGGACTGCGGAAGTATTCGGCCCTGTATTTTTCGGTATCTGGTCCATGTTAAGCCAGGGAAATGACTGGAATGTGGTCAAAGGCAGCCATCAGTGGTATGCTGAGTATTATCTCGACCAGATGAAACAGGCAAGCATTGCTGACGGCAGGCGGCTTTTGGACGCTATAGATATTCATTATTATTCCGAGGCAAGGGAAGGGCTTTACCCGCCATTTACATATTCTGTGCCTACGCCCACGCCGGCGCCGTGCAGGATAACTGAAGGCGGCTGCACCTCGGTTCTGGCCCAGCAGGCAAGGCTTCAGGCTCCAAGGTCTCTTTGGGACCCTGCTTTTACCGAAAACAGCTCTGTAGGGCAGTGGTGCGGCGTGGCCCTGCCGCTTATACCAAAGGTCCAGGCGGCGATTGATACATATTATCCCGGGACTAAAATAGCGTTCACCGAGCACGCGTTCGGCGGTGGAAACGATTTTTCCGGCGGTATTGCAACTGCGGACTCACTGGGCATTTACGGGAAATACGGGGTATATGTCGCGACGTTATGGAAGACCGATTATGGGTTGTTTCACTCAGCCGCGTATAAACTGTACAGGAATTATAACGGAACTTTCGGTACTTACGGGGACACCAAAGTTTACTGCGAATCAAACGACATACCGAACATGACAACGTACGCATCCATAAGCTCGACGGACGATTCCGTTGTCCATATAATTATTTTGAACAAAGCGGCTGCCGCGCAGACGGCAAATGTAAATATAACAAGCCCGCAGGCGTATACCACGGGCGAAGCATGGGCTTTTGGAGGCGCGGCTTCCGCAATCACGCTGAGGTCCGCCCCTGTTATCTCCGGAAATTCGTTTTCATATTCTGTGCCGGCGTATTCGGCATTTCACTTTGTTTTAAAGGCCGGCGCAACCCCGGCCAATACGCCAAGCCGGACAGCCACGCCGACTGAAACAAGCGCATTTACATCCACAACAACGCCGACTGCAACCGGGTCTATCACAGGCACTCCGCCGACTGAAACAATTACGCCTGCAAATACGCCGACTCCGACACCAACACCCATACCTTCCGTTACGGAACCTGTTTATGGCCCGGAAATAGTTTATCCAAATCCGTTCAACCCTGACGGCATATATGATCTGCAGTTTGGCATTAACGTGGCAGCAGGCACGTCCAGCGTGAAATTATTGATCTATACGATGGGGTTCAGGCTGATTAAGTCCATAGAACTCGGAGCAAGCATGCCCGGATTGGTAATAAAACCTGTAAGCCGGACTTATCTGCAGGGCCTCTCCGAAGGCATGTATTTATATGTAATAAAACAAGTTAATGCTTCCGGAGATGAGACAAAAAGCAGGATAAAAAAGTTTATAATAATAAAGTGATACTGCCGGAAAACATGCAATGTACCTTGAGCTACTGCGAATGGTACATTGCATGCCATGTACCTGAGCTACTGCGAATGGTACATGGCCTTAATGATAGGTCGTGTCCGGCACAGGTCAAATTTTTCTATGGATTGGCCGCCCGGTATTATAAGGGTTTTAGTGGCGCCAGGCCATAGAAAAATTTGACCTGCACCGGACACGAAAGGAAACACGTCATATTAATGAGGGATTTTCCGACAGTATCAAAGCAGGCAGTTAAATGCCGGGTTCCGGCATAGAGCGCATATCCTGACAATATCCTAAATTCATGCAACCTTTTTATGCAGTCATGCATTATAATATTGGAGTCAGATTCAAGTATAAAACAAGGATGGGAGACTGTATTTGGATAAAGACGCTGAAAAAGTAATGGTAGAAGAGGCCAGAAAAGATCCGGCTGCTTTTGGCAGGATATTTGAGGCCTATTACCAAAAGATACTCAGTTATTCCATATACCGCACCATGAACGTGGAGATCGCCAGGGACATCACATCCGAAACATTTTTTAAAGCCCTTAAGAACCTTTGGCAGTTCAAATGGACCCTTGCCCCGTTTTCTTCCTGGCTTTACCGCATAGCCTCCAATGAAATAAAGATGTATTTCAGGCACCGCAAATATGAGCCGAAATCCATGGAGGAAGCCATAGAAGAGAATAATATGCCTGAATTAGCCTCCCGTAAAGATCTTGAGAAAGAGGTTATGCAGGCGCAGGAGAAACTCGACGAAAACGGTGACCTGGCAAAGGTCATGCGGACGCTAAGGGAACTCCCGGAGAAATACCAGGAAGTTATAATGTTCAGGTTTTACGGTGAAATGAAAATAGAGGAGATAGCGGAAACACTTAACAAAAAGAAAGGCACTATAAAATCTATCCTTTCAAGGGGAATGAAAATGCTAAAGGAAAGGTCAGCCATGCAACCTTTTCCTGGCACAGGCATTCTAAATATGAAAGAGCAAATGGAAGTGGAGGTAAAGTGACATGGAAGACAAACTGAAAAAAGTTAAAGAGATTGAGCTTCCAAAGAACAAAGAATTTTTAAAGTCGATAATTATGGCCCAAACAGCCAAAAATGCCGCCAAAACTGCGCGGCTTTCTTTTAATATGAAGTTTATTCCGGTTTTTGCGGCGGTTATCGCGATCGCAGCCGTGGGGCTGTACATGAAGGTTGATTATAATAATTCGAATTCGCAGCGTAATGAGCTTGGCGGAATATGGTGCACTTATGATGACCGTGCAACGGGAGGCACCTCCAGCGTCTGGCCGCCGGCATCCACATCGTGCGAGAACCTTTTCGTAAAAAGCGCGCCGGGTTACGGCGGCAGGGGCTATGCCGTGCGGATCACGGGTACGGCAGGAACATCCACGGGGTCAGATTATATTGGCGTGAATACTTTTTTAAGCGAGTATTCATCATGCCCCCACTGCAACGGCATAGATATAAGGAAATTCCACGGCATTGAGTTCAAAATAAAGGGATCGGTTACAGCGGGAAAAGTTATGTTCATAATTCCGCATGAAGGAAAGGCGGCGGATAAAAATCTGAACACATGTGGCAGCCTGACTGATTATGCTGATTATGAATCTGATATAACAAAGACGATCACCGCGGACTGGAAAACAGTGCGGCTCGATTTTAAGAAGGATTTCAAACAGCCTGTATGGGCTAAAAAAGAGAACCTGGTAAGTATTGATGAAGTATTGGCTGACGCGAACCTGATCAAGTGGCAGTACAAGGAAGGCAGGGGGCGCCAGGTGGATATATGGATAGATGACCTGCAGTTGTTTTAAGTGGAATTAAATCTGAAGAGGAGGTGTTTTATGAAAAAGTTCTTGATTGCGGCAGTAGCGGTAGTTGTGGCGGCGGCGCTTGTATTCGCGGCAGCTGAAAAATTTGTAGTGGATGATTTTACAGGAGGCAAGGCACAGGCATCATCGGGCGGATGGTGGTACACCTACAATGATGTAAATACGGGCGGCAACTCGGAAGTGACGCCGGCGCCGGACAAGTTTGTAATGGCAAAGTCGGTCAATAAATTCGCGGCCAGGATGCAGGGCAAGGTCGGAAATAAGCTCGGATGGGATTATGTCGGACTTGGAGTGACCCTGGGTGAAAATTGCGGATGCCCGGGCAAGGCAGAACCGGTCGATTTAAGCAAATTCACCACACTTACGCTAAGGATCAAAGGCACCATATCGGGAGGCAGGCTTATCGTTAACCTCCCTTATTCGGACAGCAAATGCGAAAATAACAAGACAAACACGCTTACGGAGTGGGCCGATTATGAGATGGCGCTGAATACCAAGCTTACAAAGGACTGGACAACGGTTAAGATCGACTTAAGAAATGATTTTAAGCAGCCGAAATGGGCAAAAACAATTGTCCCGATCGAAAAAGTCCTTCAGAACGCGCACAACATTAATTTTCATTTTTCAAGTCCTGACGGAGATACAGTTGATTTCCAGGTTGATACGATAGAGTTTAATTAATAAGCTTCATTAATAAAAAGCCCGGCTTGTAAAAGCCGGGCTTTTTATTATTCATTTTTACCGCAACTTTCCCGTGTTTAAGCTGTCTTAAATTCAGGGACAGTAAGGTTTTAGGCAGGAAAGCCGGAGGTTTGATAATGGTTAAAGAATCGTATGACGAATTAAAAGAGTTGTTGTCATACCCTGAAGCGATTGCGCTTATCTGCTTTAACATTAATTATTCAAGCCGTTTTGCTAGGGTGAATCTGGGAGTTTTGGCGGGTTTCCTTGATTTGCCTGATGATAAGGTAAAAAGGATGGCAAAAATCTTTGAGAAACTCAAAATGGCAAAAGTTTACCGCACAGGAATAGACACTGAAATAGAAATGTTTGCCCCGGATAACGATGACGTAAAGGATATCATTTACGAGGTTATTTGGGAGCATAAAAACGAGTATTCGCTGGTATACAGGCGCATACTGGCGGCAGAGGCGGTTGAGAGCCTGGCGCTGAATTAACAGGGTTTTGTGTAATATAAAGGCAGGCGCATTTTTGCCTGCCTTTTTTGTTGTAATTGGATAATGTAGGCGCAACCTTTATCCGTAACGCTTTGCTTATACGGACTATAGGGTTGCGGTACTTGTATTGACACGCTCCTAACAGGTGTTATAATGACTTTATGAAAAAAAATAAAAAACAAACAAAAGCCGACGAGTCTGTTATAGAATCGTTTTTGCTTGGTGAGAACAGCGCTCCCGCGGCTGACAAAGATGACATACAGGAAAGGGCCATAACACACAAAGAGGGGCCTCTTCTTATAGTGGCGGGCGCCGGCACCGGCAAAACACGCGTTATAACCGAGCGCATAGCGTGGATCATCAATAATAAGCTTGCAAAACCATCGGAGGTACTTGCCCTTACTTTCTCGGAAAAAGCAGCCAAGGAAATGGAGCGCAGGGTTGACGCACTGGTGCCTTACGGCATGGTGGACACGCGCACTTCCACTTTCCATTCATTCGGTCACGATATCATAGGCGAATCTTTTGCAGATTTAAGGATAGCTCCCGACTGGAAAATAATGAAAAAGCCGGAGTCCATAATATTCATCGTGGAAAATATCGAAAAATTCGGGCTTGAACTTTACAGGCCGATGAATAATCCCGCCCAGTATGTGTCTGAGCTGACGGATCTCATATCAAAACTGAAAGATAACCTTATCACCCCTGTCATGTACGAAGAATATGTCAGGGAACTCCTTAAAGCCGGGCCTGCTGACGGGGAAGATAAAGAAGCCTGGGAAGAAACCGTTAACAAACAAAAGGAACTCGCCGGATTTTACTCTACCTACGAAAGGCTGAAAACGGAAAAAAATTATATGGATTTCGGCGACCTTATCATGGTGCCGTTTTACCTTCTTAAAGAAAAAAAGTCGGTTCTTGTAAAGTACCAGGAACGCTATAAATACATACTTATTGACGAATTCCAGGACACTAATTACGCGCAGTTTGAGCTTATAAAACTCATTGCGGATAAATACAAGAATATCACGGTTGTAGGCGACGACGACCAGATGATCTACCGCTTCAGGGGGGCGGCAATATCCAATATAATGGGTTTCAGGGAATGCTACCCGTCGGCCGAGGTTGTGGTGTTAAAAAACAATTACAGGTCGGCTCAGGCCATCCTCGACGCGGCCTACAAACTCATCCAAAACAACACTGACAGGCTGGAAACCAGGCTTGAAATAACAAAAAATCTGCAGTCCAGGTATAAACAGGAGCATAAGATAGCGCCGTTAAATATCATGTCATTTTCAAGCTATTCGGAAGAGGCTGATTTTATAGCGGATGAGATAGAGCGCCTCGTGAAAGCGGGCTATTATAAGTACAGGGATATGGCAATACTGCTGCGTGCCAGGGGCGACGCGCGGATGTTCTTAAAAACCCTTGAACGCAGGGGCATCCCGTATAGGTTTACGGGGGACGAGGGTTTATATAATAAAAAGGAAGTGCAGTTCCTGATAAATTTCTGCAGGATGTTATCCACGCCCTACGAATTTAACCCGGTTTTTGACGTGGCCATATCGGAGTTTTACGGCATAGACCCGTACATGATGTCCAAAATAGGAAGCCTTGCAAAAGAATATTCAATTACGGCCCTTGACCTTGCAAGGAAACTTGACACTTACCCCGAGCTTGAAATGAACGATTCCGACAGGCACAAGCTTGAACTGCTCATGCAGGACGCTGATAATTACACGGCCCTTGTGAAAGCCGGCTGGAGCGCGGGAGAAATACTGTATGACTACATAAAGAACCGTAAGATATTTGACATGCTTCTCCGCGATAAAACAATCGCATCCGACAGGAAGATAGCCAATATTTCCAGGTTTTTCGACATATTGAAGGAGTTCTCCGTATCGGATGATTTTGACACGGTGTATAACTTTGTAAATTACATAGACCTGCGCCAGAAGTCCGGGGACAATCCCGTAAGCGACGTGTTTGAAGACATGGAAGAGGACTCGGTGCAGGCAGCCACCATACACAAATCAAAAGGCCTGGAGTTTAAAGTGGTTTTTGTCCCGGCGCTGATACAGGACAAGTTCCCGGTCCGTGCCAGGGGAGGCTTCCCGTTCCCGCTGCCTGAAGGGCTCATGAAAGACATGGTGGATGAAAAACTGTATATGCAGGAAGAGGAACGCAGGCTTTTCTACGTGGCCATAACCAGGGCAAAAGATTCGCTTAACCTGACATATTCAAAACAGTACGAGGGCGCGGGCAATAAAAAACCGTCCATGTTCCTGCTGGAACTGGGGTATAAAGAGCCCGAAACAATTGCAAAACCGTCAAAAGAGGACAAGCTGAAATTTTTTGAGAAAAAAGAAGCTGCCGGGGAAGCCAAAGGCGATACGATAAAACTGAAGACTTTAAAGCTTTCGAATTACCAGATAGACGATTATCTTACCTGCCCGTACAAGTATAAGTTGATACACATACTGCGCATTCCCATAAAGGAAGAACCGGCCATAGTCTACGGCCAGGCCATGCATAAAGTGGCGTCCGAGTTTTTTAAGGCAAGACAGGAAGGTTCAGTAATAAAACTGGAATCACTTATGGATATCTTCAAATCCCTGTGGAAGCCGACGGGTTTCATATCAGCCCAGCACGAGCAGAGGCGCTATGAACAGGGTTTAAAGAACATTGAGGAGTTTTATAAGGAAGAAAGCAAAAACAACATAGTGCCGAAGTATATAGAGAAGGATTTTGAATTCAAGCTAAGCAGCGATATAACAGTGCGCGGCAGGTGGGACAGGATAGACGAGATCGACGGCAAGTGGCGCATAATCGACTATAAAACATCCGATGTGAAAGACATTGAAAAGGCCGAAGAAAAGCTGGACAGCGCGAACATATCAAGGCAGCTGAAATTATATTCCATATCCTTTGACAAAGTATTCGGACATCCGGTGGATGAGGTAGGCATATACTTTTTTGAGTCCCGCATATCGGTTTTTAAAAAAATGAGAAAAGACACACTTGAAAAGTACGAGGCGCAGATACACGAAACAGCCGCGGACATAAGGGGAGGCAAGTTCGACGCCACCCCAAGCGCGTTTGTCTGCAAATACTGCGCGTTCTTCAACATCTGCCCGCACTCCAAGGCGGACGTTTTGTTCTAAAAAAAACGTCGTCCGTTGCATTTTTTTGTTATTCGTAGAGAGGCTGCTTGCTGCCTCTCTGACGCAGGCTTTAAAAACGAAGAACCGTTTTAAAGGGTCAAGGTGAGCGGCAGCAAGCAGCCGCTCTACAGCTTTTTTTTAATATTGGTTCCGGTCAAAAATCGTATTTATCTTACCCCCAACTGTAGCGTACACGGGCATTTGCCGTTGTGTTCTAGGTTGCATGAACCGTCTTACAGTACGTATATCCATCCGACTCATGCAGGCTGTCCAATATGGACAGCCTGCATGAGTCCAATAAATATATGTAAAGATTACTTGACTTATATTCTTTATGTATTATAATACATAAAGAATATGGGAGGGCTGATGAATGTGTTATGAAGTGGAACAATTTACAACAGAAAGCGGAAAAAAGCCGGTATTAGATTTTATACTTTGAAGTAGCAATAGAGCGGTATAAAAACATGATGAATAGACACTATTGAATAAAAGGAGCAAGGACATGAAAAAACAAATTAAAAAAAGGCCTACATCAACAAGTTTTTTTGACGACCCCAGAGTTAAAAAGATATATGCCGACCCTATCCGCAGAGCAAAAATAAAAGCTAATTTACGTAACTTGGAATTTTTAGAAGATATTGCGCGTATTAGAAAAGCCGAGAATTTGACACAAGCAGAGGTTTCAAAGCGTTCTAAAATTTCACAGGAAGAAATATCGCGGATTGAAAGGGGTAAGAAAAATATTACTTTTGAAACATATGATAGAATTTTAACAAGTCTTGGTTATAAGGCGGAGATTGTACATCATAAAATTCATAATGCACATGCATTATGAAAACTAAAACAATGACCCATGTCAGGTGAGAAACAGGCTGAACCACCCTAAAGTCTCAAGTCACGGTGTGACCCCGGCTGTTTCCTAAAAAAAACGTTGCCCGTTGTATTTTTTTGTTATTCGTAGAGAGGCTGCTTGCTGCCTCTCTGACGCAGGCTTTAAAAACGCAGAACCGTTTTAAAGGGCCGGGGTGAGCGGCAGCAAGCAGCCGCTCTACAGATTTGTTTTTTAAGATTGGTTCCGGTATTAATGGCGCTTGACAAGTTATATCTTGTCAAGTATAATTGCTAATAAGAAAGGAAATTGAACTTGAAGGAGAACAAATAAAATGAAAAAAATAAAAGAAAAAACAACCATACAGACGGGACAGGTTTTTTTTGAATCTGAAATGGTAAAAAAATCCTTGAGCAACCCTGATTTCAAAAAAGGGGTGGAGGAAGAACTGTTTATGCTCGAAATCGCCGAATCCCTGTCAATACTCCGGCATAAAGCAAAACTCACCCAGCGGGCGCTCGCGAAAAAGGCGAATATAAAACAACAGGAAATCTGTGATATAGAAAACGGCCAGCGGAACATAACCGCAAGAACCATAAGCAGGATAGCGAAAAGTCTCGGATATAAGCCGGAAATAAGCTTCAGGCATGCATCATAAATGTTTATGGGTAATAGCCCCGGGTGACCCCGGCTGTTTCGTAGTCGCACCCTGCCTTGTCCGCCTACCAGTCCGACGGAGCGTGTTTGCGGAGTCGGAAGCTTCAGCAACGGAGGATACGTCCCACCGGGGTGCGTACGCGGGCATTTGTCGTTGTGTTCATGGTTGCGTGAACTGTCTTACAGTACGCGTGTATCAGTTCCATATATAGGCGCTTAGCCGGTAGACCGTAGGCCCGCGACTACTTGATGAATGCGGGCCTGGTTAACCACGGATACAGGCGCGTAAGGAGTAAAGTAATTAAACGGCGAGGTGGATGTTTTTGAATACAGCAAATTCAGATGTATTAATTATATTAATGGCACTGTGTTTTGTCATGCTTGTTATAACGATGTTTCGCGAGTATCGCATTAAAGGTGATGGCATTTATCTTTATTACATCGGGTTTATTATAGGCAGGCGTATATATTTTAAAGATATAGAGGATATAGAAGTGGTGGAAACAAATCTTAAATATATTATGTTGTATAAGGCCAAATTTTTTGGAAGATATGTTAAGATAACTCTGAAGGAAGGCTTGTTTAGAACGATTTTGATTGATGTTGAAAAACCAGAGGAGTTTGTCAGAAAAGTAATGATTGAAAAGTACCATTGATATCTCTAGCGAGCCTGCTTGTTGCCTCTTTGATGCAGGCTTTTCGAACTGAGTCCGTCTTGAAGAACCATGTAGAGCGGCAGCAAGCAGCCGCTCTACAAAAAACTAATCCAAACCGATTCTAAAAACTGACTTTATCTTTGTCCCCAACTGTAGTATAATACGCCTCGCATTACACATACCATAGGAGCCTTTAATGAAGAAAAGAGCCTTAAATATAGACCATATAGAAGAGTCTGAGCGTAGCGCGGAAGCCGGCAAGAACAGCGATTTTAGGCCAAAAACCGGGGCTTTAATCGTATTTGAGGGCCCTGAAGGCTCGGGTAAGTCAACCCAGCTGGACAAACTGATCAAGTATTTCAAAAAGAAGAAGTCAAAGACCGTTTTACTCCGCGAGCCCGGCGGAACCGTTATTTCCGAGAAGATCCGCTCCATTATCCTTGATCGCACCCATACTAACATGTCCGAAAAGACCGAACTCCTGCTTTACATCGCCTGCCGCGCGCAGATAATTGAGGAAAAAATAACCAAACTTCTTGAGGAAGGCTATACCATTCTTCAGGACCGGTTTTATCTTGCCACCATCGTTTACCAGGGATATGCCCGCGGTATTGACAGGAAATGGATTGACGAACTTAACAAATACGCCCTGGACGGTTTAAAGGAAGATTTGACCATTATTTATGACGTAACCCAGGCCGAAGCGCAGAAGCGGATGAAGAAACGTACCAAGAAGGACAGGCTTGATGAAGAGGATACGGAGTTTCACACCAAGGTACGGGACGGGTATTTGAAAGAGGCAAAGAAGATGGACAATTGTATCGTAATATCAACCGATAATAAGGATGAGGATTCTGTATTTAAAGAAACTTTATACCACCTTGAGCGGAAAGGGTTTATATAATGGCTGTAAAAGATATTATCGGGAACGCTAACAGCAAAAAAATAATATTATCGAACGTCAGCGATAAAAAGCACGGGACAGCTTATATAATGCTTGGGGAAGAGACTATCGGCAAGAATTTCGCGGCGCGGCAGTTTGTGAAGGCTTTGAATTGTTTGAATCCCGCGCCTGACATGGACTGCTGCGACGTTTGCGTTAACTGCAAACTCATTGACAAAACACTCGGCGAACTTGATGACCAGGGGTTCCAGGTCAACCCCCATCCTGACCTGTCATACGTAAATACCGATAAAGCCCAGCTTACCAAGGAAGTTGTCCAGGGCGCCATTGAAAATCTTAATACTTACAAAGCAATACAACTTAAGAAAAAGGCCGTCGTAATCCAGGACGCTGACAGGATGAATGAGAGCGCGGCAAATTCCATCCTTAAAGTCCTTGAAGAACCGCACAAGGACGTTATTATAATCCTTATAGTAAACAACATAGATTCCCAGATGCCTACCATAATCTCGCGGTGCCGCAGGATCGAGCTTTTACGGGCTTCAATTGCCGAGATTGAAAAGGCAACAAGACGCATTATGCCGCTCTGGACAGACCTTGAAAACAGGGACGCGGCCTCATTTTCCGACGGTAAGATCGGCGATGCCCTGCGTTATGTTGAGGTAAAGCAGCAGTTTAAGGACGCGGCAGCCATATTTTCAGCTGTTTCAGGGCGGAAAGACAATATAGAGTCCATATTTGACGCTATAAAACGTGTTGAGGAACTTCACCGGGACGAAAAAGAAAAGGAAAAAAAGCTTAAAAAAAAGGGCATTGCACGGTTGTTTTTGCTTGATATTATCAGGATATTATCATATATTTATAGGGATTATATGCTGGAGAAACTCGGGGTCAAGAACGTTCTCAGGGCCCGGTACGGCATAAGCACAACTGATGTCAGGGATTACAGCCCTGTAAAAATCAGCGCAATACAAAAAATTATCGAACGGTCATGCAGAGATGTGGAAGGCAACGCCAATGTGAGCGTACTTTTTACGAATCTGCTTTTCCAGATACGAAAGGAAGGTTTAAGCTAATGATAGAAGTTATCGGCATCAAGTTCAAAGACGACGAAAAGATACATTACTATAACCCCCAGAAATTGCATCTTGAAAAGGGGGAAAAATGCATTGTGGAGATAGAGGAAGGCTCGCGCGAGGGCGAGGTTTCCATGGCGAACTTTTTTCTGGAACCGGACAAGATATACGCGCCGCTGCGCAGGGTTATGGAGTATATAACCGATAAGCAGGAAGTGCTTGAACAGAAGAAAGACAAGATGGAAGAAAAGGCCAGGGAATTTTGCGCCGGCAGGATAGAGGAACGTAAACTGGTCATGAAGTTGGTAGATGTCAAATATTCCGACGATTTAAAAAAGGTTGTTTTCTTTTTTGTCGCGGAAAAAAGGGTTGATTTCAGGGAGCTTTTAAAGGACCTTGTGAAAGCCTTAAGGATAAAGATAGAATTAAGGCAGATAAGCCGCAGGGAATACGCCAAGAAAATCGGCGCCGCGGGCATATGCGGCAGGATAGTCTGCTGCAAGAACCACCTTAAATCATTCGCGCCTATTACCATTAAAATGGCCAAGAACCAGGGCTTGCCCTTGAATCCCACCAAAATTTCCGGAGTTTGCGGCAGGCTTTTATGCTGCCTGGCTTATGAAAAATATGAAGCACCTGTCCAGAATTCGATCATTCAGCGCCTGCAGGTAAGCGAAAATGACCCGGGTGAAATAATCATGGATGAGCCTACTTCAACCGAAACCGATTCGGAAGCGGACGTAAGCTGGGAATAGCCCTTTGATCCCGGCGCTTGCGTTTTATCAGCGAAAATAACCCGGTAACTTAATATCTGAAAGGGTATAAATGAGCGACAAAAAACATTACTTCATTACAACCGCAATAGACTACGCTAATTCAAAACCGCATATCGGCCATGCTTATGAAAAAGTCACCGCTGATATCATAGCCAGGTACAAAAGATTAAAAGGTTATGAAGTTTATTTTTCAACCGGCACGGACGAACACTCTTTAAATGTTATGGCCAAGGCAAAAGAAACCGGCGTGGACCCGAAAGCTTATGTGGATAACATAGCCGTGGCTTTTAAGGACCTGTGTACGCAGTATAAGATAACCATAACTGATTTTGTGCAGACCTCGGAAGTAAGGCACGCGAAAGCCGTATCCGAGATATTCCGCAGGTGTTTTGAAACCGGCGATATTTACAAAGGCACTTATGAGGGCTGGTATTGCAAGTCCTGTGAATCATTCTACGCGCAGGGTGAACTTACCGAGGACAACTGCTGCCCGACACACAAGTCAAAAGCAGACCTGATTAAAGAAGACAATTATTTTCTCAAAATAACAAAATATACGGATAAACTTTTGAAACACATAGAGGATAATCCGGATTTTATACAGCCGGAAACACGCAGGAACGAGATACTCGCCATGCTTAAATCGGGTTTCAGGGATGTCAGCGTTTCCAGGCCCGGATTAAACTGGGGAATTCCCCTTCCGGTTGACCATACCCAGACAGTATATGTGTGGTTTGACGCGCTTATTAACTATGCCACAGCCGCGGGCTTTGCTACTGACGAAGAAAAGTTCAAAAAATACTGGCCGGCTGACGCGCATATCATAGGCAAGGATATTACCAAGTTTCACTGCATTATCTGGCCCATTATGTTAATGTCGGCGGGATTGGCGCTTCCTAAAAAGGTATTTGGCCACGGTTTCCTGCTTAACAAAGGCGAAAAAATGTCAAAGACCAGGGGCAATATAGTCGACCCGGTTAATATCGCAAATGTGTTTGGCGTGGACGTCATTAGGTATTATTTCGCGGCCAATATAACAAACGGCAGCGATGGGGAGTTTTCAGAAGACTCCATAATATTATGCTATAACACCGACCTTGCCAATGACCTCGGCAACCTGATTAACAGGTCGCTTAACATGGTTGAAAAATACTGCGGGGCAAAAGTGCCGCAATATTATGAGACAATCCTTGATGATAAAATGAAAGCCATTGTGGAACAGGCAAAACAGCTTCATAAAGTTTATGGGGAACGCATGGATGTTTTTAACCTGTCAGGCTCGCTTGACGCGGCATGGGACCTGATAAGCATGGCCAATAAGCTTATAGAAGACGAGGCCCCGTGGAACCTGCAGAAGAACAATAAAATACATGAACTTGAAACAGTGCTGTACATTTTGCTCGAGGTAATAAGGCTTGTTTCCATTGTGATCTTACCGGTAATGCCGGATACCGCGTCCAGGATATGGGCAAAGCTCGGCGTTAATTACGATGAAAAGACAATAATAATAGATGAAGAACTTCACTTTGGAAAACTTGCAAAAGGCGGCGCAGTTGCTAAAGGCGATCCGCTCTTTCCAAGGATACTGGATGAGAAAGAGGCTGAGAAGCTGAAGGCTCTGAAAGAGAAAACACTGAAATGAGGTTCCAGGACGGGTATAACTTTAGGCTGTTTACGGAGCCGTTATGATCATTGAAACCCATGTTCATCTTTGCGACGAAAAGTACGATCACGACAGGGATGAGGTTTTAAAACGCGCCAATGCTTCCGGCGTCATGAAGTTCTTGAACATCGGGGCGGAATTAAAGGAAGTCCGGAAGATTGCGGCCATGGAAATAGAGAATGTTTACAAGGCAATGGGATTACACCCTCATAACGCGGCTGAATTAACTGACGGGGTTTATGACGAAATAAAAGGATATTTTAAAGCACAGAAAAAGGCGGTTGCCGTCGGTGAAATCGGGCTGGATTATTATAAGAACCCGGTTCCGAAGGCACTTCAGGAAAAAGTGTTCCGCGCCTTTCTTGGACTGGCTAAAGAACTTGATCTGCCTGTGGCGATTCACAGCAGGGAAGCGCATGATGATGTATATAATATAATCAGGGAATATGTGCTAAACAAGCGGGGCGTGATCCACTGTTTTTCCGGGGACGCCGGGATTGCCGGAAAATTTACTGACCTGGGATACATGCTCGGGATAGGCGGGGTAATAACCTTTCCCAACGCGGAGACATTAAGGAACGCGGTGGCTTCAGTGCCACTTGAGTGCTTGGTGCTTGAAACCGACGCGCCCTGGCTGGCTCCCCAGCAGGAGCGGGGGAAAAGGAACGAACCGTCATATTTAAGGCACATAGCGCAGGCTGTGGCAAGGCTGAAAAATGTAAGCGTGGAGCAGATTGAAAGCGTCACCACGAAGAATGCGGAAAAATTATTTAATATATAAAAGAGGTTTTAAAATGCTTAAAAAATTCATAAAAAAAGTGACGGAGCGGCAGGACCTTACATTTGACGAAATGCGTGATGCGATGGA
Source organism: uncultured bacterium (assembly GCA_937889595.1). GTDB lineage: Bacteria > Oederibacteriota > PGYV01 > PGYV01 > Palsa-1178 > PALSA-1178. The sequence continues at coordinate 97,015 of CALAOR010000064.1, forward strand.
TATTATCACGACCGGGCAGGCCACGGACGCGCAGATTGCCGGTCTTTTGATAGGCTTAAAAATGAAAGGCGAGACAGTTGAGGAGATAACAGCCTCCGCCATGTTAATGCGCGAGAAAGCCCATTACGTGGAGATAGACGAGGATATAATACTTGATACATGCGGCACCGGCGGCGACGGGTATGGGACCATAAATATTTCAACGGCAGTCTCCATAATTGCCGCGGCTGCGGATGTTACTGTGGCCAAGCACGGCAACAGGTCGGTTACGTCCGAGTGCGGAAGCGCGGACGTCCTAAAGGCGCTGGGTGTTAATATAGATATAAACCATGAATTAATAAAAAAATGCATTGAAACCACAGGCATAGGGTTCTTTTTCGCGCCCGCCTGCCATGTGGCGATGAAATACGCCATGGGCGTCAGAAAAGAGCTCGGGGTCAGGACTATTTTCAACCTGCTGGGGCCGATTATTAATCCGGCAAGGCATACGCATCATCTGATGGGGGTTTTTTCCGATACTTTGACTGAAAAAATCGCACTGGTGCTTAAAAATATGGGGCAGGTCCACTCGGCGGTTGTGTGCGGGCAGGGAAATATGGACGAGATAACGCTTGCCGGGCCGACAAAGGTTTCCGAACTCAAAGACGGGAAGATAAACACATACTACATAAAACCGTCTGATTTCGGCATAACAGAAGCGCCCATGGAAGCGGTCAAAGGAGGAGGGCCCGAAAAGAACGCTTCCATTTTAATGGATATATTTGACGGTAAAGAAACCGGGCCTTACAGGGATGTGATAGTTCTAAACAGCGGCTTCGCGCTTTTTATAGCGGATAAAGTAAGCACACCACAGGAAGGAGTTGCTCTTGCCGGTAAAATAATAAAATCGGGAGATGCGGCAAGGAAACTCAAAGAGTTCGTTAAGTGTTCGAACAGTTAAAATATGACATCAGGCGTGGGCTAAAATATAAAATAAAAAAATGGAGGAAAAAAGATGAGCATACTGAAAAAGATAATAAAGGCAAAAAAGGCCGAGGTTAAGCTGAAAAAGGAAAAAATGCCCGTTGAAAAGCTTTTAAACGACATAACCAAGGCGCCTGCAAACAGGAATTTCAGGGATATTTTTGAGTACAATGATTTCTCCATAATCGCGGAGATAAAGAAAAAGTCGCCTTCCAAAGGCACCATAAAGGCGAACATAAGCATAAAAAAAATAGCCGAGAATTACGAGGCTGCGGGCGCGAGGGCCATATCGGTAGTTACCGACAAAAAGTTTTTTGACGGGAAGCTTGAGTATATAGAGGAAGTAAAGAAGTATTCCTCGCTGCCCGTACTGCGCAAGGATTTTATCATAGACGAGTACCAGATATACGAGTCGCGCTGGGCCAGGGCCGATGCCGTCCTTTTGATAGCGGCGGCGCTGGAAAAAAAGGTGGTTACGCAGTTCGTGAAAAAAGTGCGTTTCCTCAACATGACACCGATCGTGGAAGTACATAACAGCGAAGATCTAAGAAAAGCACTGGGTTCGGGTGTGGATATAATAGGGATAAACACCAGGGACCTGAAGACCTTTAAGATAAATTTCGGGGTGATCAAGAATATAATAAAGGCGATCCCGAAAGAGAAGTACGTAATAATTGAAAGCGGCGTTGATGAAGTGGAAGACCTTGAAAAAATGATCACAGACAGCAGGATAAAAGGCGTCCTGATCGGCTCGATGTTCATGAAAATGAACGAGAAAGCCGTGAAGGAATCAATGCATAAAATAATGAGCAAATACGGTAACTAAATAATGCCGAGGATAAAAATATGCGGGATAACGAATTTAACTGACGCAAAGCTTGCCCAGCGGCTCGGCGCGGACATAGAAGGTTTTATTTTTGCCGAAAGCCCGCGGAGGATAACGCCTGAAAAAGCCGCTTTAATCATAAAAAAGCTGAAGCCCGGGGTTTTAAAAGCCGGGGTTTTTGTGGATGAAAAAGCGCAAACCGTGAACAATATCATAAAAAAACTCAGGCTTAACATGGTCCAGCTGCACGGCGATGAATCCGTATCTTATTTAAGGGAAATAAAAGGCGCCATGATAGTCAAGGTAATAAGGGTTAAAAATACCGCTGACCTGAAACGGCAGGTTAAAAAGTATGGGAAAAACGCGGATGCTTTTCTTTTTGACACATACAGCAGGGCGGCCCGCGGGGGAACAGGCCAGTGTTTTGACTGGAAAATGCTCAAAGGCATTAAATTTCCCAAACCGTTCTTTGTGGCAGGCGGAATAAACCCGGAAAACGTCTGTAGGGCGATAAAAGAGGCAAAGCCATACGGGGTGGACGTGAGTTCGGGAGTGGAAAAGAAAAAAGGAAAGAAAAGCCCGGCAAAATTAAAAAAGTTGTTTAAAGAAATTCAAAGTATGGATAAGGCCGCCAAATTGAAAGCTAAAAGGCCTTAATTAGTCCTATGATTTAAACTTAAAGTTCCAGTCTCAAATACTCAAGGAGTACTTATGAAACTACCAAACAGCAAAGGTTTTTTCGGGGCATACGGCGGCAAGTTTGCGCCTGAGACCCTGCGCACGCTTGTCGACGACCTTGAACGTGAATACAGGAAAGCGCAGAACGACCCTTCATTTAAAAAGGAACTTGATTATTACCTGAAATATTACGTGGGCCGGCCAACGCCGTTATACAGGGCCGATAGGCTTTCAAAAAGGTTTAATAACGCAAAAATTTACCTTAAGAGGGAAGACTTAAACCATACCGGCGCTCATAAAATAAATAATACCCTGGGCCAGATTTTGCTTGCGCGCAGGATGGGCAAAACAAGGATAATTGCCGAGACAGGCGCGGGGCAGCACGGGGTGGCCACGGCAACTGTTGCGGCCATGTTTGGTCTGGAGTGCGAGGTTTACATGGGGGAGGAAGACACCCGCAGGCAGGCCTTAAACGTATTTCGCATGCAGCTTTTAGGGACAAAAGTCATACCGGTAAAATCCGGGACAAGAACTCTAAAAGACGCCATGAACGAAGCAACACGGGATTGGCTCAAAAATGTTGACAATACTTTTTATATTATAGGTTCTGTTGCCGGGTTTCATCCTTATCCCGAGATGGTCAGGGATTTCCAGTCTATAATCGGCAAAGAAGCAAGAAAACAGATAATGAAAGCCGAAGGAAAGCTTCCTGATTACATTTTAGCCTGCGTCGGCGGAGGCTCAAATGCCATGGGGATTTTTTACCCATTTTTGAATGATAAAAAAGTGAAATTGATCGGCGTCGAAGCGGGAGGGCTTGGGGTTGAAACGGGTAAACACTCGGCAACCCTCACAAAGGGAAGGACCGGGGTATTGCACGGGTCCAAGACATATGTATTGCAGGATATTAACGGCCAGATAGCAGAGACTCATTCCATATCAGCGGGTCTGGATTACCCGGGTGTCGGGCCGGAACACAGCTATCTGAAGGACACAGGCAGGGTCAAATATGACTATGTAGTCGACCATGAAGCCGCAGACGCGTGCATAATGCTTTCAAAAGAAGAAGGCATAATCCCGGCATTGGAATCATCGCATGCCGTGGCGTACCTCGACAAAATGAAGTTGTCTAAAAAGGACCTGGTAATAGTGAACATTTCAGGCAGGGGCGACAAGGATATGGGGACGATAATGGAGTATGTCGGTAAAAAATAGTAAATACCCAGTTCGGAATTCGGAATTCGGAGTGGCGCGGGCAAGAAAACAAATACCTTTGAACCAAATGGAGAGCTTATGAACCGACTTGACTCACTCAAAGACAGCCGCAAAAAACATCTTGTTATCTATTTGATGGCCGGGGATCCGGACCTGAAAACCACTGAAGAACTTATATACAGCCTGGCTGGACAGGGGGTTTCTGCTATTGAGCTTGGCATCCCTTTTTCCGACCCTGTGGCTGACGGGCCTACCATACAAAGGGCCGGAGAGCGGGCGATTGCAAACAAAATTACCATAAAAGACGGGCTTGGGCTCGTGTCCAAGGTCAGGGCCAGGGTAAGCGTTCCTATAATCTTCATGCTTTACTACAACCTGATATACAGCTATGGTATAGAAAGGTTTGTCAATGACTGCGTTAAAGCCGGAGTTGACGGCGCTATAGTGCCTGATCTTCCTTATGATGAAGAAAAGCAATTCTATGATTATGCTGAAAATAAAGGGTTTTATGTGATTTGTCTTGTTTCACCTACTAATACGGTTGAAAGAATGAAGAAAATAGTAGAAAAATCGCGGGGTTTTGTGTATTATATCCTGCTGAAAGGCGTAACCGGCGCGCAAAAGAAGTTATCAACTGACTTTGAGTTCCTGTCAAAGATAATGAAAATTGCGGAAAAACCGGTTTTTGCGGGTTTTGGAATATCCACGCCCGCTCAGGCGGAAGAAGTGGCAAAGCATGCGGACGGGGTAATCATTGGCAGTGCATATGTAAGCCTGATCGAGCATTTCGCCGGGAATAAAAAGCAGCTGCACCTTAAGTCGAAGCAGTTCGTCAATAAACTATTGAAGAGGTTATGAAATTGGCAAAAAAGGCCTTAAAAAAAGCTGCAAAAAAGAAGAAACCGGCAAATAAAAATATTAAGATTGGCAAAATCGGTATTTTAGAGGTTTTTGAGGATGAAAATGCTCCAGCAAGCGCCGCGGAACAATACAGGCTTAAGGTCGAAAAACTTGAAAAAGAAGTATTGATACTGAGGGAAATAGCGGAAGTCACCAATAAGGATTTTAGCCTGGATAAGATACTTGAAAGGTTCCTGGAACTGCTCATGGATACCATATGCGCAGACGCGGGATCCCTGCTTTTGGTTGATAAGGCATCTGATACGCTTACGTTTACTGCGGCGCTAGGGAAAAAGGCGGGAAAACTCAAGGACTATAAATTAAAAATGGGAGAGGGCATTGCCGGATGGGTGGCCCAGTCAGGCAAGGCTATAATTACCCCGGATGTTAAAAAAGACATAAGATTCAGCCCCACGATAAGCAGGGCGATCAAATACGCGACGCGCAATATATTGTGCGTGCCATTAAAGTTTGAACATGACATATTGGGCGTGGTGGAACTCTTAAATAAGCACGGCAACGGAGCGTTTGATGAAAATGACCTTGCCATCGTATCAGCTTATGTACCGTATGTATCGATGATCATAAAGAACGCGCAGCTTTTTATAGAAAATAAAAACAGGATACACAGGCTGGAACACCTGATGCAGCTGACCGAGTATGTGAATTCCACTCTGAATATTGACACGCTTTTTGATATGATACTTGGAATATCCATGGATACCTTGGGCGCCGAAGCCGGTTCCATCATGATGCTCGACGAAGAAAAGCAGACATTGAAGTTCGCGGCTGTGTCAGGGCCTAAGTCAGGAAAATTAAAGGAAGTAAAGGTGCCGGTAGGCGAAGGCATCGCGGGTTGGGTGATACGCGAGAATAGAGGCGTCCTGATAACCGACGCGCAGTCTGACCCGCGTTTTTTTAAGGAGGCCGACCAGAAAACCGATTTTAAGACCAAGTCGGTTCTGGCAGTGCCTTTAAGGACCAAAAACAACCTGATCGGCGTTGTGGAAGTGTTAAATAAGAAAAATAACGAGTCTTTCAACAGCGATGACATGCTCATGCTTGAGGCGCTCTCGAATCAGGCTGCGATAGCCATAGAAAATGCGAGGCTTTATGCAAATGTAAAGGAGCTCTTTGTAAATACGGTCAGGTCGCTGGCAACCGCGATAGAAACCAAGGACGTTTACACCCGGGGCCATTCGGAGCGCGTTACCATGTTTTCCGGGCTGATGGCAAAAGCGCTTAGTTTTAGCGAGGAAGAAACGGAAAACCTGAATCTTACCGGCATACTGCATGACATTGGCAAGATAGGCGTGGACGAGTCGATACTGCGAAAGCCTTCAAAGTTAACGGAGGCGGAATACACGGAAATAATGAAACACCCGGAATACGCGGCAAACATACTCGAGGCCATACCGCAGTTGCGGCACATAATACCGGCGGTAAAACATCATCATGAGCGTTACGACGGCAACGGTTATCCGTCAAAATTAAAAGGGGAGAAAATACCGTATTTTTCAAGGATACTGGCGATAGCGGACACATTTGACGCCATGTCTTCAAGCAGGCCCTACAGGCAGGCGCTGCCTTTTAATGTGTGTATAGAAGAGATAAAAAGGTGCGCGGGAACGCAGTTTGATCCGGAACTCGCCGAGGTGGCGGTAAAAGCATTTAAATTATGGCATGGTTTAAAGATGAAAAACACAAAGGAGAAATAATAATGGCAGCATGGTTTCACAGGCCCAAATATACAATAGTCAGGAAGACCACTGAAAGGTCGGAGACAAAGATACCCGAGGGAATGTGGGTTAAGTGCGAGAAGTGCGACTCCATACTCCTGAAAAAAGAGCTTGATGACAATTTAAGCGTTTGCCCCAAATGCGGGCTTCACAGCAGGATAACGGCGAAAAAGAGGATAGAGATACTGACGGATGAGGGAAGTTTTGTTCCTATGTTTGAGGATGTCCGTTCTGTCGATTTTTTGGGATTCCCCCAGTATAAGGAAAAACTTGAAAGTTCAATAAAAAAAACCAATATGACGGATTCGGTACTGGCCGGAACGGCAAAGATAAACAGCATGGATATAGCGCTCGCGGTTACGGATTTCTTTTTCATGGGCGGCTCGCTCGGTTCTGCGATGGGCGAGAGGATAACCGCCCTGATCGAACTGGCGATCAGGGAAAACCTGCCTGTCATCATAATATCCGCGTCAGGCGGAGGCGCGAGGATGCACGAAGGAATAATGTCTTTGATGCAGATGGCGAAAATATCGGCAGGGCTTGGAAAACTGGCGGATAAAGGGCTGCCCTTCGTATCTGTGATGACCGACCCCACAGGCGGCGGCGTCACGGCTTCTTTTGCCATGCTCGGCGATTTAAACATAGCCGAACCGGAGGCTTTCATTATGTTCGCGGGTCCGAGGGTGATCGAAGGAACCATAAAGCAGAAACTGCCGGCCGGATTCCAGCGCGCTGAATTTTTGCAGGAGCACGGCATGATAGATTACATAGTGGTCCGCAAGGACATGAAAAATGCCATACATCAATCATTGTCAACCATGTTGAATAAAGAAAAATATGCGGGCAGGGCTTAAGTTTTACAGCCGTCTTGAGGACTTGAACGAATTCAAGTTTGATTTCTCGCTTGAACGGGTCAGATCGGCCCTTATCCTGGCCGGTTCGCCGCAGGACGCATTTGACTGCGTCCACATCGCGGGTTCCAACGGCAAGGGTTCAACAGCCTGGTACCTTTCAAATATATTCATGATGCACGGCCTTAAAACAGGCACGTACACTTCACCCCACTTGATTGACGTAAAAGAACGCATCGCGATCAACGGCAAAAATGTCAAAGAAAAGTTATTCATAAGCGAAGGTTTAAAACTATTCTCTGTTATCGCAAAAAACCGCATCAAACTCACTTACTTTGAATTCTTAACCGTGCTTGCTTTTATGATATTTAAGGCTGAAAAAGTCAGGATAGCGGTGATCGAAGCCGGCTTGGGCGGCAGGTATGACGCCACGAATGTCGGCTATAAAAATAAATTATTAAGCGTTATAACTTCCATATCGCTTGAGCACACTGATTATCTCGGCAAAACCAGGATGCTTATCCTAAAGGAAAAGGAAGAGATAGCCGGCAAAGGCATGCTGGTGGTTAATGTTGACGGGGCTCTGTTAAAGAACCACCTGAAAAAAAGGTTCGTAAACAGGGTGGTTTTCGCCGATGAGTTATATCCGGTGAAGGGGATGGGCCACAGGCTGGGCAGGATAGTGCTGGACTTTGTCAGTATCGTCCTTGATACCCGCATGGTAGAGCCTGTCCAGGCAAAAAACCTGGCAACGGTTTTGAGCTGCCTTAAAGTAATGGAAAGTTCAGGTTACAGTTTTGACCCTGATAAAGTAAAAAAAGCAGTCTTGAAAACAAAGGTTTTGGGCAGGATGTCATGGAACGCAAAAGGATATTTTTTGAGCGTGGCGCATAACCCGGGCGCCTTCAAAGAGGTGCTTAAGACCCTGGCTTTATCATATCCCTGTAAAAGAACGGTTTTTGTATTCAGCCTGCTCAAAGACAAGGACGCAGGCGCTATTTTTAAGGAAGCATCGCATTTTAAGAACATAAGCTTTGTCCTGACCTCGATAGATAATCCCAGGGCAATAAGTATTGCAAAAATGAAAGAATATGTAGTAAAATATGGGATAAGGTTTAAGATAGAAACCGACAATAATTCCGCGTTAAAATTGGCGAGAAAATTGGCTGGGGAGGGGATAGTGGTAGTTGGAGGAAGTTTTTATCTGATAAGTAAGTTCGTTTAAAGGCTTTTGGCTTAAAAACTTTAAAAGCAGGCTTTATAATCCAGGAGGTTTTATTTATGTCCATCATCGACGATATTAAGGTGGTCTTTGACCGCGATCCGGCGGCCAAGAGTCTGTTTGAGGTCATTTTCATGTATCCTGGCCTTCATGCCATCATTAACCACAGGATAGCCCATTTCTTGTGGAAATTAAAAATACCCATACTGCCAAGGATGATATCCGCTTTTTCAAGGTTCCAGACAGGCATTGACATACACCCGGGCGCGCAAATAGGCAAAAGATTTTTCATAGACCACGGCATGGGTGTTGTCATAGGCGAGACCACGATTATCGGGGATAACGTTCTTCTATACCAGGGCGTGACTTTGGGAGGCACAGGCAAGGAAAAAGGAAAGCGCCACCCGACACTCGGTAACGATATAGTATGCGGCTCGGGCGCCAAAGTGCTGGGTAATATAACGATCGGGAACAATGTAAAAATAGGCGCGGGTTCGGTAGTCATAACAAATGTGCCTGATAATTCCACGGCGGTCGGTGTTCCCGCGCGAATAGTAAGAAAAGGCGAAAAACACCCTGAAGATTCGCTGCAGCACGGACAACTGCCTGATATAGAAGCCATTGGAGTATTAAAACTGTGCAAAAAAGTCGGAGAGCTGGAAAAACTGCTGAAAAAGGCAAAAAGGAAAAAGTAGGCGTTTTCAAAACGAATAATATGATTAAACAAACGAGGTCCTATGCCCAATATACCCGGGAAAATATCATCCAAAGCCGAGAAACTCCGCAAGGAACTTGACTATCATAACCGCCTTTATTACGTGGACGCAAAACCCGAGATAACTGACTTTGAATACGATAAGCTAATGAAAGAACTAATTTCCATTGAAGAAACCTACCCCGGCCTGAAAACCCCGGATTCGTCGACACAGCGCGTCGGCGGGGAACCTTTAAAGGAATTCAAAACCGTTACCCATTCCGTACCCATGATGTCGCTGGATAATACTTATTCGCATGAGGATCTTCTTGAATTTGACAAGCGCGTCAGGAAGGTGACTGAAAAATTTACTTACACAGTCGAGATTAAGATAGACGGGCTTGCAGTGGCAGTGCGTTACAAGAATGGAATATTCGTGACAGGCGCGACCAGGGGAGACGGCGTTAAGGGAGATGACGCGACCGAAAATATTAAGACGGTAAAATCACTGCCGTTGAAGATTGCGGACAGGAAATTCCTGAACATGGAAGCGCGGGGGGAAGTTTACCTTTCCAAAAAACAGTTTGAGGTGATTAATGAAGAAAGGGAAAAGGCGGACGAGGCATTATTTGCAAATCCCCGCAATGCGGCGGCAGGGGCCCTTAAGCTGCTGGACCCCAGGGTGGTTGCTTCAAGGAAATTGAGCCTTTTTATATACACTCTCATAGAGCCGGAAAAATTCGGCGTGGCTGGTCAGTTTGAAGCGCTAGAAAAACTAAAAGAACTCGGATTCCCAGTAAATGAGGGGTTTAAAAAGCTTCCTGACATGGACGCTGTCATTAAGTACATTGATTCGTTCGAGGAAAAGCGCCACGGTCTGCCATATGCCGTTGACGGCATGGTTATAAAGGTAAATGAATTTGACAAACAGGAAATACTCGGGGTTACTGCAAAAAGTCCAAGGTGGGCCATAGCGTACAAATTTAAGGCCGAACAGGCAAAGACAAGGTTGAATGCCATAACGGTTCAGGTGGGCAGGGTGGGGTCCTTAACGCCCGTTGCCGAGCTGGAACCGGTCAGGCTTGCCGGGACCACCGTAAAAAGGGCCACTCTTCATAATGAGGACGAGATAGAAAGAAAAGATATAAGAATCGGCGATATTGTTATAGTCGAAAAAGCCGGCGAGATCATACCTGAAGTTGTGGGCGTAGACACACAGGCACGCACCGGAAAAGAAAAAAAATTCAAGATGCCTACGGAATGCCCTGCGTGCGGCGCAAAAGTCGTGCGCGAAGAGGAAGAGAAGGCAACCCGCTGCATCAATGTCAAATGTCCGGCCCAGCTTGAGGGGCGTATAACCCACTTCGGCGGCAGGGAGGCCATGAATATAGACGGCATGGGACCGGCAGTTGTGGAACAGATGATACGGAATAAAATGATAAAGGATTACGGGGACCTGTACTCGCTTACTATTTTTGACGTCGCGAACATGGACAGGATGGGCCAGAAGTCGGCTGACAATCTGCTGGGAGAAATAGAAAACTCCAAAAAAAGAGAGCTTGAAAATTTGATATTTGCGCTTGGCATAAGAAATGTGGGCCAACAGACAGCCGAAGTACTGGCTGAAAATTATGACACGCTTGATAAGCTGGCTGAAGCCAAAGATGAAGAACTTACGCGGATACACGAAATAGGAAAAGTGGTGGCGGAAGACATATTGGATTTTTTCAAGGCTAAGGAAAACAAGGAAGTAATAGAAAAACTCCGCAAGGCGGGCGTTAACATGAAAAGGCTGAAAAAGAAAGTAACCAAAAATATCCTCAACGGCCGGGTATTTGTGTTCACCGGGGAGATGTCCAAATATTCCCGAGGCGAGGCCGGAAGCATAGTAAAGTCTTTGGGCGGCAGGGTATCGTCTTCGGTCGGCAAAGACACGGCATATGTTGTTGTTGGGAACGAACCGGGGTCAAAGTATGATAAGGCGGTAAAGCTCGGGTTAAAGACGGTAAATGAGCAGGAGTTTTTGAAGATAATACAGCAGTGAACAGACTGTGAGATTTGATTGTGTAGGCGCAACCTTTATCCATGTTCCATGGACAATAAGGTTGCGGATTTTGATTAAAATGAAGAAGCAGTGGTTTGGACCGTCGTTAGTACAAGAGCCGCAACCCTATAGTCCGTATAAGCAAAGCGTTATGGATAAAGGTTGCGCCTACACAGGCAATTACAGAAAACCATTACAGTAAAGCGCCCAAAAAAACATTGCCAAATACTTAAAATCTATATTATAATAATTAGACATAAACGCTTAAAGGAGACACATGAAACAGCCTTTACAGATTACTTTTTTGTGGCACATGCACCAGCCTTACTATAAGAACATAGAGACCGACAAATTCATACTGCCATGGGTCAGGCTGCACGCTGTTAAGGACTATTACGACATGGCGGCAATACTGGACAATTACCCTAAAATAAAACAGAATTTTAACCTTGTGCCGTGCTTACTGCTTCAAATCGATGAATATTTAAACGGCACTACCGATGTATTCATGGACGTGTCGCTAAAATCCGCCGCTTCACTTACGGAAGAAGAACGTATTTTTGTAATATATAACTTTTTCATGGCAAATTGGGAGACTATGATATTCCCTTACCCGCGCTATTCTTATCTGCTCAAAAAGAGGGGAGAGAACTCCCACCCTGACGAAATAAAAAAGACACATATACTTTTTACCGTTGATGAGATACGCGATCTGCAGATGTGGTTTAACCTTACGTGGATCGACCCTGTGTTCCTGAAAATGTATCCGGAGCTTGACAGGCTGAAGAAAAAGGGCGAGAACTTTACCGAGGAGGAAAAGAACTACTGCATAAATTCACATCTGGAAATAATGAAACTGATCATACCCAAATACAGGGAACTGCAGGAAAAAGGCAGGATAGAGATCTCAACCACGCCTTTTTACCATCCCATACTGCCGCTGGTGTGCAATACGGATACGGCAAAAACATGTATGCCCAAAATAGCGCTTAATTTTAATTTTTCACACCCTGAAGACGCCGATATGCAGGTTAAAAAAGCGGTTGATTACTACACGGAAAAATTTGGGACACCCCCTTCAGGCATGTGGCCGTCAGAAGGTTCGGTTTCCACCGAGGCCATGGGTATACTCGCAAAAAATGGCATCAAGTGGGCCGCAACCGACGAGGAAATACTAAGGGAATCCATGTACATAGACGGGATAAAACAGGGAAAAGACACGATTTATAAACCATACTTTGTAAATACGCCGTCCGGACCGGTTAACATGGTGTTCCGCAATCACTATTTGTCCGACCTTATAGGGTTTACTTATCAGGGATGGAACGCAAAAGAAGCCGCGGATCACTTCATAAAAGAACTTTACAATATTAAGAACAGCCTTGATGAAAAAGCCCACGCGGTAAATGTGATACTTGACGGCGAGAACTGCTGGGAGTACTATCCGAACGACGGGCGTGATTTTCTGGATGAGTTGTATAAGGCGCTGTCATCCAATGACGATTTTGAAACAGTTACGATTAGCGAGCTCACTAAAAGTTTCACTGATAAGCCTGAAATAAAAAACCTGTTTCCGGGTTCATGGATAAACCATGATTTTTATATATGGATAGGCCATGAAGACGACAGGACATCCTGGAAACTGCTGAAAAAAGTGAGAGAGCACCTTGTACGCTGGCAGGAGGATCATCCGGCGGAAACAAACAAGTTAAGCCGCGCATGGGAGTCCATATACACGGCCGAGGGCAGTGATTGGAACTGGTGGTACGGCGACGATCATTCATCGAAAAATGATACGGAGTTTGATAACCTGTACAGACTGCATCTGATCAACGTATATAAAATAATCGGTGAAAAAGTGCCTGACCTGCTGTATGTTCCAATATCCAAGGCCGCTTCATCCTTTGAGATACCTCCGACCGCGTTCATTACGCCGGAAATAGACGGTATGGACACGAACTTTTATGAGTGGAAAGGCGCGGGAATAGTGGATATGTCAAAAGAAGGCGGGGCAACGCACAAAGTCTCAAAAATGACGCAGAAACTGCTGTATGGATTTGACCTAAAGGCGCTTTATTTCAGGATAGATATGGCCGAAAAGGTAAAAGACGTAAAGGGATTAGCCGTTGAAGTGCGCCTTACGGACGGGATAAATATTGGCACGGTAAAATTCATGCCTGCCAACGGGAACATAGAAACCAATAACGTGCGCAGGGACAATATAACTTTCAGCGTGAAGGAGATTTTTGAGGCAAAAATCCCGTTTGAATCATTGGGCGCGCTCAGGGAAAACAAGGAAGTAACTGTCCTGGTATTTTTATATGTTGACGGGGTGGAAAAGGAAAAGGTCCCGGAAAAAGGCGTGATCAGGATACAGATGCCTGATGAGTTTTTTAACCTGTACAACTGGAAAGTTTGATAAAATGAGAGAATGGAAGTTTCGAGTTTTGAGTTTTAAGATTTGAAACTTGAAACTTAAGATTTACCGGAGGTTTAATGGACATACTTGTCATAGGGAGCGGCGGGCGCGAACACGCCATAGTCTGGTGCGCGGCTAAATCAAAACGCGTTGATAAGATATACTGCGCGCCCGGAAATGCGGGGACGGCAAAGACAGCCGAAAACGTCAGCATCAAAGTTGACGACATAAACGGCCTGCTTAAATTCGCCAGAGAAAAAAAAATAGGCCTGACCATTGTCGGGCCTGAAATACCGCTTGTGGCGGGCATAGTCGATATATTTGAAGCGGAAGGGCTTAAAATATTCGGCCCAAATAAAGCCGCGGCGCAGATGGAAGGCAGCAAGGCTTTTACAAAGAACCTTTTTAAAAAATACAGGATACCAACCGCTGATTTTGGTGAGTTTGACAAAAGTACGGACGCTGTCAAATACATAAAAGCCCATAAAAAATATCCTCTGGTAGTGAAAGCGGACGGGCTTGCCGCAGGTAAGGGCGTGATAATAGCCGCAAACGAAGCGGAAGCCATAGGTGCGGTTAAAGATATCATGGATTTAAAGATTTTCGGCGGCGCCGGGAAACGAACGGTCATTGAGGAGTTCCTGGAAGGCGAGGAAGCGAGCATACTCGCTTTTACCGACGGTGAAACAGTGCTGCCATTGCCTGCGTCCCAGGACCACAAGCGCATATTTGACGGGGACAAAGGCCCGAACACGGGAGGCATGGGCGCATACGCGCCCGCGCCGCTTATCACTCCGGCATTGGCTGAAAAGATAAAAAACGAAATACTTCTGCCGACGGTTTCTGCCTTAAGAAGCGAGGGCATAATTTATAAAGGCATACTATATGCGGGTATTATGATGACAAAGGACGGGCCAAAAGTACTCGAGTACAACGTGCGTTTTGGCGACCCTGAAACACAGGCTGTGCTGCCGCTTCTGAAAACCGATCTGCTTGAACTTTGCCTCGCGTCAGCTGAAGGCAGGCTTAAGGACATAAAGATGGAAATAGAAAATAAAGCCTCGATAACCGTTGTTCTGGCCTCAAAAGGTTATCCGGGCGATTATGAAAAAGGCAGGGAAATAGCGGGCCTGGACGCCTTTGACAACATGAATGATGTTATGGTCTTTCACGCGGGCACCACAATTAAAAATGGTAAAATTGTAACAGCCGGGGGCCGCGTGCTTAACGTAACCGCCGTGGCAAAAGATATAAGATCAGCCATAGAAAAGGTATACAAGCATATAGACAAAGCGCATTTTGAAGGCGTATACTATAGGAAAGACGTGGGCAGAAAGGCTTTAAAATGGAGGTTCTTATGAAAGTTGCCATCGTTATGGGAAGCGATTCGGATTTGGCTGTGATGAAGGAAACTGTGGATATCCTCGCGGGTTTTGGCGTTGAAACATACGTAAGCATAACTTCAGCGCACAGAACCCCTGATAAGGTAAAATCTTTCCTTGATGAATCTGAAAAGAACGGTTGTGAAGTTATAATAGCCGCCGCGGGAATGGCCGCCCATCTGGGCGGCGTGATTGCGGCGGAAACAACCATGCCTGTCATAGGAGTTCCAATGCAGGGCGGCGGTCTGGACGGGTTGGATGCGTTTTATTCAATAGTCCAGATGCCGGGCGGCATACCGGTCGCCTGCATGTCAATAGGGAAAGCAGGGGCGATAAACGCGGGTATTTTTGCGGCACAGATACTGGCAGTTAAATACCCGGTGCTTAAAAAGAAACTTGTTGAATATAAGAAAAACCTCGCTTCTTCAGTCGAGAAAAAAGACAAAGAACTTCAGGAAAAGGGAATAAAGAAATACCTTGAAGATAAAAAATGAACGCGGATAAGATAAATAAAGCCCTGGAAATCCTTAAAAATGATGATGCCTGTATTTTTCCAACGGATACTGTTTACGGTCTGTTTTGCAGGGCATTAAGCCCGCGCGCTGCATCCAGGGTTTACCGGATAAAGGGCAGGTCAAAGAAAAAGCCCTTGCAGCTTTTTTTAGCCGATAAAAAGGATATTTTCAGATATACCACGGCAACACCCGCCTTAAAACGCAAGATCAGCGGATTGCTTCCCGGGCCTTATACCGTTATATTAAAATTAAACAGAGAATACAGGACCAGGTTCTCTTTTCTAAAAACAGGTACAGCCGGTTTCAGGGTGATAAAATCATCCTTAATTAACGGAATATTAAAAAAACTGGATGAACCTTTAGCCGCGACTTCAGCCAATATTTCTGGCAATAGATCCCCCCGGAAGTTCAGCGAAATTGAAGCAATTGTCATGCGCGGGGTAAGGATGGCTGTAAAGGATGATAAAAAAGTGAAAGGAAAGCCTTCGAAAGTGCTTGATTTTACGGGCAAAAAAGAAAAAGTATTAAGGGCTTAAATATAACTTGAAATTTTTTAAAAAATATTATATATTAGCGTCGCAGGTTTTAATCGACTAAATAACAGTTTAAAGGAGATGTATCGTGGCGAACAAAGGCGGTAAAGTATCAGAAAACGTACCGGGTAAATTTTACGTTGATGACCAATGCATAGCATGCGGAGTATGCGAAGGTTCTGCTCCGGAAAATTTCAAGATGAATGATGATGGTTCGCACGCTTATGTGTACAAACAGCCGGCGAATGACGGCGAGATCGCCGCTTCCAAAGATTCAATGGGTTCATGCCCGACCAACTCGATAGGCGATGACGGGGAATAGTCAAAACAAGTCAAAACATTCAGATAGTAGATAGTAGAGAGTAGAAGGTCAAAATATATTAAAAGTATAAAGAAATAAAAGTGTAAAGAAATAAACGTTTTATCAGAGGAAGTCCCCGTGAGATTCGGGGCGCTGTCGCGCAACGGTAATGGCCCAAAAGGCATGAGCCCGGTCCACTGATATAATGGATAGTGCCTTCGCGGTAGGGGAAACGGTTTTACATATGACCCGGCGCGAGCCGGGTTTTGTCATTTATAAGGTCGAAACATTCAGAAAGTAGATAGCAATGAGTAGAAAGGCAAGAACTAAAGAGCCTGCTTATGGAGGTTTTAGGACCGATGTATATTTATCTTGTCCGGCACGGTGAGACAGACTGGAACAACAAGTTCTTATTCCAGGGGCAGACCGATATACCCTTAAATAAAACCGGCCTCATGCAGGCGCGTGCAATAGCAAAAGAATTCAAGCACCGGAAAATAGACGCCATTATCAGCAGCGATTTAAAAAGGGCATACCAGACTGCGTACGAGATAAAAAAGGCAACAGGTTTAAAGGCCCGGATACACAAGATGAAAACTTTAAGGGAACGCAACTACGGCAATCTGGAAGGGACCACATACGACCGGTATCACAGCCAGAAAAAGGGTTTTACGGGCGAAAAGGACCCGGCGTTTTTTGCCAGGCTGAATAAGGCCTTTATGCAGGTTGTAAAAAAGTACAAAGGCAAAGACATAGTTTTGGTGGCGCACGGAGGAGTGGTAAGGCAGATAGTTTCTTTTGTGATAGGGCTTAAGGATTATAAAAGGCTCAGGATTTATAATGCGTCGCTATCTGAAGTGTTTTACGACTCAAAAAGGGGCGCGTTTTTCCTGCTGCTGCTGAACAGCGTGTCGCACCTGCCGAAGAAGGAAAGGAACAAGATTTTATACCATATAAAAGGCGTTTAAGGAGTTAACCATGAAAAACGGACTCATACAGGTTTACACAGGGGCCGGCAAAGGAAAAACCACGGCAGCCATCGGGCTCGCGATACGCGCGGCCGGCGCGGGGCTTAAGGTAGCTTTTTACCAGTTTTTAAAAGGCGGGGAGTTCCCGGTTTCTGAGGAAAAAATCTTAAGCAGCTTTACAGATATTGATTTTATCAGGTTTAACCAGACAACGCCGTTATTTGACAGGAAAGCGTCTGTTGAAGCATTGGCTGGACAGGTTCAAAGCGACCTCGAAACAGCCGCCAATACAATTGCAAACGGGAATTATGACCTTATTATACTTGATGAGCTTACGCACCTGGTAAATTTCAGGTTAGTTGAAGAAAGTAAGGTCTTAAAGATGCTTGATTCAAAATCCGCCAAGCTCGAGATTGTTATTACCGGCAGGAACGCTTCCAAAGGGCTCCTGAAAAGGGCGGATCTGGTCACGGAAATGAAGGAAGTAAAACATCCGTTTAAAAAAGGCGTAAAGGCCAGAAAAGGGATCGACTTTTAACATGAAAAAATTAATGGTGCTATCAACCGCGGTGTTTATCGCATGCGCTTTACAGGCAACTGTTATTACCGATGATGTGGGCCGCAAGGTTGAAGTTAACACGCCTGTTAAATCCATTGTCTGCCTTTCGCCGGCGCATACCGAGATGATCTACTGGATGGGCAAGCAGGACATGCTATTGGCGGTTTCCACCAACTGCGATTGGCCGGCGGGCGCGAGGAAAAAGGAAAAAGCCGGTTCTTTCATGGCTCCTGATGTTGAAAAAATAGTGCATTTAAAGCCGGACGTGGTCATATCCGGCGGGGGGATACAAAAGAAAGCCATATCAAGCCTTGAAAAACTGGGGATACCGGTCATAGTCATGTATCCGATGAACCTGACTGAAGGAATATGGGGGGACATTAACATCCTAGGCAAACTTACAGGCGATCCAATAACAGCAAGAAATAAAATAATAGAATTTGAAAGGGCCATGGATTCAGTGGTGTCGGCGTCTGATACGCCATTGAAAGTTTATGTGGAGTTATGGAGCCAGCCTGTGATGGCGATCGGAAAAGCTTCATTTATAAATGAGGCAATTAAGCTGGCCGGCGGGAAGAATATATTATATAACGCCGGGACGGAATATCCGAAGATTTCCCCCGAAGAAGTCATCAAAAGGAACCCGGATGTTATAATACTTTTATACAAACCCGAAGCAGACTACCTGAAAAGGGAATATTTTTTGCAGACTTCGGCGGGCAGGAAAGGTAATATATATGTGCTGGATAATTTTGACATGCTGCTCAGGCCGGGTCCGCGCATACCCCAGGCGATCAGGATGTTAAAACAGATATTTCACAAGGCGATAATGAAATGAAGCCAAAAGTCATGGTTTATACAGCGTCAAGCGCTTTTGTTTTATTATTGTGTTTTGTCTGGGCCATATCGTGCGGTTCGGTGCATGTGGCCATGTCCGATATAATAAGTTTTTTAACAGGCAAAGAGGGCGGTTCCAATTACGATATAATAATGAAAATAAGGCTGCCGAGGATAATATTCGCCGTGTTGGTCGGCGGCATGCTTGCATCAAGCGGCGCCATTCTTCAGGCGCTTTTAAAAAATCCGCTGGTTGATCCTTTTATTACCGGCATATCATCAGGCGCAGCCTTTGGGGCGGCCTGCGCTATTATAGCCGGAGTGTCCGGACTTATACTGCCTTCGATCGCGGGCGCGCTTGTCACCATGTATGTGGTTTACAGGCTGTCAATTGCTTTCGGGTCCCTGTCTGTTTCGAGGCTTTTGCTGACAGGCGTAATGATAGGATCATTTTTTTCTTCCCTTATCATGATGCTAAACGCGGTATTTTCCCGGGATCTGGTTAAAGTGGTATTCTGGCTCATGGGTGATCTGTCAAATATAAGCCCTAGTCTTGCAATTTACGGGGCCTTAATCACGCTGATCATACTTGCCGCGGCTCTATACTTTGCGAATGACCTGAACATAATGGCCACGGGAGAGGACGAGGCAAAATCACTCGGCGTCAGGACTGAATTCATAAAAGTCATATATTTCATTTTTGCCGGGGTTTTAACGGCCATATCAGTGGCTTTAAGCGGGGTAATCGGATTTGTCGGCCTCATAATACCCCATATAACAAGATTTTTCATAGGTCCGGATATGCGGTACATGATCCCGGCTTCATTTTTATCCGGGGCGGCATTTCTTTTATGCGCCGATACTCTCGCCAGGACAATTTTTCTGCCTGCTGAGATCCCGGTTGGGGTTATTACGGGGCTCATAGGCGTGCCTGTTTTCATATTTTTAATGAACAGGAGGAAAAACATATGAGGATACTGGAGGCAAAAAACATAGGTTACAGTTATGAGGACGGGGATTTTAGTTTAAAGGACGTGTCATTTTTCCTTAATGAAGGGGAATCCGCCGCCTTGATAGGGCCAAACGGCGCGGGCAAGACCACGCTTGTAAAGATACTCGCGGGGTTAACGCGCGGATATACGGGAAATGTGTTTTTAGCCGGAAAGCCTGTAAACGGATACACCAATACGCAGCGGGCGTCATTGGTATCGTACATACCGCAGATAGACAACCTGACCTTTGATTTTTCAGTTGAAGACATAGTGGGCATGGGCAGAAGGCCGTATATCAATGAAACAGGCGCCTTAAAAAAAAGCGACAGGGATAAGGTAGCGGAAGCAATCCTCTACTTCGGACTGGATTCAAAAAAAACACACAGCTATAATTCCCTAAGCGGCGGGGAAAAAAGAATGGCGTTAATAGCAAGGGCGTTCGCGCAGGAAGCAAAGCTGCTGATAATGGATGAGCCGCTGACATATCTTGATGTGAAAAACCAGTCCGAGCTTATGGAGCATATATCAAGGTTGAATAATACGGGGCATACGATCCTGATGATATCGCACGGAATAAACCTGGCAGCCGAATATGTGAAAAGAGTTATCCTGATGAAGGACGGCCGCGTGGAAGCCGACGGCTCGCCGCATGAAGTCATAGAAGAAAGCGTAATAAGGCGCGTGTACGGCCTTGAGAATTTTTACATAGAAAACAACAAAATGACCGGCAAGCCGAATCTGTTCATGGTGCCGGGAAGTCAAGGTCAAAATATACAGAAAGTTGAGAGTAGATAGTAGAAAACCGAGGGCTCTTGTGTATTTTGGATCTCGTAGAGAGGCTGCTTGCTGCCTCTCTGACGCGGGCCTTACAAACCGAAGAACCGTTTCATGAAGCCAGGGTGAGCGGCAGCAAGCAGCCGCTCTACAAAATCCAAATATTGGAATATTTTATTAAATAAGGAGAACAATATGAAAAAACTAAACATTATCGCCGTATTACTGGTACTTGCAGCGGGTTTGATCCTGGCTTTTTCGTCCGACTATAACTCAGCCGGCGCCCAGTATGGCACGCAGGCTTCGCAGGGAAATTCGTTGGCCCAGCAGAACGGGGCATCGGCGCCATCGGGCATCTCAAGCAAGGGAAACGCGCCGGGTGTTTACGACTGGAAGAATAAGGTTGTTCCGACCCCGGCGGCCCAGCAGGCTCAAACGGCCCAGACCGCCACAAACGCCGGTGAAATTGTCGTGACTGCGCGCAGGGTACCCGAGGATATCGCGCTTGTACCGCGCAATGTCGAGGTCATAAAAGCGGCCGCAATAGCTGACTCAGGGGAGGCAAAACTCCAGGATGTGCTTGATTCCATCCCGGGAGCGATAGTGCTGAGGTCCGGCGGCTACCAGGGGGTAAGCTCTGTTTTAATCCGCGGGGCAAATTCCAGCCATACTTTAATTATGCAGGATGGGGTGCCTTTAAATGATATTGAGGTTGGCGGCGTCGATTTAAACCAGATAGAGATCGGTGATATTGACAGGATAGAGATAGTAAAAGGCGGGTTGTCATCTGTTTACGGGGCAAACGCGGCATCAGGGGTGATAAATGTGATCACCGGTTCAAAAGAGGAAAAACCTGTCGTTGCCTCGGCTTCCTACGGATCATATAACTTCCAGAAATATGCCGTATCATCCGATTATAAGGTTTTTGGCGTCAAGTATTCGGCGTCCGCGGTTGAGGAAAAAAGCGACGGGTACACGGATAATTCAGCCTATCTAAAGAATACCCTGAATGCAAAACTCGCTTTTACGGGTGATTTTCTTGATTCAACCCTGTTTGGTTACTATTTTAACAGGCAAATGGGAGTGCCTTTCTCGGGTTTAAACCCGCCCTATGACAAATCGCAGGATGCGAAAGAAACGGATGAGAATTACCATTTTGGAGCTGATGAAAAGTTTAACATTGGCGTGATCAAGGCACAATTAAGCGGGTATATGCGTTCCGCCCAGCTGCGTTTTATTGAACCGAGTATTTTTATGAACTCAAACCAAAAGAAAAAAGAATACAACGGGTCATTTAATATGCTATATGATGAAGGAGGATTTTTCTCGGGTATGACCGGATATGAAGCAAATCTAAAACAATTGGACAGCACTGATATAGGCAATACAACAAATACAAATCAAGCGTCAGTCTCCAATATTTCAGTTAAAATGCTCGACGATAAGCTTTTGATAAACATGGGATTCCGGGCTGATTTTAATTCCGCTTATAATAACATGTCCAGCGAAAATATAAGCGCCAAATACAAATTCCCCGAAAATGTTGACTTCAGGGTTTCGTTTGATAAATCATTTTCCGCACCGACGCTTGGGGATTTATACTGGCCAGTGCAGGATTTTGGGTACGGTTATTATATGAAAGGCAACCCGGGCCTTAAGCCTGAAGATTCAACCAGCTATGAGATAGGCGTCGGGAAAAAAGACGCGAAAATAACCGAATCAGTAACTTTTTTTAAAAGCGAAATTGTAAACCTTATCAGTTGGATGGATATGACAGACGGTACGTCAGTTACAACGACCCCGTTCAACATTAACAAGGCCGAGATCAGCGGTATCGAGGCAAAAGTTGATTTTGTGCCTGCGGATTTCCTTGCAGTGTACGTGCGTTACACGTTCCTCAGGGCGGTTGACCAGAACAATAAGCAGCTTCCCTACAGGCCCGAAGGCGCAGTAGACGCGGGGGTAAATATAAAGTTCCCGTTTGATACCAAGCTTACGGTTGACGGGCAGTATGTGGACTTAAGAAAAGACAACTCGGGAAAAACTTTAAAATCTTATTACTTGCTTAATTGCACGGCTGTTCATGAGATAAGCAAGAATGTAAAAGTATTCTTGGATTTTAAGAATATTCTTGATAATACAACTTATGAAGTTGTCAGTAACTTTCCCATGCCGGGCAGGACATTTAACGCGGAGATACAGTTGCGTTTTTAAGCGGGAAAATATTTGAAGACGGTTAACGCAGGGGCGGGACTAAAGCCCGCCCAACGAGGACATTAAAACGAAGCCGCCCGGGCACGCGTTCGTCGCGCCCCTACGCAGGCAAAAACGTTTGTCCTATAACATAAATTCCCGGGTAAAAAGTATTGCATTGTATGCTGTATTTTGATATACTGACGCTTGTTATTTTAATGCCCTTGTTATTTCTATAAATATCATAATTATAAGGGTAAAAATTTCAGGAGGTCTTAAGATGGTACTAGGTGTAATTATCGGCGTTTTGTTGCTTTTGCTTCTTATCGGTCTTGTTGTTCTTCAGGGCATGATAGAGTGGGGCGGAGTTGATACGGATAAGTGGTTTGGCGGAGAAAAGTCAAAAGACGCGGCTCCGGCAAAAGAAGATAAAAAAGTAATGTCCAGGCCTATCGTTAAAGGCTCAAAAAAACCGGCCGCTAAACGCACAAAGAAGAAAGGGGCCAGGAAATGATATTTGATTGGTTACTCGGCATGTTCTCAAACGACATGGCAATCGATCTGGGAACGGCCACAACGCTTGTTTACCTGAAAAACAAGGGAATAGTATTAAAAGAGCCTTCGATTGTTGCTCTTTATAAGAACAGGGAAGTTATAGCTGTAGGTGAAGCGGCAAAACAGATGGTGGGAAAGACACCTGGCGATGTTTTTGCCATCCGGCCCATGAAGGACGGGGTCATCGCTGATTTTAATGTCACTGAAAAAATGTTAAGATATTTCATTGTAAAGGTTCATAACAGGCATTCCATGGTAAACCCAAGGATTGCCATATCCGTACCTAAGGGCGTAACACCAGTTGAAAAAAGAGCTGTAAAAGAATCAGCAATACAGGCCGGAGCCAGGGAAGTATATCTCATAGACGAACCTATGGCGGCCGCTATAGGAGCAGGGCTTCCCGTGGAAGACCCGGTGGGCCACATGGTAGTTGACATAGGCGGAGGAACCACGGAAGTTGCCGTCATATCCATGGGCGGGCTTGTGGTTTTTAATTCAATCAGGACCGCAGGGGACAAGTTTGATGAAGCCATCATGGCTTACCTTAAAAAAGCGTATAACCTGCATATCGGCGAGAGGACGGCCGAGCGCGTAAAGATCGAAATTGGATGCGCGCAGAAACTTGAAGACCCGCTTGAGATGGACGTAAAAGGATCCGATCTGACAACCGGCCTGCCGAGGACCATCAGGATAACATCGGACGAGATGGCCATAGCCCTCGAAGAGCCCATCAACAAAATTATTGACGGTATAAAATACACTCTCGAACAGACCAAACCCGAGCTTGCGTCTGATATCATAGACAAAGGCATAGTGCTGACCGGAGGAGGATCGCAGCTTAAGGCTTTTGATCTAAAACTGCGGGACGAAACCGGGGTGCCGGTGCATATCGCTGATAATCCGCAGGATTGCGTTGTCACCGGGGCAGGCAAGATGCTTGAAGAGCAGCTTGATGTCTTAAGACGGCTCGCATTCGAGGGTGAAGACAGTATAATCTGATTTTATGAAAAGGAAGAAAAGCCCGGACAGGATTATATACGCGGCGGTAGTCATACTGCTTCTCATAGGGCTTTTTTTTATATGGAAAAAACCCCGCTTTAACTTTATATCTTCCTTCACGGGCGGATTCCAAAAAAAAATGTCGGATTTTATTTCTTATACCGGCGATGCTTTCAGTTCTTCGGCGAAAAAGAGCTTAAAAGTAATAAGCGAAAAGAATATGCAGCTTGAAGCCGAAAGCCAGGTATTAACAGCCGAGAGTGACAGGCTGAGAAAAATGGTCGTACTGAGATCCGTCCGCGATTTTAAATCATCGGTTATCTGTTATGCCTTCGTGATCGGATCAAATGACGACGGCCTGATTTATTTTTATACCATAGACCGCGGCTCGGACGACGGCATATCGGAAGGCGACGGGGTGATTAATTCTGAAGGCGCCGTGGGGCGGGTGTTTAAAGTTACCGGCACTACCGCACAGGTTCAGCTTTTAACCGATGTAAAAAGCGCTGTTTCCGCGAGGGACGCAAGAAGCCGGGTGACAGGCATTTTATCCGGTGAAAGTTACAATAAATGTTCCATTAACTACATCCCCCGGGAAGAAGATGTAAAAGAAGGCGATAATATAGTTACTTCGGGATTGGGAAAGTCATTTCCTGAAGGCGTAAGGATAGGCACTGTGATAAAAGCCGATAAAAAAGTTGACAGCCTGTCAATGGTTGTAAAAGTAAAGCCCGCAGTTAATATGATGACAGTTGAAGAAGTACTTATAATTAGAAAAAAATGATTGTTCTATGTTCTGTGTTCTGTGTTCTCTGTTGTTCTGTGAATGAACGTACGTACACAGAACAGAGAACAGAGATCAAAGAACAAACAAAATATAGCGTTTTTAATCATAAAGCGCGTCAATTAAGCGAAGAGGTGGGCTTTATCAGGAATGGTTTTTTCTTATGGCTCCTGCTTGCGTTGGTTATACTATATGACAACTCGGCGTATGCCATTAACAGGCACTTTCATTACATCGATTTCACCCTGATAGCCGGTGTCATGCTTTTGATCGGCGGCAGGGATTATACCGCTTTTACGTTTACTGTGATCGCCGCTTTGATCCATGACGCGTTTCTTATGCCTTTTGTCGGATTTTCGTTGACTTCAAAAATAACCGCATTGCTGGCGGGAAGGATACTTTGTTTAAGCTTATACAGGGACAATTATCCGACGAAGATCGTCATACTTGCCTGCGTGGAAGTCATCAAGGAAATAACCGGCGTCATTATCGTATTCTTTTTTTATGCCTCCATGACAAAGGTTGTATTTCCATTTTTCATAATACTCTGGAAGATCGCCACTACCATTGCTGCGGGTGCGATCATCATGAAAATTGCGGAGCTTAATTATAAAAGGATTGGTTCATGGCTAAAGACAATGTCGCCG
Source organism: uncultured bacterium (assembly GCA_937889595.1). Classification (GTDB taxonomy): domain Bacteria; phylum Oederibacteriota; class PGYV01; order PGYV01; family Palsa-1178; genus PALSA-1178. The sequence goes on from CALAOR010000064.1 coordinate 122,605, forward strand.
ATAAGATAAAGAGCATCTATAAGAGCCTGATCCGGGTGAACATCCTGGGCTGGATCGTGTCAGTCTGCATGCTGATGCTATTCTTCAGGGTTTTCTACCTGCAGGTGATCAGGGGCTCATACTACAAGGAACAGTCCGACGAGAACTGCATAAGCGTTATAAAAATACCGGCGCCGCGCGGTTATATCTATGACAGGAATTACACCCCGCTTGTGGTAAATAAAACATCGTATACGTTTTCCATCATCCCCGTAAACTTCAGGCAGAACCCGGACAGGGTTAAGGCTTTAAATGCGATTGCGTCCATAATTGACATGACGCCTGAGGAGATTGAAGCCAAACTGACCAGGGGCGGCGTTTCCACCGAGTACCTTTTAAGCCCGGTAAAAATAAAAAGGAATATTTCTGAAAAAGAACTGTCTTTGCTTCTTGAGAAAAAAATAGGTATAAACGGCATATCCGTTTCCCAGGAACCCATACGTTATTACGAGAAAAATAATTCAGCCTCGCACGTGCTCGGTTATGTGGGAGAAGTGACTGACGAACAGATGAAACTTACAAAATACAATAAAACCAGGTCCATTGGCGATATCATAGGCCAGACCGGCATTGAAAATTATTATGATGATATCCTGCGCGGGGAAGACGGGTCTACCCTTATCCTGACCGACGCCCAGGGTAGGCAGAAAAAAGAGATCAAGACAACGCCCCCAAAGCAGGGGAAAAATCTGGTACTGACCATAGACTACCGTATGCAGAATTTTGCCGAGAGGCTGCTTGACAGGTACCAGTATAAAGGCGTCATTATAGTACAGGATCCGAAGACCGGTGAGTTGTTATGCATGGCTTCGAAGCCCGACTATAACCTTAATTATTTTTCCGGGAATATTGACGTGCGTGAGTGGAAAAAACTCATACGCAACAAGGCAAACCCGTTAAATAACAGGGCGGTACAGGGTTTGTATTCTCCGGGATCGCTGTTTAAAATAGCCGTGGGAACCGGCGCGCTCAATGAAGGGGTTATCACCACCAAAGATTCCGCGTTTTGCGAGGGGATATACTGGATAAAAACCTGGCCCTATAAATGCTGGAAGAGAGCCGGGCACGGATGGGTGGATTTTTATCACGCTGTGGCGGAATCATGCGACATTTATTTTTATAAAACGGGCCTTAAGATGAAAGTGGAGCTTCTGAGCAAATACGCGGCTATGTTCGGTTTCGGCGAGAAAACCGGTATAGACATCCCGGGAGAAAAGGCGGGAATAGTGCCAAGCAGGGAATGGAAACTGCGCGTGGACAGGTCGCCATGGTTTCCCGGAAATACGGTCATGATGTCCATAGGCCAGGGTTATATAGTTGGAACGCCCCTGCAGATCATGAATCTGATGACTTTTATGGCAAACAGCGGTTACGCTATGGTCCCGCATATAATGAAAGCCGTGACATTGGAAGGACGGCGCATTGAAAGCGAGTATAAGCCCAGAAAATTGTCAGAACTTGCCGTAAAGCCGGAAGTCATAGATATAATGAACTCAGCGTTAAAACTTGTTGTCACGTCCCCCCACGGAACCGCCCAAAAGGTCAGGATACCCGGGTTGTCAATCGCCGGAAAGACAGGGACGGTACAGAACTCACATGGTGACAATCACGCCATGTTCGAGGGTTACGCGCCGACAGGAAACCCTGAAATCGTGGTATATGTGCTGGTTGAATTCGGCGGCGGCGGAGCTGAAGTTGCCGTGCCTTTGGCCAGGGAAATGTTTGAATTTTATTTTAAAACATTGAGGGGAAAATGAAGATAAAAATACCGTTTGCCGATGCAATAAAGGGATACTACAGGAATATGAACCCGGTGATCTTAGTCTGTACCCTGCTTTTGATGATAGTGGGCTCGGCGGCCGTTTACAGCGCTACAGGAACATCAGGAAACCCTTTCTTTGAAAAACAGCTGATATGGTACCTGGTCGGGATTATAATAATGCTTTTCTTCGCAAATACAAATTATAACAGCCTGATCAACCTGGCCAATTATTTTTACGCGGCGTTTATGCTGCTTTTGATGCTTGTTTTGCTGATAGGGCACACGTCGCTCGGCGCGACACGCTGGCTGAAAATAGGCAGTTTCCAGTTCCAGCCAAGCGAGTTTATGAAGATCATAGTGCCACTGGCTATGATCAGGTTCATGCTGGTTTCAAGCAGGGACAGCTTTGACTGGAAAAATATCCTGAAACTCCTGCTGCTTGTCGCGGTGCCGCTTGCTTTCATCATCAAGCAGCCCGACCTGGGGACATCCATACTCCTCCTCCCAGTTGTTTTAGCGGTCCTTTTTATGGGAAACATACCCGCAAAAAAATTAATCACAATTATTATCGTCGGCGCGCTTATAATGCCCGTGGCATATCTTTTCCTGCATGATTACCAGAAGCAGCGTATACAGGTTTTTATAAACCCGCAGAGTGATTCGCTCGGCGCCGGATACAATGTCATACAGTCGCAAATAGCCGTAGGCTCGGGGAAATTAATAGGCAAAGGATGGGCGCAGGGCACGCAGAGCCAGTTGAATTTTATACCGATAAAGTACACGGATTTTATATTTGCGGTAATTGCGGAAGAGTTCGGCATGGTAGGCAGCCTGGTGGTCATGCTTATATACTATTTTCTCCTCATGGAAGGACTTAAAATCGTGAAATTGTGCAAATTTAACGGGGGCAAAATGCTCGGGGGCGCCTTGACATGCGTGCTCTTTATGCAGATCTTTATAAATATAGGCATGAACATAGGCATTATGCCCGTGACAGGGATAACCCTGCCGCTGTTAAGCTACGGCGGTTCTTCTGTCATGGTTGTAATGATGATACTGGGAATATTGCAGAACATATACAGGGAATACATAAAAGTCGAGGATTAAAATGAAAAGCATCTACATCAACACAGAGGATTTTGACACAAATGTTGCCATAGCCGGGGAAGGCAGGCTGTGTAATTTTTTTACGGAGAAAAACCTGTATGCACAGAACGGCAATGTATATAAGGGAAAGATATCAAAGATAGTATCGAACATGAACTTTGTGTTTGTGGAAATAGGCGACGCAAAACCGGCGTTTTTGTCCGAAAAAGAGTATTATGACTTTTCCAGCAAGGATATAACCGAGGCTGTATGCGTATCGGAAATTTCCGGTACGGATGATAACGGCAGGCAAAACGGGACAATAGCGGGCCTCTTTAAAAAAGGACAGGAAGTCATGGTGCAGGTAATCAAGGAACCGTATAATACAAAAGGCGCGAGATTAACAACCAATGTGACGCTTCCGGGGCAGCATATTGTATTTGCCCCATTCATGAAACATACCGGAGTTTCAAAACGCATTACGGATGACCGCGAACGCGACCGCCTTAAGAAAATAATACGTTCGGTCAAGGACTCTTTTGAGGAGGATTTCGGCATAATAGTGAGGACAAACGCGGAAGGAGTTCCCACGGAAGAACTGGAAAAGGAAATGAAATATTATTACGGCGAATGGCAGCGTATAAGGGCCGAATACAGGAAATACAGGTCTCCCAGGATGCTTTATAAGGAACAGGATATCGCCATAAAAGTGTTGCGGGAGCACGTGGACTCAACGGTATCCGAAATAATAGCGGACGACCCCAAGGTTTATGACGCAGTCAAGCTTTATATGGAAGAGACGAGCAAAAAAGCCGCTGAAGTAAAGCTTTACACCGGCGCTGATAATATCTTTGAGTACTACAAGATTTCAACCCAGACCGAAGGCATATATAATAATATTGTTTCCTTTAAAAAAGGCGGATATATCAAGATAGATGTAACTGAGGCTTTGACGGTAATAGACATCAACTCAGGCAAGTTTAAGGGCGCGGAAGACGTGGAAAACAGCCTGCTTAACCTGAACTTGAACGCCGCCAGGGAAGTCGCGAGGCAGATAATAATAAGGAACATAGGCGGACTGATAGTGGTTGATTTCATAGATATGATTTCATCGGAGAACAGGGATAAAGTAAAGGCTGTGATGGACGAGGAATTGGCAAGATCAAAAGTTTATTTTAAGACCCTTGATATAAGCGAGTACGGGCTCATGGAGATATCCCGCAAGCGCGACGCCAAAAGAATAGATGATACTAACTTCATGGAATGCCCCAGGTGTTCGGGCCGGGGAAGGGTTTTAAATGAAGAAAGTGTTTGCTTCAATTACCTGAAAAAGATAAAATATGAGTGCAGGAAGTCGGCCCAGCGCGGGGTCCTGGTCATGATGCCTGAAAATGTAAAAAGGATAATCGAAAGGGATTATAAGGAAACGCTTAAAGAGTACGAACGCAGGTACGGTAAAAAGGTTACCATAAAAATCGGGGAATATAAAAAACTATAGTTCCGGGAGGAAACATGATAATAGTGACTGGTGCGTCCGGGTTTATCGGCAGTGCCATAGTAAGCGAATTAAACCGCAGGGGGATAACGGATATTCTTTGCGTGGATTCGCTGAAAACAGACGAGAAATGGAAGAACCTGGTTAACCTCAAGTTTAACGATTATGAAGAAAAAGAGGTCCTTTTAAAACGCGTATTTTTTGACGATGTCCTTTTAAAAAACGGGGTTGAAGGCATAATACATATGGGGGCGTGCAGCGCCACAACCGAGAAAGACGCGTCATTTTTGATCGACAATAACTATAAATACACGCAGTTGCTGGCAAAGTGGTGCGTCAGGAACTCGAAAAAGTTTGTTTACGCCTCATCCGCGGCGACTTACGGCGACGGTTCAAAAGGGTTTGACGACGGCCATAATGCCCTGGAAACGCTGAAGCCGCTGAACATGTACGGTTATTCAAAGCATTTATTTGACCTGTGGGCTTTCAGAAAAGGCATGCTTGACAGAATAGCGGGATTAAAATATACCAATGTTTTCGGCCCAAATGAATATCACAAAGATGACATGCGCAGTGTGGTCCATAAGGCATATGACCAGATAAAAGAAACCGGCAAACTTAAGCTTTTCAAATCATACCGTGACGGCTGCGCGGACGGGGAGCAGAAAAGGGATTTTGTTTACGTTAAAGACGCGGTAAATATGACGCTTCATATTTACGAGTCGGGGCTAAAGGGGATATATAACTGCGGAACCGGAAAGGCAAGGTCCTGGAACAGTCTTGCCGCGGCTGTTTTTAAATCATTAGGAACAAAGCCAGCGATCGAATATATTGATATGCCGGAGGCTATAAGGGATAAATACCAGTATTTTACCGAGGCGAAAATGGATAAAATGTACGAATCGTACAGAGATAAATTATTCACGCTTGAAGAAGGCGTCGATGATTATGTGAAAAATTACCTGTTGCCGGGCCAAAAATATCTTGGTGAGGTTTAAATGAAAAATCTTATCGTTATCCTTATTATTGCTGTGGCGGCATGGTTCATAATAAAACAAGCCGTACCAAAGGGCAAACCTGATGACGCCATTACCAAATATGGCAACTCGCTGAAACACGATGAAGATATGGCAAAAGACTCGGCAATGACCGCAAACACGGCGGTACTTCAGGGCGCGGTTAATTCCTTCAGGGCCTCAAACGGCAAGTTCCCGGATAATCTTCAGGAACTTGTTGACAAGGGATTTATGCAGAGCGTGCCTGCGGGGGATTATACTTATGACGCCCAAACAGGGGTTGTAGGAGCCAGGTAAAATATGTCACAGACGGTTTGGGATTGAAACGGCGTCAATAGGAATTGACATTTATTATGCGGCCGCGGTTCTGTTCGGCGTGGCAATGGGAAGAATAGAACACAGGAAGATCGCTTACAAATACGAATTTTTTCTTCTTATTATCCTAGAGACGGAAATCAGCATACCATACATAAAATACGATAATTATTTTAGCGGCAATTACACATACCTTAAGCACATCAAAATAGTCATAATTATGATTTTTCTTTACAAAACATAATTTCAGGCATATAATTAATAAGTTAATTTCAAAAAACCCCTGATATAGAAAGGAGTTTTACAAATGGCCGCGTTTATGGAAAAGATTTACGATAAAGCCAAAAAATCCCCTAAAAGAGTCGTATTTCCCGAGGGTAACGACGAAAGAACAGTTGAAGCCGCTGTAAAAGCCACGGCTTTGGGCGTTGCGAAGATAACCCTGATAGGCACCCCGTCAAAAATAAGCGAAATAGCAAAGAACAAGGGGTTTTCGCTTGCGGGCATAGAAATATTGGACCTGAATAACCTTCCGAATATAGACGCCTGTGCGAAGGAGTTTTTTGACATAAGAAAAGGCAAAGTGGCGAACATGGAAGAAGCGCTTGCAATAATGAAAAAAGACGTTTATTACGGGGCCATGATGGTAAGACACGGCCTCGCCGATACGTTTGTGGCAGGCGCGGTCAACACGACCTCCGACGTATCGCGCGCCGCCATATTTTTGATCGGCATGAAGCCCGGCATTAAGACGCTTTCAAGTTTCTTTGTAATGATCCTGCCTGATAAAACATTTGGAAAAGACGGGATACTGTTCTATGCCGACGGCGGATTTGTTATAGACCCCACTGACGAGCAGCTGGCAGACATAGCGGTTACGACCGGCGCGACGTATAGGGAGCTCATGGGTGAGGAACCTAATGTTGCCCTGTTATCCTTTTCCACAAAGGGCAGCGCCAAGCACGAACGCGTTGACAAAGTAATACGGGCGCTGGCGCTGGCCAAGGCAAAGGATCCGTCGCTGAATATAGACGGGGAAATGCAGGGGGATGCGGCATTGGTCCCTGCAGTCGGCGCGAAAAAAGCCCCGGGCTCAACAGTGGCGGGCAAGGCAAATGTATTGATATTTCCGGATTTGGATTCGGGAAATATAGTTTATAAACTCACTGAAAGGCTTGCCAAGGCGGAAGCTTACGGGCCGATATACCAGGGTACGGCAAAACCATGCAGCGATCTATCCCGCGGGTGCAAGGCGTCCGACATCCTTAATGTGGCGGCGATAAATGTGGTTAGGCTGCAGAACAGCAAATAGGGCAATTACTAATTACTAATGACTAATTAAATTGTGATGCTCTAATGCCTTGATTTGTAATTAGTAATTAGTGATTTTAAACTAAAATATATTCACACTAATTTAGGAGGCTTTTATGAAGGTGATTGTGATAAACTGTGGCAGTTCTTCCCTGAAGTTCAAGCTTTACAATATGGAAAAGACGAATTCCGTCATAGCCGAGGGCATCATTGAGGAAATAGGTAAAGAAAAATCCAGGTTTAAGTATAAAAGCAGGAACATGAAAAAAGACGAGGAAATGGTCAGGGAAGTTGAGGCAAAAGACCATACGCAGGCAGTGGAGCAGGTGACAAAGATCCTGCTTGATCCAAAGGTCGGGATATTTAAGGATAAGATCGAAGTTGACGCTGTGGGCCACAGGGTGGTTCATGGCGGCGAGAAGTTCTCAAAGTCTGCGCTTATTACAAAAGGCGTAAAGGAAGTCATACAGGATTGTTTTGAGATAGCTCCGCTTCATAACCCGCCGAATTACATGGGAATAGAAGCCTGCGAAGCTATTTTCCCGGGAGTGCCCCAGGTTGCCGTATTTGATACGGCTTTTCACCAGACCATGAAAAAGGAAGCCTATATATACGGCCTGCCTTATGAATTATACGAGAGATATCATATACGGAAGTACGGTTTTCACGGGACATCGCATGAATACGTGTCACAAAGAGCGGCTGAATTCCTGAAAAAAGACATCATGAAACTGAAGGTGATTACCTGCCATCTGGGAAACGGCGCCAGTATTACTGCCGTGAAAAACGGGCAGTCAGTCGACACTTCAATGGGTCTTACCCCGCTTGAGGGCCTTGTCATGGGAACCAGGACCGGCGATATGGACCCGGCAGTGGTGACATTTCTCATGAAAAAAGAGCATTTGAGCGCGGATGAGATGGATAATCTTATGAACAAGAAAAGCGGTTTAAAAGGAATATCCGGCGTATCAAATGATTTACGCGAGATCATGAGCGCGGCCGCAAACGGAAATAACAGGGCCCAGTTTGCCATAGACATATTCTGCTACAGGATAACAAAGTACATAGGTTCGTACGCGGCGGCCATGGGCGGACTGGACGTGGTTGTATTTACCGGAGGCATAGGTGAAAACGCGGCTGATGTAAGGTCGAAAGTTTTGGCTCCGCTCGGATTCCTCGGCATTGGAGTCAATGACGTAAAAAACAGATCAAAAGAAAAAGAAAAGGTCATAACATCCGTCGGTTCAAAGGTCAAGGTGCTTGTGATACCCACAAATGAAGAACTCATGATAGCGATGAAGACAAAATATGTGGTAAACGAGTCGGGGAACATATACCGGTAGTTCGATTGCGGATTGTGGATTATGGATTGAAAAGTAACAAATCCGCAATCCCAAATCCGTAATTAGAACCGGAGGCGTCATGCCAGAAGTTGCATGTATCGGAAAATTCGCGGTTGATTTTGCGCGCAAGAATAAGGTCGATGTAAGTTCTGTCAGTAAATCCAAAGGTGCAAAACAGGGTTTGTTTTTGTGTTGTGCCGGACCGCAAACATGCTTGGCGGTCGGGCAGTTAAAAGAAAAGTGGCTGTTTAAAGCCGAATGAGAGGGGCAAAACATGGTTCAAATACTTATTAAATTTTGGAAGAGCCTGAAATACGCGTTAAACGGCGTTAGGTTAGGATTTTATTCCAGGAAAAACGTGGCAGCACTGGCGATAACCGCGGTTCTGCTCGCTGTTTTGCTTATATGGCTGGGCACGTCAAAGATCAGGTTCGCTATAATCATGGCAGCCTGGATCACTGTTGTCATCGTTGAAATCATCAATACTGCCGTGGAATCGGTGATTGATGCCCTGCATCCAGGGTTCAGCCTGAATATGGGAAGGGCAAAGGACATGATGGCCGGCGCGGTTTTTCTCACGCTTTTTTCCGCCACAATGCTGAGTTTTCTCATGATATGGGACCCGCTGGTCCTAAAGCTTGCAAAGATATTCGGCGGCGGTTAAAAACATAATAACCTGACAGGAGTTTGATTTGAAAACAGTCAATATATTGATAGCCGGCGTAGGCGGGCAGGGGGTGGTTGCCGCGTCCGATATTATTTCTGATATGGCCCTGGCCAAAGGTTTTGATGTGAAAAAATCCGAAATCCACGGCATGTCGCAGAGGGGCGGGGCTGTATCCAGTTTTGTGCGTTACGGGGACCATGTTGCCTCGCCTTTGCCGTTCAAGTGCGACGTGGATTTCATAATATCTTTTGAGGAAATGGAAGCCTTGCGCTGGTCCGACCATACAAAGGAAGGGACAAAGATCATAGTTAATACCCTGAAGATCAAGCCCACAAGTCTGGCAATGAGCGGGCAGGGATATCCCGACGTTAAAAACCAGTTAAAGGGCTGGGATGTTTTTTATCTTGACGGGACAGGCGAGTCAAAAAAGATCGGCAATGTAAAGGTTTTAAACAGCCTTATGATAGGGGCTTTTTGCGCCTTTAGCGGTTTTACGGACAATGATTTTCAGGACGCGTTTACCAGGCGCGTGAAGAAACACACTGAAGAAAATATGGCGGCGTTCAATAAGGGGAAGGAAATGGTGAAAAATTATATTTTATCATAAAGAAGAATCGTTTTCTAAGGATGAACTGCAAAAGCTGCAGTCGGAAAGGCTTGTCAAAACAGTGAAACATGTTTATGACAATGTGCCTTTTTATAAAAAAAAATTCGACGGGGCGGGGATAAAACCATCCGATATTAAAGGCCTGGAAGACCTGCCAAAACTCCCTTTTACAACAAAAGGCGACATGAGGGATAATTATCCTTACGGACTTTTTGCCGTGCCCATGAAAGACCTGGTCAGGGTGCACGCTTCTTCAGGCACAACGGGCAAAATGACGGTTGTAGGTTATACAAAGGCCGACATAGATACATGGGCCGGGCTTATCGCAAGGTGTCTGGTCATGGCGGGCGGAACCAAGGACGACATCATACATAACGCCTATGGTTATGGATTATTCACGGGTGGATTGGGCTTGCAT
>CALAOR010000065.1 GCA_937889595.1 uncultured bacterium
ACTTCACAACCGCCGCCTTCATAAACCCTGACGCGTGTTCCCCTCGGCTTGTTGATGCCTCTATCCTGTATATGAAAACGCCGGATGCAACGGGCTTTACAGCCCTGTTTTTTCCGTCCCAGTAGAAGCTGTTATATCCTGCTTTACCGGCTAAATCTTCCTGCCACCTTACAATTTCCCCTGATACGTCAAATATTCTTATCTTAACATCCGCATCCACCGAAAGTTTATAAACTATCTGCGTGTCTTTTATAAAAGGATTGGGGAAATTTCCCTTTAAATCGAGTATAAGCGGAAGCGGGGTGGGTGTAAAAGTCGGGGTTATAGTCGGCGTGGGAGTTATAGTTGAAGTATCGGTTATGGTATTAGTCACAGTATATGTGGGCGTATTTGTAAAAGACGGGGTTATGGTTGGAGTCGATGTCTTTGTCGAAGTCTCAGTCGGGGTAGCAGTCATGGTATATGTGGGCGTGGTTGTAAAAGTAGGAGTACTTGTAAAGGAAGGGGTTGCCGTGTACGTAACCGTGATAGTAGGCGTCGGGGTATGCGTCAAAGTTTCCGTTAAAGTCGGGGTTATAGTATAGGTGGAGGTAAAGGTACATGTCTGCGTTGATGTGGGCGAATACGTGAAAGTTTCCGTTATGGTAAAAGTCGGGGTATATGTTGCTGTGCATGATATGGTTTTTGTCGCGGTCGGGGTTGTAAGCAGTGCTTCCTGATTTAACCCGTAATAAGTCAAAAATGTTATGCTCTGCCCGGGATTAAGCAGGAAACCATTTGATGTTGTATCCCCGTTACACCACCATAGCACCACCGCGCTGTCATTGTTTATCGCGCCGGGCGCGGCAGTATTCCACTGTATATTTCCGTTTACATTGTACCAGTATGCGATCTCCATGATATCCGGTTCGACAGCCGGCTCTCCATATGCGTTATTTTTTGTATATCCCCGGCCTACAAGCGAAGGGGTTCCCAGCGTAGGGGCCACATCATAGTCCCACCAGTTGGCCTTAATTTGCCCCAGGGATTTTAGATATATGGTATTAGACGTAATAATATTAAATCCGTTATCCACCGATATGTTCGCGCCGTCATTGGTTATTACCATAGTATCAAGTTCCAGCCTTAAAGCCACATAGTGCGGGACCGAATCGGAATTTTTCAGCGTATATTTATATTTTGCCGTGTCCGGCAAGACGCCTGTCGCAGGATTATTTACAAGTTCCCAGTCGCATATAATATCTATACCGGCGGTTCTTTTTGTGCCTGTGACAGTATTGCCTGTCGGGAAAAGCGAGGATATCTTAGTAAGGCTGGCATCATGTATGTTGTAAAACGATCCGTCAACCTTTATGATTACGCGCGTAGTACTGTGACCGTCAGTCCAAATTGCGGGAAACAACATGATATTGGAAGGGGACGGGCTGTACGAAGAAGAAGTAAACATGACAAAATCAAATGTAATATCGTCAATATCCACATCAAGAAATGAGTTTGTCAATGCCATAGCGGAAATCATGCATGTTGCGGCCATAGCCATGATTAAAACCGCTGTCCTTATTAATCCGCGCATTATTTCTCCTTTAAATCCCACACCCTAATAATACCATATTATTTTTAAATATTCACCAAAATCAACAAAACCATCCGCGAGTCCCTCCTATTTTACGCACGCAGCCTTTAAAGTACCTGATGCGTGTTCCCCGCGGTTGGTTGACGCCTCGACCCTGTATATATAAACATCCGATGCCACTGGTTTTGCGCGCCAGTTTTTTCCGTCCCAGTAGAAACTGTTATACCCTGCTTTGCCTGCTATGTCTTCCTGATGCCTTACTACCTCTCCTGATACGTCAAATATTTTTATCTTCACATCCGCGTCCACAGATAGTTTGTAAACTATCTGTGTGTCTATAGTAAATGGATTTGGGAAATTGCCTTTAAGTTCAAGTAAAAGCGGAATCGGCGTGGGCGTATAGGTCGGGGTTATTGTGGGAGTGGCTGTCATGGTTGAAGTCTCGGTCACAGTATCTGTCACCGTGAACGTGGGCGTGTCCGTAAAAGTATCTGTGACCGTAAACGTAGGTGTCACAGTGGGCGTATCAGAATAGGTGGATGTTTCCGTGATGGTCGGCGTGACCGATGATGTCTGAGTGATGGTGGGAGTATCAGTAACGGTATGCGTCTGTGTTATTGTAGGAGAGTCGGTATGGGTTTCAGTTATAGTATGGGTTTCCGTTATGGAATAAGTCGGCGTTATGGTACAGCTTGGGGTTTGGGTCCGCGTATAAGTCCGGGTAAATGTGGAAGTGACCGTCCTCGTTGCCGTCGGGGTTGTTAGCACAGGTTCTGAGTTGAGCCCGTAATAGGTCAGAAAAGTCCTGCTTTCACCGGGATTAAGCACAAACCCGCTTGAATTATCGTCGCCGTTGCACCACCACAGGACCACGGCGCTGTCCATAGGCTCGGGGGTTTCGCCTGGCGTCGGCCCGGGAGGTATGGTAATGCCCGGCGTTGACAGGCTCCATTGCGTATCCCCGTTCACATCCACCCAGTTTGCCACCTCCATAATGTCAGGCTCGACAGCAGCTTCACCATATATATTATTTTTAAGATAACCTCTTCCCACGAGCCTTGCCAAAATAGGCAGCTGGTCATAATCCCACCAGTTTGAACTTATCTGGTTTAAGGATTTGTAATAAATAGCATTTGATGTTATCACATTAAAACCGTTGTCAATCGAGATGTTTGTACCGTCATTATTTATGACCTTGGTGTCAAGCTCAAGCCGCAAAGCAACGCTGTGGGCCGTTAATGTATTGGAGTTGGTAAGTGTAAACCTGTATTTTACAGTATCCTGCCTCGGGGGTCCTGTAGCCGGATTCATGACAAGTTCCCACCTGGCAGTTACAACTATGTCCCCGATACTTTTTGTTCCTGTGATAAAATTACCCCCCGCGACAAGCGGAGATGAAGGCGTCAGATATGCCAGGTCATAGGGGACATTATCGACTTTTACCACAGTGTGAGTCGACCAGATGTTGTTGGGAAAACCGTACAGCAGGTCGGCATTTGGCACGGAATAAAGCGGCGAAGTGCCTATGACAAAAGCGAATGAAAAATCATCGACATTAAGTGCAATATATGTATCCTGCAATGTCATGTAGGCAAAAACTATATTAGGAGCGGTCAAAGCCAAAGCCAAAACTAAGACCGCCGCCCTAAAAAATCCGCGCATTCTATCTCCTTTTCAAATCCCCCGGAACAATAATACCATAATCCCTGCTGTAATTCAAATGATGCTTTAGGAAACCATCTATATCCATGAAATTCTTTTCCGACAGTATCTATATACAACCACTATTGTGATTTTACAAATAGAACAAATATGTTTATATGTGTTTTTTAGAACTCGTAGAGAGGGGGCTTGTCCCCCTCTAAAATGCTGGCCCCAGTTATCCGCCCAGCCCAGATTGAGAAGGGGACGAGCCCCTTCTCTACGAAAATTGTTTTGTTTATAACTATTGTGTTTAGTTACAATAGTGGTTGTATATAAATAATCGCCAAATTCCGGCGGGTAAACGGTTATTTTTTCCTTCTCGTGAAATATACCGCTCCAAAAAGTATGATTAAAACCGCGAGAATTATCATGTTATAAAATTTCTGTTGTTTTATTTCCGCTTCCAGGTCCGACATTTTGGAGATCACGGAGTCCATTACCTCGTTTTCGAGGTCGGACTTTGCTGCAAGCCCTTTCAAATCCGCTGTACTTACCTTTTTCTCAGGCGCGCGCTTTATTATGAAAACCGGCGTTTCAGCCGGCTGTTTGAAATCATCCTCGCCCTCGACCACAACCTTCATCGGAGCGGGTTTTTCGTCCGCCGCTGCCAGGGCCCCACAAAATAAAGCCGCTGCCGTTAAAACCAGGAACAATACCGCTGTTTTTCTCATTTCCGCCTCCAAAAAATAATTTTTATCCTCAATTCCTTTTCCCGGCAATAAAAGAAAGGCCGTAAAGCGCACAGTTAAAAAGCACAACTGTTGCCGACACAGGCAGATTAAAAATAAACGAAACAGCAGTCCCCGCAGCCGCGCCTGAAGCCCCGATGATGACGGTCAGGACCATGAATATCTTAAGGTCATTTGTAAGGGAGCGGGCGATAGCCGGCGGTATGATGACAAGAGCAAAAAGCATGAGCCCTCCTATTATGTTTAAATTCACAGCGATAACCGCGCCGGACAGGATCATGATGCTGTAAAATATGAACTTGTCGTTGATCCCGTTGGCCGCGGCCATTTCCCTGTTAAAAAGCACGGCTGAAACCTGCCTGTAAAAGATCACCGTAAATAAGGCCGTGACAACCAGGGACGCAGTCATAAATATTATATCCTTAAAATCCGCCAAAAAAACACTTCCCCATAAGTATCCCGAGGCGTTCTGCATGCCTCCGGGCATTATCCCCGCGCCCATAAAAGCCAGCCCCATGGCAAGGGAAAAAATAATGCCCAGCGATATGTTCGTTTTTGTGCCTGATCTGTCGGCAGCCGGGCCGGCGGTGATTGCTGTAAGTATGGAAAGTATGAAGGCGCCGGACTTACCCGGCAGGCCGAATATGACCGCCCATATGCCGCCCGCCATGGCAGCGTGGGCTATGGCAACGCCGATAAACGGGATGTTCAGGAGAAAAACAAAAACCCCTATCAAACCGCACTGCGCGCCGGCCAGGGCCATGACGCTTATTGCTTTTACGGAAAATTCATCCATAAATTATTCTCTCTATATTTTTGTTTTTTAATATTTTATTTTTTGGCCCGTCCATGATTATTTCCCCGTCTTTCATGACCACTATCCTCAGGCAGCTTTTGGGTATATGCCCCGTCAGGTGTGTCACGTATATTACGGTAAGGTTAAGCCTGCTTTTGAGTTTTTCAACAAGCGCGATGAAATTCCTGTACGCGCTTATGTCCAGGTTCAGGTTTGGCTCGTCTAAAAGAAGCAGTTCCGGTTCCCGGGAAAGCGCCATGGCAAGCATGACTTTTTGTTTTTCCCCGCCCGAAAGCGATCCAAAAGGCCTGTCAACTGTGTTTTCCAGCTTCATTTCACGTGCCCATATGGCTGCCTGCTTCCTGTTCTTTCCCATGGCGATCACATCGCCGGACGTTATGGGAAAATCATTTTCAGACGAAAAATACTGGGGCACATATCCGGTTTTCAGCCGCATTGCCCGTATTGCAGCGCCGGTCAAGGCGGTCCCCGCTATTTCTACGCTGCCGGAAGCCGGCTTCGTGATCCCGAGTATGGACTTAAGCACCGTTGTTTTGCCGGAACCGTTCCTGCCCAGCAGGGTTATGAATTCACCTTTTTTTACCTTTAAAGACAAATTATTTAATATGGCGGTTTTCCCGGCTTTGATCGTGAGGTTTTTAATTTCGATCTCCAAACCATTTGTTTCCACTTTATTCCCCTAAAGCGTTTTTTAACCGGCTTAAATTATATTCCCACAGGTTCATGAACATGCTTGCGCTGCCGGATTCTCCCGGAAAAACTATAAAGACCGCTTTTTTGACCTTCAGACTTTTATTAAGTATGTCCGCGGTTGAATCATGGGTGCCTGTCATGTTGCTTATTATAAGCGATACGTGTTTCGATTTTGTCGCGGCCAGCAGGCCTCTTAAGTCCGCCGGTTTCAGGCTTTCCGGACCGCCAAAAGTCCCGGCAACATTGAGCCCCATGTACCGGGCTGATACCACCTGAAAACCGCTGGCAAGGACATATATATTTTTTTTCCTTACTTTCTGGATGTAGTCCATGTCATTGATAACCGAGCCCCTTATTTCGTTTATCCTGGAATTGATGCCGGATGAAAACTGCCCGGATAGTCCTGGAAAATATTTTTCCAGTACAGCAGCCGTCTCCTCAAGCCCGCGAAAATAATTCTCTGGTATGGTCATGTCATCGGTCCTTATGGTATCAACCGCTATCTTTGGATTTATTTTCAACGCCTTCCCGGCCAGAGTCTGCTGGAACGGCTGTATCAAAAAAACCTCTGCTGACAATATCTTGGCCGCATCCTCCGGCCTTAGATCAAAACTTCCGGGACAAACATCGGACGGGACCAAAACAGCCGCGTCCAGGCCCCCGCAGTCTTTGACCAGCGACAGCAGTATTGTGCTCCCGCACAGGACTTTTTTCGCGCTGGTTGCGGTCCTGGTGCAGCCAAAGACAAACAGCGTTGCGACGAGTATTATTATTAAAAGTGTTTTTTTCATCTTAATCCTTTTTTGTTTTAGACTCTTTAGATTATTGAGACTGCCTTTAAAGCCTTACCACCAGCCCGCCCTTTATCAAAAAACCGCTGACCGGATAACCTGTCTTAACCTCGTACTTATTATCCAGCATATTATCTATATCCGCGTAAAAGGAAGTATCCGTGCCGAAAATCTCGTCCCTGTAATCAATTGACAAACTTAAAGTTATATAATCAGCAAGTTTTAACCGCCTGTTATCGGCGTCAAACCTGTCTTTTGCGAAATCCGCGCTTAATTTTATTCCTGACTTTTTCATGATCTGTGCTTTTATGTACGCTGTTCCGCTTAGATAAGCCATATTGGCCGTCTTTTCGCGCGGGTCAACATAGGTCCCGGAAAGCCCGGCCTTGAATATATCGAGGAACTTGCCCGACAGGTCGGCTTCCACACCCCTCATCAGTATGAACCCGGAGTTCTTTAATTTCATGTCAACAGGGTCCACCTGCATTATGTTGCTTCCTTCTGTCTGATAAAGCGCGATATTATAAGTGATGCTTTCGAATATTGTCTGCGTGGCGCCTATCTCGTACTCCCAGAATTCTTCGGGGCTTAACTTATCATACGAGCTAAACATCCATTCTCCCATGGCAGGCGTCTTAAATCCTTTTGAAACATTCACATAAAATGACTGCTGGTCAAAAAGGGATATCTTAAATCCGGCCTGCGGTACGGGAACGCTTCCCCATACGCTGTTAAATTCATAGCGCAGCCCGGCTGATATGCCAAATATCCCGATTGCCTGGCTCATCAAAAAATACGGGGCATAATCATTTTCATTCCAGCTTTTGTCAAAAGCAACAGGCGATACGGACGAATAATTCCCGCCGAAATACTGCCAGTCAAAGCCGGCCTTGGTGGAGTTTCCCGGAAATATAACCCACTCGTTCATTATTCTCAAACCGTTGTTTTCATACTGGCTGTACTCGCCGGGCACAAATATGAACGAGTTACCTGGCTGGGGCAGTGCGTTAAGCAGAAATTTATTGGAGCCTGAGTCGGTAAAGAATATTGTGGAACCGGTATAATCGGTAAGCTTATAATCAAGCCTGAAATCCCCGTCCCGCTGTATTGTCTGCGAAGCCTCGGCCTCCCTCGGCCAGTCATATCCGAGAGGCCCCGGATTAAATGTCCTGTCATAGGCATAATCAATATTTATCGAGGCTGTCAGGTTCTTTTCCAGTTCATAACCCCCGTGAGTATGGAAGTTTTCCAGGTATGAATCCGAGTTGGGCCTTGAGCCCGCGGTTGAACTGTACCCGGCCGAAACATTCATGTCAAGTTCCTCTTTTTTTATGACAACGTCCGCAAATTGATTCTGCGTGTAATGGCTTCCTATCATGGTGCCCAATGTGTAGGAGCCGCCTTCAAGTTCCCTTTTTTTTGTTGTAATATTTATGACTCCAGCGGCAGCCTGGTTCCCGTAAAGCACGCCTCCCGGCCCTTTTATGACTTCGATGGATTCTATGGAATCCAGGGCCAAGGTGTCAAAAAGCGGATGGCGGTATATGCCCATGGACTGCGGCCTGCCGTCTATGACCGTTAAGATCCCCGAGTTCGGGGTTTCACCCAGGCCGCGTATCTTCAGGACCGACGGGGTGAACATGCCTGACCCATAAGAAACTATTTCCGATTTGTTATAGTAAATGCCCGGCACCTCGCCGAGTATGTCCGCAACGGTCATCGCGGAATTATCGGTAATGGCGGAATTCTTAAAAGTTGCCGTTGACTGCGACAGGTCATTTAAACCCGTGGAAAAACTTTCATCTTCGTCCTCCACCATGATTGCGCCCAGGTCAACACCCGGCGTTTCATCCCCCGCGCCTGTAAAAATTCCGGGTGTCTCGGCTTTTATGATCACACAAAAAACCATTAGCAGTACGGCAAAAATTATTTTTTTCATATTTCCTCCGGCTGTTTTTATTGCGGGGTCCCTGGCTTGCCCCTCCGCTGATTTTATATTAATTAAGCTTAAATACTATGGCCACCTGCATGTCGATCTTGGGGTTGTTTATGCTTCCGGCATATGCCGGGAACGGCGACGCTCTTTTAATAGTTGATACCGCTTCTTCGTCCAGTACTTCCCTGCCCGAAGATTTAACAAGTGAAACCTGCCCGAGGGTTCCGTCGGGCAGTATCGCGAAAGATACCTCCACAGAACCCTGTGTTCCTTCTTTTCTGGCGTCATCAGGGTAAAACCTGGCTTCCTGTATCATGCGCTTGACCTCATCCCGGTACATAAATACACTTTTATCGCCATCCCCGCCTGAAATTGGTTCGGCCTTTATGGCCCCAAAATCCTCTTTTTTAACGCTCTGCATTTTGGCGTCATTGCCGTGTTTTAGGACGCTTGCATCCGATATGATTTCCACATCGGGAAGCAGGGCATATTGGGAAGCGGATATTTGGCTGATTTTTGCCGCTGTTTTACCGGATAAGGAAATAAGCCCGGAAGCATAAACTATACCGCCTATAATTGCGGCATGCAGGATGGCTGACGCGAAAAGTCCCGTGAGCGCTATAACTTTGCCTGTATATTTGTTCTTTTTAAATGCCAAATTGTTTATTTTCATTATTGTAAATATTATCACATACTTATGCTTACTTCAACACTCATTAAATGCTGTTTTCCAGATTTTCCAGAACAGCACGCATTATGCCTTTTATGCCGTCATATCCTTTTTTGTTCTTCAATATAATATCCGCGCTTTGCACGTATTTACCGGGCTGTAAAGCGTTCTGCGGGTCTTTAAAAAACGGGCTTATATGGCGGGGTGAATACTCAAAATGGAACTGCAGGCCAAATGCCCTCTCCTTGTATGAAAACGCCTGGTTTTTACAGCCTTTGCTTAAAACCAGACGGACCGCGCCTTTAGGGATGGAAAAAGTATCGCCGTGCCAGTGCATGACGGTAAATTCATCCGGCAAGCCTTTAAATATAGCGGAGTTCTTCCCCTGCTTTGTAAGCGTGGCCGGGAAAAATCCTATTTCCTTATATTTATTCTTTGTAACTTTTCCGCCAAGACTGTCTGACAGAAGCTGCGCGCCAAGACACATTCCGAGGACAAGTTTTCCCGCTTCAACCGATTTTTTTATGAACTGTTTTTCCATGACAAGCCACGGGTATTTATCGTGTTCATAAATATTCATAGGCCCGCCCATGATGATAAGCCAGTCAAATAATTTCAGATCAGGCAGACCCTGATTTTTATATAACAGTGTCTTTGTAAGTTGATGCCCGCGTTTTTTCAGCCAGGTTTCCATATTGGCAAGGTTTTCGTATTTAACGTGCTGGAGGTAATGTACCCGCATGAAGGGCTCCTTTATTTTGATACTGTTTAAACGATGGCTCTGTTTTATACGGCCTGCGGCGAGCGGCAGCAACATTCGACAAGCTCATGTTTCAGCAGCCGCTCTACAGATTATTGTTTTGTTGCGTAATTATCAAAACGCCCGCTCCTTACCCTTCCTCATTAATATATGTCCGCCTTTGCCTTGCCTTTAAATATCCTGTATACAAAAATCGTATACCCTATCACCACCGGCATCCCTATCAGGGCGATCCACGACATGAGCGTCAGTGTCATTTGCGATGTGGACGCGTTTGTTATGGTTATGTTCAGCACGGGGCTGTTGGATGCTTTAATCAGGTTCGGGAAATGAGCGGCAGCGGTTATGATCCACAGTCCGGCCAGCGCCGCGGAAGTTGAGATGAAAACCAGGCCCTCTCTTGCTTTTACGCGCGCAGCCATTGCCGCTGTCAAACCGGCAAATACCATTGCCGCGCCCGCCATGAAAAACGGTGAAGCCACGATGTTTTTTACAAATATATTTATTACCAGCATATACACGGCTGACAGCACAAAATAAACAGGAAGTATATACTCAAGCGCGTTAAAAGCGCTTTCCCTTACTTTGCCCTCTGATTTTAAGGCCGCGTACGCCCCGCCCTGCGCCAAAATGGCGCATAAACCCAGCACGCCGAAAACAAGCGGAACGGGCCTGAGCAGTGTAAAAAAATTGCCGGCATATTCCATGTCTGTTCCCAGCGGCACACCGTACACCACATTACCAAGCGCGACGCCGAATAATAACGAGGCAATAAAGCTTCCTATGGAAAAAGAAGCTTCCCAAAATCCCGCGCGTGCCGTGTCATGCGCCCTGAATTCCATGGAAACTGCCCTGAATATCAGTGAGAACAGGACAAGCATCATTGCAAGATAAAATCCCGAGAATGCGGTGGCATAAGCCTGGGGAAAAGCGGCGAATAAAGCCCCTCCCCCGGTAATCAGCCACACTTCATTTCCGTCCCAGACCGGGCCTATTGACGCGATAAGGATGTCTTTTTCTTTTTTCTTTTCCGTAATAAAAGGAAGCAGCATGCCGACTCCCAGGTCAAAACCGTCAAGTATGGAATACCCGGCAAAAAGCAGGGCAACCAGTATGAACCAGAGTGTCTGCAGGTTTATAAGTTCCATACTACACCCCCTTTTCTTCCGTTTTAAAACCTTCGTTTATTATTTTGAACGCCACTGAAAGGAATATGGTTCCCAGCAGGAGGTAAATGACAGCGAACATGATGAGTGAGAACAGTATCTGCCCCGCAGGCACGACTACGGAGGCGGCGTCCCGCGTTTTCATAAGGCCGTAAATAATCCACGGCTGGCGCCCGACCTCGGCCGATATCCAGCCGGTCTCGTATGCGATATGCGGAAGAGGTATCATCAGGGGCAGCAGGAACAAGAACCACTTTGTGTCATAGAGTTTTTTTGTATACAACAGGTACGCCCCAAATAACCCCACGCCGATGGACAGCAGCCCGATGGCCACCATGATGTGATATGTCTGGAAAACGAAGTTCACGTTCGGCCAATTTTCCCTTGGAAAATCATTCAAACCTTTTATCACGGAATCAAATTTAAAATTATACAGAAAGCTGAGGAAATTAGGCATATAAAAACCGGTTGTTTTTTGATTTTTTACGTCAACCCATCCGAACGCGTACAGGGGAACTCCCGCGGATGTGTTAAAATGCCCCTCAAGCGCAGCCGCTTTTACAGGCTGGGTATTGATGACCTGTATCGCGTGCTGGTGCCCGGTCAGGAGCTGCAGTATGGGGGTGATTGCAAACAATATGATGCCCACTTTAAGCATTTTTTTCGCGGTTTCCCCGTGCTGTTTTGTGAAAACGTAAAACGCGCCTATGCCGGTTACCATTATGGAACATGTCATCCACGAAGCCATGATGGTGTGCAGGAAGCGGATCACGGTGGAAGGGTTGAAAACAGCCGCGCCAAAATTACTCAGGACAATTTTTCCTGTTTGGGCAAAGACATTCGCGTCATATCCGGCGGGCGTCTGCATCCATGAATTCGCCACAACTATCCAGAAACCGGACAAGTGCCCGCCTATAAAAACCAGCAAAGCCGACAGCCAGTACACCCCTTTTGACACCCTGTTCCTCCCGAACACCAATACGCCTATAAAAACCGACTCAAGAAAAAATGCCACAACGCCCTCAATCGCAAGGATGGGCCCGAAGATGTCGCCGACCATCCTGGAATACGACGACCAGTTATTGCCGAATGAGAACTCCATGGTAATACCTGTGGCCACGCCTACAACAAAGATCACGCCCAAAAGCCTTGCGAGGAAGTCCGTTATTTTTTTATAATCCCCGTCTTTTTTTACAAGATAAATGGACTCCGTTATTAAAATAATAAGGGCCGTACCAAGCGTCATAGCCGGAAAGAGAAAGTGAAACCCTATAGTCAGCGCAAACTGTATCCTGGCAAGTATTACCGCGTCCATGGTTCCCTCCTGAATGTTTTATGATACTTGCATTTTATACTTGGTTGGCGTTTAAATCAAGCCAAAACAATGCAATGTCCGGTTGAAGAGACGGCGCACGAAATAAAATTTCCGGCATTCGTCCTTGACTTTTCCCTCATAACTTCCTATATTGTTAAAAACGATATTTGAAGGAGGTTTTAGATGGCTGAACTGATAAAATGCAAATCATGCGGGTTTGTTATGGAGGCAGGCAGGCTGCACGATGTATGCCCTGCATGCGGCGTTCCGGCTAAAATGTTTGAGCCTTATATTGACACGGTTTCGGACAAGAGGCGCATGATACTCGGCATGCATATACATCCCATTATAGTCCACTTCCCCCAGGCATTCGGCGCCGTGCTCTTTATTTTTTCCGCGGCCATGTTTTTCATACAGGGACAATTGCGGGATGATATCTTCACCACATCAAAGGTCATTGCTTTTTTCCTGCCTATAGTCCTGGCCCTTTCTTTCGTAACCGGGCTTTTTGACGGGACCATACGGTTTAGGAAAATACAATCGCCTTACTTGGTACAGAAAATAGTCTGGGCCTCCATATATGTAGTGCTGTCCGTTGTTTTTTTTGCGGTTTTGATAAAAGGCGGGTATGCTTCGACAACTTCAACAGCCATACTGACCGCAATAAGCGCGGGCCTGCTGGAAAGTTCCACTATGCTCGGGCTGATTGGGACAAAACTTATAGATGCGAAATTCCCGGGGTAGGATTTGGGTGTTCTCTGTTCTCTGTTCTCTGTTCTCTGTTCTGTGAAACAAAGAACAGAGAACAAAGAACAGAGAACAAACAAGATCTACCCAAGCGCCGGGTCTTTAACTCCCGACTCATCAAAACCCTTCCTGCGGAGCACGCAGGCCGGGCATTTGCCGCAGCCCGGTTTCTTGCCTTCATAACAGGTATGCGTATAGGCCATTATTTCCAGCACCCCGAGTTTTATGGCCAATAGCACGGTCTGCTTTTTATCCAGTTTTATCAGCGGCGTGTGTATTTTTACGGGGTATTCCATTCCAATACTTAATGTCTTTTCCATGGACCTTATGAATCCGGCCCTGCAATCAGGATAACCGGAATAATCGACTTGGGAAACTCCGATGACAATATCCTTGATGCCGCGCGTATATGCAAAAGCGGCCGCCACCGTCAGGAACAGGATATTCCTTCCGGGCACAAAAGTGGCCGGAAGGTTTTTATTTACGCTGTCCTTGCCTTTGAGATTTATCTTTTTATCAAGAAGCGCATTGTTTTTTAAGGCCTCAAATTCCTTTATTTTTATCACTGTGTTGCCGGCATCGGCCAGCTTGGCAATTTTCTTGGCGCTTTTCAACTCTATCTTATGCCTCTGCCCGTAGTCAAACGACAGTGTCTCCACATATCCGAACTTATTCTTGGCCCAAAAAAGTGAAGTTGTGGAATCCTGCCCTCCGCTTAACAATACCAGCGCTTTTGCGCCGTTAGCCCCGTGTTTTTTCATGTTTTTTCCTTTTATGTCAGATTGACCTTGCTATCACAAGACCCCTGACTTCTTTAGCGGACGCTTTTTTTAAGGTCCTGGCTATCTCATTAATGGTGGCTCCGGTCGTAAAAACATCGTCAACCACCACGACTGTCTTCCCCGACACGTCATCTTTCACCTCGAACGCGCCTTTCAAATTTTTCAGCCGTTCTTTCCTGTCCAGCTTGTTCTGCGGCAGAGTTTCCCGTATTTTCCTGACGCTTTGGGCCAGTGGTATGCCTGTCTGTGCCGATAATACCTTTGCCACTTCATAAGTCTGGTTGTATCCTCTTTCCGCCGCGGAACCGCGGCTTAAAGGCGCCGGGACTATCATGTCGGCGCCGGTAAATATTTTATGGTCAACGCGTTCCATTATAAGTCCCGCCGCTACCTTTGCCGCTGATTTTTTATTGTTAAACTTCATGTAATGTATCATTTCTTTCAAAGCGCCTTCGTAAACCCCGGCGGCAAGGACATAGGAAAACTCGTTGCCGCGTTCTTTGCATTCCCTGCAGCCGTCCGCGTGTTCAGACTGTATGGGCTTGGCGCAGGCCGGGCATATTCTTTGCGGTAGAAGCCTTAAACCTTCATAGCAAGCCGGACAGACGTATACGTATTTAAAATCTTTTATGTACCTTTTGCAGCCGGCACACTGTGTCGGAAACAGGATGCTTAAAAAACCGTTGATTATGTTCAACCATTCCCTCCGAATTACATACTGGATCATGTAGGCGCAACCTTTATCCGTAGACGCAAAGCGGATACGGATAAAGGTTGCGCCTGCATGACCAAAGTCAAGTACCTGCTGATTCAAAACCTGCGTGCGCACAGCGCGGGAGCGCTATCCCAACAAAGACTTGTATACGTTGTTTATTTTTTCAGCTATTATTTCATTTGTGTAATTCTGCCTGACCCTTTCCAGGCCTTTGGCCTGCAAATCCTTATACAGCGCTTTATCTTCCGACAATTTTTTTATCTGCCCGGCCAGGTCCTGCGTATTGCTTTCCTTAAAGATCAATCCGGCTTTGCCAACCACGTTAGGTATCTCGCCGGAATCAGAACCTATGACAGGCACCCCCGCAGCAAACGCTTCGATGATAACCCTCCCGAATTGTTCCTTCCATCCCCCGGTGGTGATTGACGGAAGCACCAGGCAATCCATATTGGCCAGAAAATCCGGCACTGCCTGCCTTTCCACATGCCCGTAGAACTTGACGCGGTCTTCAAGTTTAAAATGCTTTACCATGCCGTGTAAGACGTTTTCCATATTTCCCGTGCCGGCCAGGTGCAGGGTTATGTTTGGCAGGATTGCGCAGGCGCTGACCAGGTGCGCAAGCCCCTTTTCCGCGATAAGCCTTCCCATGAAAGCCGCATTAAATACGCCTGTGTTGCGCCGGCTTTTTTTGGCTTTAAAATCTTCAGGATTTATGCCGTACTGCGGTATGACCTGAACGGGTTTTTTAAAATTCTTCTCCAGTAGTATTTCTCCGGCCTCACGGTTCCCGGCGATTGCCGCATCGGCATTTAACAGGCAGTGATTGTTAAAATAAGTGTAAACGGGATTATGCCCGCGCCTTAAGTTTTCCCAGGTAAAGAACAATGATTTTTTACCGCGTTTCTTCGCCTCGCTTACGAACTGAAAACACGCGAAATCAAAAGGCTCCTCTTCTATATGTATTATATCGGGGTTCACTTTTTTTACTATCTCCCCGATGTTTAAGTAAAAGTGCACGATTTTTTTCCAGTAAAACACCCTGCCGATCACATAATGGAGTTTTTCATTGCCGGTATAGGCCTCTTTATCTACCCCGCCTTCGGGCCAGTGCGGTGGCATACATAACCATATCTCATGCCCATATTTACCGGCCAGAATAACAAGTTTTTGCTGATGTTCTTTAAGCACCGCGCTGTGGGAAACAAATAAGATTTTCATTTAATATCCTTTATGGAAATAATGACGTGTCGGGAAAACCCTGATTGCTGTTCCAGAACCTGCCGGTTACAGGTCTGTAAAAAGATCTTTGTTGTCTTTCACCCATTCATACAGAAGTTCCACTCCGCGTTCGGGCGATATCTTTGGCTCCCACCCGAATGCTTTTTTTGCCTTTGATATGTCACATACAAAGACAGGCTGGTCGCCGGGGCGCCAGGGAGCGAATTTCAGCGGTATCTTTTTGCCGAAGAATTTTTCGAGGAAAGCAATGAGCTCCAGGAGCGACATTGTGTTCTTTACGCCGCCGCCCACGTTGAAAGCCTGCCCTTTTATTTTGTCGATGTTCCTGATAGCCGCTTCATAGCCGTCTATCAGGTCCTCTATAAAGAGCACGTCCCTGACCTGTTTGCCGTCGCCGTATATGGAAAGCGGCTTATTCAGCATGGTTGCGATCGTAAACCATGCCACCCAGCCCTGGTCCTCTATGCCAAACTGCCTGTAACCGTATATGCACGACTGCCTGAAAACAACGGTCCTTAAACCGTATATCCTGGAATAATCTATCATATACTGGTCAGCCGTGCCTTTGGAACAGCCGTACGGCGAATGAAAGTCAAGTATCCTGTCCTCGGATATTCCTTTTGGCAGGTCTTTATAGGCATACCTGCCTTTTTTCTCAACTATCTTTATGTCGGTCATTCCGCCGTATACTTTATTTGTGGATGAATACAGGATCGCCGGGTTTGATTTGGTTTCCCTTATGGCTTCAAGCACGTTAAAACTTCCAAATGCATTTATTTCAAAATCTTCCCTGGGGTTGGTAACCGACGTCGTGACCGCCACCTGGGCCGCCAGGTGGAATACGGCGTCAAAGTCCCTGTTGGCCCTGAAAAGCTTCTTTAATTCGCCATAATTCCGCGTATCGCCTTTTACAAATTTAAGTTTTTTATTCTGTTTTAGCCACTTTAAGTTCCACTCGGTTCCCCTGCGCGATAAATTATCAAACACCCATACTTCATTTCCCTTTTTTAAAAGCCTGTCGGCCGTATTGGCTCCTATAAACCCGGCTCCGCCTATTACAAGTGCTTTCATAAATACTCCTTTTTAGGATGCGATTTAAAATTTAATTGCGTTTCAAGCCACATATTTAAACCGTATGTATCTTTTAAGCGCATCCCTCCAGCCGGGCATGCTGTCTTTATCCAGCAACTGCAGGTGGTAATTTTTCAGGGCCGAAAACACCGGCCTTGCTGCGGGCTTTTTCCACTGGCTCTGCGACAATACCTGCACGCGCGTCTGTTTTTTCATTATTTTCATGATCGCTTCAACCATCTGCACGCGCGAGCAATAACCCTTGTTAACCCCGTGAAATATGCCTGCCTGATTTAAGGGAAGTATTTCCTTTATGAGTTCAGCGAGGTCAAGCGAGTATGTCGGCGACGACACCATGTCTTTTACGGCTATGACTTCCTCGCCTTTATTGATGGCATCTATGACGTAATCCACAAAATGTTTCCTTCTTGTCCCGAAGATCCAGGCAGTCCTTATTATCATGAACCGCTCCGTGCACATCTGCACGAACTGTTCGCCCGCAACTTTTGACTTGCCGTACACGTTTACCGGGTTTACCTGCTCAAACTCGTCATAAGGCGAGTCTTTTTTTCCGTCAAAAACATAATCAGTGCTTATATGTATCATGCGCGCGTTAAAATCCCTGCAGGCAATCGCTATGTTCTTGGGACCCATGGCGTTTATCCTGTATGCCATATCCGGGTTTAACTCACACTTGTCCACGTCTGTCATAGCCGCGCTGTTTATCACGGCCTCGGGTTTGTGGGCCTTAATAAGGTTATATACAGACTCCGGATCTGTTATGTTCACATCAGCGCTGCCCAGCGATATGACCTCATGCTCTCCTGCGCAGACCTTGATAATGTCAGAACCTAAAAGCCCGTTCCCCCCGAACATCACTACTTTCATTTGCTCCTCCGGATTTTCATTTTTTTCCGTAATTTGATCTATAGTACTTGCTGAACTTTTTGCCTTTTAGCCCCATCCACCACTTGTCATTATTGGCATACCACTGGATGGTCAGGCCGATCGCTGCTTCAAACTTATACTTCGGCTTCCAGCCGAGTTTCTTTAATTTTGAGGAATTAAGGGCATAACGCCTGTCGTGCGCCAGCCTGTCTTTTACAAACTTTATAAGCCCCATATCCCGGCTCAGCGCATCCACTATGCATTTTGCGACTTTTATGTTCGGCTCTTCCACATCCCCGCCTACATTGTATATTTCCCCGTTTTTTCCTTTGTGCAGTACAATATCCAGACCCGAACAGTTGTCTTCAACATAGATCCAGTTCCTCACATTTTTGCCGTCGCCGTACAGGGGAAGCTGCTCGCATTCTATGGCGCGGGTTATGAACAAAGGCATGAATTTTTCCGGGTGTTGGTACGGCCCGAAATTATTGGAACTGCGGGTTATCACGACAGGCAGGCCGAATGTTTTATAATATGAAAGCGCGATCAAATCAGCCGAAGCCTTTGAAGACGAATACGGGCTCGTGGGGTCGAGGATATCACCTTCTTTTGATTTTCCTTTTTTAATGCTTCCGTAAACCTCGTCGGTCGATATATGCAGGAATTTTTTCACTCCGCAAAGCCTGGCGGCTTCGAGCATATTGAATGTGCCTTTAACGTTTGTTTCTATGAACGCTTCGGGCCCTGATATGGACCTGTCCACATGCGACTCCGCCGCAAAATGAACTATCATGTCCTGCCCCTTGACCGCATTCATCACGGCCTTGAAATCGCAGATATCGCCTTTTATAAATTTGAAATTTTTATTCTTCCTGAATTTGTTTATGGTCTCGGGGTTGGACGCGTATGTCATGGCATCGAATACCGTGAGCCTGTAGTTCTTGTATTTTTTCAGCATATATTCCGTGAAGTTGGACCCTATAAACCCTGCTCCGCCTGTTATCAGTACTTTCAAGAATTCCTCCCTTATTTATCTATTCTCGACCAATCGTACGGTATTTCCTCGGTATGCGCCGGGAGCCTGTATTCGTCCGGGTCTTTCCTGTCATAGGCCTCGGTGCAGCAGTTGATTATTATGGATTCCGTCTCCGAGATGCCCTTGAATCCGTGGTAAACGTTCCTGGGTATCTGCACCAATATCTGGTTATGCTCGCCCATAAAAAACTCATTTACTTCGCCTTTTGTTTTTGAGCCTTCCCTTGAATCATAAAGCACAAGCTTGAGCATGCCTTTGACGCATACAAAATTATCCAGCTGTTTTTTATGGTAGTGCCACCCCTTGACAACCCCGGGATAGCATGTGGTCATATATATCTGGCCGAACTTGATGAATTCCTTGTCGTCGTGCCTGAGCATTTCCATAAGCCTGCCGCGCTCGTCAGCTATGGCCTTTAATTGTTTCACCTTCACACCATTGATCATAAGGTCTCCTTTAGTCATTTAATTCAATTCAAAATTAAAAATTCAAAATTATCGTCTATGCTCGTCGCTTTGCTCCTCGCATATTATAATAGTCCGCGGAGCACAACAATTTTAAATTCTTAATTTTGAATTTTAAATTGCCTTTATATATGATTTGCCCCGTGCTTCTTCACGAACATACCGGCTTCGAGCAGCGTATCTTTTGACTCGCCCGCGTCCAGCCACCAGCCGTCAAGCAGGCTGTAGGTAAGTTTTCCCTGTTTTAAGTACGCGTTGTTAACATCCGTTATTTCAAGCTCGCCTCTTTTGGAGGGTTTTAAGGTTGTTATCTTTGAAAATACATCATTCGGATAAAAATAGATCCCTATTACGGCAAGGTCGCTTATAAACTTCTTCGGTTTTTCTATTATCCTCTTTATTTTATTGCCTTCAACTTCCGCCACCCCGTACTGGTCGGGATGCTCAACTTTTGTAAGCAGTATCCTGGCCCCTGATTTCTGCGTTTCAAATTCTTTGACGACTTTTCTTATGTTCTTTTCTACGATATTATCACCCAAAACAACCACCATCTTGTCACATCCAACGAAATCCTCGCATATCTTCAGGGCATCCGCAATACCGCCCTCGCCTTCCTGATAGCCGTAATGGATGTGCTTTAACCCGAAATGCTTGCCATTGCCCAGAAGCCTTAAAAAATCGCCTGAATTCGTACCGCCGGTAATAACCATGATGTCGTCTATACCCGCGTTAACCAGCATTTCTATGGAATAAAATATCATGGGTTTGTCGTAAACAGGAAGCAGGTGTTTGTTGGTAATTCTCGTCAAAGGATGAAGCCTTGTCCCAAGCCCTCCGGCCAATATGATTCCTTTCACTTTTGACCCACCTCGTTAAAAGATTTTAAGGCAAATAACCTTGAATCCGGCCGTAAAAATATGGCTTAATTATATAAAATATGGGTTTTTTAATCAACAAAAATAAAGGACTTTTCCGACAGTCCCTCCTGCAGTATCTAAGGGTATTTAAACATGCCTTTATCCGACAGGTCCCATATATTTTCCGCCTCGATTGGTGCGGGTTTCCTGTAAAATCCGGCGTTTGCGCTGTTAATCACGCATATGTTGTGCACGGCAAGCGCCTGAACATAACTTTTATCCGGCACGCAGGAGTATATGACGCAGCCTGTCCTTTTGCCCGTGTCAGGGTCCAAACTTTTAAGGAAAAGGATTTCTTTATCACCGAAGCTTATATCGGCGCCGCTTAATGTGAAGGTAATAAATGTTTTATCGCCTTCCTTGATATAAAAATCCCCGTCGATTTTAACCGCATTTTTTTCATTTTCCAGCGCCGCGAAACTCAAAGGATCGGCGAACACCCCTTTAATATTGAAGCTTCTTTTAAGCGCCGCAATATTCGCGCTGTTTTCCATGGAATATAAAACGAGCCTGTCTATGTTATTAACGCCCTCATACCTCAAAAACGGGATCACGGTATTTTTAACGCCAAAATAGTTTTTAAGGTCATCGCGCCCCAGCATAAGCACTTTTTTATTGTCCTGGGTCACCAGCAAGGCCGCGTTCACGCCCCTTGCGGACACGGCGTAAAAAGCCGGCTTTGCGCCGGGCAGCAGCAGGTGCAAAGGCATCCAAACGCAAAGCACTCCCCCTAAAACGGCTTTTAGCCCCATTTTTTTTATTTTTATGTCGATATCTTCATAAGGAAGAATAAGAAAAAACGCATAATATACCAGGCTCAGAATAACAGGGATGGTCTTTACAGATATGGCCGCGTAAGGTATGGCAGCCAGAGTATCCACTATGAACATCATAACCTTTATCATAACCCATATGGTGGCGCCGAATATCTTTCCCATGACAATGCTTATTGATCCAAACATCCACATGGCGAAACCAAATATGGATATAATGCCGGATAAAGGTACTATGAATATATTCGCAAGTACGGAAATAACCGATATCTGGTGGAACGTAACTGCCATGACCGGAGTTAAAAACAACTGCGCGGCGATTGTGGAGGCCAGGGTTCCTGACAGCCATTTGGGCATGTTTTTGAATATAACCCCGACCCAGTCAATGAAATATATGATGCCGAATGTCGCCAGAAAAGAAAGCTGGAACCCGACGTCGTAAATATTGGACGGGTTGCATAACAGAAGGACAAACGCGGCGATTGAAAGCGAATTTATCAGGTCCGTATCCTTTTCCAGTATAAGCCCGGTGAGGACAACATAACCCATGACGGTCGCCCTCACTATCGAAGCCCCTGCCCCTGTTATAACCGCGAATACCGTGATAAAAAGCAGTGTTATCACGGCTGCGGCTTTTTTTTTCACCCTGAATATCTTCAGGACAAGGAAAATAAAGATCCCTATCAATCCCACATTCATGCCCGAGACCGCGAGTATATGGACGGTCCCGGTTATCTTGAACCTGTCATAGACGTCGTCGGGTATCACCCTCTGGTTGCCGAGCATAAGTCCGTTTAAAATATCGGCCTCTGCTTTGGGAACTGAAGTGTATATTATTTCCAACAGCCTGTTCTTAACCTTATATGAAATATGCTTGAAATAATTGTCAATTCTCGATCCCTGTTTTTCGCAGGCAGTGTCTTTGGCATATACAGTGTAAAAAACCTGCCTATACCTTAAGTAACGCTTATAATCAAACTCTCCCAAATTTTTGGGCGGTTCGGGCGGCCTTAACTTTCCCTTTATATAAAGTATGTCGCCATATTGCGGCTTAAAACCGAGGTTTTTTTCCAAAGTCACCCTGACTTTGCCGTATACCCCGGAGGTTTCCCTGCCTTTCTCAAAAACACTTATCAACGAACCGTAAAACAAGGTTTTGTTGTCGTTGTACTCAGGATCGTCCCGCACCAATACTTTTACGCCTGTTATGCCGTTCTTATTGTCCGCTCCCGGGTCAATACCGGCCATATACGAACGTATGTCATTTTTTGGGATATACGTGTTCTGGAAAGAAAAAATAGCCGCCCCGAAAAGAGCGAAAACAAGAAAAACCAGCCCGCCGTATTTTTTGTTAAAAATGACATACGCGCCGACGGAAACCGCCAGCATGATAACAGCGGGGATATAATTTATGGAAGTAAACCCCGCGGCAGCCATCCCGAAAATAAGTGCGGCTGTTATAAAGAACAAGGGCCTGTTCATTTTGCGGCTTCCGTGGTTATGTACTTCCGCATTTTTTCTATCTTTTTTACCGTCATACCCTTGACTTTCTTCAGGTCATCAGCGGATGCAAAAAGCCCGTTACTCGCCCTCAATTTCACGATCCTATCTGCCGTTACTTTTCCCACGCCGGGCAGCCTGTCGAGCTCCTCCACCGATGCGGTATTGATGTTGATCAGCAAAGGGGCCGATACGGTTTCGTTCACCCGGATTTTATTGCCGTATGAAAAAAAAATATTGATAATAAGCCCGGCTATGGCGGCTATAACTATGCCGATAAGAATGTTTTTTTCTTCATCTGTAAGCTTCAAAGTACCCCCTATATTTTGCAACGTTCTTAATCTATATCCTTGAATCTTCCCGCGGCCTTGGTATATCCCAACTTCAGCCAATCCATCAGAAAACCTTCTACAACCACAAACTTCTTATTATAATTTTCCATGTCGGTTTTATCCATCTTTCCAAGGACATAGTCAACTGTCTGGCTTTTATGCTCGGGTTTGCCGACCCCAATCCTGACACGGGGAAAATCCTTTGTACCAAGTCTTTCAATTATCGATTTTATCCCGTTATGCCCGCCGTCGCTGCCGCCAAATTTGATCTTTATTTTGTAAGGCGGAATGTCTATTTCATCATGTATAATGAGGATATTGGTCGGGACAACCTTATATTTGGAGGCAAAAAACTTCACGGCGTCGCCGGACAGGTTCATGTAGGTAAGCGGCTTGATGACGACTGTATCTATATCTTCAAACTTTTTTTCAGCAAAGTTCGCAAGCGAGTTCTTTGCGCTGACCTGGAATTTGTGCCTGGCCGCGAGGTAATCGATGAATTCAAAACCTATGTTATGCCGCGTGTGGGCGTATTCAGAACCTTTGTTTCCAAGCCCTGCGATTAGTTTCATAAACTCCAATCCCCTATGTTTTGGATTCCATATTTTAATGCTGTTTTTCGGGTTTTATTATAGTATAAAATCTCGATAAAAACCATTTTTTTATATACACTCCCGGTTAACCCGCGGATGGCCGCATGATATGCGGCCACTACTAATATAAAAAAAGGCCCGCGGTTTTTAGGCCGCGAGCCTTGTATGAAAACGCCTTGCGGGCGTTATTTTTTCTTTTCCGCTTTCTTTTCTTCTTTTGCGGGGGCCGCGCCTTTTGCAGGGGCTGCTCCTCCTTTTGCAGGGGCCGCTCCTCCCTTTGCAGGGGCCGCTCCTTCTTCGCCTTCGGCTGTCGCCCTTTCTTTCTTGATAAGTTCGGGCTGTGCGCCTTCCGCTGTCGCAACCGCTGCTGCCGCGTCTTCCGGCTTCGGCGCTTCCTCTATCTTGTGCGCTACAACCGTGAATACCACCTTATGCGGGTCTGTCATAAACTCGACGCCTTCCATTTTCGGAAGCTCACCGACCGTGATGTCGTTGCCTATCATAAGGGAAGTGACATCAACCTCTATTTTTAACGGCAGGTCTTTCGGCAGGCAGCGTACCTTGACCGACCTGGTAATAAACTCCAGTACGCCCCCGATCTTTACGCCTTCTGAAAGGCCTTTTCCGAATATGGGAAGCTTGAATATGGATTTCTCTTTTTCGGATATCTGCTTGAAATCAGCATGGATGATCTCCTCCGTGCTCGGATCCCTCTGTACTTCCTGAATTACGACGATCTTTTCCTCGCTCATGCCTTTGCCTGTCAACTTTAAGGTTATCAAAAGCGTGCCTTCGGATAAATGCTTCACTGTTTTTTCGATATCCTTTATCCTGATCTCTATGGGCATGCTCTTTGTTTCTTTCCCGTAAACCACTGCCGGCACTTTTCCATCTTTTTTCAATTTCTTGCCCTCCACTTTTCCCTCGCGAACCGTTCCTTCCAAAACAACCTTTTCCATTTCTTCCTCCTGCTTAAATTGACAACGTTTGCTGTCACAATCATTCCGCATTCCAAATCCCCCATCCCGCCTCAGGCGGTACTCAGGACCGGTGCTATGTACAAGGCAAAAATTATTGCCCGGTAAATTCTACTTAAAAAGCTGTGATATCGTCTTTTCCTCGTGTATCCGCGTTATCGCCTCTGCGAAAAGTTCTGCAACCGACAGCACGGTGATCTTCTTTAAGTTCTTCCTGTCATCCTGCGGTATCGTGTCCGTTACCACGACTTCCTTTATGGGCGAGTCCATTATTTTTTCTATGGCCTGGCCCGAGAAAAGCCCGTGTGTCATGCACGCGTATATGTCCTTCGCGCCGCGGGCCTTTAAGAATTTTGCGGCGTGCACGAGTGTGCCGCCGGTCGCTATCATGTCGTCCGGTATGATGACATTCTTGCCCTTCACGTCGCCGATCAGGTGCATGGCTTCGACGGACTCGGGGCCCGTCCTTTTTTTATCAACAACAGCAAGCTCCACTTTCAGCCTCTCCGCAAAATACCAGGCGAGCTTTATGCCTCCGATGTCGGATGTTGATATTACAAAGTTCTTAAGCTTTTTCTTTTTGAAATAATCCAAAAAAACCGGCGCAGCAAGCAAGTGGTCGACAGGGATGTCAAAAAATCCCTGTATCTGTCCTGCGTGCAGGTCCATGGTCAAAACCCTGTTTGCGCCCGCGATCGTCAGCAGGTTTGCCACAAGCTTTGCCGTGATAGGGACCCTGGGCTGGTCTTTCCTGTCCTGCCTGGCGTATCCGTAAAAAGGAAGGACCGCCGTGATCCTCTTGGCTGACGCGCGCTTTAGCGCGTCTATCATGCATAAAAGTTCCATTAAGTTGTCGTTTGCCGGCGGGCAGGTGGACTGCAGCACAAAAACATCCATACCGCGCACGTTGTCATTTATCTTGACCCTTATCTCTCCTTCGGGGAACTTTCCCACAAAAGCGTCCCCGAGCTTCATGTCCATATTGTCAGCTACTGCTTTAGCCAGCTTTATATTCGAATTACCTGAAAATAAGATCATTTCTTTTTTCTCCTTTTTAAGGCCCATTTTTCTTTATTGACCTGCCTCGCGCGGGCGACTGAAAGCGCGTCCGCCGGCACGTCCCCGGTTATTACCGATCCGGCCGCGATTATTGCGCCGCGCCCGACCTTAACCGGCGCGACAAACTTGGTGTCGCTTCCCACAAAAACATTATCACCGATTATTGTCTTATGCTTCTTGAATCCGTCATAATTGCATGTTATGGTCCCGGCGCCGATATTCACGTTCGAGCCGAGTTCCGCGTCGCCTATATAGCTCAAATGCGACACGAAAGTATTGTTTCCAAGCGTTGATTTTTTTATTTCCACATAATTTCCGACCCTGCAGTTATCTCCGATAACCGTGCCTGGCCTTATGTGCGCGAAGGGCCCTATGTTACAGCCCTTGCCTATACGGGATGATCCTCTTATGACGGTAAATGGTTGTATAACAGTATCGGCTCCGATACTTACATTTTCATCAATGAATACCGTATCAAAATCAACAATAGTTATACCATTTTTCGCAAATCTTTCAAGAGTTTTTTTGTTCTTCATCTTTCCCGCTTCCATAAGCTGCACCCTGTCGTTTATTCCGGCCACTTCCGCATAGGCAACGGTTAAAGGCCTTATTTTTATTCCGTTTTCCGCCATAATGCCGGCGATATCGGTAAGATAGTACTCTTTTTTCAGAGGATTCATCTTTATCCGGGATATGTATTTTTTCAGATATTCCCTGTTAAATATATAAACCCCGCCGTTTATGTGGTCTATTTCCTGCTGTTCCGGGGTCGCATCTTTCTGTTCCACTATGCTTTCTATGAAGCCGTGCGCGTCCCTGACTATCCTGCCGTAACCAAAAGGATTGTCAACTTTTGAGGTCAGGATTATACCACCGGGCTTTTCAATTGTAAACTCATTAATTGCATTTCTTATAGTATCAGGTTCTATAAGCGGCACATCCCCGCTGAGGATGAGAATTATCTCTTCGTACTTGATTTTCGCCTTAAGCGCCGTGGAAATTGCGTGGGCCGTACCTAACTGTTTTTTCTGTATGACTATTTTAATGCCGCCATTGGGATAAGTAATACGCGTAAATTCCCTGATTTCGGGATAGTTGGCGCCGGATATCAAAACAATGTCTTTTACCCCGGCCTTTTGGCAGGCGTCAATAACATACCCAAGCATGGGTTTTCCCGCGACGTCGTGCAGGACTTTGGATCTTTCCGATTTCATCCTCGTGCCCTTGCCGGCGGCCATTATAATGGCAGTTACATTATTGCGGACTGCGGATTTCGGATTGCGGACTTTTTCCATGTTTTATTTTTCCCGGGTTTTGATATTTGAAATTTCAATTCATTCAGCTATTTGCATTCCCCTGTTTTTGCTTTTTCGCAGCCCGCGCATGGCAATGCCGGTTTTTCCGCAGCTGGTTTTTCAGCCGATACCTTGCTGGCGTAATCCGACCCGGCCTTGCGCTTGTAATCTGTTTCGTAAAACCCGCCGCCCTTTAAGATAAAGGCGGTATTATTCCCTATAAGGCGTTTTAACCCGGTCGTGCCGCATGTAGGGCAGACGGTCAAGGCATCCAGTTTTATGGAGTGTTCAATATCAAAACTCCCGCATTTAGAGCATTCGTAAGTGTAGCTGGGCATGGTATTTAGATCTCCTTTAATTCAAAATTAAATCTATTTGTGTTCATAATCCTTGCACGATTTTTTGTTCGGCCTCTCCGGGTGCGGGCAGTCGTTCGGGTGGTTATACCTGCACGTATCGCAGAGAAAACCATTGTCCAGCTTTATCATGAGCTTTAATATGTTGTTCTTAACCTGCGTCCAAAAATTCATGATTGATCCTTTCACAAGGTTTGATTGATTATAAAGGTTTTGGGGGATTTGTCAAGCTGTGGAAAATACCGCTGTGGAAAATACCCGCCCCGAATTTTGTAGAGAGGGGGCTTGCCCCCTCTCACTGCAGGATTTTGATTCTATGTTTAAAGCCAACTGGGAGAGGGGGCAAGCCCCCTCTCTACAAAATACAATCATACCTATCATCAAGGCTTTTCCGACAGCATCCATAAATATTTATAAATGCAGGGTGACTTTGGTTTTAAACTTCTGAGATTAATTTAATAACCTCTTCCTTTATCTCATCCCTGACCTTTGCTATTTGTTTCAGTTTTTCCTCGTGCGTCCCCATGAACTTTGCCGGGTCGCTGAAGAACCACTGCAGGCGTTTTGTCACGCCCAAAAATATGGGGCAGCGGTCCGCCGCCTCTTTTTCGCATACTGTTATGACGTAAGAGAACATCCTGCCCTGTTTATAGAATTCAAAGACGGATTTCGTTTTGTTGCCTGATATGTCTATTCCCGCTTCATTCATTGATTCCACAACGAATGGATTTAAAATGCCCGCGTCAATGCCCGCACTTTCCGCAATGAACCTGTCGCCGGCCAGGCGGTTCAAAAAAGCCTCGGCCATCTGGGAGCGGCCTGAGTTATGGATACATACGAACAAGACCCTTATTTTATTTTCCATTGCAGTTCTCCTTTTCCCGGTCCAATGTTACTGCTCAAAATCATGCTTGATCGTTTTCGCGTCTACCATGTACACTATGTCCTCGTCAATATTTGTGACGTGGTCCGCCATTCTTTCAATGTGTTTGGCTATCAGTATCAGTTCTATGCCTGTTTTTATGTTGTTGCTGTTTTCCATCATGTATGTCAGGACTTCCCTGAATATCTGCACGTAAAGACCGTCCACGTCGGTATCACGCGTTAATATTTTTCTCGCAAGTTCCGTGTTATTGCTTATCAGCGCGTTTATAGAGTCTTTTAACATTGAGCGCACTATCTTAGCCATCTTTGGTATGTCTATCAAAGGCTTTAACTGGGGATACTTGATCAGTATCCTAGTTTTATGCGCTATATTGCCGGCAAGGTCTCCGATCCTTTCCAGGTCGCTGTTAATTTTCATGACCGATGTTATAAAACGCAGGTCTATGGCGATCGGCTGCCTTCTGGCCAGGAGTTCCAGGCATTGTTTTTCTATTTCTATTTCAAGCATATCTATCCGCTCATCGTCTTCTTCCACAGCCTCAGCCAGTTCATCTCTTCGCTCCACAAGTGCCTTTATAGAGCGTTCTATGGCTTCATCCACGAACGATGCCATCTTCAGGATATTCTTTTTTAAGCTGTTCAATTCTTCGTCAAATTGCCTGTTCATTTAGTTTGCCCTCCTTGGGTTGATTGCCTCACCCGAACCTTCCCGTTATATAGTCTTCCGTTATCTTTTTCCCCGGCTTTGTAAACATCTTGGATGTCAGGTCATATTCTACCAGTTCACCCAGCATAAAAAAAGCCGTCTTATCCGCGACCCTTGCCGCCTGCTGCATGTTATGGGTTACGATCACGATTGTGTAGTCTTTTTTTAAAACCTGTATAAGTTCCTCTATCTTTGCGGTGGAGATCGGGTCCAGCGACGCTGTTGGTTCGTCCATAAGTATGACCTCTGGCTTTATTACCAGCGCGCGCGCTATGCACAGCCTCTGCTGCTGGCCGCCAGAGAGTTCAAACGCGCTTTTATCCAGGTCGTCTTTTACCTCTTCCCATACACCGGCTTCCATAAGGCTCTTTTCGATCTTTTCCTGCAGGTCCTTATTATCCTTAAAAAGCCTGTTTACCCTGAGGCCGTATGCTATGTTTTCAAATATGGTCTTTGGAAATGGATTTGGTTTTTGAAATACCATCCCGACCTTCCTGCGCAGCTGCGTGACGTCTATGGATCTGTCATAAACGTCGCTGCCGTCTATCATCATCTTCCCGTCGGTTTTGAAGTTCTCTATAAGGTCATTCATGCGGTTAATGGACCGCAAAAAAGTGGATTTTCCGCACCCCGAAGGCCCTATCATGGCCATGATTTTATTCGCCGGTATATCAATGCTCACATTTTTCAAAGCATGCTTTTCGCCGTAAAAGGCGTTAAAATCCTTCACCGTTATCCTGTTAACTATAGTGTCATCGCTCATGTCATTCTCCTGTTTTTTAAGGCAATTCAAAATTTACAATTAAAAATTAAAAATTATGGTCTATGCTCGTCATTTCATTCCTCGCATTATTATAATAAGTGCGAAGCACACATTAATTTTTAATTTTAACTTTTTAATTTTTAATTGCTTCACCCTTGCTTCACCATTTCCTCGCCCTTCTTGCCTTTATCCTGATAAATATCGCCACGCTGTTTATGGCCAAAACCAGCAGCAGCAGCACAAGCGCCGTGCCGTACGCTATTTCCGTCTGCCCTTTTTTCGACCCTTCGGTCATAAGCGCGTATATATGATAAGGAAGCGCCATTACTTTTGAAAACAGCGAGTTCGGCAGCCTTGCCGTGTAAAAAGTCGCGGCTGTCATGAGTATGGGCGCGGTCTCGCCCGCTGCCCTGCCCACGCTTAGTATTATACCCGTTATAATTCCCGATATTGCATTCGGCAGTGTTATTTTGTACATGGTTTCCCATCTTGTCGCGCCAAGCGCCAAAGACGCTTCCTTAAAAGCTTTTGGAACCGTAAGCAAAGCTTCTTCTGAAGCGCCTATAATCGTCGGAAGAATAAGTATACCCAGGACAAGCGCGCCTGACAAAAGCGATACCCCAAACTGCATAAATTTCACGAAAAACATCAGTCCAAAAAGCCCGAACACTATTGACGGAACACCCGCCAGAGAATTGATCCCTATCCTGACAATCCTTACGAATTTTTGGTTTATGGCATACTCGGTCAGCCATACCGCCGTCAATACGCCTGTGGGCAGGGCAAATATCAGCGCCCCGACAGATAATAAAAAAGTCCCGAGTATTGCCGGGAATATGCCGCCTTTGACCATACCGTCGCGCGGAGCCTGTGTTAAAAACTCAAAATTAACAACCCGAAAACCTTTCATGGTTATGTAAAACAACAGGATGCAAAGGGATATAACAACTATCAGTATGCATATCCTTAACGCCATAAAACCCATTTCCTGCGCAACTGTCCTGTCATCCCTGTTCTTTAAGGCTTTGATAAGCAGATCAAACATTTCTTTTCCCTTTCTGGAACTGGTCGGCGATCAGGTTAAAAATTATATTTATTACAAATAATACCAGCCCCATAGCAAAAAGCGCGTGGTAGTGCGGGCTGCCCACAACCGCCTCGCCCATCTCGCCCGCAATTGCTGCTGTCATGGGCCTCATGGGCACAAAAAGGCCCGTCGGTATTTTTATCGCCCCTCCGGCCACCATTAAAACAGTCATGGTTTCGCCGAGGGCCCTGCTGACGCCGAGTATTATTGACGTAAATATACCTGTCTTTGCCGCGGGCAATACGGCATTTATTATCGTTTCCCACCTGTTGGCGCCGAGCGCGTATGAAGCATTTCTCAGATCCTTTGATATGGCTGAAATCGCGTCCTCTGAAATACTGGCGACTGTTGGAATGGCCATAAGCCCGAGTATAATTGCGGCCGTAAACCCGCACAGACCCGTATCCAGGTGGAATGCTTTCTGGACTATAGGTGCCACAAAAACTATGCCAAAAAAACCGAAAACTACGGAAGGGATCCCCGCCAAAATCTCCATGACAGGTTTTATAACTTCCTTTACTTTAGGCGAAGCGATTTCAGCCGTATACAAGGCGCTTCCAAGCCCGAGCGGCAGGGCAAACAGTATGGCCCCAAAAGTCACATAAAAGGACGCGACCATAAGCGACCATATCCCGAGGGACGGGGTTTCCGCTGTTGGTATCCATTCGGAACCAAACAGGAAGCCCTGTAAACTTACTGATTTAAAAACAGGCAAAGATGTAAAAACGAGGGTAAACGCTATCCCTAGCAAGAACAACATGGATACAGAAGCTATTATGGGAAGCATTCGCTCTATAAGGTTTTTCCTCATTCCAGTGTGCGTTGGCATTTGTTTACCTCATTTTACTTTATCTTTCTTCCTTATTAAGGATACAAAGCCGCGGTTAATGCTTGGTTTGTTAATTGTTAAGATTGTGTTAATTATATTATCACTTCAAAATTTACCGGCTGATAAAATCAAATAACAAGTATTCGGCCTCTGCAAGATGCCGTTTCTACTCTCTACTATCTCCTCTCTGAATATTTTGAATTTTAACAGCCAAAGGCCCGCATGAAGCGGGCCTTTGGCATAAGTGCAAAACAAAACAAGTCCTTTGGAGGGGACTACTTTATTGCGACAAAACCTGTTTCTTTCACTGTTTTCTGTCCGTCAGCGCTTACGATGAAATCTATCAGGTCCTTTGCCAGTCCCTGCGGTTCTCCGTTGGTGTACATGAAAAGCGGCCTTGCGAGCTTGTACGTGCCGTTTAAAACCGTGGCGTCAGACGGCACAACCCCCGCTACTTTTAAGGCTTTGCTGTCGGATGAAAGATAACCCAAACCCACATAACCTATGGCGCCCGGTGTCTTTGCCACAGTCCCGGCTATTTCCTTGTTTGACGCCATCATAAGGGAATCTGTCCTTAGCTTGGCGCCCTTTAACACTAGTTCGTTAAAAACTTCAAAAGTACCGGAAGCGCTGTCGCGCGAAACGACGACTATTGCGTCGCCTGTCCCGCCTATCTGGCTCCATTTTGTTATCTCGCCCGAGTATATGCTTTTTAGCTGTTCAAGGGACAGTTCCATTACCTTATTTCCGTTATTTACAATTACAGCTATACCGTCGTTCGCTATTATGGTTCCTACGGGATTTACGCCTTTTGTTTTGGCAAGGACGATCTCCTTTGCCTTGATCGGCCTGGATGAGTTTGCTATGTCAGCCGATCCGTCTATCAAAGCCGCGATACCTACTCCCGAGCCTCCGCCTGATACGGTAACATCGGCTTCCTTATTCAATTTCATGAAAGCCTCTGCCTCTGCCTGGGCAATCGGAAGGACTGTTGTGGACCCCTGGGTTGACAGCTTATTCGCTGCTTTCTGCGCCCACGGGAAGTTCCATGCAAACGCCGGGGCCGCAAGCATCAAAACCACTGCTGCCGCTCCGATGAACTTATTGATGTTTTTCATTTTGTTCTCCTTTTTTTTATTTTTAAAATTGACGTCTATTTTCTGTTACAGGCTTACCAAGACCATACCAGCTGCGTCAGCAGCTGGTTGTTATTTGTCTTGTTGTTGTCTGCCGCGCCGTGTAACGTGTGCACGTTCTTGTCGAGCTGATAATTGATCTGAAGCAGGGTGACGCCGGTAAGTTTCAGGTTCACTCCCGCAATGAACGTGTTGACCTCGTCATTTATCACGCGCGTATCCGGGTTGTACGTGTCGGCCCTTAAGTGCACTGATACAACATCTGACAGCTTTACCCCAAGGTAACCCGATACGCCTACAGCAACCCCGGATCTGCTTCCTGCGGCGTAGTTCTTTGAAATATTGTCGGTTAAATATTCGACAAATCCTTCGATCGGCCCGGTTGCGCCCCCCAAAACTATTGCGGTCGCATTGTATGCCGCTTCAGACGAGGCGATGTTGTTGGTTGATTTATGGAGAAAAGAACCCCTTACGTATATGCCTGCTATGGGTGTAAAAAGCAAACTTCCTACGTAGGCCTTTTCCGTTATGTTCTGGGCCGCGTCAAATGCGGTTGTTTTATATCCGGTCCCGTTGTAAACACCCAGCTCGTACGCGCCGTATCCTGCCGGGATCTTTCCGATAAGCGCTATTCCCTGGTCCGCGCTGCTTACCACCCCGTTTTTATCTTCCATTGCCTTTTCAATCACAGGATACTGCCATGTGTCGACCGCTCCGAAATAAACGCCCTGCTGTCCGACCCTGAGCACGGTGTCAATGTCGGAAAGGAACGGTATTTTCTTAAAATCCACGCTGCCATTTTTAACCCACGAAGCCCAGTCGATCGCTCCGGCAACGCCGGTTGTTGTTACTCCCTGTCCGCCGTTTGAGTTGTTAATGTCAATGGTCAGGTTTCCCTCATAGCCGGCCGCTTCGTCAGCCACCTTAAACCTCAGGTAAGTCCTGGGTATGGAAAACGTGTTGTTGCTTTTTGCCGGCACAGCGCCATATGACCCGCCGTAAACCTGATAATCATACCTGAGCCACTGATAACCGTAAAACGTCGATACAGGTTCAGCAAAAACAACAGCGAAGAACGAGAACATAAATACCAAAACCAATCCCGAGCCTATTGCCTTTTTCATCTCTTCCTCCTTGGATTTTTTTTCTTTCAGACAGAAGTATAGAAAATCTCCGTTAAGTAAGTATGTTTAATTTGTTAAGATACAATTAAGTTTTCGTACGAAATTTTTATTAAAATAGTTTTTGCGTCAAGCCTTAATTAGTAATTTGTAATTAGTCATTGGTAATTTTGTTTAAGGCCTTACGCCGGCAGAACCACAGTAAACACCGTGCCTTTTCCCGGTTCGCTTTCGGCTATTATCCTGCCGCCGTGCAACTGTACTATGTGTTTTACGATGGACAGGCCCAGGCCCGTGCCGCCTGATTTTCTTGAGCGGGATTTGTCAACAACGTAAAAACGCTCAAAAATCCTTGGCAGCTGCTCCGAAGGTATCCCTATGCCTGTATCCGCTACGGATATTTCCATATTAGAACTGGCTTTTACGGCTTTAACTCTTATGCTCCCTTTTTCAGTGTATTTCACCGCGTTATCTATAAGATTGATGAACACCTGCTCCAGCCTGAAAAAATCGCCTTTTAAGACCGGTATTCCCGCCTCTATATCCACGCTTATATCAA
The DNA here is from genome assembly GCA_937889595.1 of uncultured bacterium. Taxonomy (GTDB): domain Bacteria; phylum Oederibacteriota; class PGYV01; order PGYV01; family Palsa-1178; genus PALSA-1178. Next base: position 33,945 of record CALAOR010000065.1, read on the forward strand.
GCCCTTTTGCCATGATTGCCTGCTCATTTATCTTCACGGCGTTCCCCATCAATTCATGCAGGTCCACGTTCTCATTTTCATAGGGTTTTTCCATCTGTTCGAGCTGGGAAAGTGTTAAAAGGTCCGACACTATATTGATAAGCCTTTCAGTATTATTTTTTATTATCCCGAGATAATGCGTAGACTCGGGATTTTTTGTTTCCTGCTCCAGTGTTTCGGCAAAGCCCTTTATGGCGGTTAAAGGCGTCCTGAGTTCGTGCGATACATTTGCCACAAAATCCTTTTTTATCCTTTCAAGGTCCTTAAACTCGGTAATGTCATAAAGGACAAAAGCCGCCTGTTTTTTTTCCTCAAGGAAATTCTCGCTGCAAAGATACATGCGGTTCTTAATTTCCACCTGTTCAACCGCGTTCTCCCTTTTTTTCAGCCCTTCCTCTATCAGGGAATTAAAAGCCGCCGGCATAAGGCATTCCCAGTAAAAACTTCCTTCATTGCACTGAGTTCCTGATATTTTAAGGAAACTTTTGTTTATCAGCACTATCTTGCCCTTTTCATCCGTGACTATAAGCCCTTCCGCTACCGCGTCTATGACCGCATCAAGCTGTTTTTTCTTCTCAGTAACTTCCCCGAATAGAGCCTTTATCTGCGATGTCATAAAGTTAAAATTATCGGTTAAGTCCCGCATTTCGCCTTTTTCCCTGATGATCACCCTGGTGTCAAAATCGCCGCCCGCTACTTTTTTTGCCGCGTCAGCGAGTTCCCTGATGGGCCTGTAGATATTGCGGGAAAACAGGAAAGCCGCGGCAAAAGCGGCCGCAAGCGCGAAAACGAGCGCTTTTAATATTCCATTGTTCAAACCGTTGGCGAGTATTTTTACATCCTTCAGCGGTATGCTTGACCTGAGTATTATTGCCGCGCCATTTTTCCCGTTTGAAACCGGTTCCGCGAGGTACAGCATGTCTTCACTTAGTGTGTTGGAATACCGGACAGCCGTGCCTTCGGAGCCTTCAAACGCCGCGCGCACCTCGGGCCGGTTCTTATGGTTATCCATGGATTCCGGGTCCCTTTCAGAATCCGCAAGCACTTTTCCATCATGGTCGATTAATGTAAACCTTATATCGCCTGATGATTTCATCTTCTTAAGTATCGCTTCCAGACCGGCATAATTTTTGGTGTTAAAGTACGGCGCAATAACAGGTTTTAACACGGCATTATACGCGCGGAGATTTATTTTTTCCGATTCCATTATGTGTTTTTTTACAATATCAGAAGAAATGCCTGTGATAAGCAGTGACAAAAATACTATAACCGCGGCGTATCCCAAAAATATCCTGGCAAAAAGTGTCCTTTTCATAATTCTATTTTATACCCCACTCCGCGTATATTCTTGATCATCTTTCCCGAACTGCCGAGCTTTTCCCGCAGGTGCTTGATGTGCACGTCCACGGTCCGGTCAACCACGGTTTTTTCATTGCCCCAGAGATTGTCCAGAAGCTGCTCGCGCGAAAAGACCCGTTCCTGTTTCGAGGCGAGTATTTCAAGTATCCGGTACTCGGTAGCCGTAAGCTCTGTCTTTTTATTCTTTACCATAACTTCATGCTTTTCCGCGTCCATGGTTATATCGCCGATCTTCACAAGGTTTGTTTCTTCTTTTCTTATATCCCCCCTGCGCAGCACGGCCTTGACCCGCGCAGCGAGCTCTTTTGGCGAGAACGGTTTTGTAATATAATCATCAGCGCCTATCTCAAGCCCGACGATCTTGTCGGTTTCCTCGGCCCTGGCAGTAAGCATTATGACCGGTATTTTCGCGTAGCGGTTGTCCCGCTTGAGTATTTTGCATGCCTCGATCCCGTCAGTGCCGGGCATCATGAGGTCAAGGACGATTAAATCAGGCAGGCTTTTTGGCATGGCTTTCAAAAGGGAATCGGCATTTTCATATTCTTTAACCTTATAACCCACCCTTTTCAGGCATATGGAAACCAGTTCCCTTATGTCTTCCTCGTCGTCAACGACAGCTATTAATTTGTCCATGTAGCACCGCCTTTCAATAACCATATTATACATGATGAATTGTGAGGATTATAGGGGATTTTTGTTAAGATTTGGTTAAGAAGGATTTTTCCGGGTATCAGGCCAGAAATTCCGGTCAGTGATGGTTGGCAACAATCACAAGAGCGCCGATGGCCGCGGCGATTATCAGGACCGGGCCAAAGTAGAGCATGGAATATGAAAACTGCCTGCTCCTTGCCTCATCCTGAAAACAGTGGGTATATTCCTGCACATATTTTGGTGCCTTGTCCGTCAGCCTTTCTTTCGGTATCTCGGGCAGGACGGTCAGGCTTAAAACTGTGCCTATGAACGGCAGGAACAGTCCTCCCATTTCCCACATGAAAATTTTATCTGAAGCGGCAACCTTGCCCTCGTTCTTAGCGAGGTCGCAGACGTCTTCCAAAGTATACCCCCTGGTTTCGGGCCTCGGTTTCCTGGCCGTGGCGCAGGCGGGCATGGTTATTATGATCACCGCGAGCATAAGATATATGCAAATCAGTTTTTTCATGTTTGTACCGCCCTTAAGTATTATTTTCTTGCCCGTATATTTCATATTTTTCCGCCCTTGCTGCCGAGCCAGTGCGTCAGCGTCTTCCTGAGCTTGACCGAAGCAGCAAACTTTTTCCTGAAATCAGGAAGGACGCTGTTATACTCGTCTATGACCTCGACGTTTTTCCATTCATAATACAGGTCCCTGGTGTACTTTATGGTGCCTATGTATATGGCCTTATCTCCCGGCTGTATGTCCAGAGCAAACGCCGCAGGCGCAAAAATAAACTCTGCTTCCCCGTCACGTTCCATATAGAACGCGGCTGCGATCCCGAAATATTTTATCTTTTTCAGCATGATATAAAATGTCTCGCCCTCGTAAGCCATCAGCTTCATGTTCTCGGGCCAGGCATTATATGCTTTCCTTGTCCTGCCGGTTGACGGCCTCATATACCTGTCCAGGAACATGTGGAACTGTCCGCCAAGCTGGGATTTTCCGCCGAAATCGATCACTGTTTCCCCGTGAAAACCGTACATGGAAGGTTTTCTCTCGTAGCCCTCGGGTATGGGGTCGATGATAAATTTCCCAACCACCATCACCTCGCCGTCCGGGACAACGATACCCGTTCCTGCCAGACGCTTCGCACCTGTCGCGCATGACACGGTAAGCGCAGCCAGCGCCAGGAACACAAGGCTACTTATGAGCAGTTGTATTTTTGACGGGTGTTTTGTTTTTATCATAATATTTCCTCCATTGCCGCAGCTGGGCAAGCCTTTTTTTGAGCACGCCCTCCCAGTAACAGCCCTTGTCGGTTATTTCGAGCAGCCTGACTATCAGGTCCTCTTCGGAAGGGTAATATATCCTTTTTAACTCAAAAGACGATTCCTCAAGGAATTTCATATCGTTTATTACCTTAAAAGTGCCCATATAGTAAACACCGGGTTTCTCAAACTTGAACCCGTTGCCCTGCACCGGGATCTTGTAATTAATGATGGCCCTGCCTCCGAAATCCATGAATAAAAACGGCATGGAAATATAGCCGTACGAACTGAACTTTTCCAGCCTGTAAAAGCCAGGTTCCACGAACGTAAAAAACAGCGTGCCCAGGATCCAGTCGCTGTGAAAATAAGGCGTGTCTGAGGGCGGCTCCACCTTCCTGAAAGTCAGGCCGTCTATCCAAAGCTTGTAAGGCTCGTTGTTCTGCTCTATATCCATGAAACCGTAAACCAGGACCTTGTCCCTGCCTGCCGATTCCGTTATCCTGGGGTCGGAAGCGCAGCCCCAGACAGAGATAAGGGCTGCCAGGACGGCTAAATATCGCATATGTTTCATGTGGTCTCCTTGGTATTTTTACCGGCGCGTTTATGAATAAATTTCGTAAAAAAGCTTTTCCGCCGCTTTTTTGTCTATTTCCTTTAACTTGTTGTAGATTTTTATGGCCTCTTCCTTTTTACCTTCTTTCATAAAGGCGGAACCCAAGCCGTAATACGCATCGGAATTGGACTTATCCAGCTTAATGGCAGTGCTGAATTCCAGTTCAGCTGAAGGCACATCCACGAGCCTTATAAACATGAAGCCGAGCCTCGAGTGCAGCAAAGAGGTGTCTTCGCATTTTACTATACCCTGCTTTAATATTTCTATGGCGTCATCGACCGAACCGCTCTCCTCGTAAATACCCGCGAGGTTGTAATACGGGTCCGGGTTATCCGGATGTTTTTCCATTTCGAGAAAATATTCCTCGGTCGCTTCCGCCGACATATTGGATTTGCGGTACATGACGCCCAGATCATTGTGCACCGACTCCATATCCGGCTCGAGCGTATAAGCGTATTTCATGGCCTTGAACGCATAATCAATGTTACCTGCTTCATAAGCGCTTTTCCCGGCAAGGAACCATCCTTTTGCGAATTTTTTGTCCTTTTTCATTATCATACCCGCGCAGTCCAACGCCTTTTTAAATTCCCCGGAATTATAATAAATAAAACCGAGCCGCAACAAGCCGTCGGATGTGGATGGCATATAACCGACCCCGTTTTTTCTCCACGAGACAAAATCCATGGGCCGCCTGGCAGAACTGTTTACAAGAGCGAGTACCTTGTAGCCGGGCACTATGAAATTTAAATTCTGGCCCTCCTTATATCCCATTGTCACAACGCCTACGACATAACCGCCGGTGTTTATCACAGGCCCGCCGCTCGAACCCGGAGACACAGGCGCTGTTATTTGATATACCTGCCCGTAGTCGGGCAGGTCCCTGACCGCTGACACAATGCCGTTTGACGCAGTGAGTTCCAGCCCCATTGGATTGCCTATAGCCAGGATATCGTCGCCTACCTCGGCTTTTCCGTCGGTAAAGGCCAGGTAATTCCTACTGCTGCTGAGGCCTTTGAGGGAAAAAAGAACGAGGTCGGATTCAACATCGGTGTTTATTACCCTGTCTATGCGGTATTCCTTGCCGTCGTTTGTCTTTATACTCACATCCGCAGCGTCAACAACAACATGCAGATTGGTGGCCACATAACCGTAACGGCTTACAAAAAAACCCGAGCCCTGCCCGTGTTTTTTGCCGTCAGTACCGTAGTTAAAGATTTCCACGACCGCTGCTTTTGAGCTGTTGATCGTGTTTCTTAATGCTGTATTGGCATGAAGAAATGGAATTATAAAGACAGACAGGCAGACCAGCAGCGCTGTTTTAAATAACGGAATTAAAAAGCAAACGGATGATTCCCTGTTTCCTCGCAATACAGATGCCAATTTAATCCTCCCTTATAAAAAAATATTTACCTATTCAGTATATCAAAAAAAAGCGTGCTTTAAAATACAAAATTATGCAAATCATACAAAAAATTGTGATAAATAACGGCATTTAATGGTGGGGTGGACTATCAGGCATTGATGTTTTAATGTCCATATGATTTGTTTACAGGTGAATGGCTTTGTCACTGCTGTTTTAATCCTTGCTGATCAAAGCAAGGAACCTTCTTAATTGTTCCCTTTCCCTAGTCTCTTCGGGTGTGGAAAACCTTGATGGATCGTCAAAATCATGCACAATAAATACAGTGTCTTCGTCGTACAAACTTAAAGGGTAGTCGTTGATGAACATATGCCGCCTCCAGTTTTTATTTGTTACGGCATAAGTTTAGACAATTACGATTAATATTGGGTTAATTCAAGATTTTTTGAGTATTAATAAACTTAGAATAATCAAAGATCATTTATACGGAAAATATTATAGGTATTGAACGCAGGATTTACAGCACAAATGTTGAAACACAAATAAATCAAAACCTGTAGAGAGGCGGCATCTTGTCCGCTGGAGCTTCAGCGAAAGCGGATGCCCCCTCTCACCGTGGGCTTTAACTCAGGTATATGGCATGCTTTTCAGCGGTCTTTTAACGCGGTGGAACCGTACCCTGGCCCGGCTTTAAATCCGCCACCGGCATTACGCCTTTTTCCAGCCAGATGAAATCGCCTGCGAGCACTTTTTGCGCGAGGGAATAATGTCTTTTGTCGTCATGGCTCCACAGGCTTTTTGACGCGGCTTTAACGCGCCTGCGTGCCTGCAGGCAGAATTGGTCCGCGAGCTCGACTGAGTCGGCCCTGTTTTCGTGCTCTGACATGTGCCTTGCAAACGAGCATGTGCAGGCGACGGCAAAAAGGTCGACGGCTATATCCACTACCCTCGCCAAAATCGCCTGGCGCTTTTCCAGCCCCGGGCCGTTTAAGGCCATCAAATGGAAAAGATTACGGCCCAGCTTGTTTGACTGGTTTTGAGCCCATTGCATATGTTTGGCAAGTTTGCCGTATTTTCCGAATGTTCCTGGAAGGCCTCTTGGGATCCACCTTGCCGGATACCACAGCGAGTAAAACATCCCGGCTTTAAGCAGATCCTTAAACAGTGTTCCTATCCCGCCGGCTGCTTTCGGGTTGACGAGCGAGCCTGCCATTTTCATGTGCTTGTCCATCGCTTCCCTGATAATAAACAGCCTCATTATTTCGCTGGAACCCTCTATGATCCTGTTAATGCGGTGGTCGCGCATCATGCGCTCTACCGGGTATCCCGCTTCGCCCCTTGCGCGCAGGGACTCGGCCGTCTCATAACCCCTGCCTCCCATAACCTGCAAAGTATCATCGATTATTTTCCAGCCTGCCTCGCTGGCAAAAAGCTTGGCCATGGCCGCCTCAAGACGGATGTCCGCGGTATGTGAGTCCGCCAGGCCGCTCACGTAGTAAGTTACCGCTTCCATGGCAAATGTCGTGGACGCCATGGCCGCTATCTTTTGCGCTACGGCGTCGTGCCTGCCTATGGGTTCGCCCCACTGCACGCGGTGGTTTGCCCAGCGCCGCGTTATGGCCACGCACATCTTGGCCGTTCCCGTGCTCGCCGCAGGAAGGGTCAGCCTGCCGGTGTTAAGCGTCACAAGCGCCAGTTTTAATCCCTGGCCTTCGCCCGAGAGCATATTCTCACGCGGAACCTTCACATTTGTGAAACGTATGACCCCGTTTTGTATGGCGCGTATTCCCATAAAGCGGCAGCGGTTCACGTTCTCGATGCCCGCCGTCTTTTTTTCCACTATAAATGCCGTTATCTGTTTGCGCATTTTTCCCCGTATTTCCCTGTCAGGGGTGCGCGCCATGACCACGAGAACATCGGCCACAAGACCGTTAGTGCACCAAAGTTTCTCGCCGTTGAGTGTGAAATATTTCCCGTCTGCGCTCGGAGTCGCGGTCAAGCTCACCTTGGCCGGGTCTGAGCCTGCTTCAGACTCAGTCAGCGCAAAACCCGAGATCGCCCCTTTTGCGAACATGGGGAACCATTTGGCTTTTTGTTCCTCTGTGCCGAACATCAAAAGCGGCTGGGGAACGCCTATGGACTGGTGCGCGGACAGCCACACGGCTGTGGAGCCGCAATGGCTTCCTATGAGCGCTATCGCGCGGTTGTAATTCACCTGTGACAGACCCATGCCGCCGTACTTCTTGGGTATTTTCATCCCAAAGAGCCCCAATTCCGCAAGCCCTTTTAAAACCTTATCAGGCACTTCCTGCTCGCGGTCTATGGCGTCGGCATCAACGTTCTTTTTTAGGAAATCCTCGAGTTTGACGAGGAGTTCGTCCCCTATCTTGCGGTCCTCGGCCGATTGGGCCGGATACGGCCATATGAGTTTCTCCCGGAACTTGCCCATAAAAATTTCAGCCGCGAAACTCGGCTGCGTCCATTCCGCCTGCCGCGCCGCCTCTGATACCTCAAGTGCTTCCTGTTTGCCTTTGCTCATTTTGCTCGTATCTATCATAGCCATGTTATTTCGCCTCCTTTTTTTTGAGTTCTTCTTCCCTTAACAATCTGCGGAGTATTTTTCCTATAATATTTTTCGGCAGCGCTTCCCTGAACTCGAATTCATGCGGTATCTCGAATTTGGCCAGGGATTGTCTGCAAAAAGCCGCAAGTTCCTCAGCCGAGCATACGCTGCCCTGCCTGAGTATGACATAAGCTTTTATCTTTTCCCCCATCGCCTCATCCGGAAGCCCCACCACTATGGCGTCGGCAACATGCGGGTGTTTCCTGAGCACTTCCTCAATGCTGCGCGGGAACACATTTTCCCCGCGCGATTTTATCATGTCCTTCTTGCGCTCCATAATGCGGAAATATCCGTCCTTGTCCATGACAGCGAGATCCCCGGTATAAAGCCAGCCGTTGCGGAGCATTTCTCGTGTTGCCTCGGGCTTGTTCCAGTATCCCTTCATGACCTGCGGCCCCTTGACTATCAATTCCCCTGTTTCCCCAACAGGCATATCTTTTTCCCCTTTTTCCGGGTCGACTATTCGCGCCTCGGTGTCGGGCATGGGCACGCCGACGGTTCCTGTCCTGCGCTCCCCGAATATCGGGTTGCAGTGCGTGACCGGGGACGCCTCGGTGAGCCCGAACCCTTCAACAACCCGGCCGTGGGTTAAGGATTCAAATTTTTCCTGGACCGCGAGATAAAGCGGCCCTGCCCCGCTTATGCAGGCCCTGATTGAAGAAAGATAACCACGGGCGCTTTTCGGCGAATGGTTCAGCGCGTTATACATAAGTTCCACTCCTGGAAATATGGTGCAGCGGTATTTTTTAATAGTCTCAGCCACCCGGTCCACCATGAACCGCGGCAGAAGCACCAGTGTGCATCCCGCGCATATGGCGAGGTTCATAACAACCGTCATGCCGTAAACGTGGAAGAACGGAGTGACGCCCATGAATATATCCCCGCCCGGGCCGGACTTTATGTCATGAAGCCATGCTTTGCACATGAGCGTGTTGGCTATCAGGTTGGAGTGGGAAAGTATGGCGCCCTTCGGGCTTCCTGTTGTCCCTCCGGTATATTGGATAAGCGCAGTGTCGCCTGAGGCGGCTTTGCCTTCGGCCGCCGGAGCAAGAGCGCCTGCGGCAAGTATGTCATCGAACTTATACAGCCCCGGCCCTTTTTTCGGGCCTGTCGGCACGCGCTGCAAACGGCTCTCCAAACCAATGAGAACGCGGTACAGCGGCGACGCGTAATCTCCCACGTCGGTCAGCACCACATGCTTAAGCACACCTTCTTTTAACAGCGGCGCAAAAACGTTCTCATAACGCGGCAGGCAGATTATTGTGTTGGCACCGGAATCACGGACTATAAAATCCACCTCTGACGCTGAGAGCAGCGGGTTTATCTGCACAATTATCCCGCGGGCCTTTAACACGCCGTAGTACGATGTAACCATCTGCGGGCAGTTTGGCAGCATTATAGCCACCCTGTCCCCCGGCTTTACATCCAATCCGGGCAAAGCGCGGCTCAAGTTGTCCGCCATCCGGTTGAGCGCGGCAAAGGTTATTTTTGCGTCAAAAAATACGACAGCCGTATGTTCCGGGTACTTTTCAGCCGACTCCTCAAGGAAGCGGTTCAGGGGCTGGTTTGGATATTTTAGATTGGGCGGCACCTGCGGTTCATAATGGCTCAACCACGGTTTATTCATATATCACTCCCTGTGCTTCGGGTCTAAGATAATGTATGTGATAATGGAAATAGCCAGAAGTTTCTTTTTGCCGGTCGGTGTCAGCCTTACTTCCCAAACCATGCTCCTGCTCCCGCGGTGCAGGAGTTTGCCGTCAGCGTCAACGCTCCCGTTGGGGATGTTACCGAAAAAATTGATCTTCATTTCCGCGGTGAGTATCCGCCACCCCGGCCCGATAACGTGGATCGTTCCCACCCCGGCTGTTGTGTCGGCCAGTGCGGCCAGCGCGCCTCCGTGGATAAGACCGTTCCATTGGCTAGCCCGCTTTGTCCATGGCATGCGCCCCTTAACGCTGTTTTTGCCCAGTGAAACCAGAGTCATTCCCAAAGTCTTCGCCAGGCCTGAGGTACGAAAGCCCAGCCGCGATATCAAAGTTTTTCTTTTGCTCATGATCTCTCCTTTGTCGGATAAAAAACGGAATTATTCGCCGCCATTTTTGTGAGCAGCGCCGGAGGGGCGAGCCTCGCTCCATATTTTCCGGCCAGTTCATTTGCGCGTTTGACAACCTCAGCTATGCCGCGGAAATCCGCCTCAGACATGGGTCCTCCCCTGTGCGGCGGAAATCCTATGCCGTAAACCATGGCAAGGTCCAGCAGCCCCGGGCTTGCGACAACATTCTCCTCAAGACATCTCACGCTCTCGTTTAAAAGCGCGGTGTACAGCCTGTCCTGTATGTCATCCTGGGACATGAGAGGATCTGCCTTGCCGACCCATCCTGATATGATCTCCCCGTTTACTTTCCATTTCCCGTTCTTGCCTTTGGCAAATGCTTCTGCCAGGTTGTCGCGGCCGATCCATGTGGGCGCAGCCATATTTTTTCCGTACGCGTCCTGTATCTGGTGCAGTACCTTGCGCATGACCTCAACCCCGACTTCGGCAATTAAACGGATGGGGCCCATGGGCAGCCCGAAACTTTCAGCAGCCAGGTCCACTTTTCCGGCAGGAACGCCCTCTTCCACCAACTGGCCCGCTTCAAGCGCGTAAGCCGCGAGCACCCGGTTGACCAGGAATCCCGGGCAGTCTTTTACCACCACAGGCACCTTGTCCATGGCCAGTGTCAGTTCTATGATAGTGGCTATGGTTTGGGGGGATGTTTTTGCGCCGGGGATGACTTCAACAAGCGGCATGATCTCGGCGGGCATAAAGAAATGCATGCCGATAAATCTTTCGGGCCTGGCCGAACCTTCCGCCAGTTTGGTGATTGGAAGGCTGGATGTATTGCTTGCTATGATCGCGTCGGAATTGACAACAGTCTCCAGTTCCGAGAACACCTTGCGCTTTAGATCCATTATTTCGGGAACCGCTTCTATCACCAGCTGGGCGCGCTGGAAACCGCCGTAGTTTGTCCCGGCGGAAAGCAGGTTAAAACGCCTTATAGCTTCCACTTCTTCGACCTGCCGGCGCTCCACCCTTTTTCTGCCTAAGCCCCATGCTTTTTTAAGCGCGCGGCCGAGTACGGCAGTATCCGTGTCCTTAAGCAGGGTTTTAACCTTTGCGCGGTCCGTAAGCGCCACTGCAATGCCGGAACCCATAAGGCCCGAGCCCACTATGCCGGCTGACTCTATACGCGTTCCCTTCACTCCGTTGGATTGTTTTTTGGCGTCCTGCGAAAGAAAAAATAATTTTATAAGATTGGCGCAGACCCGGGTGGACATGGTGCTTCCGAGCGCCGCGGCTTCCGCGGACATTGCCTTGCTCCGGCTTCCGCCCCACCCGTTGCTGACGAGGTCAATAAGCCTAAACGGCGCAGGATAAGCCCCGCCTGTTTTTTTAATAACTTCAGCCCTGGCGCGCGATGCCGCAAAATCCTTAAGCACAGGAAGGCCCATGATGCGCTCAAGCAAGGGCCTTGTTTTCTTCCTATTCGCCTTTATAGCGGCAATACCTTTGGCGTCCGTAAGTTTCAGCGCGAGTTCCTGCGCGACCTGCGGCAGCTGTTCCTTAAAACACACGTCGTCCACAAGCCCCTGCCGCAGCGCGGACTTGCCGTCGAAATTTTTTGATGTAAGTATCGCTGTCATGCCGCGCACAAATCCCAAAAGCCGCGGGAGCCGCCATGTGCCGCCGAATCCCGGCACTATACCCAGTTTCAATTCCGGCAGGCCTAATTTTGTCGCCGGGTCGTTGGAAGCCACCCGTCCGTGACAGGCTATGGCGAGTTCCAGCCCGCCGCCCAGGCATGAGCCGTGAATGCCCGCAACAATAGGCTTCAAATAATCCTCAATGCGGTTCATAAGTTCATGGCCGACGCGCGAGGCTTCCCTGCCGCCCGCGCCTTCATCCTTAACCAACGCTATGGCCTGTATCTCCGCTATATCAGCGCCGGCTATGAACACTGATGGTTTGGCGGAACGGATAACCACGGCTTTAACCGTGTCGTCCTTTTCGAGCGAATCAAGCCGTAAGTTCAGCTCCTCCAATAATTCTTTTCCGAGGGTGTTTACTTTTTTTTCAGTGTCGTCAAGTATCAGGTGCGCCACCGCGCCGTTTTTTTCTATACGCGTCCTCTTGCCTGCTGAGTTTGTCATTGTGTGTACGCCGTCCTTTCCAGTATAAAAGCCGCGCCCTGTCCGCCGCCTATGCATAAAGCGGCCAAACCGGTCTGCAGATTCCGTTTTTGAAGGTCAATTGCCAGCGACAAAAGAAGCCTGCCGCCGCTCGCGGCCACAGGATGCCCGAGCGCTATTGCTCCGCCGTTGACGTTGAGTATGGATGGGTCAACCGCTCCCGGCGCTTTTGCCAGCCCGAGAAAATCAGAGCTAAGTTTATCGGATTCGAATAACCTCAGGCAGGCTATGGTCTGCGACGCAAACGCCTCGTTTAACTCGACAAGCTGCATGTCGGACATTTTGCGCCCCAGTTTTCCAAGGAGTTTTGCCGTGGCAGCCACCGGACCTAAGCCCATTCGCCGCGGCTCCAGCCCGGCGTACGCGCTTCCCGAAATTTTAATCAGCGGTTTTATTCCCCACGCCTCGGCACGTTCCCGCGTCGTCACTATCATAGCCACAGCGCCGTCGCTTATCTGGCTTGAATTACCCGCAGTCACGGTCCCGTGCCGCTTATCAAACATGGGCTTAAGCTTCGCCAGCATTTCCAATGACTGGTCCGCGCGGATGCCGTTGTCCTCTGTTATCGGAGCAAACTCAGGGGCCGAAAACAGCGGGATTATTTCCTCAGCGAGCCGGCCGCTTTTCCTGGCACTGGCAGCCTTTATATGTGATTCAGTGGAGTATTGGTCCTGTTCATGCCGCGAAATCCCCAGATCGCGCGAGAGTAATTCCGCGGTGTCTCCCATGATCATCCCGCATGTCGGGTCAGTAAGCCCTTCCATGATACCTATGCGCGGGTTGAGCATTTTCAGCCTGAACGATAAGAAAGCCGCGAGCTTCTGCGGCAGGGTCTTGGCCCGCGCCAGGCGGCTGAAAAAATCTGTAAAATAGCGGTTATAAATAAGGGGAGCATTGGAAAGGGATTCCATGCCGCCGGCCACTATGACCTCGGCTGAACCGGCCTCTATCATTTCCACTGCATTGGTCACAGCCTGCATGGATGAAGAACAGTTCCGCTGTACCGTGTAGGCCGGTATGGACAAAGGAAGCCCTGCATTGATAGCTGCCACGCGGGCAATGTTGGTGGCGTCGATTGGCTGGGCTACACAGCCCATGATGACCTGGTCTATTTCAGTTGGATTTACCGGCACTTTTCTCATGAGAGCCACAAGCGCCTGCCTGCCGAGCTCCTGCGAAGAAAGGTTCTTCGCGAGCGTACCGGCCTTTATAAAAGGCGTCCTTACGCCTCCGACAATAACGGCTTCTTTCATCTGTTCCACCTCTTATTTTCCCACAGGCCTGAAAATATTTCCACAATTCAAGCCGGGGGAAATATTTTAGTAACTTCGTGAACAACTGTATATACTAATTATATTCGATAAAATGCCTTTTTTCAATGCTTATTTCATACTGATTTGGTGTTGTTTTGAATGGCACAGGACTATAATAGCACTTTTCTTTTTTTCATCAGCTTTTTGTAGGTTTTTTCCCCGGTATAATGCTTAATCTGTTCCGTAAGTGAAGTATGAGCGGCCGGGCCTTCTTTGCCTGACACGCACCGTAAACCTGATGTCCCCTGAGAAAGGTATTTCGAGTTGTGCCCGTTAATCGTGGTCACAAAAGTTTTATCCCCGTAATGCATACAGTCAAAAGGCCAGGAAAAACATGTGGAAGGCTTATATGAGGTCCTTTTCAACTTGTGTTTCTTCGCCAGCAAATCCAGGACGCAAAGTATGATTCCGTCCTTTATCACGGACAAGACGCAGGTGTTGTTCTTCCTATGGCGCAAATAATGGCTGCCATCCCTGTTTTTCTCATAAAGTTTTTCTTTGAGCACCCACGGGTAGTTTTTCGCCGCTTCTTTTCCGCCTATTTTGAGTATTTCATGTATCCTGCTTTCTTCCTCTTTGCTGAGGTCCACGCTGAAATCCGTGCAGCAGGAGCCGTGGTAAATACCTTTTTTCTTTTTTAGGCATATACGCGGGTCGCAGGTGTAGCCGGTCTCGAGCAGGGCCTTGGTGTCGAAAAGCAGGCCTTCATGTTCGAATAGCTTGCCTTCTTTTTCAAGCTTGTTTATATAAACTTTAAGCTTCCTTTTGTTTATAGCCGGGTGGATGATGGTTTTCATAAAACTCCTTCTGAATTTTTGATTTAACGAACGGGAAGTATTATAGGTATTGAATGCAGGATTTACAACATAAATATTGAAACACAAATAAATCAAAACCTGTAGAGAGGGGGCTTGCCCCCTCTCACCGTGGGCTTTAACTGTTCGTTATTTATTTAATTATAAGACCGTTATTGATTCCCTGCCGCCAAGGATTATCTCGACCCTGCCCTTATATTCCTTTATCCTGCCTTCAACCCTCACCTTCTTGCCCTTGTAATACTTTTCCGGGCTGTCCGGGAACCTGGAGAACTTGGTCGAAAATATCACAAGCGTGACCCAGTTTTTGTAGTCCTTGTCAAAATTAAGGTAGCACACTGTCCCGTTATTATATGAGGATACTATCTCGCCTTCGGTTACCACGTATGAATCCACGTACTTTGCCGCGTCGCGCCAGTTGATCTTGACCTTTTCCTTGCTGAAATTCCTTGATTTATCTGTTAAAGAAGAAGATTCAGGCACGGCAGATCCGGACACTGCTGCCTGCCTGCTGTTGGCTATAAGCGGTTTTATGATCCACTTTTGCCCGTAAAAAAGCACAAGAAGTATGGCAGCAGTTACAAATACCAGTTTTACATAAAACTCTTTATTCTTCATTTTTTTACCTGCCCCCCGGCTTCATCCATCCAAAGCCCTTTTCTGAATTTTTTTGCTATGTTCTCAAGCACCGCGAAATCCTTTGTCCTGGAATTCGGGTCCTTCACATAGGCATATGCCAGGCCCTGCTTTATCATCTCCGCGTTTATGTTCGTGTCATCCAGGAATATCATGGCAAGCGTCCTGTCGTACACGTCTTTCTCGTTCGTTGTTTCGTACTCAAATACGCAGGTCTTACCCTCGATGCGCTTTTTTAAATACTTTTTGGCTTCCTCCCCGTATCTCTGCACGGGCTGGTCAGGATGGTTTGTCTCAGGGCTGTCGATCCCAACCAGACGTATCCTGCGCTGGTCGGAAAGCACAACCGTATCCCCGTCTATAACACGCTCCACTTTTGCCGTGAATTTTTTAAAATGGCTTTCCTGTGTAACGTGCTTTACGTAAATCCCCGCGAAATACAGGCATACAAGCACAGCACCTGTAATGAGGATGGTTTTAATGTAGAATCCGCTTTTCATGCAGCCTCCGTTATCAACCCTTTTTTGAATTTTTGATTCCGTTATTATATCATTTGTTTTGTTTTATTCAACCTGCGATTTTGGGCATTGACACGATTTTCGGATCCGCATTCCGCAATGCAACCGGGCCGTCAAACATGGGCAAAACTCAACCCCTTGGATGGAATTGTTTATGAATCTTCTTTAACCTTGTCTTATCCACGTGTGTGTATATCTGCGTTGTGGATATGTCCGCATGGCCCAGCATCTCCTGCACGCTCCGCAGGTCCGCGCCTCCGGCCAGTAAATGCGTGGCAAAGGAGTGCCGGAATATATGCGGGTACACATCTTTTTCTATGCCTGCTTTTTTGGCGTGGTTTTTTACCACCTTCCATATGCCCACCCTTGTAAACCTTGTGCCGCGCCTTGTTACGAATAGATACGGGGAAAAATCCTTTAGGAACGTTTTCCTTATGTCTATGTACCCGGACAGGGTTTCAACCACATAGTCGCCTATGGGTACCATTCTTTCTTTTGAGCCTTTGCCAAAACACCTTAAGACTTTCTCGTCCAGGTTTATATCCGTCAGTTCCAGCCCGGCGAGTTCCGACACGCGCAGGCCTGCGGAATACAGCAGCTCTATTATGGCCTTGTCCCTGATGCCTTCTTTTTTGGACATATCAGGTGCGGACAGAAGCCTTGATATGTCCTCGCTTGTCAACACCTCGGGGATTTTTTTGTTTGTTTTAAAAGAATCCATATCCTCAAACGGGCTCTTTTTCATGCGATCTGTCCTGACCAGATATTTATAAAAGTTCTTTACCACGACCAATGACCGGGCGATCGATAAAGCGGCGTGCTTTGAGTTCTTTAATTCAAATATGAAGTCAAGCAGCGAGTCCTCGTCGGGCGCGGATATTTCATGTTTTTGAAGAAATTTATCGAATATTTCAAGGTCGGATTTATAGGCCTTTAAAGTGTTGTCAGCGAGACCCTTTTCAAACTGTATGAAGTTAAGGAACGCGTCTATCTGCTCTTTAAGGATCATTTACCCACCGTGTAATTTAAACAAAGATTTGCGCCGCTTTTTTCAGCCGGGTTAACGCATTTTTATCTTTTAATATTTTTCCCTTTTCATCCATGCCCTTAAACTTCAAAACAACCGCCGTCTTAATATTATTGACCGCAAAGAACGACCTTATCTCGCTCTCGGCAGGTTTGAAGTATTTGTCCTTATTGGTCCCTTCGGTAAGTATTATAATGCCTCTTTTTTTCTTTGGGCTTTTGGCGGGCTTTGCATACCTTTTGTACCACTGGACCTGATTCCGGTCTATAAAAGTCTTCAAAGGCCCGGGTACTCCCGTAAAATACACAGGTGATGCGATAATTACAATATCCGATCTTTCGGCTTTTTTTATAAGTGCTGCCGCGTCGTCCTTAAAAACACATTTTAGATTATCCCTGCACTTATCGCAGGCATTACATGCCTTAAACTGCAATTTGTTTATATTTACATTTGATATTTGTGATTTTGGACTTATGATTGAAGTTAAATAGCCCGCAGCCAGCGCGGAATTACCGCCTGTCCTTGGCGACGCGGTTATGACGAGAACGTTATTCTTTTGCATTTATATCTATATAATCCTCTAAGTATGACCGCAGCAGTTCGGCCACGGCCCACGCGTGCGATATCCTGCCGCGCGCGTTATACGGGAAATTACCGTCAAACATTTCCGACACAGTGCCCAATCCGGCTGTTTTTAAGTGCTCAAACATCGGCTCATAAACTGTTTCTATGAAATCAACCGAATCTTTTCCCTTGCCGAATGTTTTCAGGTAGGCGGTCACAAAGTGGCCTATGGTCCAGGCCCAGACCGTACCCTGGTGCGCGGCCGCGTCGCGGACGCCCTGGTTTCCGTCATAGCGCGGCTTGAAGTTACTGTTCATGTTCGACAATGTGCGCAGACCGAAAGACGTATAGAGTTCCTTGATTATGGTATCCATTATCATTTCCCTTTTATCCGGGTCATCTATGAGCGTATACGGCAGGCTGATGGCCATGATCTGGTTTGGCCTTATGCTCGCGTCCTTGTTTCCATTTTCTATATAATCGTATAAGGCCCCGTCTTCCTCGTTCCAGAAT
The DNA here is from genome assembly GCA_937889595.1 of uncultured bacterium. Classification (GTDB taxonomy): domain Bacteria; phylum Oederibacteriota; class PGYV01; order PGYV01; family Palsa-1178; genus PALSA-1178. The sequence continues at coordinate 51,460 of CALAOR010000065.1, forward strand.
TTTTCATTGAAACTTTTATATATTTTATCGGCCATTTCCGTATAGCCTTTTGCCATCTCATGAGAGCCGTTTTTTAGGGAAATGAATTCCATGGTTTTTATGGCATTGTACCACAGTGCGTTTACTTCCACAGCTTTTCCCTGCCTTGCCGTCGGGGTTGTGCCGCCTACTTTTGTATCCATCCATGTCAGCTGTAATCCCTGGTAGCCCGCATAAAGCAGGCCGTCGTCGGCCATGTGTATGTTAAAATCCGTCCCCTCCACGTGTTTTTGTATTATCCATGTAAGCCGCTTGAAAAAATCCCCATTTTTATCCACAAGGGCAAAATCTTTGGTGTATTCCAGATACTTATGCAGCGCGTAGAAAAACCACAGTGTGGTGTCCACGGACGTGTATTTTATGTCGTTCTTATTTATGGTCATATTAAAGGGAAGAAGCCCGTTCTTTTCATACTTTATCGATTCCATGAGTATTTTTTTCGCGTCGTCAAATTTTTTCAGGACAAGATAAAGCCCGGGCATGGAAGCGAAAGTATCCCTGAACCAGATGTAGTGGGGCCATGGATAACCGGTCAGGACCATGGGCATTTTTTCATTATCCTCTATGGCAAACGATTCGGCCGCCATGATAAGCTGCTGTATGTCCGCCCGGTAATCGTCATTGCGCACGCACGCTCCGGCATCGCGGCAGATATCACTCACGCGCTTTATCTGTTTCTTATAAAGCGCGCGCAAATCGTCCGCGCTGACGTTTTCCAGGTCCTCGGTGGAAAACACCATGGATTTGGGTTTGTTATACTCTATGTCCAGGTTAAATATGCCGACATTATACAGATCCTCCACCGAATCAAATCCCGACTGGGCCTCCCTCATATAGGTAAAATCCCTGTACCAGACGCCGTCAAGCTTGAACTCGGCCTTGTCCGGATTGTAAATATAGGCAGGCGGTATGTTCAGGTAAGGCTGTATCCTTATTTTTTCCTTTGATACCACGCTGGCGTTCGCGTCAAAAATACCCATTTCGCGTATCACGTGCTCTGTTTCCCTGAAAGCGATAAAAGGCTTGACATGGAGCTTGGCGTATGAATTCGGGGTTAAAACAGTGTAAGTGATGACAACAGTGTTTTTATCCTTCATAAGGAATATATCTTTTTTTAACCTGACATTATCTATCAGGAAAAGGAATGTCACCACGTCGTCTTTTAATGTAAAATTTTCAAGGTGTGAGTAGCCTTTCGGGTATACGGTTTCCTTGTATTTGTGCGTGGAGATGTTGTAAATATTCCCAGCTATTTCCACATCCTCGTCGCAGTTCGGGAAAACAACGATGCGGTTGTCTATGCCCGGATATTTTGCCACAAGCAAACCGTGGTGTTTTCTTGTATTGGTCATGAGTATGGTGGAAGATGAGTAGCTGCCCATCTTGTTCGTGATAATCCACTCTTTTTCTATCGCAATGTTAAAGTCATTGCAGATATGCCGTCCGAACGAGATCATACCGTTTTTCTCCCTCTCTTCTTAGAATTCAAATACAAAATAAAACCATGAAATTCTTTATCGTGTCCGGTGCGGATGAAATTTTTCTATGGCCTGTGCGCCACTAAAACCCTTAATATGTTTTGCG
>CALAOR010000066.1 GCA_937889595.1 uncultured bacterium
CGGTCTGCGTCACGGTCTGCGTCACGGTCTGCGTCACGGTCTGCGTCACGGTCTGCGTCACAGTCCGCGTCACGGTAGGTGTTACAGTTTGCGTAATACTCGGGGTTACAGTCTGCGTAACTGTCTTTGTAACGGTTGGCGTATACGTGGGTGTTATGGTTCTGGTTGGAGTAGCCGTCCTGGTATATGTATAAGTTACCGTCACGGTCGGAGTGGGTAAATTGCTTGTGAAAGTAACCAGGCTTTTTAGATCCGCAACCAGATTTATAAAGGCATTGCTGTGTGCTGTTATTGTGTTTGTCTGTGCCGTTTCATTATATATTAATATCTGGCCGTAACCCAGGGCAGATGTTGTGCCTGTAACGCTTGCCGAGTTTAACCCCGTGACTGTCGACAATGTACTGGATGTGAATATGGCTGCCCCTGTCGTAAATACATTTATCGGGCTGCTGACGCTGACGCTGTTCCCGTATCTGTCAACTATCTGCAGGTTTATGGCAACAGTTGTACCTATGTTTGTATAATTCGCCGTTGTTTTTGAATTCACATGGTCTGCCGCGCCTGGCATCCATGTCAGTACTGCCGGCACATCCCTGTCAGGAGTCGCAATTGAACCCTGCAGCAGGCTGGAAGGGGTGATAGTCACACTTTGAGCGTAAAAATCAACAACTGTAATAGTCGCGTTCCCGGTTGCGTCCGTGCTTCCGCTTACTGCGCCCGTACCTAATCCTGAAACGCCGGCCAGATTCGACGCCGTAAATGTGGCTTTCGCGCCGGCTGACACGCTTATGCTGAAAACCCCTGTTGCAGTCCTGCCGTCAGCGTCAGCCACCCATATATTCAGCAGTTTTTGCGCGCCTGCAGTGAGCGTGCCCCCGCTTAGGTCCGCGACAACCACATGATCGCCTCCGGCTGCAACAAATTGCACCTGGGTCCCCTGATCAGAAGCATGATTTCCCCATACTGAGGAATCCGGGGTTATAGTCACTGTTTCTATGCTGTTATCAAAAATTTTAAAATTAGCCTGCCCGGTCGGATCGGTATTTCCCGATATGGTGCTGGTCCCGGCCCCGCTCCATCCCGCCGGTATAGCGGAGAAAAATGCGCTGCCGCTTGTTGTGACTGTCACAAAAAGCGAGCCCGGCGCGGTATTGCCGTTTATATCCTCAAGCACCAGACTTATCAATTCCCCGGTCCCGGCCACGCCAACAGCGGCAATTCCGTCCGTGGAAAATACCGCAGCATGATCAGGCGCCGTAAACTTGATGTACGCCTTGCCGTCCCTGTCAGGCCCTGCCTGCGAACCAGGCAACAGCGAATCCGGCGTCACTGTCACGCTCTGAGCGACTGCGTCGGTTATGGTAGCGCTAGCGGCCCCGTTTGCAGCCGTAAAACCGAATATGGTATTTGTGCCAATGCCTGCCCACCCGCCCGGAACCGCGGAAAACACAGCGTTGTTGTTTGCGGTCACCGTGATCCACTGCGCAACCGGCAGTATGGAATCATCGATCGCTACTATCTGCATATTCATAACAAGGGAGGTTGAAGCCGGTATCTGGCTTGAAATGGGATTTATGTTTATATGGTCCGGTTGTTTTACGGAAAAATGATATACCCTGAGCGATACTGCGCCGTTGCCTTCAACCCCGCGCACAACAGCGGTCCATGTCCCGTAAACGGGCACTGCAGGCACTGTGTAATTGTAAAAATACCTTTTCCAGCCCGAAGGCGAAGCTGAATCCGTGGCCTCAAATGTCATGGCCGTGGACGCAAGAACTGTATTATTGTTAGCGTCCAAGACCGTAATGTTTGCCGAGCTCACGTCGTATGACCCGAAAGGGTCGGATATTTGCGATGATATCCTGACAACATTACCCGGCGCAAAGGAATTTTTCGTGGTCCCGAACGAATCATAGCTGTTTATCCAGTCAACCCCCACATAGTCGGACACATTCAGTGATATGTTTGACCGTTGTTCGGGGGCGGTGCTTTTTGTGTGGTAAACAGTCAGTGTCCTGGTTGTATCTCCTACATTTGTAAACAGCATGGAAAGCTGATATCCGGCGGGTATTGTAATTGGCGCGGCCACCGGTATTGTAAATGTGTATGTTCCCGTATTACAGGCCTGTTTAACATCGCCTATGTATATTGTATTGGCCCCGTTGGTATAAAACAGGTTCACATCCGCATTCACGGTGCCGCTCGTGCCGCCCCTGACCAGGACCATTGTAACCGATATATTGTTTACTATACGCAGGTCCCTGTAAAGCGGCGGTGATAGGCTCCACGCCTGCGAAGCAAACGTGTTGACGAGTGTGGTTGACGTGTTTACCGCGGCTGTATCGGTTAAAGTCGTCAGGTTGTAAGTATGCTGTGCCGGGCCTTCCTGTAATGCGTGCAGCCAGAGTGTTTTATTCACGGTTGTTTTATATGCTGCCAGGGTTTTTTCCCGGGCAGTTATTGTGTACGCGGGCGCGGCAATGCCCGTGAACTTTATCAATGTGCTGTCCAGCTCGCCCCCCTGCGCGGTTTCTGTCACGGCTTTCCTGAAAATGAGGAAAAAGCCTGTGTTATTATTGATGGTAATATCGGGCTTGTTGTTTAAGTTTGTGTCATATGCCGGGTTTACGTAATCCCATATCATGTCACCGTTATAATCCGCTGCAATAGTAACGCCGGTGGCGCCGTTGACCAAGTATGTTGGCCACCCCATTGAGCTCTGGGTGAGTTCCATGTCATAGCTGTCGGCGGCTCCCGTGGTATTGCTGACGGTCAGGTTTATGTCCCCGGTCGCGCCTATGCTGACGGTCTGCATGGTCTCGGGCGTCACGCTTAATCCGCCTATGTATATCTGTATTGTCTGGCTGTCATTGGCCGCGTTTGAATCGGGTACTCCCGTATCGGCATTAAGCGTAGTTGAAATTTTTATGGTATATAACCCTGCCGGAACTATGGCCGGATTACTGATGTCAAATTTATATCCCACAACCGCGCTTTCCTGGTCAGGCACGGTTAAGGTCACGTTTGTGAAAGCGAAATTTGTGATAGGCGTGAATCCCGCAGGTCCGGTTATATCCAGACGGACCGGAAGCGCGTACCAATCCCTTAGCCCGTAGTTAACCACAGTCGCCGTAACCATGACATAACCGTCGGTGTTCTGGTACGTTTTGCCGCTGACAGGGTTTGAGATCGTCATGATCCCCGTGTCATGCAGTTTGCCCTTGCCGTAATTTATTTCATTTTGCATGTCTATCTGTGCCTGGCCGTTTAATGTATTTCCAAGGCCCCATATAATTTCCTGCACCGCTGTCTTGCCGGACTGCAGGGCGCCCAAATTCCATTCAATTGCGGTGCCCGCGTCGCCTGAATATGCCGCGGCATTGTTCAAAACCGCATTTTGTATTGCCTGCCACATGGTCCCGTAAGCGCTCACATGAAAGTTTGCATTGGAGTAAAATCCCGTAAATCCCCCGTATGATATCGGCGACCCTGTCGGTTTAAATCCAAAAACAGTGCCATTGACAGCGTCATAAGCGCAATTATCTCCCACAGTGCTCCCGTTAAAATTCCAGTCGCAGCCCTGGAAAAACCTCACATTGATCGCGTTCCTCGCGGGCGCTATATTATCACTGTTGTTTTTAACATAGTAAATTGTGGCAAACCATTTTTTATTGCCGCGTATTATGGTCTTTTTGGTGGCCAGCATGGGAATTTCCGTGCCGTTTGTGTTGATCGTCTGGAAAACCGTATTGATAACAGCCTCTGTTTCCCCCCATGGAGTGGTGTTTAAATAGTCATATGTGGTTGAAACGTGTGTAAATGCCCTTGTGCCGAATGTCTGATAAGTAAGGCCGGCATTGCCGTACTGATAAGTATTCGCCCCGGATGTGTACCTGAGTGCCATTTTACCGCCGGCATCAGAGTCAATGTCATTTCCAAAACCGTTATCTCCGTCCCTGCCGGTGTGGTCAAGATTGTTTATCCCGCCAACGAGATCTGCTTCGTCGTCGTACGGATATACTATGGCTGACATTTGCCCCGCGCCGTTTGTCGCTTCTTCCACCAGGAGTGAAAAACTTGGCTGCAGCGGCGACAGTACCACGGAATAGCCGCCTATGGGGTCATCATAAAAATAAAGCTGATTCCCTTCAATATACCATTTTATGTCTTCTTCCGTGACGCTTCCGGTTTTCCTGTCCCAAACCTGTTTATTGGTTATCTCGGCGCCGTCATCCCTTATTATTTTCCTGACGGCAAACCCGGCCGGAATCTCCGTTTTCATCCTGTACCATTGCCCGTCTTCCTTGCCGCTTAACTCAACTCTTAACAGCCCCTGTTTTAACCTTCTTATATTCGTGCCTGCTTTTTTCAGTTTCGCGGGATCCATGTTTTTTCCAAGCATCCTGGATAATTTCCCGGCCTGTTCTGAGTTCATCTTATATTCAAAGCTTCTGCCGCGCCCGGCTCTGTGTTTTTTGAATCCTTTTAAAGTTTCTCTTGCCATAGGCGCGATCCTTTCATCCAGGTCCTTGTAAACAAACACTCCTTCAGCAGGGTCATAGGCTATGATCCCGTTGCTGTCGGCGCTTGTTACGCCGGTTTGGGCGGCATAAAGGGGCACGGCACAAAGAAACAGGCATAACGACATGATCACAGTTACTGCCGTCTGCGCGTTTTTACAGGCTCTTAAGCTTTCTTTTGCTGTTTTGCGTCCCTGCATTTGCCCTCTTTGTTGTCCCGTACTTGCCTCATTATATATATACCCGTTGCCTGACTTTACCTCTGTGCTCTGTATCACCCTTTATAAGTGATATGCATCACTTATAATTACTCATGCCTTTTATGGCTTTTTATGAATTCTATGGCCCTTAATACTTCCCTGGTCACATCCGCGTTAAACTGGGTTTCCATTTCCTGCAATTTTGTGAATATGTGGCCCCTGTCTGTAACCACGTATTTGGGCGGCAGATGATTTATGGCATACGCGAACACATCAAGCTTGCATCTGTCACACTTGCATATATCAGTCCTGTTTGACATTTGTTCTTCCCTGTTGCGTTTCGCGATATCTTCCATGTAATTTTTGATTATCAGTTCTTTTTTTTCCATAATTCCCTCCGTTTTTATTGTATGTTATTGATTATTTCTTTTATTCCCTTTAATGGCACGCCTTTGCCTGAGAATTCCTTTATTTTTTTGCATAGTTCTATGTGCTGCTTTGTATACACCCTCCTGGTGCCCGCACGCAGCGGCGCCACAAGCTTTTTCCTTTCCCAATTACGCAAAGTCTGCTGGTGGACATTCAGCATAAGCGCCACGTCATTGATCGTATGAAGTTCCTTTTGTATGCTGTTTTCCGTTTCAAGTACTGCGCCCTCTTTTTTAGTCATAATACGCCTCCGTATTTAATTTTAAATATAGTAATTACAAATGTAATCAATTATACTATCTTGACAACAGTATTGTCAAGTAAATCAAATGGTAATATCAAATATTCCGTTATTATTCATATAAATAAGGCGTTTTTACTCTATATGTGGTGGTTTTGGCCTTTTTCATCCACAATATCATGTGGTTTCACAATATGAAAACAAAATTGCCCGACAAGCTAATAAAACAAAAAAACTGCGTATTTTAACGTTACGATTTCCGGCGAAACACGGTTAAATAGATTTTTAACCATTTCAATTTCAGCACTAATTATGCTGTACAAATGATACGGTCGGAAAATCCCGCAAGGGGCGGGCAGCATGATGTGTTGCCCCTACAAATGCAGGCAGATACTTGTAGGGGCCGAATACGAAGTCCGGCAACAAGTCCGCCGGAGCTTTAGCGAAGGCGGACACACAAAGTGTGTTGACAGGATTATTCGGCCCACGAGGCGGATCCATATTAAAAGTTTGTTTGACCCGGCACGAATTCTTTAGCTATGTTTAGCCTATTATTATATGGATTTTACACACTTGAAAATCGCAAACAAGACCCCTAATGCGATTTTCAAGGTTTTGATAAGCCTTTACTTTTTCATAATTATGCACTATAATTATAGGCATAAATCAATTATGACGATACAAGGAGCCAAATGAAAAAATTCAAACAAATTATTGTGTCATTATCTGTGTGTATGTCTTTTTGTTTTCCCGCAATAGCCGCGGTTACTTCCCTGGATGTGCAGCCGCTGGGTTATACAGGCCAATACCTGGAAGCAACTTCAACAAATATTCCCGTCCTTCACATCCACATAAACGCGTCGTCAGGCCCCGATACCATGACATATCTTGAAGTAAAAAATGTGCTTAATTCGTGGCTGATAGGAAGTGCGTCTGAGCCCGTCGCTATCAACCTGAACACTGTAAGGCTGTGGTATGCACAATCGGATTCAAATAGTTTTACAGCCGTTTCTCCCGTGTACGTTACACACCTTGCGAGCATAAACGGGACATTCTGGTCCAATTCATTCAGCCAGCCTATAGTGGATAATTCCGGTTTTTGGGTTACAGTGGATATCGCGGACGCCCCTTCTTCCAATCCCGGGTCCATAGAAATGCAGACACAAAGCCTGACTTTTTCCGGGGCGCCCGGGATAAATTCCACCAACCAGCCGGCCGCGCCTTCGGTTTTTCTCATAACAGATGTCACTCCCGCGGGAAATCTTGAGGTAACCCACTTACCCGGCTCCATGCAGGCTTATGTATCCACAGGGCAGCAGGGTGCCGTGCCTTTTGATGTTAATTTTTACAATGATTCCCCCCCGACAGCCGCGGATATAAACTTGAACAGGATCGCCTTTACCGTGGGATCTTATCCGGTTCCGGGTTCCACGCTGATTCCTTCGTCAATACTCGCCGATATCAAACTGGTTGATAAGAACCAGGGTACAAAATACGGTGAAATAACCCAGCTTATGATGCCGGGTACGCTTACAAACGTGACCATGCCGCTTTCCCAGCTTAATGTGCCAACCGGCGTGACTATACAGACAAGCGTTCAGATATCGCTTGCTTCTTCCGCCCTCCCTGTAGCTACTGATTTTGTTATCAGCCTGTCTTCAGTGTCCAACTTTAACGCCTTTGACAGCTATACCCTGAGAAACGTCAGCGTATCGGCATCAGCGTCCGATTCAACGGGCTTTCCCATGTATTCAAATTTTGCCCGGCTTCAAAATGCCTGCCAGCTGATAAACGCGTCCCAAACAGACGCTCTGCCGGACCCGACGTTCATAAATAAGGGCGCGACAAATGTGGAACTGATGAAATTTTATTTTAGCAACCCCGGGGACACAACAACAGCATCCGCGGAAATATACAACATAAAGCTTTATGCCGTCGACAGTTCAGGCGCCGGAATAATCCCAAAGGACCTGTTCTCAAAAATATCATTGACTGATGAAAGCGGCAATATCAAATATATGGTAAAAACATGGGACACCATGGAAACCTCGGGCAATTCCATGAATTTCTCCATGACAAACACGATCATAGTCCCGGCCGCTTCGGGCGTGGCCGTGGTGGTGAGGGCCGACACATCTGTTTCATCCATAATAAATAACTTCCGCGTGCGGATGAACAGCGCATCCGACATCATTTGCAGGGATAAGAACTCACTCTCCGCCGCTCCTGTTGTTATGTTGCAGGCTCTGGCTTCTTACAGCTCCCCTCTTTGCATATTGTCAAGCTCTTTTAAAGCGTCCCATACCGCCTTAATGCCCGCGAATATTTACCCCGGCCAGGCATCTGTCAGGGCCATGGACCTCGTTTTTTCATCTCCTTTATCCTTTGGAAACGGGAATATCCTGGTCAGCGGCATTACGCTTTCCGCAAAAGACTCCGGGGGGAATATAATTAATTTTTCCGACGCGGCCTCAAAGATCAGGCTGGCATACGGCGCACAAACCGCTGAAATCACCGCTCCCGCGTCAGGTACGGCCTATATTGCCTTTCCTCAGGCGTTGACCATTCCGGCGCTTCCCGCGACAGCCGTATTATCAGTATACCTTGACCTTTTGAATTCCATGACTGCCGCATCAATACAGGTGGAGCTGGAGAACTCATCGATAAAGGCGTACCAGGATCTTGCCCCGGGCAGGGATATATTTGTGTCGACGGATTTAAGCGACCAGTTCCCCATGTCTTCAGGCGTTGGTTATGTGTCGTCTGATAGCTCCGGTGTTGCGTTTACGAATTATCCCAACCCGTTTAAAAATGGCGGTTCCACTATAATAGCTTATTATTTAAAAAAGGCTTCAACAGTTTCGATAAGCATTTATGACATGTCCGGAAGCCTGGTCCACGAAATACTCAAAGACACGTCAAAGCCGGCGGGTTCCCACGAAGAAAACACATGGGACGGCCGCGACCGCGCGGGCAGGATGGTAATTGCCGGTACATACCTGGCAAAAATTCAGATAAAAGACCCGTCAGGCACAAAAAAACACTCACGTAAAATAACCTTTATTAAATAATATTGAAAGGATTAGTGATGATAAAAAAAGTCATTTTAAAAAATGTTCTGGCTGTTTCTTTCCTGTTCATAGCGTCAATATCCGCTGCTAATACGCTCACATTTTTGTCCGGGGTCAACATAAAAGATTCAGGCATGGCGGGCGCTTCAGCTCCTTTTTCCGCTGATTCGTTTTCAGCTTATGTCAACCCGGCCGGATTGGCTTTTGTCCCCCGCCAGGAAATAAGCCTTGTTTATTATAACTTATTTGAGGGCACCGTGCTTAGCGCCGCCTCATACTGCCTACCGCTCCTTGAAAATGGGACTTTTGCCGTTTCAGCGGCGTTCTTAAACGGCGGGCCCATAGAACAACGCGACAGCCATAACACGATTATCAGCACCTTTGATGATTCATGGACCGCTGTATACGCTTCTTACGGCATTTCAATATTTGATTTTTTAAGCGCGGGCATTTCCTTAAAATACCTGTATCATGATTTTTACACGGAAAAAACCGGCGGCATAGGATCGGATTTGGGGTTTTTAATCATCCTGCCCTATGACCTGCGCGTTGCTTTGACGGCCGCCAACATATTAAAACCCGATTTTAAGTATTCTTCAGGCGCGTATGACTTTCTTCCGCTTATAGGCTCCGCATCCGTGGGCTGGTCAACCGGGATTATCAGGGACCTGCGCGACGGTTTAAAGGCGGCTGCCGGCATTTCCTTTGAGGAATTCTCAAACAGCATGACATGGCAGGCGGGTTTTGAGTACTCGGTGCTTGAGATGTTCTTCATCCGGGGCGGCATTAACAGCGAGGGCTTTGCGGCCGGCGCGTCCGTAAAATACCAGGATGCCGAACTTAATTACGCGCTTGTCAGCAAACCGGCGGATCTGGTGCACAGATTCTCGATCGCTTACAGTTTTGGGGATAACATCCGGGTCATTGAAACACTGCTTAAAACAAAAGAGGCAAAGGCACGCTACGAGCTTGTGGAAAAAATAAAAAATGAGACTATCGCCAGCTTTGAGGAGGAAATCAACGACCTGATCAAATCAGGTGATTATGGGAACGCCAGAATAACCATAGATAAGGCCCTCGTGTGGGCGCCCAACGATGACTGGTTCCTCAAAAAAGAACAGGAAGTTGCCGCCTTAATACGCTCGGATAAGGTGAATACCTATCTTGCCGACGCGGACAAGCTCATGCAGGAATCCCTTTACATAGACGCTTTGGTCAGCCTGAAAAATGTCCTGGACCTGGATCCGGCAAACGAGATCGCCTCATCCAAATTAAAACGCGCGCAGGAACTGATCCGCACCCTAGGGGAAAGCAATTATTCCGCGGAAGCAGGCAATAAGGATATAATAAAACAGCACTTTGAAGCGGGGCTTGATTCCTACACTTCGGGTAATTTCGAGAGTGCCATAGAAGAATGGGACAAGGTCATACAGGCATCCCCCCTCCAGCGCCAGGTTTATAACTACATAAAAAGCGCGCAGGAAAAAATGAAGAAACGCGAGGTAGCCGTCTCGATTAAGAAGGTTACCGAGGATAAAAAACTTTCCACCCTGTACAACGAGGCTGTCAGGATCTATACCAAGGGTGATTTCGAGAAATCCATAGGCCTCTGGAAGGAATACCTGAAACTTGACCCGGACAACGTGGAAGCAAAAAATTACATAGAAAAGATCACCAGGGAGTACCTGGAACTGCAGAAACAGAAACTGGAGTGGTAGGACTTTGAAGGCTTAATTAAAAATTCAAAATTAAAAATTTAAAATTGTCGTCTATACTCGTAGTGGTTCGACAAGCTCACCACTCCTCGTATATTATAATAAGGTCACGAAAGTGACACCATAATTTTTAATTCTGAATTTTGAATTTTTAATTAAGCCTTGCTATTTAAGTACTTCATTCACCTTATGAAACGCCATCACCGACAAATCCCACACGCCTTTGAAAATATTCAGCAAAAACACCCCGAAATCGCGGAATGTAATTTCCTTTGTCACAACCGTCAGTATAAGGACGATTATTATTATATTCATGAGGTAGACAAAAGCGAGCGAAAAAACCAGGTTTGAGTCCTGTTTTAAGTCGCTCTGCTCTGTTGTCAGTGAAAAAAGCGTAAGCGCTATGTGGAACGACAATGAGGCGCCCACAAAGAACGCCACATACACCCGGTACTGGTCCTTGGCTATGAAATAAATCAGCGTGGCAGCCATGGCATAAAGCGGGAAGAAATAGGGCGCGAGGGAGATAATAAAATTGGATTTGGATATCAGGACCTTGCCGCCCGTTTTTGAAACATGGAACGACTGTGTCTTTCCGCCGAAAACAGCCGCCCAAAGCATATGGGTAAGTTCATGCGCCATTACATGGGCAAATACAGGCTTATAGAAAAGGAAATGCACGAGCAGGTAAACTATAAAACCGGCGAGAAATGATATTTCCTCCGGCCCGGCTACAGACAGTCCCCTGATTAGTTTGATCATCTGGAGTGTCGCAGATACCGCGAGTATTATCACAATAAATGTCAGGAAAAAAAACACTATGTTCTTTAACGAAGGGAAAAAAGACGGTGATTTTTTCATTTATTTTATTGTGGAAAGCCTCTCATTGACCTCTTCAAGCCGCTTTTTTGCCGTTAAGTGCCCCGGGTCCATCTTCAGCACGGCTAAAAGCTTGTCCCTGCATTCTTTCAGCCTGTTGTCGGTGTATAGGTCCATGGCTTCCTTGTATATTTTCTGAGTCTCTTCATCTATAAGCGGCTTTATGTCCCTTAAATATTTCAGCGCGAAATCATTTGACGCGTCTATCTTGAGTATGATGTTCACGGTCTCCAGGGTTTCCGCGAAATGCCTGTTTCTGTATGTTTCGTCGGTTTTTGCCATTAACCCTTCAAGCCTGTTTTTTAGGACGTTCTTTACTTTTTCGGTGTAATCCTTGAGCTTCTTCTCAAGCGGCCTTTTTTCAACCGCCTTTTTCCATTCTTTCAGCGTGGACATATAATCTTCTTCCAGGAGCCTGTCTATGCCCCTGATGAAGGCTTCGGAAATCAGGGCCGCTTCGACATCCTTTCCAAAATCCTCCTTTGAAAGCTTTAAGTAGGCGGCATCCATGGAATCCTTTATGTCTTTTGCGTCGGGCTTTAGCAGCATCGCGCGTTTGTATAAAAGCAGCGCTTCCAGATCATTATTTCTGGCAGTCTCTTCCTGGGCCGTTTTCAGCAGGCCGTCTATTTCCTTTTTAAGTTTGGATTCACGCAGTTTTTGTTCAGCGCTTTCTATGTATGATTTTGCCTGGGCATTATTAGGGTCAAGTTTTATTACTTCCTTCCATTTGTCTATGGCTTCCGCCACTCGGCCGGTCTTGTATATTTCGAGGCCCTCGGCAAGTATGTTCGGCATGTTCGAGGCTATCTCAAACTTTTCCTCGGCGCTTTTTATGTAGGCTTTTATCTGCGGGTTATCCGGATCCAGCCCCAGGCCTTCCTGCCATTTTACTATCGCGCCCCTTATGTTCCCTCTTTTGTAAATACTGAGCCCTTCCGCTATCACGGCTTTGATCGTCTGCTGGTACTGGTCGTTATTAAGGCGCTTTCTCATGACTTCAAGGTTATCAGCCACTTCCTTGTCGTCAGGGTATTTGTCGCGCATTTTTTCAAATACCGCGAATGCTTCCGTTACTTTTCCGGACGCGGCAAGGTCCTTGCCGGTTTTAAGCTCGGCTGTCAGGTCTTTTCTGCCCTGTTCCTTAAGCATGCTGTCCAGTATGGACTGCGACGATGCCTTGCTTGACTGGATGCCCTTGAGCATGAGGTCTATTTCCTGGGGCGAACTCGAGTTTTTCCTTGCTTCTTCTATGGTGATAAGGCCTTTTTTATAGAGCCCGATCAAAGACTGGTCAAAAGTCTGCATACCTGTCTGCGCCCCGTCTTTTATCAGTTCCTTGATTGACCCTAATTTTCCCTCTTCCATATATCCCCTTACTGTCGGTGTTACAACAAGCACTTCCACCGCCGGCACCCTGCCCGTACCGTCCGCCTTGGTCACAAGCCTGAGCGAAACAATGGCCCTTAATGCGGCCGCCAGCTGTACCCTGACCTGACTCTGCTGTTCCTTCGGAAAAAAATCGAGTATCCTGTTCAGGGTATGTATGGTATCCATGGTATGCAGCGTGGAAAATACCATATGCCCTGTTTCCGCGGCCGATATGGCCGTCCCCACTGTTTCACCGTCCCGCATTTCGCCGATAAGGATGACATCAGGATCCTGCCTTAACACGTATTTTAAAGCCGTCTTGAAATTTTCCGTATCAAGACCCACTTCCCTCTGGGACACGCTGGATTTTTTATCCGTGTGCACGAATTCTATGGGGTCCTCTATGGTCACTATGTGGTGCTGGTACGTTTCATTTATCTTATTTATCATCGAGGCGAGCGTGGTTGATTTTCCGCTTCCGGTCGTACCCGTGACGAGCACAAGCCCCCTCGGAAAAAGCGAGATCTCGGTCAGGACGACCGGCAGGTTCATTTCCTCTATGGAAGGTATCTTTATCGGTATGGCGCGCAGCACCACTTCGTACTTTCCCATCTGCTGGAAAGCGTTTGCCCTGAAACGCGCCACGCCTTCGAGGTTGTAAGCCAGGTCCATCTCGTTGGTTTCCTCGAACTTGCGCCTCTGCTTTTCATCCATTAAGGCATAGATCATTTCCTTCATGTCGGCGCGGGAGAGTATTTCCATGTCAAGCGGGGATATCCTGCCGTCCACGCGTAAAAGCGGCGGCCTGCCTTCCTTCAAATGCATGTCTGAGGCTTTCTTTTGTATCACTATGTGCAGAAGTTCGGTTATGTTCATTTTAAGATATTTCCCCCGGGCGCCTGGAATTTTTTAAAAATATACAGAAAGCCCGAACCTGTGGTTGTCCACGCTGGTTACGGACCTTATAAAATACTGGTAGGCATAATCGACCGAAAAAGTTTCCATGTATATGCTGGCTCCCATGGCCACGGCAAATGAATCCTGCGACGGCACATACGTTATCCCGGCCCTGAGCGCGGCTTTTTGCACCTGCGCGTTTTTCCCGAATTCCATGGTATATTCGGCGCCTCCGCTGACTGAATCAAACTCGGGCGAACCTGTGTCATTTTGCAGGAATCTGCCGTCAAAACTCAGGAGAAAATCCGACGTAAAGCCGTAATAAAACCCCGCGGCTATTTCATAAGGCAGGGCTTCTTTTGTGCCGGTCTGCCATGTTACCTGGGAAAAAATATTTTTCACCACAAGGCCGAGCCTGAGGTTTTCTTTCAGCGCAAGCATGAGCGCCAGGTCGGACCCGAAACCCGCCGCTGTTATCTTGCCGGCCCCAAGCGTCAGGTCCGTGTCATTGCCGAAATATTTCAGGTTGATACCAAGCGCTATTTTCGGAAAGGCATATTTTGAAAGGCCTATATATTTTTCTATCTGCATTGCCCACGATAACGCCACCGTATACTCGGCCCACTTATATGAAGTGTCCCCCGTGTAATCAGCCGGTATCCCCAGGTTCATATACCTGACGGAGCCTCCTATGGCGCCGAAACCGTAAACATCACCCTGTCCGTAAGTGACCAGCATGTCGGATAAGCCTTTTACGTCCGCGTATACCTGCGGTATGTAGGTGGCGGAAATTGACCTGTCCTTGCCCAAAAGCGCCAGTCCAGCCGGGTTCCACCATGATGCGTTCGCGTCATCCGCTACCGCTGTGAAAGCGCCCCCTAATCCCGTGGCCCTTGCCGATATTCCGCTGTCGGCAAAAGACCCGCCGAGCATGGCTGAAGCAGCCGCCATAACCCGGGATGCTGCAAAAACAAACACCAGTAAAACAAGAGCGAAGTATTTTTTTAAGGTTGTTTTTTTCATGTTATTTCACCACTGCTATCATTCTGGTATTGGACACGGACGCGCCTGTCGTCCTTGTCAGCTTGTATTTGAAGATGTAAATGCCGTTCCGAACAAAAGAGCCTTTGTCGTTTTTCCCGTCCCATGATATGTAATACCTCACAATGAAAGAATTTGCCGGATCAAGATCATTGCCCGTAAAGAACACATGCTCTGCCGCGTCGCTGAAATCAAGGGTCCTTACCAGCGTCCCCGAGATATTATATATGTATACTTTCATGGAAGCTATATCCGCTATTGTATCGGAATAGTATATCTTTGCCGGCCCGCTTGTCGGGTTAAAGGCTTTTGTATTATTAAACTTATAAGCAACCGGCGGTATCACAGGGGGCTGGTACATGAGTGCGTACCTGTTGCCCGCCGGTATTGTGGCTATGGGCAGGTCCAGGTAGTGGTCCGTGCCGTTATTTACAATTTTGAATGCCATGGTTATTTTTGTCCATGAGCTTTCATACACCCATAGTGTAATGTCCGCGGTTGTCAGGCCGTTTGAAGTAAGCGTGGACACATTCGCGTCTGTATAGTGCATTCGCAGGTTTGAAGCGCATAACGTAGTGTTGAAATTAAGCGGAAATACATACGGCGCTGAAACGGTGAACGATATTGCGCTGCCGCTTAAGATGCTGTATCCTGACGGCGGTGCAGGCGGGACAGTCACGGTTGAGACGGTTAACGAGTTTGAATTTAGATCCGCGGGCGGGATGTCCACCGGGGTACCGTCGGAAACCCCGCTTTGCAGGGCTGTAAATGACGATATCCTTAAACATGTCCTGTTGTTATCGCCGCTGCCGCTTATATCCACGTAAGTCACGGCTGCAGTCGTGATATAGAAAGTGTATGTTGAAATTCCGGAGGCTCCGTTTTGAGAAACAGAATAGATTGACACCGTGTATCGCCCGTCAGCCATGACCCCTGACGGCGTAAAATCAACCGTATTGGTCCCGTCAGTATGCGATGAAGTGCCGGCCACCCCGGAAACACTTATGCTTGATGTCGCCCAGTTTACCAGCGAAGTTCCTCCGGGGTTTATGGTGGCCTCGATCTTCGACACCAGGAAAGTCACCTGCGTCGCGATCGATTTGGATAACTCAAGAGTGGACCCGGAACCCGACTGGACCATCACGCTCTGTACTACCGGTATGGCCGTATCTGTCACTGTAAAGTGAAATACAACAGCCGCACCATGGTTATTTGCGGCATCTACCGGTGTAACCGTATACGTATAGCTTCCGCCTACTATAATAGGCGCGTCAGGTATGAAATAAACCGACCAGGTTTTTGTTCCTGCCACTCCGCCGTTCCAGGCCACGTGTCCGGGCACAGGATTGCCATTGGGGTCCAGAAGGACAATGGTTGACAGATTTATCGGGCCTGCGCCTACTCCATCGTCCTTAATTTGAACCTGGATGTAATTTGTGGGGCTTATTACCGACGGTTGCAATATTTTACCGTCGGAAGGCACGGCAGATAAGTTGACAATATATGGCGGGGTAGTGTCTGGCAGCGAAATATTCGGGTCCTGTTCCACGATGTAGGAAACGGTATTATCGTCAGAGGCAAGCCCGTAACCCCTTATGTCGCCAATAAGACCCACGGTTTCGTCATAAAAATAACTCGGCATGGCATGGTAGGCGATAGCCATGTAAGATACCGACACAGTAGTGGTGCCTACCATGCAGTCAGCTGAGAAGGTCGCCGGCACTTTTACTGCAGCCACTGATTTCCCGACCAATACACCCCTATAATACACAATGTAAGTACCTGGAACTATTGTATTTGAATAATACATAAATGACGGGTCTTCAGTAAACTTACCGCCACCAATATCAGTGAACGTATCCTGGAAAACATTGTCCCAATCATTAGTTTTGTCACCATCACCTATAGTGTACATATTGGCGGGATTAATTGAACAACCATTAATAGGCATCGGGGTATAGGGAAATCCGGTCATGGGCCAGCCATCGGCAAAAGTCGGACTTCTAGTATCCATATAAAATATATCGGCATCAAATTGTACTGCCCTGTCCCTGACCACGGGAACCATCAACGTGCCCGCCGGATCATACAGCCTCAAATCAATGTAAAGATACGGGTAGTTATGGAAGTCGTGCGTAACACCTGCTTCCGGATAATTAAAACCAAGATTCTGCATGTTTGGCATGGTCGCGTTGTTAAGTTCAGCGTGCATCTTAACGGTAACCATGACCTGGTTCTGCGAAGTGTGGATAAATTGCGTATCAAACGTATATAATGATGTAGTAAGCGTTACCGTGGTGAGTTTTAAAATGCCTATGAACGGGACGCCTGTATTTCCCGCAGCGTCTGTCATGTCAAATCTGTATGAATAATCCCCGTCTGCCTGTAAAACACCGTTGTCATTGAGGCCGTCCCATAATATCGGCGGATTGAAACCAAAATTTCCCGAGGCAGTGAGGGTTTTTACCGTAGTAGCCCCCTGGTATATGGTAAGAGCGACCGTGGAATTCTCGGAAAGCGAGTAAAAAAACTGCTCAAGTTCTTTATTTGGATTATACGGATTTGGGGTTGCGTTGACCAGGCTTATCTTCGGCCTGACCCCGTCGATCCATATCTTTGCCGGCGCTGTAAAAGGGGCATTGGCTGCCTGTAAACCGCTTTTTACGAACTCGCCAGTGATAGAACCGTTCTGTATGTTAAAACTATAGTTGTCCCTGATGAGGAATTTACCGTTATAGATGCCGTCATTTGAACCCAGATCATTATGATTGGCCATGTCACCGTCATCATAAAGCGGTATACCTGATATAGCTGTGCCGATGTCAACTGTCGCCGAACCTCCCGGCGATAAAGAACCCTGTGCCGCGCTAAAAACAGCATACTGCAAGGTCAAATATGAAGCTATGTTCTGGCCCGCTATAAGGTGCGTGTTGTCAAGTGTAAGCGTATTTGGCGGGGAAGTTGAATAAAATCCAGTGCTAAAAAGCCAGGTGTGCGTGCCGTCATATACGAACATATTTCCGTAGCCGGCCGGGAAGTCAGGCGAAGTTACGTCTATGGAACCCGCCGTTTCCGTAAGGACTATCACATTACTGTAAGTCGCAGTAGAGTCTATCACAGCCATGTTAAAAAGTATGTAATCCCCTATTTTTGCCGTTTGATCCGCGGGAGATATTTGAAAATCAAGAGAAGTGATAATATTTGCCGCTTTCAAAGGCGCGAAAAAAATAACCGTTAATAAAACCGCAAAAAGAATTAAAACAGGATAACTGCGATACGAGGTTGTTCTCAAAATTAACCTCCCGAGGGATAATTGTATATATTTCCCATATTATCATAGTTTTTATAAAAGTCAATAACATATATCGCCTGGAAAACATATGCCGTTTTCTGGTTTGTTTATTTTTTTAAATGAATAAAACCGTTTTTGCCTTTATATTGCGGGTTATTAAAACAAAAAGCCGCAACCCGTTGTTATACCGGGTTGCGGCTTTAAAGCAGCGTATGTTTACCGCCCTAATATAATACTTTCCAAGTTTGCCTGCGCGCCGACTTGCCCGCCAAAGCTTCAGCGATGGCGGGAAGCTTTAGCGTGCGGCGCGTTTAGAAATAATACCTCACCATTACCGGGTTTACAGTTATAAGGTTGACGTTAAAACCCGTTGTGGTAGTCCCGCGTGTTGACGATGACGACACAGCAAACCATGCTCCTATGCCGCTGCCTATGCTTAAATTCTCGCTTATTAAAGGAAGCGCCATTTCAAGCATAACATCCACCCCTGCCGAGAATTTAAATCCGTTTGTTGACGCGCTGCTCTGCGTGTAGGCAAAACCGATCCCAGGCGCCACATTAACGGCAAAATTGCCTTTTTCCAGGATCGGAAAAAGCATCTGCGCTGAAAGCGGCACGCTTATGGAATTCAAATTAGTATCAGCGCTTAAACCCACCGAGAATTCCATCCCCAGATTGTCCGTCGGCCACAGCCTTACTGAAGCGCCGCTTCCCGTGACCGAACAGCCGATCGCAATCTTTGATTTCAAATCCGTAAAACCTGTTTTTTCCGCCGCAAAAACCGCGCTAAAAGCCGTTGCAAGTACTGTTGCCGCAATTACAAATCTTTTCATACTAACCCTCCCTTTAAAATTTTTTTCGTAAAATCATAAAGCAGCCTTACCCCCGTGGCCGCCACGCCGTCGGGTATGTAAGACTTGTCTTTTATGCCGTAAGCCGTTCCCGCAATATCCAGGTGTATCCACGGATAATCACCGGTGAATTTTTGCAGGAAAAGCGCCGCTATTATCGTGCCTGCGCCGCCCGAGCCTATATTTTTCATATCCGCGTACTTGCTCTTTAATGACCATGAATATTCCTCGAGCATGGGCAGCTGGCACACGCGCTCGCCCGTGTCTTCGCCGGCTTTTTTCATGTATTCGGTGAATTCATTTTCATTTGCCATAAGCCCGGTTGCGTATTTACCCAGCGCAAATACACACGCGCCGGTCAATGTCGCTATGTCCACTATAAGCGCGGGTTTGTATCTCTGCGCGTAATAAAGGGCGTCGCATAATAGCAGCCGGCCTTCGGCGTCGGTCGATATGACTTCTATGGTCTGCCCCGATAACGAAGTAAGGACATCCCCGGGCTTGTAAGCGCTGCCTGAAGGAAGGTTTTCAGCGGCAGGCGCCAGAAATACCGCGTTTATCGGCAGCTTTCTTATTGCTATGATCCTCATTAGGCCCAGCACGGCGGCCGCGCCGGACATATCGAACTTCATATCTTCTATGACGGACAAAGACCCGGTCTGCGGTTTTAAGGATATACCGCCTGAGTCAAAAGTTATGCCCTTACCGACAAATACAACCGGTTTTTTGGACGCTGCCGCACCTTTATACTCGGCTACTATGAACTTTGCGGGTTCCTGAGAACCCTTTGCCACGCTGTAAAAAGCGCCCATTCCCATTTTTTTTATTTCATTGAGCCCGAATATTTTTATCTTTATTTTTTTTGAAAGTTTTGCGGAGGCGGATGCCGACTGCGCTATTTTTGACGGCGTCGTGTAATTACCCGGCCCGTTCATAAGGTCCTTTGCAAAAAATACGGCTTCAACGACAACTGATGTTTCATCTATCACTTTTTTCGAGCTGAATCCCGGGGAAGCAATGACCATGGTGCTCATCTGTTCGTCTTTTTTCCCTGTTTTTAATTCATCATACACGTAATCCGCGAGCAAAAACCCCTCAACCTGGGCAATGAACCCCTTCTCATCGCTTGCAAAAGCAGCTGATGCCGCTGTTTTTGACCCTAATGCCTTTGCTTCCTTTATTGCGAATCCGGCCGCTTCCCTTATCTTTTCAAAATTCAGCTTTTCAATTTCGCCAAGCCCCAAAAACAGTATTTTTTTCATCTGGCCCTTTAATTCGGGCGAGTACACGGTTTTCTTCTTATATTCGTCCTTTATCGCCCCGGAATTATATAGTGTATTTATTTTTGCGCTTAAACCCCCGTAAATCCCGGACGGGAACTGTTTTTTCAGGCCCTTAAAAACCGGAACTATGTATATGTCCGCGCCTGTTTCAAATAAGCCTTTGTTTGAAGCTGATATCTTCATGCCTTCCTCCTTCTTAAATTAACCGCCCGCATTGTCCTTAAACTGCGATAAAAAACCCATTACATTTTTATTTATGAACTCATCGGTCCTGGTTATGTCGTTTACTATGGCCGAACTGTCTGCTTTTGTGTCAACCGGGGTTGAATAAACGCCCGCGCATTCCAGGAATAGCGTCCTGTAATCTTCCATCCAGGACTCTATCTTGACGTCATATGCGGTCATGTCTTCCTTGACAGGCGGGAAAAACATCCGTGCGCCCATGGCATGCAAAGGCCTGCCAAAACCCTTAAAGTTCTCCTCCTTCATGGAAAAAACCCTGCTTATTAAGAACCCGCGGCCGTCTTCTATGCCTTTTATGTTCAGGAGCTTCCTTATGATGACATTGTGCATGATAAACAGCGAGGTGCCGGTTATATCCGTGAATATCTTAAAGAAATCATCCGACATGGCCTGATAGTAATTCATGCTCTGCGAGCAAAACTCATAAGTTATGGTAAGCCTGTCTTTTGAAATTCTGTAACGCGCCAGGTTTGTTTTCTCGTCCTTGGAGGACATGAGCACGGAACTGTCGGCTAGGGACTGGTACGTAACTATCGAGTGGGAGTCCGACACCCTGTCAAAGATCCCCCTGCATTTTTTCTCGTCAAGCTGCGCCGGCATAAATACCGCTTCCACAGCCATTGAAAAGAACCTTGTGGATACATCCATACAAAAACACCGCCTTGATTTTGATATCATATGATAGCAAAATACGGCGGGATTGGCAATATAATCCGGTGAACCTGTTGACAACTCCTACTTTTACACCTATACTGCTGTCAGCAATATACAACAGGATAATAAGGAGCATTCATGAACTGGTTTCCGCTCGGCCCTATGATACATTTAACCGCGCTTACAACAGACGTGATAATCATAATTATTATACTCGTAAGAAACCCATATGGAGAATCAAACAGGTTCGCGGCCGCGCTTTTTTTCTGCTTTGCCGTGTGGAACTTCAGCAGGATTTTCCTTGATAACCCTTTCACCCCGCAGCGCTTTGCGGTTTTATTTGAAAGAATCGGTGCGGTCGGCTGGGTTTCTTTTCCTGTGTTTGCATTCTGGTTTTTAGTGTCGCTCACAAAGAAAAAAAATCCGCATACCTCTTCTGTCCTGATATTTACGTCAATTGCGCTTCCTGTTTTTTTCATCACGGTTCACCTGCTCGGTTTTCTCACGCACGTCCCGGAACTACATGAAGACGGCTGGTTGAGCGGATGGATACAGGGTAGCGTTTTTCCATACCTGTTTTATGTTTACTGCATAGGCTCGGTTGCCTGCGGTTTTCTTTATTACGCCCTATCCCAGGATAAATTTGTCCGGGGTTTCAAAAAAGAACAATCTTTTGTCCTTTATCTTTCTTCAGGCATTGCGCTTGCAGCCGTCATATTTTTTAATGTAATTATCCCGATGTTTCATCTGAAAACCGACGTATTTGAGGACATTACCGACATATGCGTATTTTTATGGTCCTTAAGCGTCTTTTTTATTATTCTCAAGTACAAGTTTTTAGCCTTAACCCCGGCTTCAGCTTCTGAATCCATAATCAGCGCCATGAATGAGGCGCTTATTCTTCTTGACGACGACACAAATATAAGCTATGTAAACCAGCCGGCTCTTGAGATGCTCGGCTACAGGGAAGGCGAGCTTAAAGGCCGGCCTTTTAACAAATTAATTTATGACAAGTCTGCGGTAAATTTATTTTTAGCGGAAGTAATAAAAAAACACATGTTTAAAAGCAATGAATTTATTTTAACACGCGGGGATGGCGCGCCTTTATCCTGTATTTTTTCCGCTTCGCTTATCATGGAAGCCGGCGAGATACGCGGCATAGTCTGCGTGGCAAACGACATTACCGCCCTTAAAAACGCGGAAAACGACATGCGGGAGGAACGCGACAAGGTTCAAAACTACATGCAGGATCTCAAAGACCATTATTACAAACTCAAAGAACTTGAAATATTAAAGTCCAACTTTACTTCCATGGTGTCCCACGAACTCAGGACCCCTATTACTTCAATAAAAGGTTTCATTTCTTTCCTTCTGGGCGGCGTTGGCGGGCCCCTCTCTTTACAGCAAAAAGAATTCATCGGCATAATCAAAAATAATTCCGACAGGCTTTTAACGCTGATCAACGACCTGCTTGACACGTCAAAAATGGAATCGGGAAGTTTTTCAATAAATAAAACGCAGGCCGATCTTATACCAATAATAGACACCGGCATTAAGGACGTGCGTTCTTTATCCGAGAACAAAAAAATCAGCATAGTTAATGAATCCTCCTTTACGAGCTGTATCATATCCGTGGATGCTTACCGTTTTTCCCAGGCCCTTGTAAACCTGATTAATAATGCCATAAAATTCTCTCCGGCAAATTCAAAAATCACGGTCCGGGTTGACAGGCATAAACTGGAAGAAATAAGCATACCCGCTTACGCTGACTCCTCAAAAACCCGCCCCGGCAATTACACGCGCGTCAGCATCGAAGACCAGGGATACGGCATTGCCCCGGAAAAATTAACGCGCATATTTGACAAATACTACCAGGTTGAAGACATAAATACCCGCAAAGCCCAGGGCACGGGCCTGGGGCTTAACATCGTAAAAAACATCATTGAACTCCACGGCGGCGCAGTATGGGCCGAATCCAAAGGCGCCGGACTTGGCGCGACTTTCATTATGATAGTTCCTGATAACTAAAACGGAGGCATCATGAAAAAAATCATCCTTTCCAGTTTAACCCTGTTTTGTTTTTTTGCTGTTGTTTTTGCGGAAAATCTTGTTAAAAATCCCGGATTCGAAGTTACAACAGCGTCCGGCAGCCTGCCTGAGTCCTGGATAATAACCTCCCCGGACGGGGCTGCACTGGAAACCACTGCCGGAAATAAGGCGCTTAAATTATCAAACGCCGCGGGCCCGCGCTACCTGGAGGCAAACCAGTCCATTCTTATTGATCCGGGTAAAATAAATGTGATTACCGTAAAAGCCAGGATAAAGATCAAGGACGTTGTAAAAGGCGCACAGGACTGGGAAATGGCAAGGGTCATGGTCTTATTCTTTGACAAAAACGACGTCCAGGTCGGCGGCTGGCCCGAACTCGGAAGATGGAAAGGCACTTTTGACTGGTCCGAAAAAATCAACATCATAAACGTGCCTGACAGCGCCAGTTCCATAAAACTCCAGGTTCAGCTTGCAAATTGTCCGGGGGATATGTGGGCCGACGATATATCCGTAGAAGCAGGCGATAACCTGAACATCCCACGGGCCGATGACGATTTTGTGATGAACGGTTCCATGGAATACGGGTCCGCGCTTCCTTTTTACTGGGGCGGATGGTTAAGCGGGGAGGGCTCATTTGAATCTCCCGGGTACAAATCTTCAAACTGTTTTAAGATAACCAATAAATCAGCAGGTTACTCGATGATAACCCAGCAGATACCGGTTGACGATAAAAAAATATCAACTGTAACCGTTTCAGGTTATGTAAAAGTATCAAATGTGGTTGAGGGCGCAAATGTCTGGGAAAAAGCCCGTATATCGGTGGAGTTTCACGATTCCGCGGGCGCGCGCCTGGGAAACTGGCCGCCTGTCGTTGGCGAGGCCTCTTATAATATTGAAGACTGGACATTATGGACAAAAAATTATTCTGTGCCTCCCGGAACAAAGAGCATAGTGGTGGGAGCCGGGCTTTTAAACTGCACCGGCACCATGTGGTTTGATGATATAAAAGTAACAGCAAATGATAAAAAGGGCCGGCTGGTCAGGCCGGAAATCCCCAAACCTGAAGACAGGACAGGCTGGTTCCCCTTTACATTTGAAGAAGATGATTACAGGCCCGGCGCAATCATTGACTTTACAGAAGAACTCGATAAACCCGCCGGAAAACACGGCGCCCTGACCGTTGGCAAAGACGGAAGCCTTGTATTTGAGGACAGCGCCTCGGTAAAATTCTGGGGGACCAATATTGTCGGAGGCGATGTTTTCAGGAGCCACATGGAAACGGATAAGATGGTAAAACGTCTCGCCAAGCTCGGTGTAAACATGGTAAGGCTGCACCACATGGACGCGTGGTGGGCCGATCCCGGGATATTCCAGGGCGTCACAAACACAACAAGGGCCCTATCCGCCGATTCGCTTGAAAAACTTGATTACCTTGTATACAAGCTCAAAAACGCGGGAATATACATATTCATGGACATGCTGGTCCACAGGAAACCGAAAAAAGACGACGGCGTGGCTGATTTCGACAAGGTCCCCGCAGGTTTTAAGGAAGTAATATACTTTGATGAGAAACTCCAGGAACTCACAAAAGAATACATAACCCAGCTTTTGACCCATGAAAATCAGTACACAAAAACAGCTTATAAAGACGAACGTGCGATAGTAATGACCGAGATTGTCAATGAAAGCACGCTTTTTTATTTTGACAGGAATAAGGATATCCCGCCGGTTTACAGGGCGGAACTTGACAGTTTGTTCAATGATTATTTAAAAACCCGTTATAAGAACATGACGGAATTAAAGGAAGCCTGGGATAAGCAGGGGAACCCGGACCTGTCCTCCACGGAAGATTTCAACAGCGGCAATGTCCGCCGCGCTTCATTCAGCTACAGTTATGACGATTGGTCCGCGTCCGGGACATCTTCTTCAGGCGGCCGCGCGGCCGATACAAAGGAGTTTTATTATCAGGTTGAAACGGCTTTCTTTAAAAAGTTCTATGATTACATACATTCGCTCGGCACAAAAATACTCATCACAGGTTCAAACCACTGGGAAAAATGGGACGCCGACCTGAAGGCAAACGCGTCGCTTGATTTTATCGACCGCCACTCCTACTGGGACCACCCTTCGGGCGGCTGGACCATGCAGGATAATATTTCATTCACAAACGCGCCTATGATAAGATCAAAACTGAACTGTGTTGACGAACTCGCTCATGGCCGCGTCTACGGCATGCCGTTCACGGTGACTGAATATAATTCCCTTATCCCGAACGAATACCGCGCGGGCTTCCCACTGATCATGGCCGCTTATTCGAGGTTTAACGACTGGGACGCCATGCTGCAGTTTAACTTTTCAAATTACAACTGGCAAAATACGCTTAAGCATTTTGCGGATTTTTCTGTGTGCCCGGACATGCTGTCAAGCTGGGTTCCCGCGGTATTCATATACAGCCGCGGTTATGTTAAGACAGGCGGCGAGAAGATGGTGGAATATGTCTCCGACAGCGATATTTTCTCCAATAAAAATTCTTCCTTCAAACTCATTAATAAGGACGTGACAACGCCGCTGATGATCAAATCTTACAAGACCTTTGACCCGGCTGAGGCCAATAAAAAATACAACCCCAGGCTTACCAAAGATGCCGCCCTTTCACTTACGAAGGAGCTTTACTGGAATTTTAAAAAAGGGATATTTGAGATCAATGCCGACAGGATACAGGGGGTTGCGGGATTTTTAAAGGCCGGAAAAGAAGATTTCAAATTAAAAAACTTCCATGTGAGGTCAACGAACAGCTACGCATCCGTGTTTATTTCTTCCATTGACGGTGCACCGCTTGCCGGGTCCGCAAAGATCCTTTTAAATACCGTCGCGCGCATGGATAATACCGGGGTTAAATACAGCCCCTCCCACACATCGGTGATTTACGGGGGCTCCTCGCCCATACTTCTTGAGCCGGTTTATTCAACCTTAAAACTGTCGCTGTCACGGTTTAAATCCGTCAAGATCTACACCCTGAACGCGAATAATTACATAAAAGAAGAATACAAAAATTTTACGATACCGGATAAAAATACGCTGGTTATAAAGACCGATGAGAATTCGAAGACATTGAATTATTTTATCGAGGTTACAAGATAGGACATTAACTGACTTTTCTTATGTCCAAAACATTCTGCCCGGCGAAGTTTGACCTGCCCTTTTTAACCCCGCCTTTATGCATTGCTATATTCATGGCTTCCATGATGTCTTTGGCAATAACATATATGATTCTTTCGCCATATCTTCCGGCTCCTGTGTGTCCTGTCTTTACCGTGCATTGATAAGTCATATAAATCACCTCATGTACGTTGATACAAGCATAATACATGCCATGAAGTGGTTTTATATTAATAAGGTGGATAATTAGATGTCCTCACAGGATTGTGTTAACTTGGTTAACATTGTGTTAACCGTGCGTTAACCTTAAGTTATTCTATCCCCATTTTCTTCATTTTTTTCCACAGCGCCACCCTCGATATTCCAAGCGCCTTTGCGGCCTTTGTCTTTGAATTTTTTTCCCTTATCAAAACATTGATTACTTTCTGTTTCTCTTCGTCTGTTCCGGATTTAGAGGGCCTGCTTTTCTTAAAATCAGGATCGCTTTTACCGCTGTCTATTATCTCCTCAGGCAGGTACCCCTTTACAACTTCCTGCCCGTCATTTAAGGTCACTATCCTTTCTATCACATTTTCGAGCTGCCGCACATTACCCGGCCATGCGTACGCGTTAAGCAGGGCCGCGCTTTCAGCCGAAAAATTCCTGAATTCCTTTTTGTTTTTTTCGGAAAACTTCAGCAGAAAATACTCCGCAAGCAGCAGTATGTCGCGCCCCCTGTCCCTCAAGGGCGGCATGATAAGCGGCAATACATACAGCCTGTAATACAGGTCCTCCCTGAAGCACCCGTCTTCCACAAGTTTTTTCACGTCTTTATTTGTCGCGGTAATTATCCTGACATCAACTTTTAACGTGGTTGTGCCGCCCACCCTTTCAAATTCCTTGAACTGCACGAAACGCAGCAGTTTCACCTGCATGGCCTGGGTGATGTCGCCTATTTCATCCAGGAACACGGTCCCGCCTTCGGCCAGTTCAAAGCGTCCGGGCTTGTCCTTTATTGCCCCGGTAAAAGCGCCTTTTTCATGGCCGAAAAGTTCCGACTCCAGCAGCGTCTCGGGCAGTGCCCCGCAATTGACCACTATGAAAGGCTTTGAAGAACGCTTGCTCATCTTATGTATGGCGCGTGCAGCAAGTTCCTTGCCTGTGCCGTTTTCGCCCTGTATGAATACCGTGGAATCGGTCGCGGCCGCCTTCCAGATTATTTCCTTTGCCCTTTTTACAGACTCATCATTGCCAAGAAAATCCATATCCATGTCGCCGGCCGACTCCTGTTTTGCGACGTCCATAATAGATTTTGTGAGGTTAAAAACTATGTCTATCCCGCTTTCATGTTTTAAAAACTCCTTGTAATCATCCTTGACCTTGTCCTGCATGCCGCTTTTTACATAGATAAGACCGAGATTATAAACAGCGTTTTTATTGTCGGAATTGAGCATTATGGCATTTTTAAAACTGTTGATGGCGTCTTCTATGAGCCCTTTGCGGAAATACGCAAGCCCCAGATCGTTATTTAAATGGGATTTTTTCATATCGTCATTGCCTGCGGCAATTGACCTTTTGTAGTAGGATATGGCCGAATCGTAGTTATCATCCTTAAACATCATGTCGCCCAAATTGGCAAGAGCGAGTTCATTGGAGGGGGAAAAACTTATTGTTTTTTCAAAAGACTGCACGGCCTCATCGTTTTTATTCAGGCTGCGGTATATAACACCCAGGTACAGAAAAACATCGGCCAGGAAGACTTCCCTTTTTTCATACCTTTCATAATAAAGAAAACTCGAACTTAAATCTATGTCCATTGCGGGTATAGCGCTTAAATGCTCCAGGGCATCCTTGGTGCGTCCCGAGGTTAGATCAATAAGCCCGAGGTTAAAAAGAATATCCCATTTCCTGTCTTTGTCATCCAGCCCGCCGTAGTGTTCATAGGCTTCCCTGTAATTGCCCTTAATGAACGCTAGGTCGCCTTTAAGTTTCTTTATAAATGCCTGGGGCCTTGCCCCCTCAAGGGCCCTTATTTTCTCGATTATTCCATCATATTGTTTTGCCTTAAAACCGTTCTTTATATCGATTATTATATCTTCGGCCTGTTTTACGGGCTTTCCGCAGGTCCCGCAAAAACTCATCGTTCTTTCGGTTTTGGCGCCGCAGTAAACGCAGTACATCAGGTCTTCTTCCCCGGCCGGTTCTTCTCTATCCATTCTATCCTTTGTATGGCAATACCGGCTATTTTCGGGTTATCCTTATATTTGGGTGTCATTACTTCATATACCTTTGCCGCATCATCCCATTTTTTCTCTTTCTCAAGGTCAAAACCCACCTTGAAATCCCTCTCAAATTCCAACAGCCTCTTACGCTCTATTTCCGTCAAATGCGTTGTAAATAAATGGCCCACCTCTGTAAAAAATGATATCAGCAGTATGTTGACGAAATACGCCGGAAAAATACCGGCTAAGATGAGGTTTAGGACGGTTAACATCCCCCACTCTTCTTTTTTCAGGAGGGTCCTGGGGATATTGATAAGTTTTTCACGGTCTTTGAGGCCGCTTATTACCGCTTCAGGGTTTTCCGACGCATCAATGGTATTTAAAACATCCCTGTCTTTTCCGGCTTTCTTTGCGTCTTTATTTTTGTCAGCCATGGTTTCCCTCGCGAAAACATTTAGATATTCTTACACCGCGTTTTGTGCGGTGTTAGAATATCTTATGCCGGTTCTC
>CALAOR010000067.1 GCA_937889595.1 uncultured bacterium
ATTTGTAGTCGCGGGCCTGCGTGTCATCGGCCCGCGCCTACATGTGGAATTGATGGACACGCGTGTACGACAGTTCACACAACCGCGTAAACACCACGATGAGCAGTGCCCACGTACGCACCCCGATGAAACGTAGAGGGTGCGGCTACAAAAACTTGATGTACATATACGTTATGGACCACAGCGGGCGGACACACGCTTTCGCTGAAGCTTCAGCGTGCAAGCATAGGTCCGCCCCTACAAAACCACACAAATTTTCTCCGGAAAATTTGTTATTCCCAGTCCGCCACTTTCCTGTCTTCCACTGTTTCCTTTATAAATTCCCCGACTTTTACGTGCGCGGGGTGGTCGCGGTAGATATTCAGGTCTTTTAGCGAATCAAATTCGGAATACAGGCCCAGGTCATAATCCGTGGCGCCTTTGCGGATGTTAAAGCCTGTGTCCATTTTCTTTAACTGCGGTATGACGCCGTATAAAGCATCTATCATCCTTTTAAGTTCAATGCAGTTCTCTTTCCCTGTTTTACCCAAAGCATTTTCCTTCATTTTAAAAACCAAGATATGCCTTAACATCTGAAAACCTCCTGTTTTTCCGACCTAATTAAAGAACGGATTTTTAAGCATGGCTGCGGCAAAACACTGTGTTATTAAAACCGCATACAGCATGGCCGCTGTTTTTAGGCCTGTCTTTTCGTCCATATAGAAATCAAGGCCCTGTGTATTCCTCAGGCATAAGAAAAGCGCCGCCAGCACTGTCACGGGAACTGAGATCCAGTACGGCAGTTGTCCCAGCATGAACAGCTTCACTGTAAAAGCCGCGGCCAGGGTGAAAAAATACATGCCATACACGCCAAACTTCGATAATATATCTTTGTGGATTTCCGCCGCAATCAACAGAAAAATAAAACCGCTTGCCGGGAATATATACGGTGTGAACCTGTTGTAGGGCAAAATAAAAAATGACAGTATTGACAGGCCGAAAAGAAAAATATAAACAGCTGTGAGCGGGTGCTTTTTCAGGCTTTTTCCGTACACAAGCACGCTGGCCGCGGGCCAGACTGCGGCAAAAAACCACCTTGAATCCGGCGATATTATTTCAAGAGCTATTGAAACCGGGGCAATCATAGCGAAAACAATAATTATAAATATGGAATTCAGGTCATGCTTTACAACGGGATTGTGTATTTCCCTGCGGTAAACCGCGTAGAAAATAACCGTTATAAACAGGAATACAATTGCATGTTCCATCATCGGTCCTTTGTAAAAACATCCATAAACAACAGCAGGTTTATAACAAAGGCGGCTGCCATGAATATGGATGTAAATGAAAACGGCGCTATTATAAAGGCCGTGATCGTAATGCCGGCCATGCAAAGCAGGTATATGGAAATTATTGTCTTCTGTTTCATTTTTTCACCACTTACAGAGCATGGCCGCGGCCATGCCGAGGAATAACAACATAATCAACGCGTTCTTATTAAACACCGTCTTAAACTTATAGTCAACTTTTATTCTCCTGGCCATTGAAAACAGGGTAAATACCTTGTTTAAGAACGCCGACGAGTAAAATGCGGCGCCTATCAGGATTACCGCATGTATGAGGGGGTTGCCTGCCATGTTTTTATAAATGGAGACGGCCATGTATGTTTCCGCGCATAGACCGGCGCACGCTGAAATAAATATGTTATGGTTATCCTGTATTTTCTCGAACGAATACTTTACCCCGGTCATGGTCTGCTTTGCGGAGTTGGGCCCGGCAAGGGCTTCCATGGCAAATATTGCCTGCAATACAAACAGCACCGAATATACGGCAATATTAAACGGGCTTAAGGATGCGGACACGGTCCCGAACAACCCCAGGAAAAAAAGGATATATATGTCCCTTAAAACAAAAAACTGGTATTTTTCCTCCGTGACGGATTTAAACGCTGCCCCAAGCAGCAGCAAAAGAATGACGATCGATAAAAAAGAACCCAGCAATAATCCCTGATTTTGCCTTATTAAGGAGCATATTATGACGAACTGCGCAAGAACCGCGATAAAACCGGCAACCGGCCCGGCTGCCATAAAGTGCTGTTTTAACCTTGGCATTTCATGGGCCGTGACCGTAAAAAAACTTCCTGTGGTCGACAGTATAAGCATAAATACCATGCCGTTAAAAGCCAACTTCTGCAGTTTTAGATCCTGCGGGCCTGAAAGAAAAAGAAACATAAACGCGGCCGCCGGTATAAAATGAAGCAGTTTATTTGCAAGCGCCTCTTCGTACAGACTCTCCCCCGCTTCGGTTTCCTTTTTCTTAAAGAGCATGACAAAAATATCAACAGCGAAAACACCCGCCGCCTGCAAAGGGATCCCGCTGTAGTACACCGTCAACGCGAATATGAGCATAACTGAAGATACGCTTAAAAAATAATAATCGCCGTATTTTTTTCGTCTTAAACTGAAAAGGACCATGAACGCCGCGGAGCAAAACACAAGCAGCCCCGCCCTGCGCGCGATGAATCCGTTCAAAAAAACTTCATAGTCCGCGCTGTAGAAGTATGTAAAAGCCGCAGCAAACACCGAAATGAGCGCCGCTGCAGCCAGTACAACCCGGTTCAGCCCGGGAATATATATTTTAAACACGTAAAGGGCGAGGAAAATAACGGCCGCCAGTCCAAACGCGGCCTGCGGCGCCGGCAGTATGATATTATCCATGGCCGCTATATCATGCCGTTTAAGGAAACGGTAAATATCTTTTTTGTGTGCTGGGCCGCGACATACAGGGTTTTTTTGTCCACGGATAAGGCCAGCCATCTCGGAGTATCGTCCTTGAACACCAGTTCAAAAACAGTTTCCCTTTTTTTCAGGTCAACAAAAACAACCTTGTCTTTCATAGGGACCGTGACATACAGGTATCTTTTGCTCTTTGAAAGCAAAGCGTCAAAAATCCCGCCCTCGACCATTATGTCATACTCGAGGTTGTAATTTATCCTGTCAAAAACTATTATTGTGGACTGGTGGTTAAAGGCATACTCCCATTCATTTATAATGGCTATGTGCCGATTGGACAATGGTACCAGTTTTGAAGGCGATATCCCCGTGTCAACCTTGGTGAATACAGGCTGTTCTTTCTCCGCGTCTATCACCTGGATGGTATTGGTATATTTGCAGCACACATACAGGTAGCGGTTGTCCGGCGACAGGTACAGGTCGGATGGCCACTTGCCGACCGGTATTTTTTTTATTACATTTATGGTCTGCGCGTTAAGATCAATTACCGCAACATTATTTGAGCCCATGTTGGCGGCATAAAGCCTGTTTTTCTGCTGGTTTATGGCAAGCGAGCACGGATACTCCCCCCCGCTGTCTATATTCACCCCTGTGCCGTTTTCCATATTATGGATCGTGATCGTATTTGAACTTTTATTCGCAGTGTAGAGTTTTCCGTTATTCATGAGCATATCCACCGGCATGTAACCCGTGGATATGGTGGTCTTTTTTGTTTTCAAACTCATAAAATACACTGCTATGAATTTCCCGCGTTCCGAGGCCGCATATAGTTCGTCTTTTGCGGGCGATATGATCTTGGCAGGCACAAAATCAATCTTGAGCTCATCTGTCACGGCCGGAAGCTGCGATGGGTCGCTTTTGCATCCTGACGCAAATATGACAAGCAGCACGAGCGCCGCTATCAGTGATAAAAACCTTAAGTTGGATTTATCAGCCGCTTTATCAGCGGTGATAATCGCCGACGCGGCCGCGGCCGCCGTAATGATCCCGGCAATGGATATTAATTCAAGCAGCGTCAGGTTCAGGCCGTTGCCCGCAATTGCCCATATAATCATGGCTTTTAAGGCTATAACCGCCGCGATCACGGTCCTTTTTTTGTCATGGATTATAAAAGCGGAATAAACCGAAGCAAGCGCGAAAGATAATACTATAAGGAAGAAAATTTCATTCATTTTCAGTTTCACCCGATTTCTCTTTTATGACAAAGTACAGGCCCGTGAAAACCGCGCAAAAAACCAGGAATATGGCCCCATATGCCTTGACAGCCGGGATTACCGGGGCAGAGCCGTATTTTGAAACCGCAAAAAACACAATGAATACGGCCAGTAAGGCAAAAGCCGCGGCCATAAAAATAAAATCCTTTATTTTTAAACCCACAGTTTCATTGCCGGAGTCAGGCAGGAGGAACATCAATGTATTTATAATAAATCCGCAGGCGGCAAAAAAAACCAGCTTTATTTCCGGAGCGCCGGTAATTGCGAGCAGTATCAAGGCAAGGGCGTCCAGGACAAACAGGAATATTATCCTGTTAAACGTATTTTTGGTGAATAGGACAGCCGCGTACATGGCCGCGACAAGCGCGATGATCTTTACAGCCACGAAAACCCGCCCTTCCGGAAGGAACGCCTACTTTAAGCTTCTGTTCCTTTTCTCGTAATTTTCCCAGTCCACAATGATCGGTGAAGCCAGGAAGTATGAGGAGTATGTACCTATCACAACGCCGATAACCAGCGCGAACGAAAAAGTGTGGAGTATGCTTCCGCCGAAAAGGAACAGCGATAAGGCAACCGAGAGCGTCGTAAATGATGTTATGACCGTCCTGCTTAAGACCTCGTTAATACTGTTATTTACAAGTTCCTGATAAGTCAGCTTCAGTATATGCTTCATGTTTTCCCTTATCCTGTCAAATACCACCACAGTGTCGGTCAGCGAATATCCACCGATGGTCAAAAGAGCCGTGATAACAAGAAGGTCTATTTCCTTGCCGAGCAGGACCATGATCCCGAGCACAGCCAGGACATCATGAAGCGTCGCAAGCGTGGCTGATATGGCGAACTTGAATTTAAAACGCACCCATATGTACACAAGAATCCCGACTAAAGCCCAGAACACGGCCTGAAGCGCCTTTGATTTTAACTGCGAACTTACGACCCCGCCTATTTCATTCTGTTCAAGGACCGTCATGCCCTGGTCGCCTGTTTCTTTTTTCAGTAATTCCGTCAGCGTGCCCGACGCGTTCTCGCCTTTTAATTCCAGGGTACCCACCCTGACGATAAAAGTCCTGTCTGCGGGCAAGCCTATCTGCTGTATCACGGCCTGTTTCATGCCGCTCCTGTCAAGTATCCCTCGGATGTCATTTACCGGCACGTCCTTGGCAAACTTAAGCGTGACGGATATTCCCCCCGTAAAATCAAGCCCCATCTTTGCCTTGCCTGTGGCCACCTGGTATACCGCGAACAATCCGTTCAATACCAACAGGATGGATATTACATATGAAACTTTCCTCGCCGCTATGAAATCTAATTTTGGGTTCTTGATTATCTCGATCATTGTTTCCTCCTGTTATATACTTAATTTCTTGTATTGTTTTCTCATGTCAAAGATTGACTGAGTGATAAAGTAAGCCGTAAAGAGACTGATGGTCAGGCCCCAGAAAAGCGTGACCGCAAAACCGCGGATGGCGCCCGTGCCGAACTGGAACAGTATGGCCGCGGTTATCAAAGACGTGACGTGCGAGTCAATGATGGTCCAGAGCGCGCGGTGATAACCCGCATCTATGGCGGCGCGGATGGTTTTCCCGCCCCTCATTTCTTCCCTGATCCTTTCCAGGATAAGAACGTTCGCGTCAACAGCGATACCAAGCGTCAAAGTCATGCCCGCAATACCCGGCAGGGTCAGCGTCGCGTTCAAAGCCGCGAGCACCCCAAGGACGAACAACACGTTAAATATCAGGGCCAGGTCGGCCATGATGCCCGACATACCGTAATAGAACGCCATAAAGATAACAACGACCAGCGCGCCGATAACTATCGACTTCTGGCCTTTTGCTATAGAGTCGGCTCCGAGTGTCGGGCCCACGACATATTTGTTGATTATTTTTACAGGCGCAGGCAACGCTCCAGCGCGCAGTATAAGCGACAGATCCTTGGCGTCTTCCAGTGTGAAGTTGCCTTCTATGATGCCTTCTCCTCCGCTGATCCTTGTCTTGATCACAGGGTCAGAGTAGACCTTATCGTCAAGTATGATGGCAAGCCTTTTACCCACGTTATCCCCGGTAATTTCAGCGAACTTTTTCCCGCCTTCAGGCGAGAACTTAAACCAAACCACAGGCACGCCCGCCTGCCCAAGCTGGACCTTGGAGTCCACAAGGTCGGCTCCGGTTAAAAGGTCTTTGGCCAGTATTACAAGCCTTTCGCCTTCCCTGTTGGCTATGATCCTGTCTTCAGCCGGGATTTTTGCTGCAACCGTATTACCCGTCGAATCGGTCATTTCGGATATTTTATTTCTTTCATCGATCATCTTAAACTCAAGCAAAGCAGTTTTTCCCACTATGGAAAGCGCCCGTTCAGGATCCTTAACTCCGGGCAGCTGTATGACAATATATTTGTCGCCTTCCCGGGTTATCAAAGGTTCTGAAACCCCGAGCGCGTCAATCCTGTTCCTTAATATTTCAAGCGCCCTTGATACCGCTTCCTCGAGTTTCACGTTTGCCGGCATCTTGTCCGTATCAATGGCGAGCTTTAAGTACATACCTCCCTGAAGGTCAAGTCCGAGCTTGATCTTGCCTTTTTCAAGGACATTGCCCTGCGCGTCCTTGGTGTCAAAAGGCGGCCATATCTTCCATACGGAAAAAATAACCATAATAAGCGTAAGAACAAAAGTAATTTGCATCCTTCTTTGCATCATATCCTCCCGAAAATGTAAGGCGTAAAACATGCCCATAGTTTTGCATAAAAACAGCCGATAAAACAATGCATAATAATAACATATCTCTCTATTATATATCAACTGGTTTTTTGGGTAATTCCTGACGTCTGTCCCAAAACCTAACTGCTTCAATGTATCAGGCCAAATACCATTTGATAATGCCAATACTTAATGTTAAAATGTATCATATATGGGGAAGATATAAATAAACACTATAAGGAGCACTAATGAAAAAATTTTTGATTGTCAGCGTCATCATTTTTATTTCATCTTTGATTATTGCGGCTAATGACTCATCTCTACAAATTACCGGAACTGCCTCTGCTGATACAGCCATTTCTACAGCCACGGCAACTTTACCGGTATATGTTGGAAAATTAGGTATTGGTTACAACGGCACTCTTAATTTTAGGTTTTGGCCATCTGAATCAATGGGATATGAAATACCGATCTATGGCACTATGTCCGGAAATTTCAAAGACCCAACTTCAACTTTCTATACTCCAAATTGGGCCATATACAGTGGAATTAATTTTTTATTGCCTGTTAAAAACAATTTCGGAATATCTGTATACATTGAACCCGGGATTATTTTAGGAGCCGATGATAGATTCATAGAATATTTTAATACGGATGGAAGCAATAGGCAGGATTACTATAACTATGATTTTATTGCCGGCGTTAATATCGGCTTGGAAGCAGAAGTTTTCTTAAATAGGTTTTATGACAAATTACCATCAAATATAAGTATTGCAAGTAAAGTTCAACTTGTCGGGAAAATTACATTAAATGAACAATGGTATAAAAATTATGATTTAAATGTGACTAATAACTTTACAAGGTCAGTGAGTTATTCTTTAGG
>CALAOR010000068.1 GCA_937889595.1 uncultured bacterium
GGTATATAAGGGGTTGGACGGGGATGTCCGAGGGGAACCCGGAGCACTTATTTTAATTAATAAATTCATATTTATACCGTTCGCCGTCTTTTGTCAGTTTTACTTTTGCGTCAAAAACCTTGCCAGCTTTTGATTTCATGCCTTTGACCAGGACAGCCCGGCCGGACAACAGGCCTTTGGCCGTGGTAGCTGTTATTTTCTTTCCCAATGACTTAAACCATGCGTCCTCTTTCCAAAGAGCAAACTTGCATTGGTTCACTTTGTCCTGGTAGCCGACACAAGAAAAGGCTTTTGGCGTTTCTATGATCTCCCGGCCGCACTCCGGGCATTTACCCAGACTTTTGACTTCCCGGTGAACGGATCCGGATGTGGCTTTGAACTTATCAATCCCGAGGATTGTAATTTCTTTTGCTACGGCCATAAAAGCTGCTTGCGGCAGGGTGCCCTGCTCGATGTCTTTGAGTTGTTTTTCAAGTCGGCCGGTAAAGTCAGGTTCGAGCATTTCCCGGATCGGATAGATCTCAATAAGACTGATTCCCAGGGCGGTCACGGAATAACTTTTTCCTTTGATAACAACGTAGCCGATTTTTTCGATTTTTTTAAGGGCATCGGCGCGCGTAGCGGCCGTGCCAATCGAGTAGCCCTTTAGTATTTGTGTTTCGTCCTCTACTTCACGGCCGCAGTTCTGCATGACCGCAAGTAGGGATTTGACCGTATATTTTTTTGGTGGCTTGGTATCTTTACCTGCAGTCTGCAGGTCCGTGGCCACAACGGCTAATTTTTCCCGCAAGGGAAAATTTAGCCTGGTCAAATCCTCGTCGTCCTCTTTTTTATCGTCCTCATCGAGCAGGGTGGCCTGCTCCTGGTACAGGAGCTGCCAACCCGGACTTACCCGGACGCGCGCGCGCGTCCGGAAGTCATGGACCTTAACGCGAGTAATTGCTTCGGTCTGGTCATACTCAGCCATGGGCGCAAACTGCGCTAGGAACCTTTTAACGATTTCAATATAAATGATTTTTTCGTCCGGGGATATCCCGGACAAGCTCGGCACCAGGTATGTAGGCATAAGTGCCGGATGGCTGTCGACCTTGCTACTGTCAAATACACTTTTATGGTCATGCCATAAAAGTGATATTTGAGGGGGTATAAGACCTTGCCCGGATGTTTTTAAGGCCTCTAGGACGCGTTTTGAGGGCTCCTTTTGGCTCTCATCCAGGTATCTGGACGACGTGCGCGGGTATGTGATATATTTATCCTCGTATAAAGCCTGTGCACATTGTAATACTTTGTCAGCTGTCCAGCCCTCATACTGGCTCGTTATATGGCCCTGCAAATCGGTCAAGTTAAAAAGTTTACCTGGTCCTTTGATTTCTCGCGTGGTTGTGCATGACGTGATCGTGCCCGGCTGTCCTTTGACCGCGGTAATGACTGTATCAAGGTCTTTAGGATCGTTAAAACGGGTTTGTGAGGCCTGTACCTGGTACAGGCCTGTATAAGTACCTTCCGCGGCCGCAAACGTGGCCGTGAGAGTATGATATTTTTTGGGAATGAAATTCTTGATCTCCATATCGCGGAGATAGATCAGGTTAACGGTCGGTAGTATGACCCGGCCTATGTTTAACATTTTTCCGTCAGAGGAAAAACGTTTTGTGGCCGCGACTGTGAAGTTAATCCCTAAGAGCCAGTCGGTCCAAGAACGAGCGTAGCCGGCTGCAGTAAGCGGCGCGTCAGCTGCGCCGGGGCGCGCGTCCGCGAAGCCTTTTTGGAGATCGTCCCGAGTGTAGGACGATATCCAAAGTCGTTTTGTCGGCACGTTAGTGCCGAGTGACTGGTATATCTCTGCAAAAATTAAACTGCCTTCCCGGTCACTATCACAGGCATTTATTATTTCAACCGCATCAGCGGCCAAGCCTTTAATAATTTTGAATTGTTTTTTATATCCGGGGCCGTCGTGGATTTTATATTTGAATGTGTCCGGGATAATCGGCAGATTATCCATGGACCAGGTAGCGTATTTAGTGTCATAGTCAGCCGCGTCAAAAAGACTAAACAAATGTCCGTAAGCAAAGGTGACGGCATAGCCGGCACCGGAAAAGTACCCGTCCTGGCGCGTACTCGCGCCCAGGACGTCAGCTATGCTTTTAGCTACAGACGGTTTTTCTGCTATGATAAGTTTGTTCATTTGACTGTACCGGGTTCAATTAGTTTAATTTCGCTATCGGACTTTATTAATCCTTGTCCTTCAGTAATTATTTGATTGCGTCCGTGTTCTTTCGCATAATAAAGTCGTGCATCGGCTAATTTAGATATGTTTTCGTAGTTATTTCCTTCTTTTGGATATTCGGCAATTCCTCCGCTGCAGGTAACCTTATGCAAAGATATATTTTTTTCCGTATTAACATGTAGAGCAAGTTCTGAACCTATAAGTTTACGGAATTTTTCTGCAATAAGCAGGGCCTCGTCTTTGTTGCCAAAATAAACGGCTATAAATTCCTCACCCCCAATCCTAAAAATATCGCGGGAAAAAATATCTTTGCCTATCTCACCATATTTTCTTAAAACAATATCGCCGATATCGTGGCCGTAAGTATCATTTATGGCTTTAAATTTATCAATATCAAAAAAAATCAAAGAAATAATTTCTTTTTGTTCAAATTTTGGTTTGATCTTTTCTTCAAAACAAAGACGATTATTTATACCTGTCAAAAGGTCGGTATAAAGCTTGCGTTGCATCAAATTCATTCTACGCTCATGTTGTACTTCTTTAGTCAACGATTTGGTAATTTGACGGTCAAAAAGTTTCAAAAAAAGTTTTTGCAGTACGTTCATGTTTGGGTTTTCTTCGTTGAACTTAACCTTACTTTTTTCCTGAATAGCGTCATAAAGCTGTTTAAAATCCGGGTCTGTCCTTAGTTCGGAAACAGCATACAACGAATCGCATATTGTGGCCGCTTCCGGTGTTTCACCAAGATAATAATAACAATAGGCCATTTTTATCAGAACCCTGTTGAGATTATCTACCGCGCGCTGTATTCGTAAATAAATATCAAGCGCCCCACTGTAATCTTTATTAAAATATAATATATCGGCAAGCAGTTCAAGAGCATAGATATTAGTTTTATTTTTTTTGGCAATTTCATTTACTAAGCTTAATGCAACTTCGGTCGTTCCCGTTTTGCGGCCAAGGTAATAATAAATGTATGCGAGATATAGTTTAATTTGTTCTATTATTTCTTCTTTATGTTCCTGGTCGTTTGGTTCTCGACTATTTAAATTTAAAAAAATAAGTTTAGCCTGATCAAAGTCCGAAACGCTATAATATATTTGTCCGGTTAAAAACAGTATGTCATAGTCAACCGGTACATCTTGACTGCCTTTTATTTGTTGTTCGGCTTCATGGGCTTTCTGTAAAATTTCCAATGCAGTTGAAAAATTACCTTTCTTATAATTGATCTGCGCATCCCGGTATAAATCCCTTGTGATTATTTCATCCATGGTAATTTACTCAAACTTGATATTATCAATTTTTTTGTAATTACCTTCCGCATCTTTCGTAAAAACAAGTAATATTGTAAAAGGCATTTCGAGAGAAAAATATTTTATTGTGGAAGTATATTTGGCCAAGCCTATTATTTTAATTGCGGGCCACCCAACATTTTCCGAATCTGTATAAGTAGTAGGAATTATCTGATTATAATAAAAATCTGTGGCAAATTCATTTACAAGCGCGCTTTGCACAAAAGCATTATCATAAAAGTTCTCTTTATATTCTGATAACAACTCGGGGGTCATAAAGGCTTCGGCTGCGCTTCGTTCTTCCTTGAAAACCGAATAATTAAGATTGAGATAGTGATTTAAAAACAAAACACTTTCATTTTTCATAAGAGTAACACGTGAATCCACTTTTTCCCCGGTATCTTTTTGGGCTGTTTTATTTGTTTGTAATAAATGATAAATAAAATAACCACCCAATCCAAGAACTGCAATTATAATAACTATAATTGAGGGTTTTATTTTAAGTTGTGTTAATATTGATGATTTTTGTGGTGATTGACTTTTTTGTATTGGTGCGTCTTTAATATTTCCAAGTCCTCCGGCTTTTTTTTGAAATGGATTAAATTCAGTCATTTAAACACCTCTCTCGGCAAGGTTAATTACCGTTTTCCAATAGTCTTGTGTTATTTTATATTCATTTTCGCGTATTGGTATATCTTTGTTCGTATCTGATGTGGCTATCCAGTATGCAACCCTATCAGCACGGACCTGTACAAGGTTCTTTTCGTTACCACACATATAAAAAGCTTCCGAATATAAGCCCTTTACCTGTTTGAGCGTGGTAATTATGCCCATTTCATTTTCATTAAGCCTGTAAAGTTCTTTTATTAACGGAAGATCCTCCGAACTTTGATGAAAAAGCGTTTTTGTTGGAGCTGATGTAAGGACCTTCTTTGCCTCCTCGTTACATAAAAAATCACTTAGCTGTTGTGTCGCTATGATAGAAGCAAGGCCCAAATGACGGCTTCTTTTCCCAAGGTCGAGCAGAAAGTTCTGCCCGCCTGAAAATCTGGCCAGAAACCAAGCCTCATCAATTACCAACAGTTGTCTTTTTTGTAATTTTTTATTGATTTTAAAACGCTGCATTGAAAAATTTGATATTATGTAAATGCCCAGGGAAAGGATATCATCCCTGTTGGCCGGTAACCCGGATATATCAA
This sequence comes from uncultured bacterium, assembly GCA_937889595.1. Taxonomy (GTDB): domain Bacteria; phylum Oederibacteriota; class PGYV01; order PGYV01; family Palsa-1178; genus PALSA-1178. The sequence goes on from CALAOR010000068.1 coordinate 4,716, forward strand.
ATACGACAAAGGAACTTTTCAGTTCAATGTTGCTCGGCCGATCGAGCATACCCGCAAAAGAACCTTCTCCAATGAAAGGACTGAATTTTTCTTTGATATCAAGCAATTGCTCTTTGTGTTTCTGTGATTCTATTGTTTCAATAAATTCATCAATAACCACCAAAATATCCCTTAAAAGAGGTATTGTCTTCCTGTCAATAATTTTATTACCCGTTTTATCTATTATGAATTTAAGTTTATTTTTGTACATTTTACGGACCATTTTTTCCGCAAGCCCGGATTCCACCTTACTTAACCTTGACACTCCTTCTTCGGAAAGAATAATGTCAAATAACCCGGTTATATAAGCAATTTTATTTGGGGTAGGATCGCCTTTAACCGTGATGTCATTTTCGTCACCGTGTTCGTTAATAAGCGCCGGGTCATAATCAATACAGTCGAAGGGATTGTAACTGCAGGTACCGTCAAGTGATAGTGTTATGTATTGTCCGTCATTACACTTACAGTTATATTCATATGATTTGGATTTGTCAATTATGATCACTTCCGGCCGCCATGGAGCAATTCTAGTCAATATAAGATTGATAAAAAATGATTTACCCGAGCCTGGCCGTCCTACAATTATATGATTGTTATTCTCAACAGCTGGATTATAGGGTCCATAAAACACAGATTTACCTGTTAAACTTGTTCCTATATAAACACCGGCATCTACTTTTTTGACTTCAAAATTAAAAGCCGGCATTAGGTATGAAAGATTGCCGTCTGTACGATCCCCCGGACTCCCTGTAATTGTAAGGTAATAATGTCCGGCCGTGTTGTGACATAAAGGAAGCGTAGAAAGAAATAATTTCTTTTGTTCAAAAATTCCAGGATAATGTGTACAGCCCTCAATAATACTTTCAAACTCCGGTATTAATTCCTCAAAAGCATCCCGATTTTCATGTCTAAAACTCAAGTAGCAGGCAAATTCAATAAATTTAATTTCACGTCTTGCCTGAGCCGATAATAATATCTCAGTATTATCAGCAATTGCCCTATTGTCAATATCGGTTTGTTTTTCACTTGTTCCCAGGGCAAGTTTTAATTTATTAGTCAATTGTTCTTTAATTTCGTGCTGTGATATACCGCGAACAAATAAAGACAACGTGGAATAATTATTTATAAGAAACAATTCCTGCAAAAAATTGGGTTGTGAAGGTATGTCAGCAATATAAAAAGTTTTTACGTGTTGTTCTCCAATCATGCCCATGGCATTTTCTTCACTGAAAGGGGTCCTTATCAATGAACTTTTTAACGTATTAAACGATTGTCTTAAGTGGTCTACCGGTATTTTTCCTGTTTGTTCTGGATTAAATGCCTTATCGAGCATGTCCTTGATCTGTTGTTCGGTCATTTCAACTACTTCAACACCCGATATCTGCCCCATAAAGCCCACAAAGCCCCTGCTTCTGTTTGAAATATTGCGCCTTAACGTTGCCGTATCTTTTTTAATTTCTGTCGATTTTATTGTTTTAGTAAACAGGTTGGTTTGTTTTCTGTATGTAAAAAGGATATAAATATTTTGTTCGCAAATTCTCTCACTGCGAACAAAGTCAGTAATGAACTGATCAAGTATATTGGGATAATAATTTTGAAATTCAGGAACCGGGTGGTTTTTAATAATTCTTTCGTTATATTTAAAAATATCCGGTTCAGGATCATACTTTTCGGTTTGAATTACAATTTGTACTTCTTCACCGGCTTTTAAAGTATTTAACGCATTTCTAAAACTCAAAGTAGCCTGGTCAAGTTGGGCTTCGGCGGCTGTAAGGGTATTAATACCACCGTTTAGCTTAAAGCATATTATTGGAGTATCACTTTCGTCAATAATATAGCCATCTCCAAAATCTTTAAAATTAATTAAATCCTGAAAAGCTAAATTTTCATTCATTTGTTTTCCTCATTTTTGTTATGGTCTATAACCGCTTTGAATAACTCACTATCGTAATTGATCTCGTTTTTTGGTAAATAAACCCGCTGTCTGTTTGTGTAAAATATAATCATATTGATAAAATAACTGGGTGCTAATATATTTTTATATTTAAAATAAACCCACAAGGGCGCTATAATTAAAATCACAATTATAAAAGCCGGAACAACACCAATAACTGGTATAAGGTTTACGGCAATTAAAAGGGTAAAACAAGATATACCTGCGAGTATGTAAAAATCAAAAGCCGGCAGATTGAACATTACTTTTGGTTTGTCGTTTAGGTTAATAGCCATTTTATGGTTTCCTTTTTGCGCGTTGGGTCTGTTGCCATTGTTCGCGGGTTTTACCGCTCACGGGCCCAGAACTCCCACCCTGGCCGCTTCCTGACGTCCTGGGTGCGCTATTTTGCATGCGTGATTGCCTTGCATTGCCTGATTGTGATGTGCTAGCACTTGAACTTTTTTGTAATAAATTACGTTGTTCAGACGAATTTCCGGCGTTAGCTACATTGTGTGCAAGATTTTTTACCATAATACCTGCTCCCTTAACGATATTTGTCCCGTGTTGTTGCATCATGTTGGTAAAAGGTTGTGCGGCACTTATCGCGGTGGTTGCCAATACACCGGCGCCTATTACGTCTTGTTTTGCTTGTTGTGTAAAATTTTCCATAACTCTACCAGACAATAAAAGACCTTCGGCAATTCCTCCGACTTTTGGTAAAGTTCTTAACGCCGCAAGGATCATTATGAGGTAAAGAATCTGATCCGGATTTGAACTATTGCTTACAAGTTTAGCACCAAGCATGTTTATAATTAAAAGTAATAAAGCCCAAAATATGTTATAGGAAAGCAATTGTACAAATTTAAGTATCCATTGAAAAAAAGTTTTTGCCAAAGCAGGGTTTGAAAGTGTACCACAGGCGAATATTCCGGTAAAATAAGCTATAAAAATATTAAGAAGTTGAGCACCTTTTAAAAGAATTGCCTCAAGGCAGGCAACTACTCCTGTCAAACACACCACAAAAATCATTGCTTGGTTAATAAAAAAAACCGCATTCCCTTTTGTGAGATTGTCTTTGCATATTGTAATGACACTATCAAGGTCCATTATTGATTGTTCAGTAAAATTACCACCCAGAATCTTTGGCATAGTTGGATCCGCCGCGGTTTTGCTGAAATATGTGCTTACATTAATTAAGGCGTTAAAAATGTTATCTTTTGATGGTGATGAATTATAAACACTGAAAAGCGCATTAGAAAACAATCCCATTAAAGTAAATATGGTTTTGTATATGAAAGGAAAAAAAGCCAGGGCTAATATTGCAAAAGAAAGATCAGATACTGCCCTTGCGGGATTTTGACCGGAAGAAATCTTTTGCATTACTGATGATAATACCGCAATAAGCGTAAAACCCATTGCCGCAACATAAAAAAGAGCTATGCCGTGATTAAAAGCAGTATCATATGGATGTGGCCAGAATGATGTTTGAGTAAAATCAATTAATCGTGGTAACACCTCACCGGTTTTAGCAAAAAGCATGTAAAAAATCTTGGTAATAAAAGCTGTAATATAAACAAAAACAGCAAAAGCCCCGGCTATTATTCCTTTACCAGCGTCAGAAAAAAAATCTTGTATTGTTTTTTGCAGGCCTGTTACTTTTGTATTAGTATCAGCCGACGCTTTTGCCGCTGTTTGTGCGTTTTTTGCCGTTGAATCATCAAACAAAGCATGTGCCGCTCCGGCAAAAAATAAGCTTAAAATAAATACTATTAAAATTATTTTTTTCATGACTGGTTATTTAAGTACACTGTCAATATTTGAAGTGTCCGCTTTTCCTTCTGTCTTTGCGTGACCAGACAACATATTGGTAATTGGCCACAACAAAAGTACAATAAGAAAACCAATCAGCGCGTTTGTCAAATGACGTTTGCCCTCATCCCCATTTCCTGACATTTTCATTGCGCCTTCGATCCCCTGATATACGCAGTAAAGCCCGGCTACTACCTGAAAAAAAACAATTAATGCCTTAATAGCATTAATTAATGGTTGATCTGTTGCGGAAAGAGCCGCCGCAAATACTGAAATACTTAAAACTAAAAAGGTCAGGACAAAAAACAATTTTTTCATAACTAAAACCTCCAATTTTATTTAGGGGCCTTTGTATCCCCGTTTGCTTTACTTCCTTCCACAACTGCATTTGTATTAGTATTAATTGTCAACGGTGTTGTTTGAGCAAGATTGGTATTAAGTGCTTCTCCAAGTTTTCCTTCCGCACTGTTAGCACCTCCTGAAGTTAAAGAAGTAGTTTTGTCTGTCGCGCTGTTTGCCACCGGCTCCCAGTTGACTACTCCATTATTAGTAACGGAACTGGCCAGGGCTCCTATGGTATCACCCATTAACATACCTATTGCCAGGGTTAAAGGATTGCTGGCTAAAGCAGCGCCACCTAAAAGGGTAAGCAACTTAGATAGACCAAAAGACGTAAGCATACTACCTATACGCCCGAGAGAGCCCGACAAAACGCTTCCCAGACCCGCAAGCAAGGAATTTTCCTGCGGTGTTGGAGTATAATTTGAATCAATCACTGGTGCGTTAGCAGTTACATAGTCCGTAATGCTTGCGGCAATAGATTGAGCCTGTATGTCATTGCCTGATTTAACAGCTTCGGCCAGGTCAGCATACTTTGTGGCAATCTCCTGGTATTCAGGTGCACCAGCCGCCTTTAAAGCTGTTGCCTGGTCCGATATTAGCGCGGCCTGCTTGGCCTGATCGGCTGTACCAATGGCAAAAGCCGCTGTTGTGGCCAACTGTGATAACATTTCCATTGTTTTTGATTTTGTGTAGTCACTAGTTGAGGCTGTTTTACTGTAATAATTACTGTCAAGTTTGGTCTTAATACTTGACAGATTATTATAACTTTTAACAAAGCGCTCATTTGTAGTAGATTCCCTTTGATTGGCCTGTGATATAATACTGCTCATTTTTGCTTTTGTGGCCTGTATACCCTCAGCTCGCTCAGCATCGGTAGCGAAAAGAAGTGAAAATACAAACATTAAAGCAACGAGTGTTAACGATATTAATCTTTTCATTTTATTCTCCTTTTAATTATTTTATTCTGCATATTTTACGTTCATTTTTTTATAAAGTGGTATTATATTTTGGGTAATAACTCCGTCTTTATACATGGACAATAGTAATACGTATTTAGGCGTAAAAGCAAACTGCACTGTAAATGTATAATTCAACACATCATTTAATTCACCTTTTGTTGTTATGTTTTTGGTTATACTGTCGCGTAACTGATACATCTGTATTGGTGATTCAGACAAAAAAGAAACGTCAAAACTGTGTTCGCTGGTTGTCATTACCAATATTTTAAAATTGCCGTATGACGTTGAATTTGAAAAATCATATTTTTCAGCCTTGAACTTATTTAAGTTATTCTTACCCGATTTTTTTGTCTTGGTCTCATCCACCGCTTTTGTTGCCTTCACGTTTATTACCTTGTTTGCGTTCCTGTTGGGCTGTTGTGACATTGTATTGATTATTTCCTGTAAAAAAGCCTTGTGTGTCGCGATGTCGGACTGTTCCCTGCAGTATCCAGGCACCGCCAAAGCAAGTAATATAAATGTAAAAATAAACTTTATCACGCAATCCTCCTAAAAGTCATATCCAATATAGATGTAATAATTAATGTTTGATATGTCCGTGTTATTAAAAGTAATGTTTTCCGGGGCGTAAGTATTACCCTTGCCAAAAGGTGATGTTGGAATAACGGTGAAGACGTTGGCAAGCGTGTAACGATTTGATGTATTTGACGCGGCTACACCATAACGAAATTTTGATATTTTGTTTTCAGCGGCCAAAAACCATGATATTTCAGTATTATTGTTTGCAAGGATAAACTGCTGTTCAAAAATAATTTTATCCAGGACAAATATCCATTCAGCAAAATTATGAAGTTCAACTCCAACCGCAACTGCACTTGTATCTCCTATTTTGTCGGTATTGAGGATTCCACCCGTTAGATTGATCTGAAAATGCTTGTACAGATCAACAGAAGCAGATATTTCCGTGGACAAGCTCCCCGACATGACGTTATTAATGAAATACTGCGTTATGCTTTTACTACCGTTTAATATTATTTGAACAGGATTATTCAATATTACGGTATTGACCCTTGCCTGGCAAAAGAAAAGTGTCTGGTCTTTGTTGTAATCCGTATGTTCCTTGTTAAATATGGTTGGTATTATATTAAAAGACAAAGCTACTGGCGGGAATTTAACTTCATCAATTTCAGGGATTCCGCCGGTTAAGTACAACGGAAATGTAAACCCGGCCATGTCAACAAATTTTTGACCGCCAACCGTGTAGTTTCCGAAAAAGTTCATGGTACTGAATATTTTTGTGGTATCTATCCTTCCGGCTAGTAATTGAAAATATGTCCCAACATATTGGAATGATCCGTGCATCAACTGGATGTCTACCCCGCCGCTGTCATTTGACATAGATTTTAAAAACCTTAAATACACGTCCGCCATAAAATTTTCAAAAAGTGTTTGTCTTGTGATTAAGTCAATTTCCGTCACATAGTCAGCCGTTACATCGTCTTTTAAATAAAAAGTTTTGAGATTGAAGACTATTTTTGACACAGAACCTTTAAAAATACTTTCTCCCTGCTTGGCTGACATTTCGGGATTTACTGTAACATATTGTTTTTTGACCTCGGCCGTTGGTGTTATGTTCCCTGCAAAAATTATTGATGTAAACAGTAAAATAGTCAGTAAAGTAAGTAAGTTTTTTTTCATTGTTCGGTGCCAACTATTATTGTATCGTTGTATAATAAGTATTCGCCATCGGCATTGTTTGAGCTGTCACAACTTTGTATATTACAAGTTTTTGGATATGTTATACCTCGAAAATATAAATAATAATTAAGTCCTTTACTGTTAAAGAAATGCAGTCTTACTGTTGGTACACAATAACAATCAGCATGAGTCCCATTACCATTCCAAATCATATAATTATTGACTGTGTAAGTCCCCATACAATACATGGACGCATTGCAATTTGTATAACCGCGTGAGTTGTTTACTGTCCAACCCCCGCATGTTTGTAAATCAAAATTTGCAATTTCCCAATTTATTGTATCTAAAAAACCTATAGGTGTTGCAATAACGTTTGTGTAGCCTGCTCCATAATTATCCATGTTATTAATACAAGCAAAACTAAATTGGTCAATATATTTATAATAAATCATTTCTGCTGTTGCATTTATAGACCATGCACGATTTATAGTTTTTACTGGGGATATAATTTTAGTTCCACCCACGCAGTTTGCGCGGTCAGCCTTTACTGTAAATGTAATATTGATTAGATAGCTAGGCGGTGTAGTAATATACAATTTAATAAAATCATTATTATTATGCATATTACTTGTAGATAAATCCCAATTGACCGCACACGAAGCCGGCAACCCTTCAACTGTAAAATTATTTAGCAGATATGGATAATCTGTTTTTAGTTGTACAGTATAGGTAATAACCTGTGGGTATACGGAAAAAGTATCAAATCCCGAATCGTTTATGATCTGAAGCGTGGGGGTGCCATTTCTGTTAATAACCGTTACAGTACTACCTTGTAAATCAATTTGATAATTATATTCATCGTAACACGAACTCAATGACGTTACTTTAACATCGTAATTGCCTAAAATATTAAGATTAGTAAAAGAAGCTATACCACTTGCCGGATTTACAACAATGGGTGTCCAGGTTGCTTGTGCCTCATATTTAATAGATACAGTTTGTCCAGAATCAGCAGCTCCGCCCACCTTTAAAACAATAACATCATATCTTATGTTTGGAGTAACAGACGGCGTTGGCGTATATGTTGGTGTGTATGTTGCGTCAAGCGGTCCGCCTGGTATTTGTTTTTTTGTACATGAGGCAAAAATAGCCAAAAGAAATAGAACCGTCGATACAACGATTATTAACGATTTTTTCATTATAATCTCCTATGGAAGATAATAAATAGCTATATCATCAATCAATGTGGCGTTATTTGAATAAGTAGAATCAACGTCTGTAAGCATGCCAAAAAAATCAGTATAAATAGCATTTGCCGCGGATATAGGCGTTCCGTCAAGTTTTCTTTCGGCCAATATTAAGCAATTAAGATTACTTACCTTCAATGTGCCGTCGATATATACACTATATTTTGAATTTGCTAAATCAATAACAGTTAAAACTTGATTCCAGAGCGCGGGGTTGTATTGACCCAAAGCGGTATATAGCGTATATGAACCTTCATAAGCATAAATTAGACCGTCACTTGCAAATTTAATTCTTACTTTTTCGGTCTGATTTAAATAAAAAAGAAAATCCCTATTTGTCATGGCATAAGAACATTTTACATTAAAACGAATATACAGTTTGCCGCTTGTTTTATTTGGGATTGGAAGCATTGGAGCTTTAACAATTTCTCTTTCATAGCTACTGCCAGTAGTATTAATAACTAAGCAGTTCGGATAAGATACATAATCCGCTGGTCCTGCTGTGATTGTAACCTCTGACCCAGTAAAAACTGAGGCTCTTGTCCAACCAGTAGGAACTATATTATCAGCATAGCTGTCAAAATTTTCATTCAACAGTATTGTTGCATTTGGCGGGATATCTCCTGCGTTTATTCCTGGAGTTCCTACCGGGCCGGCTGGACCGGTTGCTCCGGTTGCGCCTTTAGGTCCTGTACATCCAATTAAAGCTATTACTAATACTACTGCCAAAATTATTGCAATTACTTTTTTCATATTATTTCCCCCTCTGGCCTGAAGCCAATTTGTTTTTTCTTTTTACAAGCTTATCATATTTATTTTCAAGATTTTTTATCCTTATTTCAAGTTCCGCCAGTTTTGAATCACTGTTAATTGCCGGGTCAAAAACTATTTTTCCGACGGTCGTTCCTGTTTTTGACATTTTTTATCTCCTTTAGTTGCACATATTCATGCGGGCGGTGGTAGAGGTGATGGGATTCGAACCCACACGAGCTTACGCTCAGCAAATTGGCAATCTGCAAAAGACACACACGAGCTTAAGCATAATAAGGCCCGCCGCAAGGCGGGTTTTATTATTTTATGCCCTGCCTATTATTCTGTTCCTCAATACTTACACCGTATTTTTTTGCTACCTTTTTAAGCCTTGCTATTACTGCTTTGTTATTAGGTATTGTTTCTTTGCCAAGCCAATTATACAGAGTTTCCCGACTGATATATAATTCTTCAGCAAGTTTTGTTTTATGTGGTTGTACCTTCAGTATTTTATTTAGTATTTCTTTCACTTGCACGGCTTTCCCCCGGCTTTTTTATTTGCCGAGATTATACCTTATTAATGTAGGTCATTCAAGCCCTTTCACATGCGCGCGAGTTACAACAGATACATACATTGCCAACGTCATGACTTACGTAGTCACAATCTACACCTGCGCGCGAGTTGCAACTCTCGTTATAATTTAAACGTTATATATTTAGGTCTTTGTCACAATCCGTACCGACGCGCGAGTTGCAACTACTTTCAACGGTGTGGAATGTACCATAAGCTATCTGTCACAATCCGTACCGACGCGCGAGTTGCAACTTCGGCCAAAAAATCACCTCTATTATAAGAGGTTATCTTTTGACCCGGCGCGAACCTACCCAGTTTGGACTTTTTGTTTGACGTTTCGTTGACTGCCCTTAAAAGCGCTAATCTCCACGTCCGTTAATTTGGCGGTGTGCCCGCCTATTATCTCTATGTGCTGTCTAAGACCGATGTTTTTGATATTAATTGCCGCGTTCTCATCACGGTCTAAGACCGCTCCGCAGCTGCTACACGTCCATGACCTATCACGTAATGTCAGTTCCGCGTTCTTGTGGCCACAATGACAACAAATTTTGCTTGTCGGCGCGAACCTGTTTATCTGGATCAAGTTGACCCCGTACCAATTGCACTTATATTTAAGCTTGTTTATAAAACTTGTCCAAGACACGTCCGATATTGATTTTGCGAGCTTATGGTTCGCGAGCATACCCTTTACGTTAAGGTTCTCAACCACAATCGTCCGCACTTGGTTATCATGCGTAAGTTTGTAACTGAGGTTATGTGCAAAGTTTTCGCGAACCCGTACAATCTTTTCATGGAGCCGGGCAATCTTCCTTTTCTGTGCTAAAAATCTGTTACTTTTGACTGACCCTTTCAACATACCCTTACGTCTTGCTAAGGTTTGTTGTAACCGATGAAATTTCTTTTCATACTTTTTAAGTGTTTTAGGATTTTTAATTTTTTCCCCGGTGCTTAACGCGATCATATCAATAAGGCCGAGGTCAAGTCCGATTGTCTTGGCCGGAGTTATTTTTGATACTGACAATGGCTTGTCCAGCGTGTCAACCATTATGCTGACATAATACTCGCCGCTCTTTGTCCTGGACACGGTGAGGTTGCGGATCTGACCCGTAAAATGTCGGGATAATATTACTTTGATAGGCGTGTCAATACGCGGTAGTGTGATTGTGTGTGTCTGCCAGTTCACGTATTGGCGAGTATGTGTGCTCTCATATGTCCGATAACTTTGCTTGTTGCCGTGCTTTTTTTTGCGCTGCGGAAATCCCGCGTCCTTGCCTGTAACACCTTTTTTCAATCTTGTAAAAAAATTTTTGTAAGCTGTTTGCAGATCGCCCAGGGATTGTACAAGCGCCATGGCCTCGATTTCATTAAGCCAGGGCACTTCCGGGTTCTTTTTAAATTGTGTTAGTTCATTTGATAATTTGTAAGCATTAAATTTAGGCCGGAGTTTTTTGTACTGTACTTCCGTCATTTCCCCGGATTCAAGTTTTGGTTTAAATTCCTTTTCAAAGTCCTCATACGCCTTATTGGATTTAGCAAGCGCCCAGTTATAGATATAACGACATGAACCAATAGTTTTATTGATCTGTGTTGCTTGATCTTCTGTTGGGTACAGCCTGTATTTAAAAGCTTTAAGCATTTGTTGCTCCCTTACTATCTTGTCAAACACTTTACAATATAAAACCTCAAAAGTCAACAACTATTTGTTAGCCTCATGGGGATTATTTAAGACATTAAAGCGTATTACTTTTCTTACTTTTCCGTTTACGGTCAGGACCTTATGGGATTGGCCCGCACACAAGACGGAAATTACCTACTTTATAATTGTACAACAAAAACATTGTTTTAACCATACAATTTATCTAAACATTATTTAGCCTGTTAAGGCTGTTTAGTTTGTTTCATAAAAACGCCATGGCTTGGTTCAGGGGAACCCCCTGCTTTTTAGGGGGGAGGACCCCTATATACTTTCTCGGTTCGAGTTTTTTCACATTTAGGTTGCGTTTGGTCTTGCCGGGAGCTAATTTTATCTTTAAATAAAATTGAAGCCCCCGGACAAGTGGTTTACTGGCGAGTGACACTCTCGATCAGTGCCAATTCCAAAAACATAAACTCAAATCCTTATACTAACCGGATTTTTTGTTTATGTTCTTCAGCTGTTGACGGAAACGTCTTTTATGCACAGATAATTGACGTTCGTCTACAACTGGCAAGCCGGTTTTTTTGATTTGGCCAGAATCGTAAAACCGTCTTGCAACCATCGCCTGAGTGTAAATCTCGCCTCTGCGATCGTGGTTGGACATCTCGCGACCTCCTTTCCGCCAGCAACCCATATAAAAATTTATTGACAAACTGGAAAAGAACGATATAATATTAATGTGGTCACTCGCGACATTTAAGGCCAAGAGAAACCCGCTTGAAAGAGCGGGTTTTTTTTTACCCTCTCATAATGTATTATACACCAAATCACTTTTTCCGCACTCTTTTCTAATATCCTCTACAAGTATATTATACGACAAATTATTTAAAAAACTAATGAAATAAAAAAACCCGCTTGTAAAAGCGGGATTTTTTATGAATTTAAGATTGTAATATAATTAAATCTTTGTCTTTTTCCTTGTTGCCTTTTGCCGATTTTTGACCTCCTGTCCGTGTCCATAAACCCTAGACGGATTCCCCGGTCCGTCGAGCAGCTGCAGGCCGGGTCTTGGTATTTTATATTTTTTCATTAAATATCTCCCTGTTTATCAAGCAACTGATAATACCGTTTTTCCTCGCCAGCTGTCATGTAGTCGATCACGTCGCCGTAATATCGCCACTTCCGGCCGCAGCTGTTCTTAAAAAACCGGCCCTCGGCCACGATCTCTATTTCTCGCAGTTCAACTCTCTCTTTATCCGACATTTTTGATCCTCCTGGGCGGGCCGGGGATTCCCCGGCCGCCCGTGTTTTTTTTTATACCTTATCCGCCGGCACATCAAGACCCGCAATCCGTTTTGCTCTCGCTATTGACACTACGTTGTAGTACGCCTGCCAACACATCAGGCTCGGCGTCCACCGAAACCCGGACCGTTTAAGTTCTTCGATAACCTCCGGCGCCGGTTTGCCAGTGTAAAAAAGTCTTACCCTATTATTCGCCGGGCACTCCACAAGGCGGATGCCGTCTTTACCGACCGCCTCAATCTCCGGGGCCGCCTGCTTGTGCTGTACTTGCGTGAGTCGTTGTTTCATCCGGCGGATGTTCGCGTTATTGTTCGTCAGCTGCCATGTTTCAATCCCTTTATTCATATAGTCATACGGCGGGTTTAAAAGGTCATGTATGAGTTTGTCCGATATCCCCAAAGCCGACAAATTCTTTTCAAGGTCAGCTCCGCCCTTCCTGATTATTTTGTTTACCAGTTTCATTTTTCCCTGTGTCTTCTCGGCGGCTTCGATTTTTTTTGTAAGCCGCTCGACGGCATCGCCGTCCTCCGTGCGGATAGGTGCCAGGTCAGGTCTCAATGTCCTCTTTATCGCGGCCATGGCCCGCTCCTTAAAGTCAGAAACCTCGACTGACCGGGCGTGTTCCCTGTCACCCAACTTTTTCTGTCTCGCGGCCGGGAACTTTGACGGCCCGGAAATCATGGAAGACACGCACCTTGACCCGGCTGCCAGGTATGCATGATAAAGTTGCAAAAATTTTGCGTGGAACCGCTCAAACTCGGTATCAAGTAAATGTTCGGTATGCCCCGCAGCTGCTACCCGTTTAAGGTCCTGATACATAGCCACACAGCCATCCGTATATTCTTCGAGGATTGAAGCCGCGCGGCGAGAAGGTGAAAGACTTATACCCTGTCTTGAGGCGTAAGCCTCCTTGTAACTTATATCCTGGCTGTACGTTTCTTTTTTTTCCCATTTTGATGTACTCATTTTGTTTTGCTCCTTTTTAATTGATTGTCTGTTATTCCCGATACAAAAACCTGTAACATACTTATTGTGTCTAAAGCTTCCTCCTTTTCTATCGTGTTGCTTTCTAACTGTTCTTTAAGCCAGTCAAGACGGCAATATAAAACTTCCGATATTTCCCAATATTGAACATCCCCCGGTCTTATCAAGTTCCGTCTTTTCCCAATTGTCCCAAATAATTTCATTTACCAGTTTTTCGTACTTTGTTTTAATTACTGTTTTTTCAGCCATATTAATGCCCCCTCTTCGTATAATTTGAATAGTTTTTTTATGTTATGTTTAATAACAAACAATCTTAAGTCTTTGAAGGTGTTGACTGTTTCAAGTTCTTTATCCATGGCCGCCAATATTTCGCTTTCTCCATTGTCTGCGGCTTCATAATGAATGCTTGTAAATAAATCAGAAATTCTTTTCTTTACGGCTTGTAACTTGTGCTTAATTGTCTTTCTTTTAACTGACATTCTTAAACCTCCTGTTATTGTTTTAAAACCCGCCAATGAACTCGTCCAAATCGCGTACATTCTGTACCGATTTGGGCGAGTTCATACTTAGCGGCAGGCGGAAAAGGTTATATACTCGTGGGCAAGGTATAAAAATTATTTGCGGGTTTAATGGCGCGGAGCTCGCTGGCGAGGCCGTGACAGGCAAATTATTTTTATACCTTGCCTGTCAACTCATCATTAACCGAGCGGAAAAGTATGATCAGGCTTTTAAGCGACAGCAATAACCCGGCCGGAGCCGGGATTATTGCCGAGCGCCGCAACCGTCGCTTTTCCGGGATAATGATGGCATCAGAACTTTTTCCGCCTGCCGTGCCTTTTTTTTGCTTCATACAATGCGTTTTAAGGTCCTTAAAAAAGTCGTCTAAGGGATTCCAAAGGGTATTAGCTACCCTTTGGTTGCGGGATTCTCAAGGGGCACAACTGCCCCTTGAGTGATTTTGTCCAGGTCAAGAACAACGGCGCGCTGATGTGCGGGCCTGGTATACCGGCCCGCGCGGACGTGCGCCGGTATAATGCCGCAACCCGGACGAGGACTCAACAAAGGGCTATATGTCCGGGTTGCGGCCGCGCCCTGGCTCTTTACAAGGGCGCGCCGGCCGTTCCTTTACATTCTTGAAACTGCAATAATATTTTCGGGCTTTACCTCTATTGAAAAATTATAAAGACTGAAAATAACTATCCTGTCGGGTCTGTCTTTTGATATTCTGATTTCGTTTATGTCATATTTTTGGATTTCTCCGTCCTGTTCAATATCTATAATCATTTTTGTTCTTCTTGGTCTTTGCATTTTTAATACTCCTTTTCGGGCAGGGGGAATTAATCCCCCGCCCTGTGATTTTATCTTCTCTTTAGTTCACGGCTTGTAATTCTCTTGATTATTGCGATTAATTTATCCGTGCCGTTCAATGAAATGAATTGAGGGCTTAAATTATCGGTCTTTTTTATTATCTCTTTTGCTAATTCCTTTCTTCCCGCAAACCGTCCACGCCTGAACGCTCCTCTTTCCGTGTCCGCTATATCTCCGCGCGTATAATCATATCCGTCCATATCTCCCCCCCTATTCCACGTTGTCGATTGATTCCGTTATTTTATGCCCCTGCTCGATGATATTTTTTAACCATCCTTCCAAAAAACTGTTTAATGATTTTTTTAACTGTGGTCTAACCCTGATTTTATCCCCTTTGATGTCATAGTCATAAACCACGTTAAAAACCATTGAATTTTGAAAGGTCAAGGCCTCAACAGTTTTATTTTCCAAGTCAATAGCAAGTTCCATGTCGGGGTCAGGTACGATATCCCCATTCATTACAAAATTGTGCGCCATGGATATTACAAAGCCAGTTTCTTCACGCCTTATAATATCCACACTTAAAGCCATATAAGGCTCTTTAGTTAATTTAAGGTATTGTTTCTTCTTGATTTCCTCAAGGACGCAACCAAAAATCCTTTCAAGCCGTGCATAATTACGGTGAAAAACATCCTTGCTTTTTAACTGTTGCATTCTCAAAAGTGCTTTTTTGGCTTCGTCAAACATGATAATTAATTCCTTGTTTAGTTCTTCCTTTTTCTGCGGGTCTGTTTCTGTTTCAAGAGCCTTTTTGATTTCCTCGTACCTGTCGCCGATTGATTTTATTTCCATTCTGTTTTTACCTCCGCTTTAATTGCATAAGCATATTTTATACTTGTGCCGTCTGTGCCCCTGTCTATGTAGTCGGGATGTGCAATAAATATTTTCCTTTTATCCTCTTTACGGATTGAAAAACTTAAAAGGTCATTTCCATAAAGTTCTTCCATGCCGTTAAAATCTGCATTTGTGCAATCTTCAAGGTTCTTAAATTCTCCCCACGTGTAAAAAGCCACTTTAAAATCTTTTACAGTTGCCGTTACTGTGATTTTTTTCATTTGTCTTGCTCCTTTTCGGGCAGGGGTTAAGCCCCTGCCCTATGATTTTTATAGTTCCTGATTTTCTAACAATGAGCGATATGTACCGTTGTATCTTTCCATTAATCCCTCTTCATAAAATGAAAAGTACCCTTTGCCCTCCTGACCTATAATAATATGGTCAAGCAAGGTGATATCCACTTCTTTAGTAGCAAAAAGAAGTTTTCTTGTTACTTTTCTGTCGTTCTCGCTCGGGGCAGGGTCACCGCTCGGGTGATTGTGAATTATTACAATTGATAAAGCGCCTTTATCAATACACGCCTTTATTATTTCCCTCACATATAAAATGCTCTGCGTGATTGTTCCCTCACATAAAAGCATATTGTCAAAAATCTTGTTTTTTGCGTTTAAAAATATTGCGTGTACAGTTTCCCTTTTGAGGTCATAAGCAACATTTTTAAAATGTGCGATTATGTCCGCCTGTGATGAAGCATTGAATTTTTTGCCTATAAACTTATTTTTCGTGTACGCTTCGGAAAAGCTTTTCAAGGTGTTTATAAACCCTTTTTCCTGTTCTGACAGGGTCGGTAATAATAAGACCTGTTTCAAATTTCGGTAATCGTATTTTGTGATTTTCTCCGCAAGTCCTTTCTTTAAAAACGGTTTAAATTCCTCAAAGTGAAAGTAAAAGTTTTTCATTGTTTAGTTACTCCTTTTTAATGCTTTTATAACTTCTTCAATAATAATTATATTTATTGTGTCTATTGATTCTTGAATTTGCTGTTTCCTGAATAAATCCGTTTCTCTTTTGAGTTCTTTTTGCAAAATCTCTTGATTGATTTTTAACGCTTTAATTCTTTTCATTGGTTAACCCCTGCGCTTTTTTCTGCGCTTTCTTTTCCAGTTTTATTAACATTTTAATCATGCTGTAAATATTCTTACCCTTAACCGCTTCTTTTAACATTGTTTAAACCTCCTGTAATTGTTTTAAAACCCGCCATTGAACTCGTCCAACACGCGTACATTCTGTACCGTGTTGGGCGAGTTCAATTCTGAAACGGCAGGCGGAAAAGGTTATATACTCGTGGGCAAGGTATAAAAATTATTTGTGGGTTTAATGGCGCGGAGCTCGCTGGCGAGGCCGTGACAGGCAAATTATTTTTATACCTTGCCTGTCAACTCATCATTAACCGAGCGGAAAAGTATGATCAGGCTTTTAAGCGACAGCAATAACCCGGCCGGAGCCGGGATTATTGCCGAGCGCCGCAACCGTCGCTTTTCCGGGATAATGATGGCATCAAAACTTTTTCCGCCTGCCGTGCCTTTGACCTACTCAAACATCGGTCTATAAAAAACAGCGAAGCGAATAAGGATTCATAAGGAAATTATTTCCTTATGTCGGGGGATCCAGGGGGTTGAAAACCCCCTGGGTTTATGAATTTTTCCCCGCGGCCACGGGGCCTTTGAAACTTTCCCGGTTGTCCGCAGGACAGCCGATGTCTTTTGCAGACGACCGCAGGGCGGCTGATGTAGTACGCGATCGGCGGTAGGCGATCGATGTCTTCAACAGCCGGGGACTACAGGTTCTTCCCCGGCTGTAAAACTCCGTGCCTTATACGGCGCGTCTACTACGCCGCATGCTCTTATGAGGCGGCCATGAGAGCCGCCGAATACTTCAACAGCCGGGGACTATAGGTACTTCCCCGGCTGTAAAACTCCGTGCCTTATGCGGCGTGTCTACTTACGCCGCATGCTCTTATGAGGCGGCCATGAGAGCCGCCGAATACTTCAACAGCCGGGGACTACAGGTTCTTCCCCGGCTGTAAACTCCGTGCCTTATGCGGCGTGGTCCACTTACGCCGCATGCTCTTATGAGGCGGCCATGAAAGCCGCCGAATACTTCAACAGCCGGGGACTACAGGTTCTTCCCCGGCTGTAAACTCCGTGCCTTATGCGGCGTGGTCCACTTACGCCGCATGCTCTTATGAGGCGGCCATGAAAGCCGCCGAATACTTCAACAGCCGGGGACTACAGGTTCTTCCCCGGCTGTAAACTCCGTGCCTTATGCGGCGTGGTCCACTTACGCCGCATGCTCTTATGAGGCGGCCATGAAAGCCGCCGAATACTTCAACAGCCGGGGACTACAGGTTCTTCCCCGGCTGTAAAACTCCGTGCCTTATGCGGCGTGGTCCACATACGCCGCATGCTCTTATGAGACGGCCACATGAGCCGCCGAATACTTCAACAGCCGGGGACTACAGGTTCTTCCCCGGCTGTAAAACTCCGTGCTTTATGCGGCGCATGCCGCATGTTTCAACAGTGGGAATATAAGGGCTCCCACTGTGCTTTAATAATTTTGCCTCGCCGTAGGCGAGGGCATTTGAAACTTTTTCAGATACCCGATAGGGTAACTGATGTTTTTTGCAGACGACCGCAGGGCGGCTGATGTATGGTCTTGAGTTCTTATCATACTTTATTTGTACTTGAAAATCTTATACGGTATGTTATTATAATTGTGTTAGGTGCCAGCTCCAAGCGAAACAGAAAAGCCCCGGTTAATGCCGGGGCTTTTTCTTTTTAAGGACCTGCCTCTTTAGCGGACACTTCAAAAATGAAAGCACTAATCATTTTTGCAAGTGTACGCTGGGTGGGTGGGATTATCATATCGTTTTTACCCCTGCCTATAATACTCGGTTCACCTTGACAGCCCCTTAAAATGAAAAGACGAAGAGCCGAGAGAGCCGCGTGGGAATCGAACCCACTATCGTTAGGTGCCAACCCAACTATCGCTCCAGCGAAACGGCTCTTCGTGAAAACTTTATGAAGGGGCTGTCACCGATAGGGCGGAACACCGTGGAGCAGGTAAACCTTAATTTATCAAGCAGGGGGAAAAACAATACCTTAGAGGGCATTAGCTGTGTCGTAAAA
Source organism: uncultured bacterium (assembly GCA_937889595.1). GTDB lineage: Bacteria > Oederibacteriota > PGYV01 > PGYV01 > Palsa-1178 > PALSA-1178. Next base: position 23,322 of record CALAOR010000068.1, read on the forward strand.
AGTCTTTGCCCCGCAGCTGCGGGGGCCCTTGAACCTTTCCCGGATGTCCGCAGGACAGGCGGTGTCTTTTGCAGACAACCGTAGGATGGTTGATGTTTTGCGCGACCGCCTGCGGCGGTCGATGGTCTTGATCTATTGCCCTGACCGGTCCTAATCTTTGTGCGGCTCCACATGCAGAGCCGCATGCTCTTGCGTTAGCGGCCGCAGCCCCCAAAGGGGTTGAGACCCGCAAGCCTTAAGCGGGGCTCAAGGCGCAGCCCTGCAGAGCGGCACGGCAGGTTCATGCCGGGCAACGCCCAAACACAAGAAATTAAAAATTAAAAAATTACATTCATCAACAAACAATAACTTTTCTAAATCTTTTATTTGTTTAATTTATTTGTATTTTTAAATAAATTCCTGAAATCACTATTACTTTATAGGTTCTTTCAAAAGTCCAACCGTTGGACTATTGTCATATAATCCTTTATTTACAGCTATTTTTTAAGTACCATACCGCTTATAACAAAATCTCTAAACACAACTTCTTTATGAGATATTATAAAATAATAGCGAATGCCTTGTTTCTGTACCGTTCTGTCCTGCTTTGTTCTGTTCTGTCCCGTCTCGTTCTTTGTTCTTTAACTTACCTATTTTACATACCCCCCTCATTCACATTCTGAGTAGTAAACCACCAAAATCTATCAACATCTAAAGTTACACCTAGATGCTGATAGATTTTGGTGGTTTACTCGAGGCTCAGAATGTAGCGATTATGAGGGGGGTATGTAAGCTTAAAATAGGTAAGTTACTACCTATTAGTCCAACCGTTGGACTTTTTTGTTCTATGAGTATGACGAATGCTTTAAGGGTATTTTTTTTGAAGTTTTTTGTCTGTAAATGTGTGTACTTCATATTTTATCATTGAAGTTTTTGATAGTGTTTCTATATAAAATCTGACGCGTTCCTCGCGAACCACAAAGATTTTTTTAAAGTCTTTATATTGACTTCTATAATCGCGAAAATCCTCAAACAACTTTGATCCCGCTCTTGACCGTTTTTCAAGTTCTATGAAACCATATCCGTCTTTGTCTTTAAATATCAAATCCGGTATTCGATAATTCTTTTTTTCCGAATACCGGATTTGATGAATAAATAACTCTGTTGTATATTCTTCAATCAGTTCGTTTGTATATAAATAAATGATTATATCCACAAGTGTTAAATCATGTCTGATTTCAGCCTCGTTTGGCCTGACTAGGTATTTATGTATTGGTGTTCCCGCACCATTTTTAAAGCCCTTGCTACGAAGTAGTTCTATTCCCGCCATATCCATAAGAAATATTTGTTCCGGTCTTCCTTTTTTTATGTCTGTAACCGCGTACATTCTTTTAATAAGACCTTTTTTTTCAAGGTTTAACAGGTAATTTCTCGCCCTGAAAAAACTATTAAAATAAAAAGCCTGTACCTGGTCAATAGTCATTACCTTATTTTTATAAATTTCATAGAGTATTTCAACCTGTCTTGTGTTGGCTTCGTTACTCTTCATTTTCCTCATCCTTTTTGTCTTTATCTTTGTTTTCTATGTCTGTTCCGTCTGTTTTATCTTTGTCTAAGTCTGCTTCTTCGTTAATGCTCTTATTCTTATTTTTCATATCTTTTTCATTCTCTTTAATAACATCAAACGCTGAAAGCGTACCTTTGCGTTTCTTGAATGTGTGAGGGCTAGGCTCTGCCAGCGTTTCTTTTTGATTTTTGGTCGTTGTCTGTGTGTGTTCTGATGTTTTAATGAATTTAGAACCATTTTGTTTTGTAAGGTACATATAGGATTCAAGGTTAGTGTCTTTTCCCTGCCCTTTTCTTTCAGGTTTAGGTAATAAAGTCTGTCCGACAAAATCAATTTCACTGTTACTTAATAAATATTTACCATAAACGCGGCCCTTGTCTGTTTCAATCAAAAGAACCGCCTCCGCAGTATCATTTTCTTTGTTTGTTCGCAGGTTCTTGAAAGTGTCCGGGTCAATCTTAAATTCTCTTTCCTCTTTACTGGTATAACCCGCAACCTTGCCGTCATCTTTATGTGATTCTACTTGATTCATTACAAGTCTGGTTCCTATAAGTTTTGCATAAAATTCCGCTGTATCAGCTGTTCCTACCTTAAAAATTAACTTATGAACCGTATTGTCGATTATTATGTTACGAAGTTCATCTCCACAACGTTCAAGGTCGCCTATTGATTGGTGTGCCAAAATAACACCTACACGCGCAGACCTTGCCTTATTTATCATCTCGCCAAAATCCGGATAAACCACATTATAAAACTCGTCCAAATATATAAAAAAAGGTTTCTTCGGTGGTTTTTCATATCTCCTGGCTATTTCTGTTTGAATGTCTTTTAAAGCCAAAACTGATATTGGTTTATACTCGCTTTGGAACAATCCGGAACTTGCTTGAAATAATAATATCTTATTGTCTACTAGTAGTTTGTCCATTCGTATGTCTGGGTCTGTTGTATTAATTTGTTTTGTCCAGGGTGGTATTACAAAAGCCCCAAGTTTTAAGCGTAGCCCGCTGAGGACCTTATCCAGTTCTTTGGGTTCTTTATCCAAAAAGTTAGTAACAAGATTTTTTGATTCCAACCTGTCCTCAAATTCAAGACAAAATTCTCTTAGAATAGTTCTTGGGTTTTGTGCCAAAAGATACAGATCCTTGAATGTTATAACCGGGTATTTTGATTTAAGCAGCCCTATTGCTGATTCCAAAAAATCCTTTGCATTATCCCGATAATATTCATTACTCATGTTTTCCGGCGGATATAACGCCGTAAAAATTCTATTTGATATTTCAGACGCTGAACCGTTAGCAAGTGGGTTATAAGTTTCACCCCCGAGATTTCCAAGGGTAAATATTGAAAGGTCATAGTCGCGGTTTGAATATGAAACAAATTTTTTAATGTTGGTGTGCATATCCGATTTTATATCATAGATAAAAACACCGGCACCGTTGTGAATATCCTGGAACACCGCAGGGAAAATTCCATACCTTGTTTTGCCCGTACCTGTAAGTCCTATGATCTCCAAATGTCTAAATCTTTGGTGTCCAGGTATGAATATGTCTTCCGTAAAATAAACAGAATACGGTTCGCGTTCTATGTCTTTCATGTCTGTTTTGTGGTCCTCAAGTATCACCTTGCGGTCGCTGAGATAAAGACGCGGCGTCGATGCAATTATCACTAAAAAGATGATACACAGAACAGTTCCTACATGAATAACAGAAAAATGAAAACCTGTTTTTGTTAATCCAAAAGTAATAAGATATGCAAAAGGTATGAACAAAATACCCAAATTCATAATCATTTGCCACCGTTTGGTAGTATAAGCTTTTTTGTCCCGCAAGCCATATAGCAACCGATAAAACCCATACCCGGCAAACAGTATGTCTGCCGGGTATAGATGGGAATGTAATAAATTATATTCTGCAATATAATAAACTACAGAAACCGTTAAAAAAGCTATGTCAATAAGCATTATGCTTTGTCCGATAATTCTTTAAGTTTGGAAATAACGTCTTGTAATATCTCAATGACTTTTTGTTTATCCGAATAGGGGGCGGTAATAGAAGGTAATTTGAATTTTTTCCTCTTCGGATCAAGGAACAGTTTAAAAGGTGTTTTCTTCACCGATTTTTTGTCTTTGTCGTTGTCTCCTTCCTTTTTTGTCGCGATTTCAGCTGCAAGAGATTTTTCACGTTCTTTCTCTTCCATGGATGATAGTTCGACCGCTGTTCTTAAAGTGATCTTTTCCGTGGTCAATGCCTTTAGCACGTCCGAGCACTTCTCTATTTTCAGATATGAAAATAGAGAAGATCTTCTTTTGCCAATTATATCAGCTATATCGTCCATGCTTATTTCTGGATACTGTTTTTCTATCGCGTGGATATAATTTATTATATCCACTGCTTTCATGTCATTCCTTACAACGTTCTCGTCAATACCGAGCAATAAACATTCCTCATCGGTGGCACCGTCGTAAATCTTAACCGCTATATCGCGTTTAAGTTCGGCTAGTACCTGGGCCCGCGAAAAACCGGATATGATCTGGTATTTACCTGGCTTACCCGGCGCTGGTCTAACAAATATTGCCTGTTGCTGTCCGTCTTTTTCGATTTTTGATTTAAGATCCTCGAGATTGGGCTTAAAAACACGTTTTTGATTTTCTTCATCAGCCAAAAGCAGATCTTTATAAGATATTGTGTCGTATTTGGCTTTTTTGTTCAAAGCATCCGCGAGCTCGTGTCTTACTATTCCGGATGATACAACTGCCTTAACTTCTTCGGTCTGTCCTCTTGCTGTTAAATTCTGGTCAGCTTTTAATTTGCGCGCCGCTAAAAAATCTTTCATACTGTTGTTTTTTGCCATACTATGCCTCCTTTGAATTAAAAGTTTCAAGTTTTGCTAAAAATTCATCTCGCAGTTGCAAATATGTGTTTACAATCGATTTGTTTGCGTCCTGGTAAAGGTCTATAGGGATTGAATCCATAACCGCATTTATGAAATCCTGTGATACGGGTATCATGGTATCGAATATTTTTTCCTCGGGCAGCATTGCAATTAATTCTCCTATGTATTTAGTAGCCGCTTTTGTTCTACTGTTATACATATTAACCAGGACCCCGAGTAATTCTATTTTGTGACCGTCTTTTTTAATGGCCGCAAGCGTTGTAATCAAGTTCTGCATGCCGGCAAATTCAAGCGCTCCGGGTTTAAAAGGTATCAGCGCAAAATCCGAAGCATATAAAGCATTATATGCAAATACATCGATTGACGGCGGGTTGTCTATTAGTACAATATCAAAACCCTCCGCAATAGAATCTATTTTTTTTTCTAAAATTCTTTCCCTGTCTCTTTTACCGTCAATAACTGATCGTATTTCTTCAATGCCAGGATTACCAGGCAAAAGATACAATTCTTTTTTTATTGGTGTATTTTCAAAAATATTAATAATATCAAATTCTTTGTCCTGATATAAACTTATCATATTTTTTTCTTCGTAAGACTTTCCGCCCGTGAGTACACTTGTTGAATTAGCCTGCCGGTCATTATCGATAATTAATACTTTGAGATTATCGGCTAACACACTTCCAAGATTTATTGTAACAGAAGTTTTTCCAACGCCTCCTTTGTTATTAATTATACTTACAACAACAGGTTTTTTCATTTTTTATCCCCCTTATTAATTTTTAAATAATATTCATCAACAATAATTCTAAGTAGCTGCGGCCTGCTTCTTTTTTCTTTTTCACATTGTTCGTCAAATTTTTGCAAAGTTTCAACCGACAAACTGGTCCATACTACATTTTTTGCTCTTTTCATTTTACTTGTCATTAATGCAATACCTCCTTTTTGAATTTTTTGTAAATTACAAATTTTTTAGATTATACAAAAATACAAAAAACTTGTCAACAGTAAACTTAAATACGTTATTGGTTTTATGCTCCTGGGCCGGATAATTTTCACACTTACCTTAAAAACACGTTCTTAACGCCCTTTTAACGGTTTTAACGGTTATTAGCTACATATTCCCTTAATTATAGGTAAAAATCAAATCCAGGGCCCATACAGGCTTAAATTATTGGGTTTGGTGGTCTTGTCGGATGGTCATTTTATGTATGTGAAAATTCTCGTTTAAAATCGTTTTCTAACGTAAGGTCTAACGTTCTTATTTATACCCTTTAGATCTAAATCGTTACTACGTTAAGCGCAGTTCTAAAAATAAAAAAGCTTATTTTTAAGATAAAAAATAGAATTTATGCATGTAACAGTACGGTAAACGCACGTAAGACTACGGTATATGCACGTAAGATTACGGTATCGGTGCACGCAAAACTACGGTATAACGCATGTAAGCCTACGGTATAAATGCACGTAGAACTACGGTATATGCACGTAGGGGTACGGTATTAAAAATAAGGGGGTTATGCACGGGCCAAGGAAAATGAAATATATTCCATGGTGTTCTTTTTTATAATTTCAAATTGTTTTAAATAGCCGGTTGATTGTAATTCTTCAAGCGCATTTTTCATATTATGTTTTATGTTACGAGTAACCTTAACACTCATTCCAACCTGTTGTGCAAAAGATAACAGCATAAATTCATAATGTATTTTTTTTGTTTTTTGGCGTTCTTTTTGTAAAATTTCATAAATGCGTTTTGAAACTGAAAATCTTAATGAAATATAAAAATCCCAATCTAAAATAGCAGAATAATATAATCTCATATTATCAGCTATATATTGACTTAGAACAATTTCGTTTTTGAACATTTCCATTGATTCTGCACTATTACTTTTGCTCCCAATTATTTCTTTACTTTGAATAAGACGTATTTCAGCAAAAACATCAGAGTTATTTAAAAATATTTTATCTTTAAATTTTAAATAAGCATCCTTAGTACTTATTTTGCTGTCAAATATGTACTGTAAAGCGTTATTAATCATTTTATAATTTTCTCCACCGTCTGATATGTTCAGGTGCTTGCATATTTCATAATTTGAATAATGAACCTTATTGTTCGTTGGCATGCCGCTGTCTTGAAAAATTTTTAAAATAACCTTAAAAACATCCGCGTCCTGGTCATTTGGGATTAAGCTGTTTGAGTCTACCCGCCATTCGGATTTTACGATGTTACCGGTTATATCATTTTTATGTTCTTTGGAATATACAATCGGTTCATTAGATCGCTTTCCTTGCCTATAAAAGGCATAGTCAACTAGGTTGTTATCAATGCGAGCAATGTCCATGGTGTTTTTATGAATATTAATTTCCTTACTTATTAAGTTATGTAAATAACCGGCAGGATTGAATATGCTGTCTCTATTTTCGTTACGTTCTGATTCTCTTAGTTCTTTCCTCCAACGAAAAACAATATCTATAAGTGCCTGTTCTTTATTTTGTTTTAAAGCCGCTTTAAAATATGTTATCCAATAACCTTTATCTTTTTCAAAATGGGCTTCTCCAAGTTCTTCAATAACCTGTTCTTTTATTGTTTCAAATTTTAAATCATCCTCAATAGGATTATATGACATTATTTATCCCCTTTTCTGATATTGTAATCATTCAGTGTTTTTTTAACAAGTTTTTCTATATATCGGACTATGTAATATAAAATGAAAGCAATAATTACGAGCATTGTTGCAACCGCACCGGCAGCCGTGGCCGAATCTTTTCCGGCAAGGCCAAGCCATTTTTTAAAACCCTGCATTATTCCATCCATGGCCGGCGTCGCAAATAAAATAAAAATTATAACTATCGCGCAAATCAGGATGCCAATCCAAACCAAAAGTTGTTTAAAAAAATCCAAAGTGGCATTTTTAAGATATGTTCCTACTTTCCGGGACGAATTTGAAATAAAGTTTTTTGTTAAAGTTAATAATTCTGTTTTATTAAGCATATTTCCTCCTTTTAACCTTGCTGGCGGATCCCTGGACGGGCCTCTTGGCCGTCTTGCGGCCGCTTTTACCCTTGCCATAGGTTTTGTACGGGTTCACGGGTCCGTCGAGCATTAATATATCCTGTTTTGGGACGGTATATTTTTTCATTTTTTACCTCTGAATAACATATTCGGTTTTTTTTCCTCTAGTGTCGTTTTTTTAATTGGTTCTTTTTCAAGATTAAGCCATTTTATCCACAATTGATAATAGCCAAAATATTTTTTATTATCGGTTTCATCCATTTGGATAGTAAGTTCTTGGATAAATTCGTCATATGTAATTAATGGTTTTTCTGCTTGGGGAATAAGATTATGCTCTTTTATTTTACGCCACATTGTACTTTCAAGTATTACAGATTTGAAATGCAAATAATTATAGTTATTTTTTTGTTCTTCCTGACCATAATAAGCACTCATTTGTCTTAATGTATGATCCAACTCATCATTGAGGCAAAATTTTTTACTTTCTCCTTGTTCTTTTGTTTTTTTCATTTTATCTTTTTCCTCCTAATTTAAATTTCTACCTCTGCCGTTATTGAATTTTTTAAAATATTCAGCCATGGGGTCAGTATGCCCCTCGGCTATAATAATTCCTCCCAGCTGTTCTCTTATAATGAAAATTTTCCTATATGTCCATTCTTGTTCGATAAATTCAAAATCTTTTTGCTTCAATTCATAAGATAACACTGATTGGTAAAATGCAGGTAAGTTTTTATCGGAAAAAGGGTCATATCTACCGTCCTGTTTACCCGGATTGTTTTTATCGATCCTTGTCATTATTGATCTCCTGTAATTTTTCCGTAGTACTTACAAATATATTTGTGTTTTTAATATTTTCACTTGTGATTAAGAATAAAATTATTGCAATAATTAAAATATAAGGGTTAAGAAAATATTCAATGGGAATTTTTAATATAGCTTTTGGAACATTATCAGGATGTAATTGTCTTATAGTAAATAAAGCGGCAGAAAGAGGTGCATAAATAATTGACATTACACAAGCAATAAAATTAATATTTATAAACCAATCTCTTCGACTCTGAAGTTTTCTATGTTCTTTTTGATTTTTCTTTCTTTCTTCTTGAGTTGTTTTTTTAATTGGTTCTTCGTTCATTTATTCACCTCCCTAGTATCGAACGTTACCCTGTCATGATATTCTTCGGTCTTGCCGGCGTTCCATTGTTTTAGTGGTCGAAAGTAGCCAACTATCCTACTATATGTTTCGCAAGGCGTTCCCCGGACAACCCGCAGCCGCTCTTTCAAATCTTTAATCCGTTCTATGATCTCTTGCTTGTCCATTTTATCCCTCCACCGCGGCCGTAGGCCCCAGCTGGTCGATTAAGTCCCTTAAAAATCTGTTTATAGACCTGAAGTTCATTATTTGTCATTTTTTCAAACAAGGGGTCATTAAAATTTTCGCCCGTTGCTATGGCTTCCTGAGCAAGTTTTTGTAAAACGGCTATTGTTTTTTCTTGTTTTGTCATATGTTTCCTATCCTTTCTGGCCACAAGTGGCCACTTCTTCGATGTTTTCCCTGTTCCGGGTAATTTACAGGCCTTAAATCGGCTCCTGGTGATTCCCCGGATAGCGTCCTATGGCCGCTATGAGCTGCAGGCGGCCGCTTTTTATGATTTATGAAATTTAATAGCTTGCTCCATATCGTCGGTAGCACCTTTAGGGTCGTGCATCATGATTTTTGCATTGGCTCGGCCGCTATAGGCTTCTTCATATTTAGGATTTAGTTCTATTGCTTTGTTATAGTCAATGAGCGCGCCTTTATAATCATTAAGTTCTTCTTTTGCAAATCCTCGGTCATTATATGCTTCAAAACTATTTGGATTTATTTTAATAAAATCGTCATAGTCTTTAATTGCTTCAATGTAATTTTTGTCTAAGATTTTAGAAAATAGTGTTCGTAAAGTTGGTTTTTCTGATGGGTGTGAAAATAAGCTAAATGCAAGCAAAGTAAGAAGACAAGATACAACTGAAACCCAATTAAAGAAGTATCTAGGTTTGGATTTGCACATATTCATAAAATCTGTTTTAGATTTTTCCTTAATCTCAGACATAAACTCTTTAGATCCAAGTTCGTTAGTTATTAATGACCGCCCGATTAATTTTTCAACATAATGAGTATATGTATCATAATCCTCACCGGCACTAAACATTACTCCTGTAAAAGCGGTTGCTATTGCTTTTTCTTGTTTTGTCATACGTTACTTCCTTTCTGGCCACAAGTGGCCACTTCTGCGATGTTTTCCCTGTTCCGGGTAATTTACAGGTCTTAAATCGGCTCCTGGTGATTCCCCGGATAGTGTCCTATGATCATTTCAAATTCTGTCTGATATTTCCTCAAATCCTTCTTCTTTGACTATTTTTCTATTATCTTCAATTAGTTTTCCTTCAATTGATTTTATTTCATACATTGTTTCCATATTATCAATTTTCAAATCACCATATTTATCTTTGACAAAGGATAATGTTGTTGTTATATCCGTTGGGTCTGTAATTTTGTTGTTTTTAGTAGAAGCATAAGTAATAATGCCAAGTACTTTAATTGTCATTGTATTATTAATCATTTTTTTATAAAACCTTTTGTATTCATAATTTGATTTAAACCTGCTTGCTGTGATGTTTGAGTATGTTTTATTGTCAAAAACCTCTTTATAATGTTTTAAAAACTCCGGGGTCATTAATAACATGAGTTTTTGGTGGTTGTCTACTGCCGATGTTGGCGTGTTATTATAAAACAAATTACAAAATTCAATTGCCAATCGTTTTCCTTGCAAAGTATTTTTTGTATCAGTCAGCATAAGTTTTGGTAAGAAAATGGAACTTATTAAGATACCTAAAATTATCCCGCTGTAAATAAAAGATTTCGGCAAATTTTCGTTTGCGTTTTTCATTTGTTCTCTCTCCTGGCCACAAGTGGCTACTTCTTTGATGTTTTCCCTGTTCTGGACAACTTACAGGACTTAAACCGGCTCCCGGTGATTCTCCGGACACGTTTTTATCGGAAATGTCGTTTATAATTTGTGTAAGTATGTTTTAATGATTTTTTTTTAATTCCTACACTACCATATATATTATTGTTATAAATATCTCTTATATCAAATCCAAAAGTAATTGCTGTGAAAAAAGCTTGTGTTGAACGTATAATTATATAAATCCACATAAACATAAATGCCCATATTCCAAATGCTTTTTTGAATTTTTTGTATAATTTTTGTCTGTTTGTTTTTTTTATCATAATAAAACCTACTCTACCCAATAAATAATTCGTATTTCTTTCGGTAAACCTTTGGTCTTTAATTCGTTGAGAAGACTATATAAATGTGAAGCAAAAATTTTATACGGTACAAATTGACCTTTTGGATCATCAAAATCAGCATTGGCCATAAGCTTATTATTTTCATCGCCAAATATTTGTACTTTTTGAGCTGACAATTGTTCCCAATCAAAATCCAACAACTCTGTTAATGTGTGCCAACCGTAAATACAATGATCCTCATCACGTTCTTTATTAAAATATTGTTTTGCTTCGCTGCTTATATCTTTTGGTAATTTAAATTCATGTAAAGGTTCTATGAATTTGATTGATTTATCAAGTGAATAGGCCCCTAAAAGACCACACGTATATGAATCATCTCTTGAATAGACTACACCTTTTTCATCATAACCAAAACCAAAATCAGACGGAATCCATTCATTGTTTTTTAGTACTTCACAGTATATTGTTATTGCTTTAGCCATTATGTTTTTCTCCTTCTTCGGGCGGTGTGTTTTTAAGTCTTGCTATCGGTGCAAAAACATACCCGAGGTTTATTGTCTTGTCTGTCGGTGTTATTATACCGGCTGTAAGTAACGCCAGGTACATGCCGCTATTTTCTGCGTAGTCCTTAATGATAACCTCGTTAACAGCAAGCGTTACTTCCGGCACGTTAATTGTTGCTCTAGCATAAGGCCCCTCCGCGTCCCAAAGCTGCAGCCCTGTCCTGCCATTTTCGTATTTTAGATAACTTATAGTACATTCTACACCCTTGAAAATAACTTTGTTGTTTGTTGTCATGGTTTTATTTTGGTTCTTTCTTTAAAGGATAGTCTTCACCGGTACCAATTTTCAACATTAAAAAACTACCCGCCGTCAAAAAAATAATCCCTGTTATTATAAATATAAAGTGTAATGTTGTGTCGGGGATGGTTATTATTTTTAAAATACTAAACAAAGTACATGATATTGTAATGCCAAATATTGATATTATTAAGATTTGTAATTTGGTTTTGTAAGTAAGTTGTCCTTTGTGGTCTTTTTTGTACCTTGCGTTCTGTTCTACTATTTCTTTCATTAGTTTCTGATGGCGCTTGCTAGTCATTACCTTTTCTTGTGTAATAATTGTTTTTGTTATTCCTGATTTGCGGTTTGTTTTCATAACCGTAACTAATTTTTTAACGGTTTTCTTTTTCATTTGAACCTCCTGTATTTATTTGTTTTTTATTTTGTCTTTTTTTTGTCAAGTTAAGTAAAAAACTATCATATACACGGCTAGGAACGGGAAAGGAATTTTCATAAATATCCGCAGGTGTAAGTAAACCACGTAATGGCAACTTGCCCCACTTTTCTTTTTTATTTGGATTTCTTGAGTCTTTTAATTCCAATAGTTTCACGAGTGTTGAAAGATTCAATTCTTTTTTTGGATATTTTTTCCTAAAACTGTCAATTTTCTTAATGATTGCTTTTTTTTGTTCTTCCCCAACTGAGGCGTTTATTTGAGCTGCGGAAAATAACATGTTTACCATTTCTTCGGATGATTGTTTATTTGAAAGCGGATTCCATACTCCTGTTTTATAGTTTTTATCTAATTGAAAAGTAAAGATGTTTTTATTTGAACCTGTTTTTTTCTTTTTCATTTGTTTACTCCTGTTTTTGATTTACCGTATTTTTCAACGTATTCTTCCAAAGCCAAACAGATAATATCACTTTCTGTCATATATTTATTTTCCTTGGTTTTATTTAATTCAGTTAATTTTTTCTTAAGTTCCATTGGTACTCTGGCGGCAATTTTGGCCTCGCGCTTTACTTCCTTAGTCATATTTTTCTCCTTTTAATTTGTCTTTCATTGTAAGACATTATATTAAAAAAGGACATTGTTGTCAACAAATTAATTCACTTTTCTTTATATAAAGTACAATTATTATTCTTATTAACCTCTCTACAATAAGCGTAATGAACCTTGTAATTTTCAGGTTTTTGTTTTGGATATTTTAAACAATGATAAACTGTTTCAGTCTCTCCGTCACCCTTCCAACCATATTTATGGGCATACATTGATTGACAAGTTACACATTGTACCGGGTTAGACATTAGCGGCGGATCTTTTTGGAATTTCTTTTTTAAGTTTGGTTATTTCTCCTTTGCACCAACGGATTGAAGCCTGTAATTGTTTTACACTCATCAAGTTTCTTTTGACCTTTCGTCCGCAAAGTCTTTGATAAATTGTTGCAGTCATTATTACCCCCAAGTGTGTTTTTCAGTTTAAAAATGTATTTAATTCCTGTGTTGTTGGTTTTGTATTTTCAATCCCCTTTTGTTCATTTTCCGGCAGAGTCGATAAAAAATCAAGCCCTGTTTCCTGTTGAATCTCATCAATGGTAACTTCGTGCGCGGGGATGTCGTTGGTCTCGTCCTGGTTCTTGTACTGGAAGGCCAGGGCGGTCAGATTCCCATTGTCCTGGAATATCACTATCTTATAGAACCCCCAGGGGACCCAGACGTGATCCGGGCCGAGTTCTTCTTCGGGCTTAAAAGACCCTTTACGGCTATCCTTCTCAAATATTGGCCCTACAATGACCCAAATTTCGCCGTATTTGACCGCTAAGGCCCTTACTTTGACTTCAAGCTGTTCCCATGGGTGCCGGTTTAACTGAGGCCACTGTGGGCACATATTGGATAGGTAGAAGCATTCTTTCATGGTGGTCGGATTCCGGCTCTCGTCCGCGGCCGGGCACATGTGCCCTTTGTCGTACCCGCTCTTGCTGTAATCTTTGTTTGTGGCTCTCTCTCCGGGCGCGAGGTCCGGGTCGGGCAGGAACTTGTAATTTTTACGTTTTTCAGTGCCGGCCGCGAGGTAGTCCTTTGTCAAATGATATGAAACCCATAGTGGAACCTTCTTTGCGGTGTCTTCGCATACAACGTAGCCCTCGCGGTAAAGCGTTTGGCAGGTGCTGCAGGTGCCGGGGATTCCGTATTTCAAGTGTTCGTTGATCGGCGCGGTACTGCATAAAAATAGAGTAACCAGCAAGGCAACGGTTATTAACGATATTTTTTTCATTGAACTTAAACCGTACTTTTTGTGAGCTTCAAAGATTTTGAGAAATTATGATCGTGTTTTATGGTGGTATGCCCTCTTTGATGTTCTTTCCGATATCGGTCGAGTTCTAAAATGAATTTTCTCGCGTGTTTGTATTTTAGCCAGACTACCAGTATTTTTTTACCAGTTTCATCATAAAAAAGTTTCTGTTGGTATATTAAGGCGTCGCGCTTAAATAAAATTTCCTTTATATGTTTTGAGGTCATATCTGAAACCCACATAAAAAGATAACCGGTAGAGGTAAGTTTTTTCATTAGTGTCTTGTCGGCCACGTTTCCGGGCATTGTGATAACATCTCCAAAAAGGAAATCCTTAAAGACCTGTTCTTTTCTGTAATGTGGTGTATCGTAACCACAGGCCTCGAGTATCTTTCTCTTATCCGTCAATTCTTTGATCATGATTTAAGCTCCTTTAACGGTCATTGGCCGTTTCGTCGTTATTCGGAAACTGAATAAAATATGATTTAGGATATTTTATATTGATTTTAGTATTTTTTGAGATACTCTCGACTAAATCTAATAAACCTGAAAGTTCGTCAAGCCTATTGGCCTTGTAAGCCGTAGCGTACATCCTCATGTAAAACGTCCGGCCGTTGTTATACTTTTCTTGATCTATAAGAGCAATTAGACGCTTTTTAAAATCAAGTATAGTCATAAAGGCTCCTTTCTAATTTTAATGGACCGGCGGGTTATATAAGGGGTTTAGGGGATCAACAGCAGGGGATGCTGTTGATTTGAAAACCCGCCGGTCCGTATCTTAACTAACTTCCTGTACTGTCTTTTTAAGCTGCATTGGATTTGATATTACTGGAAATTTTTGTTTTGTTGCGCCTGTTCCTGACACTGTAACATCACCATAATTAAGCATACCGCCAAGCAAGGATTGATGAACAAGCAGACTCTCAATTTTTTCTTTATTCATTTCGAGGGTAATTTTTTTAAGAACACCCCATTTAATAATAACGCGTTTGTTAGTTACTGCAAATTCGTTTGAGGAATATGCGATAAAGGACCACACAAACCAGATAGCCCCAATTAGTAAAAACGGGCCTCCCGTGCTCATTCCTGTTTTACCTCCGCCCATTGCTGTTAATAATCCTACTACAAGAATTATAACCGGCCAAAGAAAAATAATCGGATGATTCTTAGTTGTAAAAATAACCTTCTCATCCTTCAACAAACTGTCGTGTACATAACCCATTCTAAAACCTCCCTCGTTTTTTACCACCGGTTATTCACCGGTGGCTTAGTTCATTACCCTAATACTTTTTTCAACAGCCCTTAACTTTTCCGTTAATTCCCTGTTTTGTTGTTCTATTTTGTTCCGGTATGGCCGGTATAGGATACGTTCATGTTCTTCTT
>CALAOR010000069.1 GCA_937889595.1 uncultured bacterium
GCCGCTGCCCCAGGCTGTTGGCCCCGCTGTATAAGTTATGGTCATGGTATTTCCCGTCGTACCTTCTGCCGCAGTCAAAGGTGATATAACAGCCGAACCTTCTCCGTACGGAGTCGCGGTCTGTGTTGCCGTGGGACTGTAGGTATCTGTAGCGTTCGGGCTTGCGGTATGTGTCTGGGATATTGTAAAAGTCGGAGTACAGGTATCGGTAATTGTTTCAGTCACGCTCGGCGTATCTGCAGGCGTGGATGTCATGGTATAAGATGACGTTGGCGTAATTGAATCGGTTTGTGTAAGCGTATATGTATAAGTTGCCGTGTCAGTATCCGTGTTGGTCGGGACATCAGTATATGTGTCCGTCCCTGTCGTCGTTATTGTGGGTGTAAAAGTGAACGTATCTGCAGCGGTTTCGGACCATGTTTCCGTTATAGTCGGTGTGATAGTGGAGGACATGGCAGGGTCCTGGGTTTCTGTCCCGGTTAATTCAGGCGTAGCGGTCATTGTCCCGGTATCATTTGGCGTCGCCGAGACGTCCGGCGATTCCGTTTCAGTCGGTGTTACAGTAAAGGTCGGCGTAGCGTATGTTTTAATGGGCAAAGCCATGATAATAAACATGCACGGAACAATATATTTTCTGAATTTTTTCACGCAATTACCTCTTGGTGTTTTTTCCGGCTGATACCGGACTTACTTTATTACAGCGACTTTCCTGTCCGGCAGGTTCCTGCCGTTGACATTTACCCTTATTATATACACGCCCGGCGCGACCCCTTTAAAATCAGCATCAAAATCGTTTGCGCCCGCCGAAACGTTTATTCTGTATCTTTTTACACGCTCGGCATTAATACTATAAAAATCCAGTTCAGCCTGCCCTGAAGCATCCGCCATGAAGGCAAGCTTAACTCTGGAATCCCGCACAGGATTATTGAATACAATCAGCCTTTCCCTTAAAAGCGCCGGTACTATAGTTGGTGTTAAAGTTGCCGCAGGAGTGCTTGTCTGTGTCACAGTCTGTGTGATCGTTGATGTCGGTGTAACCGTAAAGGTCATGGTAACCGTGTCGGTTAATGTCAATGTATCCGTAAAAGTCGCGGTATATGTGCCGGTATATGTGTACGTCTGCGTAAAAGTCTGCGTGTTGGTTTGCGTGGCCGTCAGTGTAAGCGTGGGCGTGCCGGTCTGCGTGTCCGTCAAAGTGATGGTTTCCGTAACAGTCGGGGAATATATGGAAACCGTGTACGTCGGCGTTATTGTAGGTGTCGGCGGCAGAAGCTGCGCAGCCATGCTCTTTTTTGACTTTACCGCGGTTTCATAATAATCAGGCGCGCCGTTCCCCCCGCCCCATACAAACCGCGCTGATATTTTATAGGTGTATGTCTTCCCCTGGGAGAGGGAGGCGTCGCTGTCGGAATATGTAATTATATTCCCCCTGTTCTGTGTGACATTTGAAAGAAGGACATAATTGCCGCTCCCGTCTTCATCCCTGTAAATATTATAACCCCCAATATTATCAAGGTCAATTCCTGTCCAGCTTATATTTATGTAATTTATACCCATCTGCGTGACAACAGGCGCAGGGAGGAGTTTAAGTTCACAGTCAGGCAGGGTCATGCCTGTCGCAACTATTTCAGAGGCGAGTATTATTTTTGACGCGCATGCAACGTATGATTCACTACCCGTATAGCAGTTGCCGGTGGGCGATACCTCTAAAATTACCCTGGCTATTTGTCCAGCTGCCAATGGCCCCGGCGCCAAATTCCATGCGGAGCTCCCTACTTCGGTAGAATAAAAAGCTGGTATTGAACCGTTGGAAGCGAATATCTTGTTCGGACTCACACAGTTAGGTGCCTGTTCCCCGTTGGTATGCTCCGCAATTTGTCCCGCTACCCCGATCCTGTAGCCAAAAAAGAATGCGAAGCTGTTCGGCGTTGAACTTGAACCGGCAGCGCCGTCATAATTATAGACACTTCCGGTTACCGTAAATAACTCGGCTTTAAGGCAGGTGCAGTACAGCGCTGTAAAAATAACTGCCACAATTATTTTTTTCAAATCAGTTCTCCTTTATGGGACTGGCGTTGCCGCGGTTTTAACCGGCCACGTAAAATTGCTCGTCGGGTATAAATTAACCGCATCTCCGGGCATTATGTCAAAATCATTTCCAAGCCACATATTATATTTATAATTATACATATATAATTTATAATTCTGCGTCAAAGGATTCCATACCATCAGTTTGTCAATCTTTGTATTACTTCCCGCTCCTGTTCCGCCTTCCAAATCCTTCACAATGTCGGAGGCTTTGCTATAGACCGAGGTATATGGAATCGAACGTTTATTTATATTGGAAAGTCCGCTTGCAAAGTCATGATAGTAGAAAACCAGCGTTGTAACATCATCAACCCCCGCCGATATCCAGCTGAAATTTGAGACTGCGTTCAGATATAAAGCGTTTGATGAATTTGTATTAGTATCAACGTTCCAGTTATTACCTGTCCAAACGTTATATGAAGTATTGAACATATATACTATCGAATTTTGAGAACATGAATTCCACAACAGTAACTGATTCAATTTAGCACCCGTAAACAAGCTGCCTTCTATTTCCGTGACTATATCCGACGCTTGCACATATTTTGAAACATGCGATGGAAGAGACAGCCTGTAGACATCTGTCCGGGTCGTCACGTATTGGAAATCAAATATTACTTTAGATCCCATGCTTGAGCTCCTGCTTTCTCCGGCCCCGTTAACACCCGTTACCGCGTAAAAGGTGTATGTGTTGCCTGTCGCGTCCGTATAACCGTATGAAGGCGTTTCAGCCGGCGTCGGCACAACGGTCGCTATCAGGTTCCAGGCTGTGGGGAACGTATTTAACTTGCCCAGCGCGCCCGTGGCCGAGTATACCCTGTATGAATCTATACTCGGGTTGCTGTTCCATGACATCTGTGTAAGCGTTCCGGTCTGCTGCACATAGAAGCCCGACGGCGGGGCAGGCGTGAATATCGGGGTTAAGGTATATGTTATTGTCGCTGTGGCTGTCGGAGTGCCGGTGTTTGTCGTGGTTTCAGTCACGGTTGGCGTGACAGTCAGAGTCGGCGATACCGTGTGTGTATTTGTGGCCGTTTCGGTCGCTGTTGCGGTTGAAGTCGGCGTGGGCGCGAGCACTGTCACCTGCGGTGAAACGAGTATGGGATGCGTGGTGTCCCCGAAAAACGCCGTCTCAACCGCGAATGTAACCGTCCCTGTGCCGGCAGGTATTGTTGCTCCCGGTCCGCCCTGTGATTTATCACCGTAAATAATTGTTATCACTCCGCCCGCATTAACCCCTGATGCCTGCACTGTAATTACATTTCCCGCGGTAAACAATCCCGTTATAACCCCTCCTGACGCGGCCGCCTTTATATATCCCTGAGCCAGAGGATTGACTGAATTAGGATTGGGCCATCCCGCGGGCACTGTTACCTGAAGCGTCCCGTGATCAGGATTGGCCGCCCAATTTGTGGGGCCGACAGTCAGCTGGATTATCAATGTATTGCCCGTTGAATTCTCGGTCACAACATTCGGGGAAACCGAAGCTAATCCTTCCCCTATAACCATTGTCGGCGACGCAGTAACGGTCGGCGTTGCTGTAAATGAAGGCGTCACAGTCGATGTCTGCGTAGGCGCGAAAATTGTTACATAAGGCATGATCAATATATTATGTACGCTGGTTCCAATCGGGTCCGTCTTCACATTAAATACCGCAGTACCCGAACCTATTGTCGGCTGTGAGTCCGCGCCCGGGCCGCCTCCGGTTTTGTCCCCGTAAATTATTGTGATCGTTCCGCTGTTGGCAGGCAGGCCGCTGGCAAGTATTTCTATATCCATGCCGTTAATGCCCCAGCCGTCTATGCTGCCGCCCGCGGAATCCACGGTAAAGTAACCCGGGTCCGTCGGGTTTGTTGACGGTGCGGACCAGCCTGCTGGTATGGTGAAGACCAGTTTCCCGTTCGTCCATGCGGTCGGCCCTGCTGTATAAACTATATGCAGCACATTGCCTATGGTCCCAAATGCCGCCTGCGCCGGTGTTATGGATACAACGCCTTCACCTATTATAGGGGTATTGGTCGGAGTGACCGTAAATGTCGGGGTACTTGTCTGTGTTATTGTAGGCGTTACTGTCCCGGTCACTGTCTGCGTTACTGTTTCGGTCACTGTCGGTGTAACAGTCTGGGTCACGGTCTGCGTAATTGTCTGTGTCACTGTTTCTGTCACGGTCTGCGTCGCTGTTTCTGTCACGGTCGGCGTCGCTGTTTCTGTCACAGTCTGCGTCACTGTCCCTGTCACGGTCGGCGTCACTGTCTCAGTCACGGTCTGTGTCACTGTCTCAGTCACGGTCTGTGTCACTGTCTCAGTCACGGTCTGTGTCACGGTCTCAGTCACGGTCCCTGTCACGGTCTGGGTCACAGTAAATGTAGGAGTGGCTGTATAAGTAGCCGTATCAGTCGGTGTGGGGCTGTCCGTTGCCGTTTCTGTTATGGTAAAGGTCGGCGATACTGTATGTGTTTCTGTTATAGTCTGAGTAACCGTTTCTGTCACGGTTTGTGTGACCGTGTATGTAGGCGTCACGGTCGGCGTCGGCGCGATTACCGTAATGAACGGCTGTACCGTTATAGGATAGGTTGTATTGCTTCCGTCCTCATTTGTCATATCAGCTTTCACAATAAACTCGGCGATACCGGCGTCCGGCTGTACGGTAACGCCGCCGCCGCCAAAAGTTTTATCCCCGTATATTACGTGTATGGTCCCGTTTGCAAGCAGCCCTCTTACCCTGATCCTGATAGTCATGCCGTCTATTTCCACGGCCCTGCCAACAACACTGCCTGATGACAACGTGACCGAGAAATACCCGTTATTGGCCAGCGTAGTGCTCGGCGGCGTCCATCCTGCCGGGATTGTTATGTTTAGTGTTCCGTAATAAGGGCCGATTGACGCCCAATTTGTTGCGCCTGCCGTGTACGTGATGTCTATAGATTGACTGACAGATCCGGCAACTATTGTGGGAGGCGCGACAACCGCGCTTCCTTCGGCTATCATGGGGGTATTAGTCGGCGTGACAGTAGGCGTGGGCGCAGTTACATTAATCACAGGCTGTACCTGTATACCCGCAAGGGCCGCGCCAAACGTATCCATCTCTGTGAAGAATGTATTTGCCCCGGGATTGCCCGCGGCCGCTCCGGGCCCGAACGACCTGTCTCCGTATGTTATATATATTTTCCCCGTAAGCGCCGTTAGCCCGCTTACCTCTATTGTCATGGCCATACCGTCTGTTCCAGTGCCGATTAAAGTTCCTCCGGATACGGCTACTGAGAAATAACCTGGCGCATATGGATTATTGGCATCAGGCGGCGACCAGCCGGCAGGCAGCGTTATCTTCAACAGCCCGTCTGTCCAGGCAGTCACGCCCGCTGTGTATGTGATGGAAACAGTATAGCCTGTGTTTCCTGAAATGGCTGTCAACGGCGATATATCCACCGTGCCTTCTCCTATGGCTATTGTGAAAGTCGGCGTCACAGTAAATGTCGGGGTAAATGTCGCAGTAAATGTATACGTAACTGTGAACGTAGACGTGCTGGTCGGCGAATTAGTCGCGGTGAATGTCGGCGTAAATGTCGGCGTAAATGTAGCTGATACCGTGGAAGTTTCAGTTATCGTGGGAGTATCAGTCGGCGTCGCCGAAGGCGTGAATGTGGGCGAGTCTGTAAACGTGAATGTCGGTGTTGCTGTAGGAGTGTCTGTCGGCGTTACTGTCTGCGTCACTGTCGGTGTGACCGTAAAGGTGGGGGTGTCGGTAGGCGTCGATGTCGGCGTGACCGAGGGCGTCGTGGTTTCCGTTATAGTGAAGGTCGGCGTCACGGTCTGCGTGATAGTTTCAGTAACGGTCGGGGTCACTGTTTCCGTTATGGTCTGTGTCACAGTATCGGTCACAGTCGGTGTCACGGTTTGCGTCACGGTTGGAGTCACTGTCGGCGTGATGGTCTGGGTGATGGTTTCCGTTACGGTCTGGGTATCAGTGGGCGTTATGGTCGAAGTCGGCGTAATAGTCTGCGTCACCGTTTCCGTCACTGTAGGCGTCACTGTTTCCGTTATGGTCTGTGTCACAGTCATGGTCACAGTCGGAGTTACTGTTTCTGTTATGGTTTCTGTGACCGTCGGCGTCACTGTTTCCGTTATGGTCGGCGTTACGGTCGGCGTAACCGTTTCAGTCACGGTTTGGGTAACAGTGGGAGATGTCGTCTCAGTCACGCTCGGGGTTACGGTCATCGTTACAGTTTCCGTTACTGTAGGCGTTATGGTTTCGGTCACGGTGGGGGTCACTGTTTCTGTAACTGTCTGCGTGACCGTTTCTGTCACGGTCTGCGTCACTGTTTGCGTTACCGTGAATGTCGGAGTAATTGTCTGCGTTACTGTTTCAGTGACGGTTTGCGTCACGGTCTCTGTTACGGTCGGCGTTACGGTTTCCGTGACCGTTTGCGTTACAGTCTGAGTCACAGTCTGCGTCACGGTCTCTGTTACGGTTTTCGTAACCGTCTGCGTTATTGTTTGTGTGACCGTTGGCGGCACTGTTTCGGTCACTGTTTCGGTCACTGTCTGCGTTACTGTCTCGGTTACTGTCTGCGTAACTGTCGGCGTCACGGTCTCTGTCACGGTTTCAGTTATTGTTTCCGTTACTGTCGGTGTGTCGGTTTCTGTTACTGTCTGCGTGATTGTTTTTGTTATTGTTGGTGTGACTGTCTGTGTCACAGTTTCAGTCATTGTTTGAGTTACTGTCTCAGTCACCGTTTCGGTCACTGTCGGCGTTATTGTTTGCGTCACTGTCTGTGTTACTGTGGGGGTTACTGTTTCAGTCACGGTTTGAGTCACTGTCTCGGTCACAGTGGGCGTCACTGTTTCGGTCACGGTCTGCGTCACTGTGGGTGTCACTGTTTCTGTTACGGTCTGCGTCACTGTCTCGGTCATTGTCGGGGTCACCGTAAATGTAGGCGTTACCGTGGATGTGTCCAGCGGCGTATCTGTAAATGTCGGCGTTACCGTTGATGTCGGCGTTACGGTCTGGGTTATTGTTTCAGTCACCGTTTCTGTAACGGTCTGCGTTACTGTCTCGGTCACTGTCTGCGTTATTGTCTCTGTCACTGTTTCTGTTATTGTTTCCGTGACCGTGGGTGTATCGGTCTCTGTTATTGTCTGTGTGACAGTTTCAGTCACGGTCTGAGTCACTGTTTCTGTTACTGTCGGCGTTATTGTTTCTGTTACAGTCCTAGTCACTGTCCCCGTTACTGTGGGTGTTACTGTTTCTGTCACGGTTTCAGTCACTGTCGGCGTTATTGTCTTTGTCACGGTTTCTGTTATTGTCTGTGTAACGGTCTCAGTCACGGTCTGAGTCACTGTTTCGGTCACTGTCGGCGTTATTGTTTCAGTCACAGTTTCGGTCACGGTTTCCGTAACTGTAGGCGTCACTGTCTCTGTCGCGGTTTCAGTCACTGTGGGTGTCGTTGTTTCCGTCACGGTCTGTGTTACTGTCTCGGTCACAGTCTCTGTGACCGTAAATGTTGGTGTCACCGTTGCCGTATCCAGCGGTGTCTCTGTAAATGTCGGCGTAACCGTTGATGTCGGCGTTACGGTCTGGGTTATTGTTTCAGTCACGGTCTGCGTTACTGTCTCGGTCACGGTCGGCGTTATTGTCTCTGTCACTGTTTCTGTTATTGTTTTCGTGACCGTGTGTGTGTAGGTTTCTGTTATTGTCTGTGTAACGGTATCAGTCACGGTCTGAGTCACGGTTTCGGTCACGGTCGGCGTTATTGTTTCTGTTACGGTCTGGGTCGCTGTTTCTGTTATTGTCTGTGTTACGGTCTCAGTCACTGTTTTCGTCACTGTCGGCGTTATTGTCTTTGTCACGGTTTCTGTGATTGTTTCTGTCACTGTTGGAGTTATTGTCTCAGTCACAGTTTGCGTTATGGTCTCTGTAACGGTTTCAGTTATTGTTCCGGTTATGGTTTCAGTGACAGTTTCTGTCACAGTTTCAGTCGCTGTCAATGTTATTGTTTCTGTTACAGTCCCGGTCACTGTGGGGGTAACTGTTTCTGTAACTGTTTCTGTCACGGTTTCTGTCACTGTCGGAGTCGCTGTTTCCGTCACGGTCTGAGTGACAGTCTCGGTAATTGTTTTCGTGACAGTCTGTGTAACGGTCTGTGTAACTGTCGGTGTAATTGTTTCGGTCACAGTTGTAGTTCCCGTTTCTGTTATCGTTTTTGTGACAGTCTCCGTTATCGTGGGTGTGGTTGTTTCTGTAACCGTTTCGGTAACGGTCTCTGTGACGGTTTCCGTTACTGTCGGCGTTATCGTTTGCGTGACGGTCTCCGTAACCGTGGGTGTGGTTGTTTCAGTCACCGTTTCTGTTACTGTCTCTGTTACAGTTTCCGTTACTGACGGCGTTGTCGTTTCCGTTATCGTTTGTGTAACAGTCTCCGTAACCGTGGGTGTGGTTGTTTCTGTCACTGTTTCTGTTATCGTTTGTGTAACGGTCTCCGTGACCGTTTGCGTGGTTGTTTCAGTTACTGTTTTTGTCACCGTTTCAGTTACCGTCGGCGTCGTTGTTTCAGTAACCGTTTCCGTCACTGTCGCTGTTACGGTTTTCGTTATTGACTGTGTTATCGTTTCCGTTATCGTTTGTGTAACAGTCTCCGTAACCGTGGGTGTGGTTG
>CALAOR010000070.1 GCA_937889595.1 uncultured bacterium
GCGCCGCGCGAAGTCCTTGCATCCATACCGGGGCTGGAGTTAGTAGAGATGGGCAGGAATCGTGAACAGAGCATGTGTTGCGGCGGCGGCGGCGGCGGATTATGGATGGAAAAACTCAAAGGTGAGCGCCTCAGCGATCTGCGTGTAGAAGAGGCATTGGAGACGGGGGCAACGATATTGGCAACTGCCTGTCCTTACTGCATTGCCATGTTTGAAGACAGCATTCGAACACTCAATGCCGATGATAAAATTAAAATTAAGGATGTAAGCGAGCTTTTCCTGGAGAGCCTGGAAATAAATATTGACGAGCCTGCGGTTGATACCTGCAGCGTTAGTTAAATGTTAAAGGTCACGTTTTTTATTCTGGAGTAAAGAGTAGGGAGATACTATGAGCAGAATTGGTGTTTTTGTTTGCCACTGCGGTTTAAATATTGCAAAAACAGTGCGGGTAAGCGAGCTTGCGGAATTTGCCGCGACTCTACCGGATGTTGTTGTCGCTAGAGATTATAAATTCATGTGTTCCACGCCGGGACAGGAAATGATTCAACACGATATCAAAAAATACAATCTCGACCGCGTGATTGTCACGGCCTGTTCTCCGTTGATGCACGAAAACACATTCCGCAAAGTTATCGAAAACGCCGGTTTGAATCAATACCTTCTGACCATTGTTAATATACGCGAGCAGGTTTCCTGGGTAACCAGTGATATTGAAGAAGGCACAGCAAAGTCCAAGGCACTGCTCAACGGCGCGGTTTATCGCGCGCGGCTTCTGGCACCGCTGACCTCGCGTGTCATTGACGTCAATCCCGATGTGATGGTTATCGGAGCAGGCATCGCGGGAATTCAGGCCGCGCTTGAACTTGCCAACACCGGTAAAAAAGTATATCTCGTGGAAAAAAACTCCACCATCGGCGGGCACATGGCCCAGTTTGATAAAACATTTCCGACTTTGGATTGTTCCGCCTGTATTCTCACCCCCAAAATGGATAATGTTTTGCAGCACAAGAATATTTCGATGCTTACATATTGTGAAGTGACCGAGGTAAAAGGGTATGTGGGCAATTTCGATATTACCATTAAACAGAAGGCGCGTTATGTGGATCACAGCAAGTGCAACGCCTGTCTGGCCTGCACGGAGAAATGCCCCGGAAAGGGCATATCCGAATGGGATGAATCGCTCGTGAAAAGAAAGGCGATCTATATTCCGTTTCCCCAGGCCGTACCGCAAAAACCCATTATTGATAAAAATTCCTGCACTTATTTTCTCAAGGGCAAGTGCCGCCTGTGTGAGAAAGTCTGCGAACAGAAGGCGATTGATTTTGAGCAGCAGGATTCATTTATTAATGTAAAAGTCGGAGCAGTGATTGTCGCGACCGGCTATGATCTGATGGATACAAAGCCACTGGTTCAATACGGTTACGGCAAGTATCCCGGCGTTTATAATGCTCTCGAGGTGGAGAGACTTTTCAACTCCGCAGGTCCAACGGCGGGCAAGGTGACGCAGCGCGATGGCAAGGAACCACAATCTATCGCCATCCTGCACTGCATCGGCAGCCGCGATAAAAATTATCATGAGCATTGCAGCCGCGTCTGCTGCATGTATTCACTCAAGTTCGCGCATCTTTTTAAGGAAAAAACCTCCGCAGATGTTTATCAGTTCTATATCGATATGAGAGCTGCCGGAAAAGGATATGAAGAATTTTACAACCGCCTGTTGGAAGAAAATGTAAAATTTATCAGGGGTAAGGGGGCACGGGTTACCCAGAGCACGGAGGAACCGGGACGCCTGATTGTCGAGGCTGAAGATACGATCACCAGTAAGTTCATGAAGTTGCCGGTAGACATGGTTGTGCTTTCGCCGGCTATTGTTCCGCGGGCGGATTACAAGGATATCGCGCGGCTTTTCAATCTCAGCACAGACAAGCAGGGCTTCTTTATGGAACGACATCCGAAGATTGCGCCTCTTTCCACTATGTCGGAAGGTATTTTCATTGCCGGTGTCTGTCAGGGGCCCAAAGATATTCCGGATACAGTCGCCCAGGCTTTGGGCGCGGCGGCAGAAGCCTTGACCATTGTTGTCAAGGATAAAATGGAACTTGAAGCCACAACGGCGATGGTCAATCCGGCCTCGTGCTGCGGTTGTCAGAACTGTGTCCGCGTGTGTCCGTACGGCGCGCCCGCATTTAATTATGAAAAGCGTGTTTCGGAAATTAATGAGGCTCTGTGCAAGGGCTGCGGCCTTTGCGCTTCCGTCTGTCCGTCATCAGCGATTATTGCCCGTCATTTCACCAACGAACAGGTGCTGGCTGAAATGGAAGGCCTCATGGAGTTCTAATATGGCATCATCAAAAGTCCATATGCTGCGTTGCGCTTCATCATTTGTCACTGCGGCCTGCGAAAAAGTAGGCCTCATTCCTCATGCTTCGCGCGCCTTGCCTCTGGAGCTTTTTATGACGCCATAAATAAGGATGTATATTGTTTAAGTTTGTCAGTTTTGTAGAAAGGAAAATTTATGTCGTTTGAACCGAAAATATTGGGCATAGCCTGTAACTGGTGCACTTACACAGGAGCTGATCTCGCCGGAACGACGCGATTGAAATATCCTCAGAATCTGCGCGTTGTCCGGGTAATGTGTTCCAGCCGCATCAATCCTTCTTTTATATTTCGGGCGTTTCAGTTAGGCGCTGACGGCGTTCTGGTCGGCGGCTGCCATCCAGGTGATTGTCACTATAACACCGGGAATCTTTACGCCAGAAGAAGACTGGCTACTACCAAAAAGATACTGGAATTTGCAGGTTTCGAACCGGGAAGATTAAGAGTGGAGTGGATTTCCGCTTCCGAAGGCAATAAATTTGCTGAGGTTGTCGCGGAGTTCACCGCCCAGATCAGGAATCTTGGACCCCAGGCAAAGTTAAAGATACAGGAGTGATGAGATCGTAATAAATAGTCAGCATTGTCGCCCCGGTCTTTGCCGGAATGACAATTATGAGGTTTTGGGGATTTTTTACAAATCCGTAAAAGGCAGTTGGGAGAGGATATGACTGAATTTAAGAAAATCGAAGAGAATCTAAAAACAGAAGCAACAAGGCTTTTGAAAGAAGGTCTGGTAACCGTGGTTCTGGCCTATGGAAAAGGTTTTGATGAAAACCATCCGATGCCCTATGCCGCGAAAACCATTGCTGATGTGGAGAACATAGTCTTTAACGAATACTGCAATTATAATATGGCCAGATACCTTGTCCGTTACCCGCAGGGAACTAAAATCGCCATTGCCGTGAAAGCAGCCGACAGCAGGGCGGTCATTCAGTTAATCCAGGAGGAAAAAGTCAAAAGGGAAAACCTGGTGATCCTTGGCATTCCGGTTCAAGGCATGAAAAACCCCAAGACAGGAGAAATTATTGACAGCAAAACAACCTGCGGCATGTATAATCCGGTTCTTTACGACCTACTGCTGGGCGAAGAAGTGCACGGCGCAAAGAGCGCTTCACCTTACGATGTTCTGGCGGAATATGAAAAAATGGACAAGGAGGCACGCTGGGAATTTTGGAAAAAAGAGTTTGATAAATGCATCCGGTGTTATGCCTGCCGTAAAGCTTGCCCCATGTGTTATTGTGATCCCTGTTTTATCGACCAGAGCAAACCCAAGTGGGCCGATAAAGCGCCGCAGTCTCCCGGTAATATGATGTATCACCTGACAAGATTCCATCATCTGGCAGGACGTTGTATCGATTGCGGTGAGTGTTCGCGTGCCTGTCCGGTGGATATTCCCCTGTACCTTTTCCACAAGAAAGTGGCCAAGGAATGCGAGGAGATGTTTAACCAGGCAGCCGGTATGAGCATAGAAGATAAGCCCGTCCTGGTTGATTTTCGGGTTGAAGATTCCGACAAAATATTGGAATAATTAAGGAGCGGTTTGTGTTGAAAAAAACAGCAATAGAAAAAATATCCCAACTGGCAGCCGTGCTGATGGAAAAGGGGACGCTTCTGGCTCCCGTCAAGGAAGTCTCCGGACATAACTTTGCGGAGATTAATGATCCGCAGAAGGTCGATCTGAGTTTTTACAATACCATCATGAGTCCAAAGGGCGCTTTTTTCCCTCACAAGGAAGATTTTGTCAAATATAAGATAGGAAAACCCTTATCGGAGGCCGAACCGGCTGTATTGAATCTGAAACCGGCATTTCTGTTTGGCGTGCGTCCCTGTGATGTCAAAAGTTTTGAGATCATGGACATACATTTTGATGCCGCGGGTATCATTGATCCTTACTGGCGTTTCAGAAGAGAAGCAACAACCATTTTCGGTTATGCCTATGATCTTAACCAGCCAGTTGACTCAGCCGATTTCTATAATACGCTGGGCATTTATGCAGCCGATCCCGAAGGCAGCGATATCTTTATGGTAAAAAAGGATAAAGAGTTGCTGCTCAAGGCAATTACGAAAAAAGGGGAAAACCTTCTGTCGGAGCTTGCCGTTCTTAAAGATGGAAGTGCTGCTGACGAGAAATATTTCACTGAATATGTCAATAAAGGCAAGGAATATAAAACGCGTTTTATGACTCTCGATCAGGAGGCAATCGCGAAAAAATTGGAAGATATCTTTGACAACACTGATTTCTGGACAAAGATGTCTGCCGCATGCCTGAGTTGCGGTATCTGTACTTTTGTTTGCCCGACGTGTTACTGCTTTGACATTTGTGATGATACCCTGTTTGGCAAAGGAACAAGGCGCAGAGTTTGGGATGCCTGTATGTTTACTGATTTTACCCTGGAGGCGAGCGGTCATAATCCCAGAACGCAGGTTTATCAGCGCTTACGACAGAAAATATCTCACAAATATTCATATCATATCAGAAAATATGGCGTAATTTCCTGTGTCGGCTGCGGGCGTTGTACGCGCTATTGTCCGGTCAACATTGACATATATTCGATTGTCGAAGCAGCGCTAAAAGCATAAGTTGCGTATATTGAAAAAACATTTTTGAGGAAAAAAGATGTCAAACAACAATCCTTACATTCCCATGCCGGTTCAGATATCCAAGATCATCAACGAAGTTGATACCAACGATATCAAAACGTTTCGGTTCACATTTCTAAATAAAGAAGACGAACAAAACTTTAAATATCTGCCCGGGCAATTTGCCGAGCTGTCCATTTATGGTAAGGGCGAATCGCCTATCGGTATCGCCTCATCGCCTACACAGCCCGGATATGTTGAATTTACCGTGCAGAGAGCTGGAACTATTGTGCCGGGTTTGGTTACCTCCGCGCTGCATGACATGGACGAAGGCGCGCAGATCGGTATTCGCGGCCCCTTGGGAAACTCCTGGCCGATTGAATTTTTGGAAAAGAAAAATATTGTTGTTGTCGGTGGTGGCTTCGCTTTTACGACCTTGCGCTCGCTGATCAATTATATGCTTCATAAAGACAACCGTTCTAGGTTCGGTGAGATAACCGCGATCTATGGCGCCAGAACTCCCGGATTGCTTTTGTATAAGGATGAACTGGCCTTGTGGGAAAAGCGCGACGATATCAAATCCATTATTACCGTGGATAAAGGTGATGAAGCCTGGAAGGGACGCCAAGGCTTTGTCCCGGCTGTTTGTAAAGAAGTTGCCCCATCGCCGAAGAATGCGGTTGCCGTGATCTGCGGGCCGCCCATTATGATCAAGTTTACACTGCCGGTGTTTTTCGACCTTGGTTTTTCCAAGGAAAATATTCTTACGTCACTGGAAATGCGGATGAAATG